>SVFN01000011.1 GCA_015056815.1 Lachnospiraceae bacterium | reverse complement strand
AGAGAACAACAGCAATGCTATCATTCTCTTGTGTTTCTTATTTGGAAGCACGCGACTTTAGTCGTGTGAGGCTTCACTCATAACTACTAATCAAATAGAGCAGGAGAATTTCGGAAGAACTTGGGAGAGTCAGAGTAGCTATGTTAATACGATGTCTTTTCACAATATTGGTTCGCTCCTGTCTGTGGAAAGGAGTTTATCAGAAAAAATCACGCATTGTTTCAGGATGTTACGGAAATGACGTATGATGTGATCGAAGAAGTAACACATTCAAAAGAATTAAAGGATATAAAAGAAAGGTGTGTCACGAAAGGGGGTAGGCGAGATATGTGTGTGGCAATTACAGAAATGAAAGAAGAGTCTAGAAAAGAAGGCAGAAAAGAAGGCAGGCTTGAAGCAATTATTAATCTGATGAAGAATATGAAATGGAGTGCAGAACAGGCAATGACAGCATTGGATATACCGGTTGAAGAATGGGATTTGTATAAAGAAAAATTATAGGATATTCTAACCTGATCAGATTATGCAAATGGAAAAGGGGAGTGATTCCATGAGCTATTTATATGTAACAGAGCAGGGATCGACTATTTCAATTGAGGCGAATTATGTAAAAGTCCAGAAAGAAGAAACCAAATGGCGCAAAGTGCCGATCGAGACTCTTGAGAGTATCAGTATATTTGGACGTGCACAGATGACAACTCAGTGTACGGTGGAGTGCTTGAAACGAGGTGTCCCGGTTAATTATTATTCTAAAAACGGCAGTTATTTCGGATGCCTGGAATCCACCGGGCATATTCAAGTGGAACGGCAGAGAAAACAGGCAGAGCTGTATCATTCGGAGTTTGCTTTAGAACTTGGACGTAAAATACTACAGACGAAAGTAAAAAATCAAGAAGTTGTTTTGCGCAGATATGCAAGGAATCAAAATGAAGATATAAATGAAGAAATAAAAATGATGCATATAAGCTACAGCAAAATGAAGGACTGTTCCGGAGTGGAACAGCTAATGGGATATGAAGGCACTGCTGCAAAGTACTACTTTCAAGGATTAGCTAAATTGGTGGAGCCGGAATTCTATTTTCGAGGGAGAAACAGAAGACCTCCCAAAGATGAATTTAATTCTTTGTTAAGTCTGGGATATTCTATCGTAATGAATGAGATTTATGGAAAAATACAGGCAAAAGGGCTGAACCCGTATTTTGGCTTTATTCATCAAGATAGAGAGAAGCATCCTACTCTCGCAAGTGATCTGATGGAAGAGTGGAGAGCAGTAATTGTCGATTCTGTGGTTATGAGCCTTCTGAATGGACATGAAATGGATAAAACACATTTTCGGCGAGAAGATGAGGAACCGGGAGTGTTCTTGACAAACGACGGCATGAAGATATTTCTGAATAAAATGAACAGTAAGTTAAATACCTATTGCCGATATCTGGATTACATAGAATATGAAGTGAGCTTTCGCAGGGCCATGGAGCTTCAAGTGGGACAGTTGGCGAAAGCAATCGAACAGGGAGATGCAGGATTATATGTGCCTATGAGAATACGGTAGGTGATTGTATGGAAGATTATTTCTTTGAAATAAAGGAAGATGCAAAAGAGGATAAAGTATTTGTGCTGATCATATATGACATCGTGAGTAATAAAAAGCGTGTGAAGTTTGCAAAGTACTTGCAAGGTTATGGATTCCGGATTCAAAAATCAGCATTTGAAGCTGTGATTAAAGAAAATATTTACAGAAAAATGCTTGCCGGCATACCGCAGTTTGTCAGTAGTGAAGACAGCGTCAGAGTATATAAGATTATCGGGAAGGGACAGGTTAAGAATTTTGGAATGGCGGTTAACCGGGAGCAGGATGAAGATGCTATCATCTTTTAAAAGAAAAGAATGACTGTTGTACAGTAAAATAAGAGGAGCAGATTATGGGGAAGAAAATATTGTTTTCACCAATTGGAGGAAATGATCCGATTTCCGCAGCAACAGGATTTGATGGATCTATGCTGCATATTTGCCGGTATTACAAACCGGATATTATCTATTTATATCTATCAAAGGAAATGGTTGACAGACAAAGAAGAGACAGCAGATATACCTATTGTATAGAACGGCTCGGAGAAATGTTAGGACATCCATTTATTGTGCATTTGATCGAAAACGAAGATTTGACAGAAGTTCAGGAATATGATTTTTATTATGAAGAATTTGGCGCTTACATCACAAAAATTGAGGCAGATATGGAACAGGAGGATTCACTTTTCTTTAATATCGCCTCGGGCACTCCGGCCATGAAAAGCGCCTTGTTGTTGTTATCTGTTTTGTCCGAAAAAAAGATAGTTTCTGTTCAGGTTACTACGCCGGAAAAGAGAATCAATGTACATTATGGCGTTGGGGATAATGTTTATTCTCCGGAAGAATTTTGGGAATTGAATCAGGATAATGAACAAGGTGCCAAAAACAGATGCACAGAGCCTAAATGTCAGAATCTTTCTGATATTTTGAAGAAGAATATCATAATAAAGCAACTTAGAAATTATAACTATTCAGCAGCTTTTACATTGGCGAAAGAACTGAAAAATCCTTTGGAGGAAGAGACGATGGATCTTTTAGAAATGGCTGAGGCGCGTTCACAGCTTGATCTGGTGAAGGTACAAAAGTTGTCTGGAAAGTGGGGATATGATGTGTTTCCGATCAGGCAGGGAAATCAGATGCAGAAGTTTGAGTATGTGCTGACTTTGCAGCTAAAAGTAAAAAAACGGGAGTTTGCTGATTTTATCCGGGGTATTTCTCCGATTTTAACAGACTTATTCTTAGATATACTGAAGAACAAATGTAAGATGGATGTTACAGTTTATTTTAATCAGACTCCGAAGGGAGAAGAATGGAGTATTAAAAAATTAGAGCAGGATGCAGAAGGGAAGAGGATTTATCAGCTGTTAAATGCAGAATTCGGCACATTTAAAGAAAGGACAAAGGTCGCAGCAAGTAATTTAAAACCGGTTTTGATACAGTATTTGTACGAAGATAATTTAAAAGACGCAGTGGCGGATATGCGAAGAATTGAGGAAAAGATACGAAATCTTGCAGCACATCAGATCGTTTCGATCACGAATGAAAGTATTCAGAAAATTTTGAATGAAAAGATTACGATGGAAAAGATCTTTAAGTATATTCAGACACTTACCATTGCAAGCAGTGTCAAAACGGATAAAGAGTGTTGGGAATCATACGATAAGATGAATGAGTATATTATAGATAAATTATGAGGATAATAACAAAAACCGCCGGCATTCTAATCCGGCGGTTCTGGCGTGAAGTGTACTGCGTTATCCATTCAGAAGAAAGATCCCGAAATTCAGGTATCCCGCAAAGGTTACCCAAAGCAGATAGGGCAGCAGGAGACAGGCGGCTGTTTTGGAAATTCTGCGAAACAGGAGTATGGTAGTTAAGATCAACAGCCATAATAAGATCAGCCACAGGAAAGAGAAAAGGTATAGCCTGAGGTTAAAAAAGAAAAGTGACCATGCAAAATTAAAGGCAAGCTGTACGCTGTAGACAATGAGGGGAGTGCAGTCCGGTTTGCATGTAAGAAGCACCAGATAGGAGGCAATCCCCATCAGGACATACAGGACCGTCCAGGTAACCGGGAACAGCCAGTCGGGAGGGGACAACGGAGGCTTACGGATAGAATCAAACAGAGACATATTTTCTCTGGTGAGAAAAGAGGCGGCGAGCCCGGTAAGAAGCGGGATTGCGATGCAGATGAGCAGTTTTTTCCAGTGGATCTTCATGAGTTTGCTCCGATACAGTTCTTGATACAGTTTATGCCGGAGTTTGAGAAATATGCGCGGGAGGCAAATTCGGCATTATTACTATTGCAATTATATGGTAGATGAAATAGAGTAATAAACAGAATATCCATGAAGTGTCAAGAATCTTCCGAAATGCGAGGCGGATTATTTCAAGGCGAGAGGCGGAAGCGGGTATAGAAAAGAACGAAACAGCAAAAGATGATATTGGCGTCATTATAGAAGAAAGAAGAGGAATTTCAGATGAAAATGCGTAAAATGAAAATGCTTATGCTCAGTCTGATACTGGTGACAGGTGTTATGACAGGCTGTGCAGAAGAGCTGGATACCATGGACAGTGGTATGACAGTGGAGTCGGCGGAAGGCTCCGGCGAAGAAGCCCCGGCAGAAGAAAACGGGGAGGAGAAAGAAACGATGGAAAACCCGGAAGAGAGTGAAGCGGATGCGGAAGAAAACAGTACGCAGGAGCAGGAAGAAGCTGAGCTGGCAGAGGAAGCAAAAAACTCCGGAGAGAGTGTTGTACCGGAGAATACCAGCGGTCTTCCATCCTTAAATAGTTTTACAGCGACAACGTTAGACGGCGGCAGCTTTTCCAACGAGAATTTTGCCGATAAAGATGTGACGATTATCAATATCTGGGGAACATACTGCGGACCGTGTCAGTCAGAAATGCCGGATCTGGTAGCATTTGCAAAGAGTCTTCCGGAGAATGTGACACTTATGACATGGTGCGTGGACGGAGCGTATGAAGCGGAGAGTGCGAAGCAGATTCTCGCGGATGCAGGACTTGACAGTGTGACACTGGTTGGTGGAGATGGTGATCTGGAAGCACTTGGCAATGAGATCATGTATATTCCCACGACGATCCTGGTCGATTCGAAAGGGAACATCATCGGTGATGCATTGATCGGCGGAAGGGAAAATCTGGAGGCGGATTATACGGAAGCGGTGAATGCGGCACTTACAGCACTGGGGAAAGAGAAAATGTAGAGGAGTCCATCGTGGATAAACGGGCAGGTAAGAATGATCGGATCTTAATAGAAAAGCATCAAAAAATCATAAGAATATGCGCTCTGGTTACGGGCGCATTCTTTGTTGCGGCAGGAATATACAGAGGTGAGGCGGCGGAAGTCTGGAATAAGGCGGTGAGGATATGTCTGGAATGCATCGGGATCGGGTAGAAACAAAACAGGAGATAAAAAAGAATGAGTGGCACAGACACCTGTGTCAGCTTGCAGCGACAGTATTTTTCAACGGATATGCCAAAGGATTTCTGAGCGGTAAACTCTATAACGGTAAGGGAAAATATGTCTGTGTTCCGGTGTTAAACTGTTATTCCTGTCCGGGCGCGCTTGGAGCCTGCCCCATCGGAGCCCTGCAGGCGGTAGCCGGAGGGAGCAGGCACAGTATTTCCTTTTATATATTAGGAAGCTTAATGCTGGTCGGAACAGTGATCGGAAGACTGGCCTGCGGTTTTTTATGTCCATTCGGTTTTGTACAGGACATACTTCATAAACTGCCAGTGCCAAAGGTCAGAATACCGCAGAAAGCAGACCACCTTCTAAGGTGGATCAAATATGTGCTGCTTTTGCTTTTGGTCCTTTTGCTTCCGGCGCTGGTCGCAGATCCTTTCGGGCAGGGCACACCGTGGTTTTGCAAATATCTCTGTCCGGCAGGTACGTTGGAGGGTGGTGTTTTTCACATGATCGCAAATCCTCAGCTCAGACAGATGGCAGGAGCACTGTTTACCTGGAAGGTGGCGGTTCTGGCCCTGGTGCTTGCAGGGGCTGTGTTCATAGAACGCTTTTTCTGCAAATATCTCTGTCCGCTTGGCGCATTTTACGGGTTGTTCAACCGTTTTGCATTTTTCCGGATGCAGATTGACAAACACGGGTGCATAGACTGCGGCAAATGTGAATCGGTCTGCCCGATGAATGTGAAAGTAAGAGAAGATATCAACAGTGCTGAGTGTATCCGCTGTGGGCGCTGCAAGGCAGCCTGTCCGGCCGGGGCTGTCAGGAGTTCTTTTCAAAAGAACAGGGCTTTTTGAGCTGCCTGTGTGTGCCTGTTATGTGGTATGTTGCGAAACTATGCTGCATAGCAGGTATTTTTTATGCCCGAAATGGTTTCTTTGTATTTCCGGTGAAAAATATCTATCATCGGAGATTTTTGTCGAAACGCATTGTAATAATTATGAAAATTTGATATAATATTTCAAAAGTTTCTGAAAATTTTGTTACATATAACAAATTCTATTTACAAAGCAGGAGGACAAACTATGACAGCAGAGCAGTACAGAAGAGCGAATCAAAAAATATTTATCATCAATTTGGTAGTGGCGATCATGTTCTGGAGTATGACATTGATCGGAATTAAGATGGTAGGAGTGTCCACAGGAATATACATGGGAATCGGATCGGATGTCATCGGTACGATCGGAGTCATTTTCGGTTATGTGAAATTCCGGGAAGAGAGACTTGGCGGGATCATTATCCTGGCCAGTTCGGCATTTATGTTTTGTATGTCGGTGATCTTCGGCGGGACGCTTATGCTTTATGCTTCCGGTGTTCCGATCCTTATCTCGTGCATCCTGTATATGGATATGAAACTTCTGGTGATCGGGCAGACAATTTTTACGATCGCGCCTTTGATCTGTCTGATCCAGACGATCCTTAAGACAAAAGCCTTTCCGGAGGAAGGAAGTGTGGCGACTTTTGTCATTATTCTGTCGGGTGTGGCGGCTGTGGAATCCGTCAAACTGTTAGGCGCATTTACAAGGGAAAACAATGAGGAGATCGAAGAAACGATGGAGATCCAGCAGGAAACAAATGACGCCATGGCTGAGATCGCAGGGAATATCTCAGAACTTTTTGCACAGGCGCAAAGCAGTATCGGGCAGTTAAAGGATATCATTGAATCTACCAACAGCGGGATGCAGGATATCGCAGAGAGTACGGTCAATACGGCGAATGCAGTAGAGAGCCAGGCTATGAAGTGTCAGGATATCCAGGATCAGACCGGACAGGTTGACAGACAGCGTGCACAGATGGTAGAAGCATCCAAAGCGGCACAGGATACGGTCAGGGATGGGGAGAATGTGATCGAAGGTCTGAAAGAGAAAAACGAGAACGTAGTACGTAACAGCCGGATCACGATCGAGTCCACGCAGGCAGTCACGAAGAAAGTCGAGAACATTCAGGATATCGTCGGTATTATTGTGTCCATTTCTTCCAAGACCAATCTGTTGTCTTTGAACGCTTCGATCGAGGCTGCGCGTGCCGGAGAAGCGGGCAAAGGCTTTGCAGTGGTGGCGGATGAGATCCGCCAGCTGTCGGATCAGACGAATACGGCTTCGAACCAGATCAAGACGATCATCGGCGAGCTGACGGCTGATGCGGATAAGGCGATGAAGAGTATTGATGAGACAGCCCAGTCTGTGGATGAGCAAAACGAACTGATCGCAGATACGGCAGAGAAATTCCGGATCATCAATCAGAATGTATCTTCACTGATCGAGTGTTTCTCCGAGATCGGAAACGGGCTTGAAACGATCATTCAGTCAACAACACAGATCAATGAGAGTATTTCGGATCTGTCAGCGACCAGCGAGCAGATCGCCGCTCTTTCCAATGAAGGCGTGAATACATCGAATGAAGCAGTATCGCAGTTTACAAGATTCGAACAGCTGTTGGAGGGAATTTATGCACAGGCGAAGCAGCTGGATGAAGTAAGTAAGATGGAACAATAGCAGGGACGATTTCTTGAGGATGGTTATGTTGGAACAGAAAAAATGGGATGATGTGTTCACGGCAAGGCTGTCGGAATGCTATGATGAGATGAAATGGCTCTATGGGGAGCTGTATCACAATAATCTACAGGCATTTAATTATTTCTGTAATATGCTGTATGCCTATTATTCGGCCAGAAAGCAGGAATTAAAGGAGATCGACCGCAAGAGAAAGAGGGAGCGGGAATGGTTTGCGGATAAAGAAATGCTCGGAATGGTCATGTATGCGGAGAACTTCGCCGCCACGCTGCGGGGGGTCAGGGAACATCTGGATTATATAAAAGAATGCGGTGTGAATTATCTGCAGCTGATGCCTCTGTTTGAAAGTCCGAAAGGGCACAGTGATGGTGGATATGCCGTATCGAATTTCCGCAAAATCAGACCTGCGTTGGGAAACATGGCAGATCTTTCGGAACTGGCCGAAGCATGTCATAAACGGGAGATCAGTGTTTGCCTTGACTTTGTGATGAATCATACCAGTGACGAGCATGAATGGGCAAAGCGTGCGAAGGAGGGTGAGAAAGACTATCAGGATCGCTATTTCTTCTTTGATAACTGGGAGATCCCAAACGCGTTCGAGCAGACTTTGCCGGAGGTGTTTCCGCAGACGGCACCCGGTAATTTTACCTGGTGTCAGGAGTTACAGAAAGTTGTAATGACCACATTTCATCCCTATCAGTGGGATCTGAATTACCGCAATCCTACTGTGTTTAACGATATGACTGCCAATATGCTGTACCTGTGTAATCAGGGAGTCGATGTGATCAGGCTCGATGCTGTCCCGTATATCTGGAAGACACTGGGAACCGACTGCAGAAATCTGAAAGAGGTGCATACGCTGGTACGTCTGATGCGTCTGGCGACACAGGTTGTCTGTCCCGGAACACTGATTCTCGGGGAGGTTGTGATGGAACCGACCAAGGTGGTACCGTATTTTGGCACAGTGGCGAAACCGGAATGTCACATGCTCTACAATGTGACGACCATGGCTACGACCTGGCACACAGTGGCGACGAGAGATGTACGCCTTTTAAAGCATCAGCTGGATCAGGTGTTCGAGCTTCCGAAGCAGTATGTTTTTCTTAATTATCTGCGGTGTCATGATGACATCGGCTGGGGACTGGATTATGAATATTTACAGCAATTTGGAATGAATGAGATACCGCATAAGAAGTATCTGAATGATTTTTTGACAGGAGCCTGGGAAGGAAGCTTTTCCAGGGGAGAACTGTACAATGACGATCCCAAATCGGATGATGCCAGACTGTGTGGTACAACCGCATCTTTGTGCGGCATAGAATCGGCAGAAAGGCAGGGGGATGCGAAGAGCCTGAAGGCAGCTCTGAAGCTGGATATCATGCTGCATGCGTTTTTGTTTACATTAAGCGGAATGCCTGTTTTGTACAGTGGTGATGAGATAGGACAGCTGAATGATTACAGCTATCATGATGATCCGCTAAAGGCAGATGACAGCCGGTACTTACATAGAGGTGCGCTGAGCTGGAGCAGTGTTGAGCGCCGCATGCAAAAGGGGTCGCGGGAAGAAAAACTGTTTTCCTTTATCACCAGACTTGCCAGGATCAGGCAGAATCACAGAGTGTTTGATCACAGGGCGGATGTGTGGACGGTGGAGACGAACAATGATCATGTTCTGGGGATCGGTCGCTATTTTCAAGGGAAAAAACTGATCGCCCTGTTCAATTTCAGCGAGAACGAGCAGACTGCATGGATCAGGCAGGTAGAAGATTATTTTGACCTTTTGACGAAAGAATCCAGACCGGCCAAAGAGGTAATGCTGGGCGGACATGAGTTTATCTGGCTTGTGACCGGCTTCTCTTAAAAGCGGGTGGTTAAAACCAGACGCAGCTATTACATCAATAACAGAAAAGAGTACCAAGTATGATAAAAGCAGAGCATCTTTCCATGGTTTATGGAAAGGATTTTAAAGCAGTGGACGGACTTTCCTTTGAAATAAAACCAGGTGAGATCGTGGGATTTGCAGGCCCAAACGGTGCCGGGAAGACGACAGTCATCAAGATGCTGACAGGGATCCTAAAGCCGACGGAAGGGACAGCCACGATCAATGGGTATGATATCGTAAAAGATCATCTGAGTGCAAAACGAAGTTTTGCGTATGTGGCGGATAACCCGGATATTTTGTTGCAACTGACAGGATCGGAATACATCAATTATATTGCCGATTTATATAATGTCTCGAAGGAGGCGAGAAGAGAACGGATCCACGAGCTGGCGGAGCGTTTTGGAATGACGGATTCTCTGGGAATCCCGATGAAGGAATACTCTCATGGAATGCGTCAGAAGACCATGGTGATCGCAGCCCTGATCCACGAGCCTCCCGCATGGATCCTGGACGAGCCTATGACGGGACTGGATCCGACGGCTGCTTATGAGCTGAAGCAGATGATGAAAGAACATGCCGCGAAAGGAAATGCGGTATTGTTTTCGACACATGTGCTGGAGGTGGCTGAGAAGCTGTGTGACCGGATCATGATCATCCATCATGGGCACAATCTTTATCAGGGAACGGTGGAGGATCTGGAAAAGAAACATGAGGGAAAAGACCTGGAGACGATCTTTATTGAGATTACAGGAGGCGCGCGATGACAAGGACAGGAGAAGGCAAACACAATACCGGGATCCTGACGATGATCAGACTGTTTGCCAAAAGCGCTGAAATGTATCTTCCGGAAAAGAAAAGCTATCGGATTCTTGCGGCAGCAGCGATCCTGGGGATCATGCTCCCATGCACGGTGGTGGTCGGCTTTTTAAGCTATGTCATGACAGAAGCCATGATCGAAGTTGAAAATTTTGGAGGCGGTATGCTGTTTGAAATGCAGATCTTGTCGGCATTTTCCATGATCTTTGGGATCATGGTCATTTACAGCATTCTGTTTTTCTCATCAGACAGGGAATATCTGGTAACATTGCCCATTCCCAGTCATACTTATATGATGGCCAAATTCCTGTATGCATATGTGGCGGAAAGCGCCATGGAATTTTTGATCCTTGCGGCGGTTTATGTAGGGTATTTTCTGGCGGTGGGGATCAATGTCGGTGTGCAGGAAGCACTTCACCCGGTCGGGATCCTTGCGGCACTGATCGGTGTTTTTCTGATCCCGCTGATCCCGATGATCTACGGGGCACTTTTTAGTCTGGTTCTGACGGCGGTGCTCAAACAGGTAAAAAGCGCCAGAGTCTTTCAGAACATGTCCACGGTATTTCTGATGATCTTTGGAGGCTTATTTCTATATTCCCTGAGAGGGATCGGAAAGATCAATGTGGAAAATTATGTGGAATCTCTGGTACGTGGCGACAATTTTCTGTTTCGCGCGCTGAATATCATCTTTTTCCCGGTGCCCTGGCTGGCGGAGGCGATCAGTGCAGGAAGTATCCGGTATCTTCTGATCTATCTGGCAGGGAATGCTTTGCTCGTCGCAGCGTTATACGTTACGGGGAAGGCACTTTATCTGGAGGGACTGTATACGGTGGCTGCGCTCGGATCTGCCAAAAAAGCGGGAATCAAAGAAGCGGATCTGAAACAGAGATCACCATTTAGGGCAAGTTTTCAAAAGGAACTGCGGGTAATCCTTCGAACACAGGCGTTTGCCAACAATACGGCTTATGTGAATCTTCTCTGGCCGTTTGGAACATTTTTGCTGTTTCATTATACGAAAGGAAAGGAGGGAGCGATTTCAACATTTATCGCACTGTATCAGTCCGGAAAGGAGCGGGCGGATCTGACACTTGTCATGGTCATTCTGACGATCGCATTCATTGCGACAGCATTAAATTCGCTGGCATCTACTGCTTTTACGAGGGAAGGAAAGCATCTGGCTCTGATCAAATATATTCCGGTTTCGTATGAGACACAGCTTTATGCCAAGGCGGCGGTCTGCTTTGTATTCACATATCCGCCGTTACTTTTAACGGATATCATTCTGTGCTTTTACGTGGGCGTTCCGTTTGTTATGGGGGCGATCTATGCAGTGTTTATGTTGCTTGCACATCTGATCGCCATGGTGGTCGGAATCTGGCTGGACAGTACGACACCCTATGTGGAATGGGACGATGAATACAGTGCGCTGAGGGGTAACATCAATGTATTCTTTAATCTTGCAGTTATGATGCTGGTATCGGCTGCGGTCATAGGAAGCTGTTTTTTGTTATATGAGTTTGTGAAGCTTCCCATCATGGTGTTTTACGGAGTAGTGTTTTTCGTGCTTGCACTGACCACAGTTATGCTTCTTGCAAAGGGAGAAAAAAAGATACTTGCAAATATGGAAAATTTGGAGTAGTATATAGAACGTTGCTCTGAATTTGTAAGCTTTATGAGAAAGGGAGAGTGAGAGATGGCACTGGATTACAGAAAATGTGCGGAAGAAATGGGATCACCCAGGGAGATGAAGTGATCGTCAGAGTAGAGGGAGAAGACGAAGAGATATGCACGGCAGCAATTGAGAAATATATGGGAGAAAGCCTGTAAAAGTGAAATGACAATGCAGGCAAGACAGCAGGAAGGAGAGGTGCGCGAAATGATAGTGGCCACCGGTACCAAAATTTCAGATGGTATTGCGATCGGCAGGATCCGCATCTTAAAAGAACATAAGTATGAGATCAGTTATTCCCGGACAGAGGATCGGGAAAAGGAGCTGGAGCGTCTGGAACATGCCAGAAGTGAAGTACAGAAGCGGCAGCACATTTTATACGAAAAAGCAATGAAATCGGCAGGGGAGGATGGCGCAGCGATCTTTGAAGCACATGAACTCATGCTCGAGGATGAGGAGCTGATCGATCCCTGCAAAGAGCTTATCATGCAGCGCGGCTACAAAGCGGAATATGCGATCTGGAGTGGTTTTGATAAGACAGCGCAGATGTTTCGGGAGATGGAAAACCCGTATTTGCGTGAGCGAAGTACCGATATCGGTGAATTGAAAAATGCACTTTTAGATGTTTTGTCCGGCTGGGAGATGGAGGAAGAGATGCGGGATGAACCTTATATCCTGGCGGCAGAAGATCTTACTCCGTCCGAGACAGTAAGGCTTGATCAGAAGATCCTGTTAGGGATCGTGACCAGAGAGGGCAGTTCCAACAGCCATACGGCGATCCTCGCAAAGAGTATGGATCTGCCGGCCTTGATCCGCTGTAAAGAGATCGATAAGTCCTGGGAGGGAAAACTTGCGATCCTGGATGGAGAGCATTCCAGCATTTATATCGATCCGGATCCTGAATTCCTTGAAAAGATGACCGCAAAGCGTGATGAAAGGAAGAAACAGGAAGCACTTTTGTCTCTGTTGAAAGGCAAGGAAAATAAGACACTCGACGGTAAGACGATCAAAGTGTGTGCGAATATCGGCGATCCTTCAGAGATTGAAGATGTTCTGGAAAATGATGCGGACGGAGTCGGTCTGTTCCGCTCCGAGCTCTTATATTTAAACAGTGAGACGGAGCCGTCGGAAGAGGAACAGTTTCAGGCGTATAAACGAGTGGCACAGGCATTGGCACCCAAACAGGTCATTATCCGCACCTGCGATATCGGTGCAGATAAATCGGTTTCCTATATGAGGATCAAACCGGAGGACAACCCGGCGTTAGGATGTCGGGGAATCCGGCTGTGCCTTACCAGAAACGATTTCTTCAAACGTCAGCTGCGCGCGATCTTACGCGCATCCGCCTACGGCAATCTGGGGATCATGTTTCCAATGATCGTAAGCGTTAAGGAGGTCAGGGAATGCAATGAACTTCTGGCGGAGTGCAGACGGGAACTGACTGAAGAAGGTGTGGAAACAGGTCAGATGCAGACGGGCATTATGATCGAGACACCGGCAGCTGCTTTGTGTGCAGATGAACTGGCAGAGGAAGTGGATTTCTTTTCCATAGGAACCAACGATCTGACGCAGTATACCTGCGCGATCGACAGACAGAATGCAAATCTGGAGAGATTTCTGGATCCTTATCATCCGGCCTTGTTTAAGCTGATCCAGATGACGGTGGAAGCCGGACACAGACATCAGATCTGGGTCGGGATCTGCGGCGAGCTTGGAGCGGATCCAATGTTAACTGAAATGTTTTTAAAAACGGGCGTGGATGAGCTTTCGGTCAATCCGAGAAGTATTCTGCCGCTTCGGAAAAAGATCCGCAGTATTGATGTGACAAATAGGATGGATCAGAATAAAAGGACATAGAATGGGAACGTTAAGACGCTCCTGCGATACTTGTAAAAGTGTTGCGGGGGTGTCTTTTTGCTTTATAGGAAACGATCCTGATCCTGTGTTTTCTTAAAATGTGGTAACTGTTCACAACAGTGCATATCTTTTTGAAATGTGCTGTGTCATGTTCGCATGAAAACAGTATGTTTCATAAAGATATGCATTGGATGAACCGTTACAAAATGTGGGTCAATGTCAGCAAGAAGCTACAATTGTTTTATTTGATCATAAAAAAGTGGTTGACAAATGCGTATATACAGTGTATATATAGATATATACAGTAGATGAACAGTTGCGAGGAGAAGCGTATGATCAGACTGGAAAATGTTTCAAAAAGACTTGGTAAATTTCAATTGGAAAATCTTACTTTCGAGATCCCGGAAGGATATATCTGCGGACTGGTGGGATTAAACGGAGCGGGCAAGACCACTCTTTTGCACCTGATTCTGGGACTGTACTATCCGCAGGAGGGAAGGGTGGAGATTGATGGAAGTCTTTATGAGAATACGGAAAAAGAGATCCATGATGAGATCGGGACAGTCCTGACAGAAGAACTGTTTGATCCGGGGCTTACTCTTATGGAAAATGCAGAGGAGTACGGCAGATACTATTCCCGTTTCAGCAGAGTGAAAATGGAGGAGTATCTTTCGCGCTTTGGATTACAGCCGAAACAGAGATTCGGCCGGCTCTCCAAGGGACAGAAACTGAAAGCACAGTTTGCATTTGCGCTTTCCCACGATCCGAAGCTTCTGATCCTGGATGAACCGACTGCCAATTTTGATCCGCAGTTTCGGGAGCAGTTTTTGGAGGTGCTCACGGAGTTCATGGAAGACGGGAAGCGGAGCGTGATCCTTGCCACACATCTGACGGAGGATCTTGACAGACTGGCGGATTACCTGATCTATCTGGAGAACGGGAAACAGATCTTCGCAGGAGACATCGAAAGCTTTCGCGAGGGATACCGGATCGTATCCGGGGAGAGCTATAAGATCCGGCTTCTTCCACCTGATAGGATCTTACATCTTGAGGAGAAGCCTTACGGCGCGAAAGCACTTGTGAAGCATGGCAGGCAGAACCATTATGATAAAGAACTACAGATAAACTACCCGACGATCGAGGAGTTTATGTATTTTTACAGTAAACGGTATGGTAAATCGCATTAACAATACAGTAAGAAAAAATGGTGCCAGAGGACAATGAACGACGTAGACGCGGATGCGTCGGAGGAGGGAATGTTCTCTGCCGTCAAGCACCATTTGTTTTCTTACGGAACTTAAAATAAGGAGAAAGTATGGTAAGGAATTATTTAAAGGCGTTTCGCTGGAGTGAACTGAAGAAAATGTGGAAGGAACAAAATCAGATTTCCTGGCTGATCGTATATATGGGAATGATTCCGATTTATTCAAGGCTGGGGATGGGGTTTGCAAATGTATCATTGGATAAAACAGAGAGTCTGATCATTTATCTGGCATTAGTTCTGCCGGTGATACTGATCCTGATTTCTGCAGCAATCCATCCGATCAGACTTTCCAAGAACATGTATCTTTGTCCGATGACGATACAGGATAGAAAGAACATGGTGTATCATGGTTACTATTTCAGGATCGGACTTCATATGATGATCGCGATCGCCGGATTAATTGGTTACATTCTTTTGGGAAATAATGATGTGCTTCTGGTATTGGAATATCTGGCAAACAGCTTTGTGCTCAGCATACTGTCACCTGCAAGCAACAGCTGGGAGAAGGAAGGAACAAACAGGGATAATAAACGTGCTGACTGGAATAATTGGCAGATCATATTTTTGATCCCGGCGACGTTAATCTGCCATTGTGTTCTGGCAGGCACGATCCTGGATGGTAAAGATTTGCTGGCCGTGAAGATCGGCGGGTTTTTGGCACTGCTTTTGATCGAGCTCCCGCTGGCACTAAGCTACCGGAAGGTTATAACGTGTGAACTGGAAGCAGCACTGTATTTTGAGGGAAGCAGCAAAAAAGAGAAGACATGATTTGAAAGAAACGTATGTGAGATTTATTTGTTATCAACAGAGCCGGGTTTAAGTGGACAGATTCCGTATTTGCTCAGCTTAGCCGAGCGTTTTGAAAAAATATGGCAAGAGAAAGAACAGCAAGAGAACGTTCGTAAAGAGAAAACTCAGCAATAGAGAGAATGGCAATAGAAAACTCGGCAAGAAAAAGCTCGTAAAAAGAAAGCAAAGAAAGATAAAGTGCGAAAAGAGAAAGCACAGAAAGAGATAGCACGGAAACAGAAAGATTGGAAAGAGAAAGAAAAGTACATAAACGTGTAAAGTGAGGTCAGCATGAAGATTATCATATTACCACAGGGAACACTGGCAATCTACGAACAGATTGTGAACCAGTTAAAAAATGCGATTGTAACGAATGAATTAAAAGCGGGAGAGGCGTTGCCGTCCATACGGTCACTTGCGGCAGATCTGGGCGTCAGCGTGATCACGACCAAACGCGCCTATGAGGAGCTGGAGAAGGAAGGACTGATCCGTTCCGTCGCGGGTAAAGGCTTTTATGTATGTGAGTATAACACGGACTATTTAAAGGAGAAACAGCTTATGATGCTCGAAAAACGCTTGGGAGAGATCATCGATGAGGCTAAGCAGGCCGGGCTTGACTGTGGGGAATTTGTGGAGATGGTACAGGCTCTCTATGGGGAGAAATAAAGGTGCCTCAATATGTGATTTGCAAGTACATCATGCTGCGGATCGATACAGGATGGAATTGATTAAAAAAGGAGAACAGATCGTATGAGTAAGGAGCGGACAGTGCTGACATTTTACAATGTCACAGGAAAGAAACGAAAATTTCATTTGAAGGACATTAACATGGAATTACAGCCGGGCTTCATTTATAGCCTGATCGGACCAAACGGAGCAGGCAAGACCACACTTATGAACTACATACTGGAGGAAGAATGCCAATATTATGGGGACATTCTGGTAAACGGCATCAATGTCAGAAAAGACCGTGTAAAGGCTATGGGGCAGATTGGATTTGTATCAGAAGACCACGCATTTTTTGATAACCGGACAGGGAAACAAAATGCTTCTTTGCTTGGAATGTTTTATGAGAATTTCAGTATGGAACGTTTTGGGCAGGCGATGAAAGATATGGCAGTACCGGAAAACAGAACCTATAAAAGTATGTCCCGTGGAGAAAAGCTGAAATTCCAGATTGCCTTTGCGATGGCGTATCAACCCTGCATCTACCTGATGGACGAGGCAACGGCAGGGATGGATCCGGTATTTAAGCTGGAGTTTTTTGATATGCTGCGAAACCTGATCCGGGATGAGAGTTGTAGCGTTCTGATGACGACTCATATTATGTCAGAGGTAGAACGCCAGACGGATTATGTGGCGGTCATGGAAGACGGACATTTGGGAGAGTTTAAGGAGAGTATCGAGGTGGAATGAACTGTCTGAAATGAATGGCTATGGTTTGATACAGAATCAGTCAGGAGATGTTTCAAAAGAGCAGGGGAAACGACAGGAAGAGCAGTTTGTCTGATTTCTCCGAAATCTTTGAGAAAAAGGACCTATGTAAAAAGAATGACTTGGGTAGCAGAGATTATGAAAAAGGAAGATCAGACAGTTGTTCTGAACAGAAAAGATCAGAACAGATGAATATGGGCAATAGGAGGAGCATGTATATGATAAAAGCGGATGAAAAACAGCAGGAATTACTGGAACGATTTTTTAAAGAAGAAACGACCTGGCAGGCGGAGCATGTGGGCTATGCTATGATTGCCTGGATCTTCATAGGGATCTCCATTATCTTTTTTCTGATTCCGTTTCAGGAATGGCCGATTGGGAAAGACAGAAACATCCGTCTTATAGTGTATGGAATGGAATTGATCGGGATCACATATTCCATACAAAAGTACCGGTCATTTTCAGAGACCGGTAAGGTAAGACAGATCTATGAAATCCTGAAAACAATGCCGATCAATTATGAACAGCTTACTATTTTTAAGCTGCGGAAAGTATTTAAGACCTGTTTGATCCTAACCGGGATCACACTTTTTAGCCAGCTTTTGTTTGCGCTTACCTGCTTTCATACGGTGTCCTTGGAGAATATTCTGATTCCGGTCATAAGCCAACTGCTGATTCCGATGGTATATATCTTTATTCAGACGAGATTTAAGTGAGGCACTGTTTTATGCCACGGGAAAGCAGAAAATAGAAATTTATTTGGAATTATTTTACAAGCCCTCTCAAGGAAAAAACGGTCAGAAAAAGTGAGAGAAGCTAAAAAAATGAGCAAAAAGTCAAAAATTATAGCTGAATGAAGCAAAAACAGCTTAGGTGTATAAGTTCTGCATATGCAGGATTTCTTCTTTCATTTCTTCCACAAATTCAGAGGGAGCCAGTACCTTAACCCATGATCCCTGGCTGAGTAAAAACATCTTGATGCCGTCTCCATAGACATCGGCTTCGATAACTGAACGGCCATTCCTATGATCGATGACTCGGGCAGTCGGGATGCGGTCAAGGATGGCCTGTACGGAAGGACCGCCAAATTCAAAGCGGATCCGTCTGGAAGGACCGGGCCACATGAACTGGCTCTTGCGGCGAAGCTCGCCTTCGTCTACATTCTGATCGGGAGTCAGCGTATAGAATTCTCGGTGGATCGTCATATTCACGATGCGATCGATCCGGAAATAAAATGGTATATTGGCATCCTCTTCACATTTATAGGCGATCAGATAGAAGTAATATTCACTGAACAAAATAGAAACCGGCTTGATCTTCCGTCTGACCTGTGAACGATCCATTTTGTGATAGGTAATGGAGATCACATTTTTGCGCTCGATACATTCGGTCAGATTCCAAAGCTGATCGATGACACTCTGACAGTCACAGCCAATCTCGGAATAATGAAACAATTCTTTATGGATCAGCTGCTCTAATTTCCGTCGGTCGCTTGTGCTGGTATTCTGGCGTAGCTTTCGTATCAATTCCAACAATTCTTCGTTTTGAAAGGCACGGCTTCCGATCAGAACCTTCGTAATAGCCAACAGCTCTTTGTTGGAAAGAAAATTATCCATTTTCAAAGTATAGCAATGATCGGAACTGGAGTAGATAAGCTCTGCATTTCCCAGAGTATCCCTGTGATCCGCCAGAAACATTTTTAACGAGTTGAGATCTCTGGTAATGCTTCTGGAGGAAACATTGTATTCGTAGGATAATTTCTGTGCGGACAGGGATTCGCCTTTGAGGGCGCGAAAGAAAAGCGCCATAACACGGTCGGTTTTCAGTTCTTTATAGGTTTCGTCTGTATTCAAAATCATAAGCCCCTTTCTATAGGAAATAGGATCCATAAGAGTGATTCACAGATTATGTGACTGCTTATTGGTTCATTGTGCTCAGTATAACACTTGATCACGACAAAAGATGTCGCAGAAAAAAGAAAAAGGAACTTCTGCCTGATAAATGGAGTACAGGTCCGGCAGAAGTCCTTTTCTTAAAAGTCATTATTTACCATCAGGAGAGAGACCGGCATCTGCGATTATTTTGAGGAGACGGTCATTTTCTTTTTGAGTTTGATCCAGTTCTTTTTGAACTTGATCCAGTTCTTTTTGTGCTTCATCCAGCTCTTTTTGAGTCTCCTGTCTTTCCTTGGCGGCACGTTCCATACATGCTTTCAGGGAAGCCAGATCATGCAAGTACTTATCATGTGCCTCCGCGATGCTGCGGGCACTGACATCGGCATTAACATCATGCATCATTTCAGCCACCTCCTTAAAATTGGAATGTTCCATAACGAGTTCACGTAACTGCTCCCAGGTGTCGATCCGGAAAAACTCTGCCCATACGACAAGTCCGTTCTTGGCATCCTCTTCGGTTGCAAGATTTATATGGTTTAAATATAGCACATTCAATTTGAATTTGGAAGTGTAGGGAGAGTGGGGTTTCGTGTTTAACATCATATAATGGGCATAAAATTCCGGCGGCTCATTGGGGAACAGATCTTCCGGTACAATACTGACCTGCGTAGTCGGAAGAGTCAGGTCATAATCATTCCCATTCTTCAGATTATCGAAGCACCGGCAAAGATACAGAAGAGAACGATTGATCCACCATAACCTGGACGGGGAAAAGCCGAGCTGCATTTCGAAATTGATGATGCTGTCATCATTCAACAGGATCTTGATGTCAAGAATAATCTCTTTGCCGGAAAAGGTGCGATAATCAATCGGGTTTTCCAAATGTACGGAATAGATGGAGACAAAATAAATTTGGCAAATCGCTCGCCTGTCAGAAAACAATGGCACAGAAAGAAACAGATGTTAGCGTTTGGTGGCAGATGAGGAAAAAAGATAATCCTATTTTTGATCTGACAGGGAATGTCGGAGCGGAAAAGTATTATTAGAAAAAGCAGAAAGATATAAGCGAGAAAGCGGCAGGAAGGAGAAGGCAAGGGAAACGTCATGAAGAGCAGTGAAGGGAGTGGGGAGTGTGGCAGAAGGAAGAATCGAAAGCATGGATAAATCGGGAAAAGGACTTTGGTATGAGGATGGCTTAAGCAGACTTATGGGGATGTTTCTGATCCGAAGACTGACAGGCAAAACCAAAGAAACAGAGTATGAGATCCAACAGACTATGACGACGTATGGTATAACAGCTAAGGACAGAAGCAGGATTGAAAAGTGTGTACGGGAAAATGAAATTTGCAGTGTACAATTTCGAGATAGATCAGCGAGAAACGCCTTTCTGATGGAAGCGATGGAAATCCTGCATAACAGTGGAACGAATAAAGAAGAATACAGAAAGCTAATGGAACAATTCTGTGACAGCACAAAAGCAGGGAGAGATTATCTTTTGCGGATGGAGAAGTGGATCGGGCTGAAAGCAGAGTGCGAGAAACTGGAACGGGAACTGCGGGGAATGCGTCAGGACATTCTGTGAAAAGAACAGAAGCTATTGGTATGTGCAGGAGGAAGTGAAAAGCGGCAGATGGAGGTTAAGTGGATAAAGATGGATTTGGGACTGGTTTCAACGGAATGGAAATAGAGAATATGTCAGATTGGCGGAAAAAGCAATGTGAAAGAAGGAAGGGCTTTGTGGAATATGTGCCCGAAAACACACAAAATGCAATGATAAAACGGCAATATGCAATGTATAATATTGCATATAAAAAATATATTGTGTATAATGAATAAAAAAGGAGGGCGAGCTTATGGTGGAACGATTAAAAGAGAAAATTAAGGAACCGGTTTTTTGGATGTTTGTTGCAGCAATGATACTGCAGGCATTTACATGGGCATCTTATGGAAATACTACTACAGTAGATTTCTCTGAATTTGGGGAAGATGCCTTTTCGACCTCAATGGGAGTAGATATTATGGGATTTGACTTTTTGGTTCATTCGGTATGCGGTTACATAACGATGGTATTTCCGATTCTGGCTCTGATCTACGATTTTTTAGATAGGGCTAACATAGAAAGGAAGATCGTTCATATAGTTGGAAGTTTACTGAGCATAGTAGGAATGGTGACATCCTATTTAGCTGTTGTGCAATGGGCAACAACGGGTGATGCAAATTATGGTGAAGTGGAGACGAGCAGCACAATAGATTTGCAGATTCCGTTCTGGCTGGAAATATTGGTCTTTGTGGGAATCATAGTTGTCACGCTCGTAAAAAGATATGGCATAAGCAAAGAAGACATCGCAAACAGAGGTGTAAAAGCAGTTGTGTCAGAAGTGGCAGAAAACGTAGTAAAGGACACTGCAAGGCTGGCACAGGATCCGCAGGGATACATGACAGCCGGAACGATGTACCAGGCAAAGAGCACACAGGCATGTCCAAGCTGTGGTAATCCTATTGCGGCAGGCAAGAAATTCTGCGCCAAATGCGGGACAAAGATTGAAGTACCACAGGTGCAGAACGCACCAAGGCAAACGACTTCCATGATGACGGTCAGTCAGTATATCCAGAAACTGAAAACCGTTCCTTGCCAGAAATGCGGAAGCACGATCGGTAGTACTTTGAAATTCTGTCCGAATTGTGGAAGTGAAGTCGTAGTGTATATCGAACCGGATAATTGTACCGAGTGTGGTGAGAAACTGATCAAGGGAAAAACATATTGTGCCAACTGTGGCGCGCCGGTCAGGAAAAAAAGAGCGATCACAAATTGCAGCGGATGCGGAGCAGAATTGTTTTTCGGAAAAAACTATTGTACGGAGTGCGGCAAGCAGATCGAAAGTGAGGAATAGACTATGCGATATTGTGAAAATTGTGGTGCACAGATACCGGATGGAGCCATGTTCTGTGAGGAGTGCGGGACAAAAGTCGAACCGTCATTTGAAGAACAGATCATGCTGCCAAAAGATACGGTTAGGACTGAGGCTAAGCTGAGAGCATCTGAACAGAAAGAGCCGGATCAGGCAAGTGCGAAAGCAGGTGGCGGAAAACAAAACGGAACCATAGCTCTGATCGTACTTGTGATCGTGGCAGCTCTGGCAGGCGGTGGGATTTTCTTTTATTCCAAAGGCAAAGAGACAAAACAGTCGGCGGAAGAACAGGTGCAGTCTCAGACTGAAATGGCGGAAACGGATACCGAAGATATAGAGGAGTCGGAGTCAGAAGACGCAACGGAGGAAGAAAATGAAATAACAGAAGCGACTGAGAACAAAGAGCGGGAGAACGATACAGCACAGGAAGATAAAGAGGATAGTATCCTGGAGGCTTACTATAGCGCGAAGATCTTCCCCGTCATGAGGCTCGGATATAAAGAAGAAAACAATCCCTGTGCCATTATGCTGGCGGAATACGATTGGGATACGGGATACAAATACTGTACGTTTGATGAAATGCTTGCTGCTTGTGTTTCACACCAAGATGCTTATTTTGCACCACCACGTGTATCAGAAGGAAGAATCATTACCGTAGCAAAATGGGATGCACCGACTGAAGAATGGTACAATGGCCTGATCACATATGATCAGTTTATGGAGCAGATCGATGATGCAGTTGTGGAGATCGCAAAGGCTGGTGTGGAAATGCAGCATGAGTCAACTGGTTATGTGGAAGGAGATCCGGGCGATGAGATCCTGCCGGACAGTGATGAAAGATATCTGACAGAAAGTGACCTTAGCGGATTGACAGCGCAGTACCTGACATATGCACGTAACGAAATCTATGCAAGGCATGGCAGACCTTTCCAATCCGCCGAATTACAGGACTATTTTTATGCTTCCGGATTGTATGAGGTCAATCAGAACTATCAGGATTCCCAACTGTCTGATATGGAAAAGAAAAATGCGGAGCTGATCTCGGATTATCAGAATAAGCATAATCTGAATTATAAGCCGAACTGATCTGCCAGAAAATTATTCTGCTGGCAGATCGGCAAGCGGCATGACTAAAAGACGGCTGGCAGGAATATCCAGTACATGTGCGATCTGGAACAATACCTCAAGCGATATGGAAGTATGCACGCCGGGCGCTTCGATATTGCTTAAGTGTGTGCGGCTGATATTGATCTTTTCGGCAAGCTGTAACTGCGTCAGCCCGCGAAGCTTCCGGTAATATGCGATATTTAAACCGATGGTTTTGTATTCTTCTGCAAAATCTGTTTTCATGGGAATCACCTCTTTTATGAGTTTAGCGGTTGGGGGAATGAAAGAAAACAATAAACAGATTTGTAATTGCAATATTATATACTGCATTGCTGCATAATATATGGTCAGATAAAAAAGTAAGATTTCTAATAGAAGTATTATTGGGAAAGAAATTGTCAGCAAAAGACAAAAAAGGTTTTGCTTTATACTTATTTACGTAACTTTCACACCAGCATAGCTGGTGCTAATGATAGAAATATCAAGCTCTTTAACTAAATAAAATGATGCCTTGCAATATACAAAATTAATGTTTAACCAATACTATACTAAGTCAATCAAGGGAGGTAAAAGAAATGCAATTATCAATTTTTGGAAAGCTGTACAAGCCTTCTGAGTCCTTTATGAATTATGTCATGCTGAAACATGCATATGATGAAATGGCAAAGGCACTTGTATCAGAGTTTAGAAGTGAATTTACTACGGCATGTCCAACTGCTGATTCCGCAGTATCTAAAAGTAATTCTTTAGCTGGGAAATATGTTGATATGGCAACAAATTTCACACTTGAATATTTATCAAGAAATAAAATATACACTGTTGGAAAAGAAGAAATAACAAGTGATTTAAAGAAAAAAGGCATTATTAAGTTTTGGCAGGATGAGTATGCGGATATAAAAAGTGAATATGATAGCATTGTCAGTGAAGCAAACTCTGAGATGGAATATAGGGAATTAAGAAAAAATACTAGAGGGAGGTTTACTGGAGGAGGTTTTGGTGTTGAAGGAGCAATAAAAGGAGCAACGCAAGCAGGGGCAATGAATTTAGCTACAGGAATTGCTTATTCTATGTTTAATTCTATAGGAAATTCATTTACTATTTCGGATATGAATAAAAAGAAGAATCATTTATATGATTCAATTTGCTCAAGGCTGTGTGAGGCGTTATATGAAACATTGCGCAATTTTTATTGGCCAGTGATGGATTATCTGAAAGGTGTTAATACATATAGTTATCCATCAGATGCAGACTTAAAAAAGGCACGAGCTATTTTCCAAAATATCGAAGCTGGACGGATTCCTGAAAGTGATGTAAAAAATGCCGTTGTTGACATATTATTGATTAACCCTCTTGACGAGGATTTTTATCATTGGATGCTTATTAAATTTGGCGATGAAGACTGTGAAATTGAGAAGTTTGCAGAAGCATTTCAAATTGATGTGAAAAATGACAAGATCTCACTGTTGCTCCAATCATTGAGATCAACATTATATAAAATACAACAGGAACATGAATATGACTTGGATAAATCTGACTTAGAGCAGGATTTAATTGATATGAAAAAGAGACTTCCTGATGCAAAAAAAATGCTAGGTATCAAGGAAAAATTATCTATAGAAGAAGATATCGATAAGCAAATAAGTGCTGTTGCACTAGAAACTCGTTATGTAGATGGCGTTGAATTTAAGACTTCCAAAGAAGCAAACGATGCAAGAGATGATTTACAACTTTTAGCAGACTATTTTACGAAGAATGGTATAAACCCAGAGACTGTCAAAGAAGATGTTTTGACATTAGAATTCAAGACCACAATTATTACAGATCGAATTAATGAATATATTGGAAAAGCTATATCAAATGCAAATCCAGATGATGTACCAATTAATGTTCAAAGAATTTTTGATGAGAAATGTTTTTTTGATGACAATCTAAGCGGGAATTCAATGGATAGAAAAATGTTTTATGAATATATGCATATAAAGGGTATTTCAAAAGACTACGATAACATATATACCGAAGCAAAGAAATACTGTAATCTTTCTGATGATGAAGTGGTTGCATTCATTATTAAAAATGCAGGAATATTTGGCAGTAAGAGATACTGGTTTATTTTTACAAATGCTCATGTTTTTTATTTTGAATCCAAGGATGGTGCAGTTAATAATTTAAAGAAGATAGATTTTATTGATATCCAAGAGATCAGTGCTACAGGTAAAGGCTGGATTTGTATAATCAAGAGAGATGGTTCGGGAGAGGAGTTTTACCCAGAGTTAAAGGGTATGGCTCATTATAATGAATGGGCTGAAGAAGACGCGGGAGAAAGACTAGATGCTGCTTTAAAGGCAGTTTTTGATTTACTAAAACCAATTACGAAGGGCAGAGATTTATTGGCAAAGGAAGTTGAACAGGAAAATAGCTTAAAGGATAGAGTGAAATCTCTTAGTCTGCAGTCTTGGTCTGAAGAATTTAAAAAAATCATCAATAAAACATCAAAGGCTGAAAAATTATTAAAGGGCACTATGTTTAACGATGACTCGCAAGAGTTTAAGAAGTTGCTTGCTGCTTTTTCTGAATGGTGGGGAACAAAGTTTGCCAATGAGACAGCTTATTTTATTATGACAAATTATTCACTTTCCCATAGTTTGTTTAATGGTATTTTGATTACATCGAAGAACTTCTATTATCTGAAAGAAGGAGATAGAAAAGACTCCTTGATAGTACCAATTGAGAAGGTTGGTAAGGTATCATGTTTTCAAACTGATTTTTTGGATAAATATTTTGTGAAACTTAATGGGGTTAATCGGTTACTTGACGTTGTTGCTCCATATGATGTTGCAGGAGATGTTGCAAATTTCATTAACAATATGATATGCACAATGAATAAAGAGGTATTTGAGGTTAATGAAAAATATAAGCAACTTGAAGACGAATTAAAAATGGTTAAAAAACTGTCTGATGTAAGTCAATTTATGCAAAAGTTGAACGAAACTACAGATGAGAAGATTAAAGGAGAGTATTCAACAAAAATAAATCAATTAAGGAAAAAGTTAGAGAAAGAAGAAGCAGATAGAAAGGATCGAGAAAGCAGAACCTATGATGGTGTTTTATACGGTACTATTGAACTTAGGAATATAGCAGAGAAAGAGTCTCAAGAGTATCAGGGATTTATTGATAATGCAGATAAAGAAAACCATGAAAGTCTTGTTGAAATGGTTTTGAAAATTAAAGAAAGCAAGAATTCGGATAGTAGAATAAAAGAGAATTATATTAAAAAAGCAGAAAAGCTTTTGGAGTCATTTGAAGAGAAAAAACTGAAAGATATTTGCTCAGGTGTCGAAAATTATAATCTTACTCAATGTGATGAAAAGATAGTAGAAATATCCTCTCTTGGTTATATGCCTAATTTGGTAACAAAATATAAAGGAAGCATTGAGGGACAGATTAAGCTACTAAAAGAACGTTTTGAAGATATGCTCCGTGAACAGTTAGTGAAGATTAATTATTTTGATGCTGTACAGTTACGTGAGGGAAAAGAAGCCTTTCTTAAGTGGCTGGAAGGAAATCAAATTGATCCGTCAGATTATTCAGGTAAGTTAACTAAGTTAGAATCTAGACTTGATGAAATACTACGCAAAGAAGATGGAGTTGAGTATATTACGGCTGAAGATGCTCGGAAGAGTAGAGCTGCTTTGGCAAGTGTGCTTCAAAGAATTCTAAATACATCTGGCAATGATGTTCCTGAAATAAATAGAATTATTAATACACTTGAAGAGTCAGACATTATTACAAAGTCAAAGTATATCGACTACTTAAAAAAGGAGATTGAGCTGGCAGATAAGAGGTATCGTACTGTAAATGGGAAAGAATATGATAGTAGAGAAACAGCGGATCAAGTAAGAAACGACATTTTAACATTGAAAGATATTTATAATAGAATTATTAATGCTGGGGCATTGAAGAGTGATGATATTCTTACAGCAGCGGTAGAAAGGGCAAACTCGATTGCGTCGAGCGAAGTGAAAAGTACATTTTTGCAGCTATTTATGGAATATGTATCTTTGTGGAATGAAATGCGTTCACTTATGATGGGCGGATCATCATTTGCGAATATGTCAAGAGTTAAATTATCTAAGCTTTATATTGATATGAATGTCATTCAAATGAAAGCGGAAACGCTTGGATTAGTATGTGAAGATTTTAACTTATGGTCAAATATTGTTAATTCATCATTTCTTATCGTTGCAGGAAAAATGTGTGCGAATTACGTAGATGCCAACAATAAATACTATCAAGCAATAGAGCATGCAAATGCATATCTTAAATATATAACAGAAAAAAATTCTACGAAACAGTCATTCTTTTCAAAGATAAAGACGGGTGTCTCAGGATTGGTGTATGATGGATATAAGATAGAATATGATTTCATTACAATGAACGGAACAAGAGCAATTCCTTTGGTACAATCTGGGGAAATTGATCAAGCGAATGGATATGCAGAACAATTAAACTCAATTATCTCTGATTATGAGAAGAAAATAGAAGGATTTAAGCAAAAAGCGAGTATTTCTACCTCCATTCCTGAAAAGGCAATGGGGTGTGAATTTTTATATATTTTTCCAGAAAGATTGGAAAAGAAGGAAATCAGCGAAATTTTAGGCATTGATATATGGAAGGAAGATTATAACCAAAAATCTAATTCTGATATTGCTACTGAATTGCAGGAGCATTCTCGTGATATAACTGAATCAATAAAAATGTCTTCGGAATTGTATAAACAACTTAAAGCAGAACGTAAGCAACAGGTTCAAAGAGGCGATGTATTTGCTACTTTTGCGGAATCTGCGAACAGTGAACAGTATAATTCAAGGACTTGTTGGAATTGCTATCTTGATAGCATTAAAGGAGCAAATATTGAAACAATAAAGAAATTGATCCGTGTGTACTCTGGAAAGAGTGAGCAAGAAATAAATACATTAGTGAGCGGTAAATTGCCATGCAAGGTGCTTACAAATGCACATGGAGATTTAGTAATAGACTTTATTGATGATATTAAGAGTGCAGGTGGAAAGGCAACATGGTCTATTGGAGAGGGATCTCTTGAACCATTGAGAACCGTGAGACTTCAGTAAATACTCATTCATGAGTCAATGCTGAGTATACCGACAGAAAACTACACTCTTTTCGATAAAAGGTGACACCCTTTTCCACTAAATCTTACAGTTGATTCCGGGAAAAGTGCACCCTGTATTTCATTACTTCTTTCAATTATGCCGGACAGGCAAAAACCTGTCCGACAGTTGATTTATTCAGTTTTTATTTATACAAGCAATGCCATTTCCCCTTGCATGCATTTTGTACCTTGACAAGATGTTCGTGGAACTCCGAAGGATCGCCAGTTGTCAAACGGCACATTGACGGCAGAGGTTCTGGCGAATTGATTTCGGTGAACCCCAAAATCAGATTTTTTTTTATCCGACATATTCTGTCACTCTCCAAAGCTATAATACTACCATAAAGCACCGGTGCAGTAACCGTCAAATGATTCTGGTTGTGGAGGAAGAAGCATGAAGAATGAAGAAGTGGAATATATCAGATTAGACGAGTCGGATGTAGAGATCGTTTGTGACCCTGAGATCATCGAGGAAGAAGAAAGAGCGGCAGAAGCAATAGAATATGAGGAGGATGCCGGATGGGATTTGGAGGAAATGGAAGCGGAAGATCCTTTTATTGCAGCAGGCGTAGAGAACGGAGCAGAGATGGGGGAGATGCTTGGGGGTATTCCCGGAATGATTGTGGGAGCGTTTCTTGGTGGTGCGGTTGGTACGATAGAAAGCATTCTGAATGATTTTTAAGGAAGAACTGCAGAAGGTATTTGTATGATCTGTTCAGAAATGCATCTTGGTAACGTTTTTGGAATACCAATGGAGGTTAAGATTCATGCAGGATTTAGTGCTTTTTGAAAAAGAACTTTCAAGATTGCGATTGCAACTGCCGGAGCTTGCGGATTGCCCGAATAGAGAGAGAACGGTCAGTGATGGACATTATTTCTGGGAGGACGTAGAAGAAAAGAATGGCTGGAGACTGCAGCAGAATCTGATCACAGGTCTTTCCAGAATCCTTGATGAACACAACATTCGTAAGGCATGGGGAAGTGCCGGAGTTATGAAAGAAAAATTCCGTAGGCTGACACGTAAGGAATTTCCGGAAAAAGGAGATGTGTTGGGGATCACGCGGGAAAAGGCTTTGGGAATATATGACCATTATGCTGTATATATAGGAAATGGCAGAGTGATCCATTATGCAGGCATGAACGGTGATTTTTCTGACCGGATTGTGATCCATGAGGCTTCCATGGAAGAATTCCTGAAAGAGGATAAAGATTATTTCGTCCTGTACTTTGGCGGAGATGGCAGGTGTCCGCAAAAGATACATTCATCAACTTCTTTTTGGCGGCCGGATATCATAGAGCCGCGAATCGAGTGGGCGAAGCATGCAGAAAAAACGTTATATTCGCCCGGGGAAACGGTCCAGAGGGCAAAGAGCAGACTTGGTGAGGAGGAATACCATCTGGCGATCAATAATTGCGAGCATTTTGCCCTTTGGTGCAAGACGGGAGTCTCACAGTCGTATCAGGTTAAGAGAGCTGTGAATGGTGTTACAAGAGGACATGCATTACTCAGGATATTGTTGGACAGTTAGAAAAACATTTTGAACGCAAAACACTGGGAAAGAAAAGCGCCTAAATTGAAAAATGACAAAATCAACCACATAAATCCTTTGAAAAATGACAAAATCCCCCCGTAAATCCTTTGAAAAATGACAAAGCATAGAGTGGAATGAAAAACAAAGGTACCCAACTAAAGCCCACTACCCTCACCCCTCAAAATTAAAGGAATTTCAAATCTATCCAAAAAATCCCTAAAGTTTTTATGGATGTAAAAAATCCCTGAATATGTGAATATTATCCTAGCCCAAAACCGGAAACAGCCGTATCGCCGGAGCACATTTTTCTCCTTTCCCGGCATGCGGCGTTTCTAAAATCAAAAGGAACGTCTGAACATGGGGGGGCGTTCATTTTTTTAGATAAGGAAGGAGTATATTTATGGGATTTAGCAAACATCCGTCTTATTACAGATGGAGCAGACACAGTAAACAATTCTGTGCATTGGCCATGGCAGTTACGGTAGTATCGACCTCACTGTTTTCCCCGGTCAATGTCAGTGCATCGACCTCGTCCATGAAGACGGAGTCAACCTTTGAAAATCCGGTGATCTATGCAGATGTACCGGATATCGACATCATTCGTGTGGAGGATACTTACTATATGGTAAGTACCACGATGCATTTATCACCGGGCTGTCCGGTCATGAAGTCGACAGACCTGGTAAACTGGGAGATCGTCAACTATGTGTATGACATTCTGGGATCTTCTGATGAAATGGCACTCAGGAACGGCAAGAGCATGTATGGAAACGGACAGTGGGCATCCAGCATCCAGTATCATGACGGTACTTACTATGTCGCTTTCAATTCCAATACCACAGGTAAGGGCTATATCTTTACGACGAAGGATATTGAGAATGGAAGCTGGAAAAAGACGGAATTAAAGGGCGCGTACCATGATATGGCATTGTTCTTTGATGATGACAATGGCAAGACTTATCTGGTCTATGGTAACGGCGCTACCAAATATATTGAATTGAACGAAGATGCTTCCGGTGAGAAGGAGGGTGGAGCACAGGGTACTTTGTTTAATGGAAACGGGAATCTGTTCCCGGGCGGATACATCCTAAACAACGAGGGAACGCATGTGATGAAGCAGGGCGACTACTATTATGTATTTAACATCTGCTGGCCGAACGGAAATCCCCGTACAGAGGTTTGTCACAGAAGCAAGACCTTCCCGTCTACAGATTGGGAAGTGGCTACGATCTTAAATGCAAATTTCAGTAATAACGGTACGACAGCAGGCGTGGCACAGGGTGGACTTGTGGACACGAAGGATGGCAAGTGGTATGGTTTCATGTTCCAGGATCATGGTGCAGTCGGACGTGTGCCGGTACTTACCGAGTGTACCTGGAAAGACGGCTGGCCGATGCTTGGTAAGGACGGCGATGGCAAGACGGTTTCACAGGAAATGGAGCTTCCGGTAGCGGGAAGTGCGGAGAAATCCATTGTCAAATCCGATGAGTTTTATAATGACGCGGCGCACAGAGTTTTTGATGCCGACAAGGCTCCGGCGGAGGAACCGGTGATCGCAAATGAGACGACAAAGAATATCACACCGGATCTGGAAGGAGAGGAACCGCCTGCAACCAAAACGGTGACGGAAACCGTCGAGCTTGTTACAAACGGTGATCTTGAGACAGGTGATACTTCGGGCTGGAGTTCTACGCCGGGCGAGGCAGAGGTAACGCTGGAAGCGGTTGAAGATGACAGCGCTAAAAGTGGTTATGTCTTGAAGGCAAGCGGACGTAAGTCCACCGGTGCGGGTCCTGCGCAGGATGTGACCGGGCAGCTTGAGATGGGCAAGACCTATACCATCAGTGGCAGAGTAAAATACGTAGACGGACCGGATACCAAGAAGATCAACATAACGGTTCAAAACGGTGCGAACTATAACTGGCGTGAAGATCTGATCCATATAGAAGCCAAAAGAGGCGAGTGGACAGAATTCAGCTATGAGTATACCGTTCATGACAAGAGTGAGCAGTACAAGTTTGATAATACGAAGAATATTTTCTTCATCGAGACACCGTGGACACAGAATCCGACAGCGGAGAATGACTGGATGGATCTGTATGTGGATGATTTCTCCATCACGACGGAAAAAGAAGTGGAAGTACCGGTAGAGACGACTGTTGAGCTTGTCACAAACGGCAACCTGGCAAGCGGCGATACGACTGGCTGGAGTTCTACGCCGGGCGAGGCAGAGGTAACGCTGGAAGCGATTGAAGACGATAGTGCAGAGAGCGGTTATGTCTTAAAGGCAAGCGGACGTAAGTCCACCGGTGCGGGTCCTGCACAGGATGTGACCGGACAGCTTGAGATGGGCAAGACTTATACCATCAGTGGTAAAGTGAAATACGTGGACGGACCGGATACCAAGAAGATCAATGTAACGGTTCAGAACGGCGCGAACTATAACTGGCGTGAGGATCTGATCCATGTCGAAGCGAAAAAAGGTGAGTGGACAGAGTTCAGCTATGAGTATACCGTTCATGATAAGAGTGAGCAGTACAAATTTGACAATACCAAGAATGTCTTCTTTATCGAGACACCCTGGACACAGAATCCGACAGCGGAGAATGACTGGATGGATCTGTATGTATCTGATTTCTCCATTACGACGACACAGACGAGCGGTAGTGAAGAACCCGGAAAAGAGCCGGAGGATCCCGCGCCGGAGAAACCGGCAGGCAACCTGATCGAGCTGATCGAGAACGGCGGCGGTGAGACCGGAGAGATCGCTCCCTGGGAGACCATGAGAACAGAGAAAGCGGATGTCGAGATCTGCGATGAGGATCCGGCAAGCGGTAATTACTGTATCAAGGTAACGAACCGTAAGTCCTGCGGCGGTGGTGCAAGCCAGAATCTTTCCGGCAAGCTTGTGCTTGGAAAGACCTATCATGTGACCGGTAAGGTAAAATATGTAGACGGTCCGGCAACGAAGCAGATCAATGTTACGTTTGAAAACGGTGATAATTACAACTGGCGTGAGGATCTGATCAAGATCAATGCGAAGAAGGGTGAGTGGACATCCTTCAGCTATGATTACACCGTACATAACAAGAGCGACCAGTATCCGTTTGACAATACACAGAACTATGTATTCTTTGAGACGCCCTGGACACAGAATCCGACAGAGGCCAATGACTATATGGATCTTTACATCGATGATTTCTCGATCACGACAGAGTCAGACGATATGATCACAAACGGTGGTTTCGAAGACGGTATCGAGGGCTGGAGTTGCAACGAAAACGGTGATGTAGCCGTCACGGAAGAGGAGAAATACGAAGGTGAGAAATCCATCATCGTAACGAACCGCGCCGGTACAGGAAGCGGTCCGATGCAGGATTTAAGCAATAAGCTGACACCGGGAAATAAGTATTCTTTAACAGCCTATATCATGTACAAAGAAGGCGATGTGGATCAGAAGCAGTTCAATGCTACGATCCAGAATGGACCGGATTATAACTATCGTACGATCCTTGGCAGTGTGACTGCCAAAAAAGGCGAGTGGACAAAGCTTACAGCAGAGTATACGATGCCGGCGGATGCGATCACAGATCAGAACTACCTGTTCTTTGAGACTCCCTGGGTGCCGAACCAGACTAAGGGAAACGATCTGATGGATTTCTATGTGGACAGTGTTTCGCTGATCGAGCATGTGAATACAACACCGAAGCAGAAAGAAGAAGCCGGTGAGAACGATTACAATGGTTCCGATCTTGATCTGGTATGGCAGTGGAATCACAACCCTAATAACAATAACTGGTCTTTGACGGATCGTACCGGTTACTTAAGACTGACGACCTGCAGTCCGGTAGAGAGTCTGTTAAATGCAAGAAACACTCTGACACAGAGAACTTATGGACCGACCTGCTCCGGCAAGATCAAGCTGGATGTTTCCCATATGGAAAACGGTGATGTGGCAGGTCTGGCCTCTCTTTCTTACAACTACGGCTATGTGGCGGTAAAGAAAGAAGCGGGCAAGAATAAACTTGTCATGGTCAATGCAGCGAACAATTCCAATAAGAAAGCAGATGCACCGGAAGAGATCGAAAGTGTCGATCTGAATGGAAATACGGTATCCTTAAAAGTGGATTTCAACTTTGCAGGCGGAGATAAGGCAAACTTCTATTACAGCACAGATGATAAGACCTGGAAGAAGATCGGTAATGAATTGAAATTAAGCTATGAGCTGACGCATTTCATGGGCTCCAGATTCGCAATCTTTAACTATGCGACGAAGAAAGCCGGCGGTTATGTGGATGTGGACTATTTCCGCGTAAGCGATGAGATCACAGGTGAGAAAGAAGCAGAGGAAGCGAAGGCTGCAACCATCTCGGCACAAGAGAGTGTTGCGGGCATCATGAATACCGAGACAGAAGTGAAGCTGTGTCTGGATGAACTGGAGAGCGGTTCCCATAAGAGCCTGGAAGCATCCGTTTCCATTCCAAAACTCTTTGCGGTAGATGATGTGGTATTTAACAAAGAAGCGATCAAGGGAGAGGCTTCTTATACTTATAAGAACGGCAGACTTACATTGAAGGTGACAGGAGAAGATGTTTCCTTTAAAGCAGATGATAAGCTGTTTGCAACGATCAAGTGCAGAGTAAACGGTTATGCTTCGGCAGCACAGACAGCACAGATCAGCGCGGATTATATCAAAGTAGATGGCGGCAAGCTTGCGTATGAGGCTGAGCCTGCGAATATCAAGCTTACTTATAAAGATTTTGGCGAGATCGCAAAGAAACTTGGTTATTCCAATCCGCTGGCATCCCAGCTTTTGGGTGCAGATCCGTATGCGATCGTTTATAACGGGCGTGTTTATGTTTATATGACAGCGGATGATTATCAGTATGACACAAACGGCAATGTGATCAAAAACGAGTTTGATTATATCCATACCTTACGTGTGATCTCTTCGGATGATATGGTCAACTGGACGGATCATGGCGAGATCGATATCGCAGGACCGACAGGTGCAGCGAAATGGGCAAAGAATTCCTGGGCACCGGCGATCGCTTATAATAAAGTGGAGGGTGAGGACAGATTCTTCGTATACTTCGCAAACGGCGGCTCCGGAATCGGTGTCGTGGAAGGACCTACACCGTTAGGACCATGGACGGATCCGATCGGAGGAGCATTACTTGACCAGAGAAAACCCGGATGTGCCGGTGTTGTATGGTGTTTTGATCCGGCAGTATTGGTAGATGATGACGGAAGTGCTTATATTTACTTTGGAGGCGGTGTTCCCGATGGACAGTCCCTGAATCCCAAAACAGCCAGAGTGGCAAAACTTGGTGAGGATATGCACAGCATTAAGGGCGAGGCAGTCATGATCGATGCTCCATGTATGTTTGAGGACTCCGGTATCTTTAAGAAAGACGGTGTTTATTATTATTCTTATTGCTCTAACTTTACGAAAGCAAACGAGCCGGGATATCCGGATACGGGAACCATCTGTTACATGACCAGTGACAGTCCTATGGGACCTTTCACATATCAGGGAGAGGTCTTTAAGAATCCTTCCGTATGGTTTAATACCGCGGGTAACAATCATCATGCCACCTTCGTGTTCAACGATAAGACCTACTTTATCTACCATGCACAGACGGTAGCGAAAGCAAAAGGCGAGAAAGAAAAAGGAGATGAAGGATTCTATCAGAAAGGGTATCGTTCCACACATATTGATGATATTTTCTTCAATTCCAACGGAACGATCAAACCGATCAAGGGTACTTATGAAGGAATCGCACAGTTAAAGACAGTCAATCCTTACGAGCGCATGGAAGCTGAGACGATCGCCTGGAACGCCGGCATTAAGGTAACAGAGTGCAAAGAAGAAGGAAAATTATTCAAAGACTTTAATATGCAGGTATCCGATATTCAGAACGGCGACTGGATCAGTGCCTCACAGGCTGATTTCGGTGACAACGGTTCAGAAAAGATTACTGTTAAAGCAGCGTCTAAGAATGGCGGAAGTATTGAAGTAAGACTGAACAGCCCGGAGGGCAGACTGGTTGGTACCGTAGAAGTAGAGGCAACCGGAAGCGAGGATACGTTCAAAGAATTCAGCACCGGACTTGATAAAGTGACAGGTGTGCAGAATATCTTCCTGGTATTTAAGGGCGAAGGCGAAGGGAACCTGATGAATGTAGACTGCTACGGCTTCACGGAGTCCGAAGCAGACAAGAGTGCCCTGGAGGCAGGCATCAAGGCGGCAGAAGCCATGCTTTCGAAACTGAGCGGAGCAGAAAAAGATGCGTTACAGAAGGCAATCGATACGGCAAAAGTAACTGCACAGGACAGCAAAGCAACCGCTTCACAGATCGAGGCAGCAGCGGAAGCATTGACATTGGCAAGAAACACTGCGCAGAAAGCCATCGATGCAAAACAAAGCGGAAGCAAACAGCCCCAGAAACCCACAGTCAGCCTACAGTCTTATGTAGGAAAGACATTTACGGATCCATCCGGTCTTACCTATAAGATCACAGCATGCAGTACGGCTAAAAAGACCGTGACGCTGGTGAAGGCAGAAAAGCAGCTTAAGAGCATCAAGGTTCCGGATACGACAGCCTATGCCAATATGAAGTTTAATGTAACGGAAATCGGTAAAGCAGCATTTAAGGGACAGAAGAAAGCGACAAAAGCTGTGATCGGCAAGAATATTACTTACATTGGAGGGAATGCATTTGCAAACTGCAGGAAGTTAGGCAAAGTCACGATCAAGAGCACTTCACTTAAGGCGATCGGCAAGAAAGCATTTACGAAAGTAAGGGAAGGCATTACCTTTAAAGTGCCGAAGAAAAACAAGAAAGCTTATGACAGGCTTTTGAAAAAAGCAAAAACAAAAAACTATAAGGTGAAATGATCGTTAATCCGTTATTATTGTTGATACCGTTTTAACATAATTCGTTCCTTCCTGTTTCCACCCTCCGGAAGCTTCCGCGAGGGTGGAATTTTTTGGCGCGAAAAACCCTAAAAAGTATAGTTTAAACGGTAAGGTCAGGATATTCATAAATGTTTTGAGGATGCAAAGAAAATGGGGCTATGGTATCATTATGTACAGATTACAGCATTTGTACAGAGTCTTGGGAAAAGAACGGTATGAAGCAGCCAGGGGTTTAAGAAACTATGTGAATCGGGAGAGAAAAAATATGGATCGGAAATGGAAAAAAATGACAACGCTTTTGCTGACGGCAGCCATTACCATGACAGGGACAGGGTTCGATCAGCTCACAGAACTGACTCTGACAGCGCCCGGCTATGTCTATGCGGCAGAAGCGCAGGATCCGATATTGTCGGAGGAGGATTTCGAGTCGGGAAAGCTCGGAGAATGGAGCGGTAAGGATGGTGCGACCGCTTCTGTGATCACGGAGAATCCCAAAAGCGGGAACTATTGTATGAAAGTATCCGGAAGAACCGGAACGTATACCGGAGCCAAAATGCAGCTTGCCGGTCTGCCGGATGGAGACTATCTGTTAAGCGTATCCGCTTATGTTAAATATACGGACGGACCGGACAAAAAGAGATTTCAGCTCACACTGGCAAAGGATGGCCGGTATGCTGGTGTTTGCGGGAAGGAGATCAAAAAGAACGAGTGGACCAGGATTTCCGGGAGCATGACCGTTTCGGCGGATCAGAACTATAATGGTGCAATATTATATTTTGAGACGCCATGGACCGCCAATCCGACAGCCGAGCAGGATTATATGGACTTTTATGTGGACGATATCCGGGTAAGTGCGGATCCTTTTGCAGATACGACAGAGTATCCTTCCTTAAAGGAATTATACAAGGATCAGTTTTATATCGGAGTAGCGGCTCCGGAATATGTCCTTGGTATTCAAAGATACCGTGATCTCATAAAGAGTCAGTATAGTAGCATGACCATGGAAAACGAGATGAAGCCGGCGTATGTGCTGGATGAAAACACCAGCAAGAGCAATCTTTCCAAATATCAGGATCATGCGGCGTTGAATTTTGATTCCTATAAAGCAGGACTGGAGTTTGCATCCGCGAACGGAATAAAGATGAGAGGACATACGCTTGTATGGCACAGCCAGACACCGGACTGGTTTTTTTATGAAAATTATGATACATCCGGCAAACTGGCGAGCCGTGAACGGATGCTGAAGCGTATGGAGAATTATATCAAGGACATTATCGAGTGGACAGAGACCAACTATCCGGGGACAATCTATGCCTGGGATGTTGCAAATGAAGCAGTGGCGGATTACTTCGGACCGGGGGCAGCGCCCATGCGTCAGGAAGGCAGCAGATGGTATCAGACCATCGGAGAAGACTTCGTGCAGAAGGCATTTGAATATGCGCGAAAGTATACTACACAGTTTGCTCCGGATCATAAGATCAAACTGTTTTACAATGATTATAATGAATATTTCCCGCAGAAAAAAGCAGGGATCGTAAAGCTGTTAAAACCCATCAAAGAAGCCGGAAATATTGACGGTGTCGGAATGCAGAGCCACATCGATGTGGACTGGCCGTTAGAAGGAGATAACGGTTATATGACAGCGGTTCGCACCTACAAAGAGGAACTTGGTCTGGAAATCCAGGTGACAGAGCTGGATATCGGGATGACGGATAAAGCAACGATCGCATCCCAGGGAGAGTATTATCAGAAATTTATGGAAGCGTTGTTAAAAGAAAAGGCAAATGGTGCAGATATCACAGCAGTGACCTTCTGGGGACTGAGTGATAATCTGACCTGGCGCGGCGGCACGGACTGTCTGCTTATGTATGGCAATCTTGGTAAGAAACCTGCGTTTGATGGTGTGATAAATGCGATTGGTGATACGCAGGACGTCATTGATCAGATCAGAACGTTGGGAAATCTCAAACTTACGGGTGAGGATCAGGAAAAACTTGCACAGGCACGAGAAGCATATGAGGGGCTGAATGAGGTACAAAAAGCGCTGGTATCCAATTACAGCGAGCTTGAAAGCGCAGAGAGGGATTATAAAGATCTTGAAGAAAACGCCCGGATAGAAGAGAAGAGAAAAGCAGAGGAGGCCAAAAAAGCAGAGGAGGCCAAAAAAGCAGAGGAGGCCAGAAAAGCAGAGGAGGCCAGAAAAGCAGAAGAAGCCAGAAAGGCGGAGGAAGCAAAGAAACAGTCGCAAAGCGTGAAAACTGCCGAACCAAAGATCATGATCACCGGGAAAAAGAAGGTCAAGGTTGGAAAGAGCATTAAGCTGAAAGCTGTATGCACCGGTGTTACCGGCAAGGTAAAATGGTCGGTCAGCAAAGGAAAGAAAAACATTAAGATCAGTAAAAACGGCAAAGTGACAGGATTGAAAAAAGGGCGCGCTGTGATCACTGCGAAGATAAAGAACCTGAAAAAGAAATTTGTGGTCGTGGTAAAATAATCCGTAAAAACTAAAGATTTTGATGAGAAAAGATGAAATATCTTTAGTTTTTGGGGATGCAGGATTCTGCAAAAGATGTGATAATCAAGTTACATTATTCCCTTCATGATCCGTCGCTTATGCAAGAAGATAAGCGGCGGGTTATTTTTTTTCTTTATAGGAGACTGTGAGTCCCTGCAAAGTAAAAAACGCTTTGTGAGTATGTGCGGGGGCAATAATGCTCTTGTATGCGAAGTACTTTTTTATGGATGCAATGTTTACGGAAAGCTGTTAAAATAGAAAAAAACACTTGTTTTGGGATACGGATGGGACTGAAACAAGTGCAGAGGATGACGGATATGAGAATCAATAATATCAAACTCAAGGATAAATTCCTGCTTTTATTTATCATCTGTGTTTTGGTTCCGCTTATTTCGACCAACGGCTTTCTGGTTTCCAACATGATAGCATCAGAAAATACAGACGGGAAAAGAGAACTGGAGAATCTTGCCGACAGAGTGGAATATGATATTGCGACCCAGATCAGCAATATCATATCGGTGGCGGATTATTTTTATACAGACATCAGAGTGAGCGATTTTCTGGAAGAAAAATATGAATCGGGCGCTGCCTACTATGATGCCTATCTGAAACTGATGGAATCCAATGTTGTTCAGAATTTTAAATCGGCAGAGACTGTTGAGAACGTTATGATCTGTACGGATAATGATACGATCACGAACGGAACCTTCTTTGTGAAGCAGGAAAATGTCAGAAACAGTGACTGGTATCAGGCATTTATGCAAAGCGGGAGACAGCGTTTGTTCTATGCATTTTTTGAAGATGGTGATAATTCCGAGGGCTATCTGGACGGCGGAAGACATATCGTTTTGATCCAGAAGCTGGATTACTTTGGCGGAGACGACATCATGCTCTTGGATGTGGATTACCAGAAGCTCTTTGGCACGATACGAATGGCAGAACAGGATATTGCCGTGTATGATGCGCAGAAGACACTGTTTTCCAACACAGAAGCACAGGCTGAAGGAACAGAATTTGCTCCCAAGCCGGTATTTGACGATCATGATATTTTTCTGGAAAGAACTTTGGAAAACTACGGAGCGCAGTGGAAGGTACATCTGAGCAGAAACTATTATGATGTCAGGAGGTTGATGAAAGATAATACAACAAGTCTTTTGCTGTTATACGGGTTCAATCTGATCCTGCCGACGATCCTGATGGCTGTAATGTTTCAGTCATTTAAGCGAAGAATGTACGCACTGAATGAGAATATGGTACAGGTTCGGGAAGGCGTATATGAAGAGATCTCGCAGGCAGGTGATGTACAGCTGAGTGTGCAGCGGATGCCTGCCGGTACGGATGAGCTTGGCAACATGATACAAACCTATAATCTGATGATTCGAAAGATCAAAGAACTCATCGAGATCGATTTTAAGAACCGGGAGAAACAGCAGAATCTTGAAATCTCCAGGAAACAGGCGGAGCTTGCGGCACTGCAGAGTCAGATCAATCCGCACTTTATGTTCAATGCACTGGAGAGTATCCGTATGCACAGCATTTTGAAGAATGAGACGGAGACGGCAAAGATCCTGGAGAGTTTTGCCGTACTGATGCGTAAAAACATCCAGTGGAACAAAGACTTTGTCACGATCGCGGAGGAGATGGACAACGTGAGCAGATATCTGCAGATCCAGAAGTACCGCTTCGGAGACAGACTTACCTATACCGTAAATGTACAAAAAGAATGTGAAACGTTTGAAATCCCCAAATTTATCATCATTACCTTTGTGGAGAATGCCTGTGTACATGGGATTGAAGACAGCCTGACCGGCGGAGAAGTCATGGTCTTTGTGTCGGAGGATGAGACCTATTTGTATTTTGAGATCATGGACAGTGGCAGTGGCATGAATGAGGAGGATCTGGTGGCCTTAAAGGCCAAGATCGAGTATGCGGATATTTCAGACATTCAGAAGGCACCAAAGAGCATCGGTATCTTAAATTCGGTTGTACGCATGCGTCAGTACTATGGAAGTGACGTGGTGATCGATGTCAACAGCACAAAGGATGAAGGTACGGAAATTTGTGTGAGGATCCCCAAAAAGATCAGTTCCTGACAGGTGAAAGCGATAATAAATATGTGTGGAGATGGAGCATGATAAGTAAAAAAAAGCTGTTTCAATTGAAAGGCCTTTTGGTTATGACAGGTCTTTTGTGCGCGATGCTTTTGACAGCATGTGGCAGTGGATCTGCGGGAGAAAAAAAAGAGGTTAAGGAATTTACGGCGTTTATTGCCGTGCCGGGTGAGACGATCGAGAAGGATAACCGTGTGCAGGAGCTGATCGCCCGTAAGATCGGGGCAAAAGCGGATGTGGAGTGGCTGACCTGGCAGAACGCACAGGAAAAAGTGGAGAGCATGATCCACGCCAAAGAATATCCGGATTTTTTAAATGGCGCGGAGGCTACCGGGCGTCTGGTGGAGGAGGGTGTTTACATTCCTCTGGATGAATATCTGGATGATTATCCGAATCTGAAGAATTATCTGACAGCCGATCAATGGGAGTCCTTGAGACAGGAGGATGGACATATTTATTTTATCCCGCCTTTTGGAGTGTATCATATAAAAGATATGGCTGTCATCCAGTCAGGCGAGGCTTTCTGGATCCAGAAAAGAGTGCTGGAATGGGCCGGATGGCCAAAGGTTGTGACCCTGGATGATTATTTTGCACTGATCGAAGCATATCAGAAAGAGCATCCGCTGACGGATGGAAAAGAGACGATCGGATATGAGATCCTCTGTGATGACTGGAGGTATTTTTGTCTGGAGAATCCACCCATGTTTCTGGCAGGTTTTCCCAATGATGGCTGTGCGATCGTGGATGTAAAGACAAAGAAGGCACATCAGTACGATACGATTCCCGAAGCACATCAGTATTTTAAAAAGGTCAGCGAAATGTATTCCAAGGGGCTGGTGGATGAGGAAACGTTTACCCTGTCCTATAATCAGTATATTGAGAAGATCGAAAGCGGAAGAGTGCTTGGAATGGTAGATCAGTATTGGGAATTCATGCCGGCACAGAACAATTTGTATGCATCGGGAAAAGATGAATACACTTACGTACCCCTGCCGATCGTGGCGAATGAAGAAATCAAACCGGATTATTTTTGCAACGAGAATCAGCTCAATACCGGAAGTGGCATGGGGATTACGGTAAGCTGCCAGGATGTGGAAGGTGCACTTCAGTTTCTGGATGATCTTTTGACGCCCGAGATCATGAAATTGCGCTACTGGGGCGTGGAGGGCACCGACTATATGGTGGATGAAGACGGTTTGTTCTACCGCACAGAAGAAATGAGAGCGAGGCGGAATGATCTGGAATACCAGAAACAGAATTTTTGCGATTATTCTTATTTTCCGCACTATCAGGGAATGTTAGAGGACGGGATCAATGCCTGTGTTCCGTCCGAACAGCCGAAGGAATATTTTGAGACGCTTTCCGATTATGACAAAAAAGTACTGGAAGCTTACGGACATCAGACATGGAGTGATTTTTTGGGTGAGCAGACAAAGGGAGAGGTGTGGTTCCCACTCTATTCCTGTTTATCTCTTTGGACACAGGATGCGGAGTACAAAGTGGCAAAGGATAATATTGACAGGATCAAAAGAGAATGGCTTCCGAAGCTGATCATGACTCCGGGGGATGAATTTGACGAAGTATGGGAGGAATATGTTCAGACTTATGAGTCCGAAGTAAATGTGGCGGCTTATGAAGAAGAACTGGATGCCGAGATACAGCGCCGCATTGAGCGCAGTGAGGCAGTGAATAAACAGTAAGTGGATGTACCATTTGTTCACTTACGGAACGAAACATAGGAGGAACGCGGATGATTCGTGTGATGCTGGTGGATGACGAACCCTTTATCAGACAGGGACTGAAACATATCGTGGATTGGGAAAAATATGGTTATGAGATTGTGGCAGAGGCGGAAAACGGCGCACAGGCAATCGAAGTCTTGAAGGAGACTTCGGTGGATCTGATGTTTGTCGATCTGAAAATGCCCGGAATGACAGGATTGGAGCTTATTGCATATGTCAAAGAACACAGCCTTCAGCCAATCCGGTTTATCGTGCTGACCGGATATGCAGATTTTCAATATGCTCAAAAAGCAATCGAGTTAAGAGTGGCAGAATACATCTTAAAACCGGTAAAGCAGGAAGAACTGACTGCGCTTTTAGAGCGGCATAACGAGCAGTTCCATAAAGAGATAAAGGCACAACAGGATAGTTTTGCGTTTCATTTATCCAGAGTGATCCTGGGGAAATACACCGTCGAAGATGTTGAAGAGGTGAAAAAGCAACTTGTTCCCGGTCAGGACTGGAAATATGTCAGTTTTGAATTTGATAAGGAGAAGGAACATTTTGTTGACCTTGATTACGAGGAAAAAATGCAGGCACAGCAGGATCTGACAGAATATCTGCGAAGGCTTCTGGGAGAAGATGCTTCCCACGTTGCCGAGTCTTTAGAAACAGATGAAAATGTCTTTGGTGCAAGCATCCTGCTGGAAAAACGCCTTTATGAAGAAAAGGGGATGAACGAGACGGAGTATCTGGAGGAACTGCAGAAAAAAGTCAATGTTCACGCAGACTACAGCATTCTGGTATATGCCGGACAGAAGGTGACCGGTGTGGAACAGCTTTATGAATCGTATCAGTCCATTCGCGTGGCGCGATGCCTGCATGGGCTTGCTGAGCAGGGAGAAGGGGTTTTGTCTTATGACGATTATAAAAAACGTCGCCCTTCCATGCAGATTGATGAGGCAGATGTGGAACAGATTCTGGCAGCTGTCCGTGAAAATGATGCAGGACAGATTCTGGCGGCTTCCGAACAGATCTTTGCCAAGATCAAAAAGAGCGATATGACAATGGAAATGGTGAATGCCGGTATTTATCACATACTGTACCGTATGATGGAACTTGCAAAAGAATTCGACGATGAGACAAACCAGCAGGAAGTCCTTTCTTATATCGGAAAGGAATCCTTTGACCGACTGATCCTGATGGGGAGTGCAGATGCCTTCGGGCGTTTCGTTTTGGACTATGCCGGATATCTGGCGGAGATCAAACGCAAGGATAAGCAGGATGTGATCGACAAGATCGAAGAATATATTGAAGAACATTACATGGAGAACCTCAGCCTGAAAACGCTGGGGGAGGTTTTCTATATTAATAATGTATATCTGGGACAGCTTTTTAAAAAGCGGTTTGGCATACCGTTTAAAGAGTATTTGAACAAACTGCGGATGGAAAAGGCAAAGAAACTTCTGACCGATACTAACTTACGGATCTATGTGATCGCCAAGGAAGTCGGCTTTGGAAACGTCGATTATTTTATCAACAAATTCGTACAGTCCGAAGGGGTAACACCGAACCAGTACCGGATGAAAAAAGAAGGAGGACGGTAAAAGACCGGACCAGTGAGAAATGAACAGCTCTGCAGAGAATCGGGGAAGATACTCTGTAGAGCTGTTTTCGGTCATTTTGTGTGGAAATAATATCGGAAAACTATCAGATGATTTCCTGTTGAGTACGATCGGTTGAAGATAATCGTTCCTGCAGCTCTTGAATCGTACGCGCCTGCTCCTCAAGCTGTTTCTGAATAAGTGCTTTCTCGTTCAACCAATCCTGTTCTTTACGCTTGAACTGATCTTCCTTTTGGAGGAAATCCCGCTCTTTGTGCTTGAACTGATCTTCCTTTTGGAGGAAATCCCGTTCTTTGTGCTTGAACTGATCTTCCTTCTGGAGGAAATCCCGCTCTTTGTGCTTGAACTGATCTTCCTTCTGGAGGAAATCCCGTTCTTTGTGCTTGAACTGATCTTCCTTTTGGAGGAAATCCCGCTCCATCTTTTGATATTGGGCAAGCTTTTCTTCGAAATCCTCCTCCATCTTGTGATAAATGGCAAGCTTTTCTTCGAAATCCTCCTCCATCTTGTGATAAATGGCAAGCTTCTCTTCAAAGTCTTTTTCCAGATAGTCGATATCAAACATTAGGGTTTCATCAGTCATCTCGGTCACCTCCTGCAATTCGTCATATTGAGAATAAATGTGCAGATATAATGCATTGGTATAGCGTTTTAGTTTTATGGCATCTTCTATCGTAATATTACCTGCTTCAAAATTGCGATTGATACTTCCGATTATATCATTTTGGATCAGATCAATCAACTTTTGCTTGTTTTCTTCGGAACGTTCCTGCTTAATCGCTCTACGCAGCTTCAACAGCTCAAAAGGGATCAGGATGATCATATTTTTCTGATCAAGTTCCTTGGGAGAAATATCCAGAAACTTGAAGGTTCCGACTTTATAAGTAAATTGCCCCTGCGTGCCAAAATCAAGGATCAGGCTGTAAGTATCCGGAAGATCGTCAGGCTCACATAGGAAAATGATGATCGGTTCCGGAAAACGCAATACCAGTTGCCCTTCTTCTGAGGACAGATAATTACAGGCATGATGATAGCTGTAATCAAATACCCGGAAGACAATGGCAGAATCTTTATACATTTGTGCCTCAAAGTGGTAGGAATACCTGTCCGCAATCGTAATGATCGTATCCGCCAGGATGCGCTTTAAGTTATTGTTGGAAAACTCTGTCCAGTTATAACGCACAGTGCTGTCGGTAGGATGACGAGTACCGAATATGCCGTTGATCAGATTGATCACGGCCATATTGGACAAGGTCAGGATTTTTTTGAAAAGAATGTCATAGATCTGATGTGTTTCATAATCCATAAAAAAACCTCCTGTGTTATTTGGAATAGTGGGATGGATCTGAGCAAAGGTGCTCTTGTTTTGTTTTGGGATATTTGTTTCAGATGCAGGTCTAAGATAAGACCTGTTGTTAAAACAATGAATTGAAATAGATTCCAAGAACAAAAATGACCGATGAAAGAAGCATAGCATGATATGCAGGAATATGCAAGTTTTATTTCATTTGGAAAAAAAGTATAACCGGAGAAAGATCCGAAAAAAAGATATAACAAGATATAACAAGAATGATTAAGTTATAACAAGTTATAAAATATACACATATCTTTTTATATAGGTTATCGAAGATCACAACAAAAAAAGACTGACGGACATTTTATGGTATGGATATATTACTTTGAAACTGCCATATTTGGAAGAAATCATCAGTATATACTGTATGGAGTGAAGATGTGGAATAGCATGTAATAATGGAAAAAGATATGACCTATCAGCGCAGGTAATGTTTGATGTTATCTGCGCTTCTTTCTGGTTCTTATTTTTATAAAGTCTAAGAAATCTTCCTGATCGGCATCGGATAGCAGACCGTAGAAGTAGATTAATTCTGTCTCTCTGGAGGAGAGTCTTTTACATTTCTCGCGATTATAGGGATCATTGACAAATTGCAGATAATCAGAAATTTCTCTTATCGGACCTTCTTCATCACTTAATCGATCATCAAGTCCATACTCAACATTGACGGAATCGGAATAATCCTGTACAGCAAGTTTCATAAGAGTATCCATACTGACTCCATACAGATCTGATAACTTATACAGCATTTTGGCATTGGGTCTGCGCTTTCCGGTCTCGTAGTTGGAATAAGCAGACTGTTCTATATCAAGTTCGGCAGCGACGGTAGATTGCTTCAATCCTTTCGCGATGCGTAATCGCTTTAGCATTTCCGGTAAGTTAGTAGCCAAGTTTTTCACCCCTTTTTATTGTTTTACTATATATGGTAGAAATAAATGATAAATGCCGAATAGTTATATATGCATTGATTAATATTACATAACGTGATATTCTAAAGTAAACTTTTTTATATAAAATGACATCATTTATATTTGTGTGAAAAAGAAATCTGACGCAAGGTATCCATGTGAGGATGATTAATTGATCATGGAATGATAATACTAAACTAAAGAAGGGGATGAGTGCTGTTTAGAAGAATAATGCGATAAGAAAAACGGGAAAAGTATTAGGGGAGTTGAGCATATTAGCAGAGTTTGAGAAAGGGAGAAGGCTTATGAAGGTGAAAATGAAAAATCGTCTGTTGGCAGTGGTATTGGTTCTGGCTATGGTTGTGGCATTATTGCCGGTAATGCCGGCGGAAGAAGTGAAGGCAGCAGGATCTTACAACAGTGATTGGAGAAATTGGACCCAAAGCGCATCAGGTAATTCGAATGTAAAGCAGTATGGATGTCGCGTTGTAGCTTTTGCTAAAATAATTAAAGAATCCGGGTGGGCAGGATTTTCAGATCCGGATGAGTATTTCAATATAGGAGTACAAAATGGCTGGTTTCAAACAGGAGTGACAGAAAACAGCGGTTCCATTGGTTTTGGAAATGCGTTAAGCAGCTATATTATTTCGCGTGGAGGAACATGTAACAAGATACGTGTAATTTCATTAAATAAGAATGCTACATCATATACAAATGAGGTTATGGATTATTTGAGACAGGGGTATTATGTAACGCTTGCCTGTTCAAGCCATACAGCATATATTAGTCCGTCTGCGTCAATCGCAGCAGGAAAACCGATTGTGTATGATTCGGGTAAATCAGCTACAACAACATTGATCCATGATTTTAATAGTGATAAAGCAAATACAGGAGATTATTGGACAAATCTTCATGTGTGGCAAATATCGGGGGGGATGCCGATAAATAGTGGCAACAATCCAGAAGGGAATGTTGAATTAGTTGAAGGAAGAACTCAATCTATCGGAATTACAGGTTGGGCATTTGACAGGGATGATGCGTCGAAATCAATTGAAGTACATGTCTATGTGGGCGGAGAGGGACATGGAGTAGTAGCAGATAAATATCGTCCAGATGTTAATGGTGCATTTGGAGTGGGTGATAATCATGGGTTTGATTATACTATAAATACTGAAAAAACAGGCGAACAACATGTTTCAATATATGCTATAAATGTTGGACAAGGGAATAATGTACTATTATGGGATGGAAATGTTACAATTACAGAAGACAAGGGAAATAATCCGGAAGGGAATGTTGAATTAGTTGAAGGAAGAACTCAATCTATTGGAATTACAGGTTGGACATTTGACAGGGATGATGCGTCGAAGGCAATTGAAGTACATGTCTATGTGGGCGGAGAGGGACATGGAATAGTAGCAGATAAATATCGCCCAGATGTTAATAATGCATTTGGAGTGGGTGATAATCATGGGTTTGATTGTACTATTGAAACACAAAAATCAGGCAGACAACATGTAGCCGTTTTTGGAATAAATACTGGAAAAGGGGCAAATGTTGTGTTGTGGGAAGGTGATGTTGATATTGAGGCAGATAAGACTGCACCTTCTATATCAGATGTAGTGGTTTCGGAGGTTTCCATTAATGGCTATAGAGTAAGTTGCACAGTAACAGATGATTTGGGAGTAGACAGGGTACAATTTCCAACATGGACATTAGAAAATGGGCAAGACGATATTAATAAGAACTGGTGGAATGACGCTGGTGCATCTGGCATCAGAAACGGAAATCAATTTTCATTTTATGTATCCAGAATCGACCATAATGGAGAAGTTAAAGATTATGTTACACATATATATGCTTTTGATAAATTTGGTAACTATTCTGCTACAGGTGTAGAAGTATCTTCATTAATTGGAGAAATGCAGGATTTGGGCACAGATTTCATAGCAAGCATTATAAATGTATATGCAAAGACGGCAGTTACAAAAGATTCTGATGATAATGTGACGGGAAGAAAGTTTACAGGAAGTGATAATCAGTATTGGTATTTCATAAGAAAAGATAATGGTACTTATGAAATCTTAAGCTTAAATGATAAAAACAAATGCTTGGATGCATATGGTATGCAGGATAAAAACGGAACTAATGTTCAGGTATGGGAGAGAAATGGAACAGTAGCACAGGAATGGTATATATATATGAATGATAGAGGATATTTCCTAGTGCCATCTTTCTCAAAAACGAAAGGTCTTGATTTAGCAGCAGCTTCTCCTAGTGATGGCACAAATATACAATTGTGTGATAACATTGGCATTGCATGGGGAGGTGTAGCGGGTTCACAGGCGGGTGACAATTCCATCTTCCTGATTGAGAAAAAAGAAGCAACCGAAGAAGAATTAAATCAGCAGGCAGCGGATGACGTACTCGAAAAAATACAGGCGATCGGTGAAGTTGATCTCTCAAAGGGAGAGAAAATCGAAGAGGCGAGAGCTGCTTACGACACTCTGACCGATGCGCAGAAAGCATTAATTACTGATGAGCAGTTAAAAGTATTGACGGATGCGGAAGCAACCTATAGTGAAATGGTGGCGGACAAGGCAGCGGCGGATGCGGTGTTGGCTAAGATTGACGCGTTGAGTGATACGGAACATATCGCGTATACGGAAGAATGGAATGAACGGATCACAGAAACCAGAGGAGCATATGAAAAGCTTACAGAAAAGCAGAAATCTCTTGTCGCCTCAAAACTTTCAATATTAGAAGCAGCGGAAACACGATATGCGGAGTTAAAGACAGCGGATGATAAGTCGAAGGCAGCTGCAGCAGTCGCCAAGATCAATGCGATCGGAGAAGTTACTTATACGCCGGAGAGCAAGGCTTTGATCGAGGAAGCAAGAGCGGCTTACAACGGACTAACAGCGGATCAGAAAGCATATATCAGTGTCATAAATTTGGAAATACTGCTTGAGGCAGAGGCGAAATATAAAGAGCTTGCCGGTGCTGATATAGAAAAGGAACAGGCAGATAGAGCGGCGGCGGATACAGTTCTGGAAAAGATTGCTGCGATTGGGACAGTGGAGTATACTGCCGAGAGCAAAGCACTGATCGAAGAGGCCAGAGCGGCATATAATGTCTTGACAAATGATCAAAAAGCTCTGATCACAGAAGAACAGTTAAAGATTTTGAGCGACGCCGAAACAGTGTATGGAGAGCTTAAACAGGCAGATGATGAAAGGATAGCAGCTGAAGCGGCAGCAAAGGAAAAAGCAGATAAAGAGGCGGCAGAAGCAGTCGTAACAAAAATCGGCGCGATCGGAGAAGTAGCATACACAAATGAAAGCAAAGCGTTGATTGAGGAGGCACGAAATGCATATGAAGCATTGTCTGTCGCTCAGAAAGACCGGATCGCAGAAATGCAATTAAAAGTTTTGATTGATGCAGAAAAAGCATATTCAGAACTGGAAGCGGAAGCAGATGCGAAAGAAAAAGCAGACCGTGAGGCAGTAAATAAAGTCATTGCAAAAATCGAAAAGATTGGAGCGGTGGCATTTACGGAGTCGAGCAGAACGTTGATCGAGGAAGCCAGAAGTGCTTATGATGCATTAACAGTTGATCAAAAAGCACTGATGACTGACTCGCAATTAAAGACGCTGACGTCTGCGGAGTCGATTTATAAAGAACTCAAAGAAAAGGATGAGGCACAGAAAGCGGATAAAGCCGTGGCAGATGCAGTTGTGGATAAGATAAGGGCAATCGGTGATGTAAGTTTAAATGGAGAAAGTAAAAATCTGATTGAGAATGCAAGAAAAGCCTATGATGGTTTGAACGATGGTCAGAAATTAATGATAACAGAGAATCAATTGAAATTACTGACCGATGCAGAAAAAACTTATCAAAAACTGGCAGATGACAAAATGAAAGCGGATGAAGCTATAAAAAAGATCAATGCGATCGGAACGGTAACATATACTGCCGAGAGCAAAGCACTGATCGAAGAGGCCAGAGCTGCTTATGATGCACTGACAGATGATCAGAAAGTATATATTAATATCGTAAATCTGGAAACGCTGATGAAAGCAGAGGCAAAGTATAAAGAATTCGTAACTGCTGATGTTGAAAAGACAAAAGCGGACAAAGAGGCTGCTGATGCGGTGTGCAATAAAATTGCGGCAATCGGGACGGTGGAATATACGAACAAGAGCAAGGCGCTGATCGAAGAGGCGAGAGCAGCTTATAATGTGCTGACAGCGGATCAAAAAGAACTGATAACTGATGCTCAATTGAAAAAACTCACAGATGCCGAAAACGTTTATACGGAACTCAAAGCATCCTATGAACAGCAAAAAGCAGCGGATGCAGTGACAGCGAAAATTGCGGCGATTGGAACGGTGGATTATGAGGAAGCATCCTTAAATGCGATCGAAGAGGCGAGAGCAGCATATGATAGCCTGACGGAGAAGGAAAAATCTCTGGTGACTTCCGAAGTGTTGAAAATGCTGATGGATGCGGAATCGGAATATAAACGATTGAAAACGATGGCAGCAGAAAAACAGGAGCAGGATGAAAATGCGGCCGAAGATGTTGTCTCTAAGATCAATGCTATCGGTGAAGTGACTTTTAATACAGTTGTAAAAGATGCCATTGAAGCTGCCAGAAATGCTTATGAGGAATTGACGGATGATCAGAAAAAGCTGATCAAAGAAGAATATGTCGAAATACTTGCGGATGCGGAAAAAGTGTATATGACGCAAGAAAAGAAAGCTGAAGAAGCGAAAAAAGCAGAAAAGATCAAAGAATCAAAGCAGAAGACGGCAACGACTGCAAAAAAACCTCTCGCAGAAGGAAGTACTTTTACGGTGGGTATAAATGAATATGTTGTTATAAATGATAGTGTGGATAAGCCGGAAATCGCATTGAAAAAGATAACAGATAAAAAGGTAAAAAAAGTGACAGTACCTTCTAATGTTATGAAAAACGGAGTAAGCTACATGGTGACTGCTATCGCCAATAATGCTTTAAAAGGCTGTAAGAAGGTTAAGAATCTTAAGCTTCCGGACACTTTGCTTGAGATTGGCAGTAATGTATTTAATGGCTGTGAGTCTCTTACTAAAGTGACAATACCAAAGAATGTGAAAACAATTGGGACGAAAGCATTTTATCATGCGAGCACATTACGAACACTTACTGTTAAATCTACACATTTGGAAAAAGTTGGCAAGAATGCCTTAAAAGGAATTCACAAGAAAGCAACCATTAAGGTTCCAAAGAGCCGTAAAAAGCTATACCAGAAGCTGTTTCAGAATAAAGGACAGGCAGAGAGTGTAAAAATCAAATAGAAATAGGAAAAGCACAGCCCAAATCAACGGGCTGTGCTTTTTTGGAAAATCATCAGTATATGGTGTATGGAATTGAACGCTAAAACAAGTACTGATATTTCCTCATCTGGTAAAAGACCAGATCGCGCACTCGATTTTTTATCTCATCAGGATAAATCTTCACATCTTCCAGCAATTCTTCCACATCCTTCTTCGTAAAAGAAAACGTCATATGAGTGCCGCAATAGTTTTCGGAAAGATCAAGCTGTTCGTCAAAACTCCGGCTGATCGTTTTAGCGCTGACGTCCGCCAGCAAGGAATACATGTTACCCTTCAGAGGATAGTCCATCGTGGTATCCGACAGCAGAGCAGCACCGTTATCAAAAACAGGGCAGTATTCAAAAGTGCCATCCGGATCCATCAAAACAGCGATGTTATGCATATGTCTGTCCTCGTTCAAAAAGAAGGCATCAATGGTGAAAAGCTTATTCAGATAGCGGGCAAAATCCGTTAAGCCGATGTATTTTTCTGTTTCACGGACCAAAAACTGAAAACGTTCTTCGCCCTCCGGAATGTGCCGGATCTCTTTGGTGAGGCTTTTGCCTGTCATGTTCTGATACAGGCGTTCCAAAGTGATCAGCTCCTGACGATCTGTGAGAAAATCAAGGCATTTGGCACCATTGTAAATATTGCTTTTATAGTGTATCTGTTCAAGGTCATAGCACACGAATTCTTCCGGTTCTAAAGAAGAATGAAGCAGCAAATGTGAGATCAGGTATTCGGACAATCCTTCATAGCCGGTATAATCCGCCTTATACCAGATCTGCGCTTTTTTCCACTTTAACTGATTCCCTTTGGAGGATTGGCGGTCTTTGGTTTTGATATCCTGTTCAAATAATTCTATCATGCGGTTTCCCTACTCTTTCTCGATCTTAATCCAAAAATGATCTTCCGCCATACGTCCTTCTGTCTTTTGAATGATGAGAAACGGATCATAAAACGGAAGATCAAGATCCTGCAGGATCAGCTTCATTTTGTCACGCGTGCGCGGAAAACAGCGGGACTCCAGAAAGTCCTCGTAATCAGCGTATGTCGGTGCTGTGTTAACGCCAAACGCACGAAACATCGGGTGATCGACATAATTTGTGATGTGTACCTGTTTTCGGATCGTATCGACATCGATCAGAGTACACAGGGTATTGTCATGCATGTATTTTAAATGAAGGTTATACAAGAGCTTAATCTCCTTTTGCGGATTGAACGATTCGGTTTGGGTCTGCCGTTTGACTTATTATAACCATTTGCAGGGGAGGATGTAAATAGCCTGCAAGCGCACAAAAAAAGTTTGGTGAGTGAAAATGCATGGTCACTAGGTAAAAAGTACTAATTTTTTTAGGGATTTTGCGAGATAAAGCTTGTCATGCCGCAAAAAGACGGGTAAGATAGGAGAAAAGAGACTATTGATTACGGAAACATAGGGAATATGAGGTGATGACCATGTGGATGATAAATTGTATCCTGCTGATGGTCGGTGCGGTGGTCGCCACGTTGGGTATCAGTTTTTATGCGGGGAACAAAGAGGTTTCCGGAAAATTCCGGTTTTATATCTTTTTTTATGGAATCTGCTCGGCCATCTGGTGTATCAGTTATGGGTTTATCGGGATCACCGATGATTTTGCGGCCTGTGAGATCATTCGGAAGGTCGGGATCCTTGGGATCGATGCGTTTCTTGTCACGGAAGTTTTTTTCGGAGTGGCGATGGCAGGGATCAAACGAAAGACTGCCGCCATGATCAGGACCGGGATGGTGTTTCTCTCTATCCTGGACTATGTTGTGTTTGCTCATGATCATCTGGATATTTATATCCGGCACAGCGCGTGGACGACCTGGCAGGCGAATCCGGAATATGATTTTAACAGAGCTTTCCACGGAGTCTATTGTGCGATCAGTTTTCTGGTTCTGTTTACTTTGGGGATCGTTTGGGGGAAGAATAATCCGTTAAAGCGATTCAGACGGTTTCTGTCCATGTTCTTTGGGGCGAATTTTCTCATGCTGTTTATTTCATTACCGGACACTTTGTTGCCGGCATTCGGGATGTCGGCGGTTCCGATGTCGGGACTGGGTGGAGCTACGTGCGCTCTTGTCATGTGGTATGGGGCAACACAGTTAAGCTCCTTTGACATCCGCATGGGGAATCTGCGTGATAAATTGTTTGACTTCCTGGAAGCGGGTGTGATCGTATTTGATGTGGAGCAAAAGATCACCATGATCAATCCCTATTCGAGGAAGCTTGCGGGGAGAGAACCCTGGGATGGCTATCAGCTTTCTGATTTTTTTGACCTGGACCTGGATATAAAGGAAGCAATGTTTGAGAAAGCCGCAAAAGGTATATATACCACCAGACTTTGGGATAAGGAAAAGAAAAAAGCATATTCTGTCCGGATGAAATCCGTCGAAGACGATTATGGGGAAGTATTCTGCTATATGTGTATCTTTATGGACGTGACGGAGGAGGTGGAAGCGGCAACGAAGCTTCAGATCGCCAGTCAGGCGAAGAGTCGTTTCCTGGCGCAGATGTCCCATGAGATCCGAACACCCATTAATGCCGTGCTGGGGATGAATGAGATGATCCTCAGAGAGTCGAAGGAGGAAGAAATCCTGGAATATTCGGAAAGCATTGATTCGGCAGGAAAGACCCTGCTTTCCCTGATCAACAGTATTCTGGATTTTTCCAAGATCGAGGACGGCAAGATGGATATCATACCGGTACGCTATGATACTGCGTCCTTTATCAATGATCTGATCAATTCTGTTTCACAAAGAGCAGAGGCTAAAGGGCTTGCACTATGGATCGAGGTGGATGAAACGCTTCCTTGCGCGATGATCGGGGATGATGTGAGATTCTCGCAGGTCATTGTGAACCTTCTGACTAATGCGGTGAAATATACAGAGAAGGGCTCTGTCACGCTTACCTTGAAGGCGAAGGAGCGGGACGAGGAGAAGGTACATATATTGGTGGCGGTAAAAGATACCGGTATCGGGATCAAGGAAAAGGACATCTGCAGGCTGTTTGAATCCTTTGAGCGTCTGGATGAAGTCAGAAACCGTAATATTGAAGGAACAGGACTTGGCATCACGATCATTAAAAATCTGTTAGACATGATGGGAAGCAGACTCTGTGTGGAAAGCCATTATGGGGAAGGATCGACCTTTTCCTTCACGATCACGCAGAAGATTGCGGATGCCACTCCTGTGGGAGACTATGAGAAACGGCTTAAGGATAGTATGAGACAGAGAAAACCGGAAGACCTGCTTTTGGCTTTGGACGCAAGGATCCTTTTGGTGGATGACAATGATATGAACCTGAAGGTGGCTAAAAATCTTTTGAAGCTGTGCGGGATAAAGCCGGATATGGTCTCCTCGGGGGAGCAGGCGATTGAAGCGATGCGGGAGCATATGTATGATATCGTCTTTCTTGATCATATGATGCCGGGGTTGGATGGCATTGAAACACTTCACAAGATGCGAGAGGAAAATCTGATACCGGAAACTACCGTGATGATCGCTCTGACTGCCAATGCGGTGGTGGGAGCGAGAGAGAAGTATCTGGAGGAAGGCTTCGCGGATTATCTGTCCAAGCCGATCGAGCTTCGTCAGCTTATACATATCCTGCAGTCCTATCTTCCGAAGGAGGCATTGGTACAGCAGGAAAGTGCCCGGGAGGAGAAGGAGAGAAAAGACCAGACAATTGTGCCGGAACAATCCATACAGGAATCGGAAATCCTGGAATTTGGACCGGAGAGCTTTCCGGAACTTTTACCGCAGGATGATCCCGGTGAGGTTCCAAAGATTCCGGAACAAGAAGCATCGGAGGATGTCCCGGAGCCTCCCGCAGAAGAAGCATGGGAGGATGTCATGGAGTTTCCGGCAGAAGAAATGGCGGGGGAGGAAAAGCGAGAATACGTCTATGGCATAGAACGTTTGCAGGCAGAAGGAATTCATACCGAGGAAGGTCTGAAGTATTGTGCAGGTGACGAAGCGCTTTATTTTGAAATGCTGAATGAGTTTGCGGCGGCTTGCAGCGAGAAGGCGAGAGAGATGGAGCAATTCTATCAAAAACAGGACTGGCATGGATATGAAGTGCTGGTACATGCGGCCAAGAGCAATACGAGGATGCTCGGTGCTTTTGCACTTTCGGAAAGGGCAAGAATGATGGAGGAAGCGGCGAAACAGGAGGATCCTGCGGCGATAGAAAACGGTCACAGGGAAATGCTTACGCAGTATGAAAAACTTGCGGAGACGATCCGTCTGGCACAACTGGCGTGATCCGGAATCGGCATGATTATGTACAGTCAAAGCGCGGATAAGCAGCCTCAATGCATTCCGCGGAGCGCTTAGAATACAAAAAAGCAGACAGGGATGAGAAGAGGATGAGAATTGTAAACGGACTTGTTTTCAGACCGGATGGCAGATGGGAGAGATTGGAAATACAGTGTGTAAACGGACAGATCGAGCGTCTCTTGCCACAGGAAGCGGATCAGGAGAAAAAGGGAAGCGGCGGATCGGAAAAAGGAAAATCTGTCCGGACAAGATGGTATGAAAAAGCCGGGGAAACGTATTTTGACGCCTCCGGCTGTTATGTGCTTCCGGGGCTTACGGATATCCATCTGCATGGAGCAGTTGGGCATGATCTGTGCGAAGCACTGACTGATGTCAGGGGAGGCGGCGATAAAACCGGCGAGGGAAAGCAGAAGGAAAGAATATCAGATATCCGCAAAAGAACTCTTCAGGCAATCAGTGCGATCGCAGAATTTGAGTATTCGCAGGGTGTGACACAGATGATCCCGTGTACCATGACATTTCCGGCAGATGAGCTTACACAGGTGCTCAAGGCTTGTGCAGCATATGCTTCGCAGACGGATGCTGCGGACAGGGCGGAGCTTACAGGAATCCATCTGGAAGGACCGTTTCTTTCCGAAAAGAAAAAGGGTGCACAAAAGCGGGAGTTTTTGCAAAAGCCGGATGCCGTCAAAATAAGGGACTGGCAGGAAGCGGCCGGCGGTCTTTTGAAATTGATGACGATCGCACCGGAGTTGGAAGGGGCGATGGAATGTATCCGTAAATTTGCGAAAGTCATTCATTTTTCCATCGGTCATACGGAAGCGGATTATGAGACTGCCGCGAACGCTTTTCTGGCAGGTGCCGATCATGTCACGCATCTGTATAACGCTATGCCGCCGTTTGGTCACAGAGAACCCGGAGCGATCGGAGCCGCTGTGGATGCAAAGCAGTGCTTCGCGGAGCTGATCTGTGACGGTGTACATGTGGCGCCGAGTGCGGTGCGCGCCGCATTTACATTATTTGGTGATGACAGGATCGTGCTGATCAGTGACAGCATGGAGGCTTGCGGCATGCCGGATGGGGAATATCAGTTGGGAGGACAGAAGGTTTTGGTAAAAGGGAAGCTGGCGACGCTTGAGGATGGAACGATCGCGGGGAGTGCCAGTTCCCTTTATCAGTGTATGAAGAAGGCGGTTTCCATAGGAATACCTCTTGAAAGTGCGATAAAAGCGGTAACGATCAATCCCTGTCTGGCTGTTGGTCTGGAAAAAGAGTTTGGAAGTATCGAAACAGGGAAGAGAGCAAGATTTCTGATACTGGATCAGCGGCTGGATATTGTGGAAGTGATCAAAGAAGCAGAGGGACAGATAAATGCCCGCAAAAGGGATTGTCCGGCAAGAACGGGTTGTGTCAGGATGGAAGGACTGCTATCATGAGTAATAACAGAATGAAGAGGGAATGAGGATATGAAACAATACAAAAATTATATCTTCGATCTGTACAGTACACTGATCGAGGTGAAAACGAATGAAAAGGGTGCCGCTTTGTGGAAATACATGGCGGCGATCTATGCAGGCTTCGGGGCGGAGTATGACTGGAGAGATTTGCGCCGATCGTTTTGGGAGATGGAGGCAAAAGCACGGTCAGATGCACAGGATGAGATGGGGGAAGGGTATGCGGAGATTGAAGTGGGCGATCTGTTTTTGCGGCTGTTGAAGGAAGCACCGAAGAAACACGAGATCATGCATAAGATAGCGGATGAAAGGACGTGGGTGATCACTGTCACGGAGGTGTTCCGCTCTTTGAGCCGTAAGCAGATGGAAGTATATCCCTGGACGGTGCCGGTTCTTACGGAATTGAAGAAACGGGGATGTGGAGTCTATCTTCTTTCGAACGCACAGAGTCTGTTTACCAGATCGGAGATCGAGATGACGGGACTTGACGGTCTGTTTGATGATATTTATATTTCCTCTGAGTTTGGGAGATTGAAACCGGATCCGGTTTTCTTGCTGAGTCTGATGAAACGATACAGGATGAAGCCGGAGGAGACGGTCATGGTGGGGAACGATCTGTTTTCGGATATGTGTCTGGCGCAGGCAGGCGGTATTGACGGGGTTTTACTCAATACCAGTACTTTTTCGTATACGAAGGAGGAGATTCAAGAGCGAAACACGATGAATGCCGTCGTGATCGAAGATATGCGGGAACTGCTGAAATAGAGTGAAAAAAAGCAGAAAATAGCTATGTTTTGTCCGCAAATTGTATATAAGACACAAAAATAAGGGAAAAATGTGAAGAAACATAGGGTAAAACGACTAGGAAAAATGTCACATTTTTCTTGTGAGATGAAGTAAATTCTGATATAATTTGTGTTATACGGAGTGATAAGTATCGGGACACATTTCATTTATTGCTCTGACAGACAAATCAGACAGGAGGGCTTTCTATGTTTAAGAATCAAAGCGTAATTTTTAAATTGCTGATGATGGCGGTACCGCTGATACTGCTTTCGGTAGGAGTACTGTCCTTTATGGGATGGCAGTCTCTGGACGTATTAAATGATGCCGGGGATATCTATCTGGATGAGATTGCAGCGATCGAATCCACTCTTTTGTCAGAGGACAGGGATATGTATCAGGCGCAGCTGGCTCTGACACAGGCTTATTATGAAAGAGAACTTGTAGGAGAAAGGCTTCAAAAGGCACAGGGGCTTGGACAGCTCAGCAAAGAAGCTTATACCGCAGAGATGGAGCGTGTGGATGCAGAACTCAAAGAAATGTATGCGGATTATGAAGATAATCTCACACAGTCCAAAGAGGCCGTGACGAAGATCAATGAGCTGTTTGCAGGCGATTCGTACCTGTTGAATACGTTTATGGCAGAGGGACAGAGCAGATCCAATGCTGCGATCATTGCTGATTTTGCGAGCGCTCTGACAGCTTGGGAAGAAACTTACAATCCCAAGACGGATGCCGGTGATTTTAATGCTTCCGCTCCGGCATTCTCTGTGGCAAGGGAGTGTCTGAATGAACTGGAAGACAGTATGGATGCCTATGCGGAGTATCAAAGCAAAAAGCTTCCGGCGACAGTGAAAAAGTCTTTGTCCGCAACAATCGTGGTGGTAGTGGTCATCGCTGTTCTGGTGGGCATTCTGGTGGGAAGCATCGTACTTTATATCCGTAAGAATGTAGCCGGTATTGAAAAGGATCTTAAAATACTGGCACAGAAGGATCTGTCCGTCAAACCGGAAGTATCGGATGCCAGAGACGAGTTTGGTTCGCTCTCTCGTTCAGCAGGAAATCTGCATGATAGTCTGTTCGACATTGTTTCACAGTTGGAGGATTCTTCCGAACATGTTTCCGATTCCGGCGAGGCGATCCGGGAGATGGCTGCTTCGGCAGATGAACAGATCACGAGCATCAATAAAGCGATCAACGATATGGCAGTAACCGCGACACAGCAGGCAGAGGATATCACAGAGCTTTCTCAGGATATGATCCATATCCAGCAGCTTGTGGAGCGAAGCGGAGAGGCTTCCGATGAGCTTGCACAGGCGAGCAGGGAGATCGAGCAGGTTACTTCGGAGGGAACAGATGTTGTGAGACAGCTGACAGCTGTTACCAAGGATTCCCTGGCAGCATTTAGCCAGATTTTCGATGTGATCAGTGGTATTTCCAAGAGCGCAGCGAAGATCGGAGAGGCATCCTCTCTGATCACAGCGATCGCTTCACAGACCAATCTGTTGTCTTTGAATGCTTCGATCGAGGCGGCAAGAGCGGGCGAGGCCGGACGTGGTTTTGCGGTAGTGGCAGACGAGATCAGACAGCTTGCTGAGCAGTCGGCAGATTCCGCGAGTACTATTAATCAGATGCTTGAAGAATTACAGGCTGCAACGGCGACCGCCGACAAGCAGAGTGAAGTGGTTAAGAAATGTGTGAATGAACAGAGCAAGAGCGTGGAGGATACCCGAGGTAAGTTTAAGGATATCGTTTCTTCGATCGAGAAGGTAAATCAGGAGATCACCAATATCGCGAGTGTGAATAAGGACATCGAGCAGGATTTTGCTTCTGTAAATGATATCGTGACATCACTTTCCGCTTCAGCGGAAGAAAATGCGGCAAGCAGTCAGGAGATTGCCGCTACGACAGAAAATGTCAGTGTGAGCATCAGCGAAGTGAATGAAGGAAGCAAGGTAGTCAATGAGGCGGCACAACAGCTTGCACAGGTAGTCGGACAGTTCAAACTGGCATAGTGACAGGTGATCCGGATGAGATGGTTTATAGGCGGAAAACGTATAGATTCATTTAAATAAGAAGGATCAAAGGTAAAAATAGATTCAGGAAATGAGACAGTCGTTGTCTGATCGGACAAGGGGGTCTCATTTCTTTTTGAGCAGTAAGATGGGAACGACACCATAGTAAAAAGAACAGTAGGAGGCGTGGCATGAAGATCGTGGTAGCAATGGACTCCTTTAAGGGGAGTATGACATCTTTGGAAGCGGGCAAAGCAGCAAAACGCGGGATTTTGAGGGCGGATCCGAAGGCCCGGATTATGCTGTATCCGCTGGCGGATGGCGGAGAAGGGACTGTTGAAGCATTCCTGACAGGCGAAACGGCTGAAGCGATACAGACAGAAGTGACAGGCCCGCTGGAAGAAAAAGTGCTATGCCAATATGCTTTGCTCCGAAAGAAAGACGCAAAAGAGCCAATGACTGCTGTGATAGAAATAGCGGGTGCAGCCGGGCTGACACTGATACCGGAAAACCAGAGAAATCCGATGGATACCACAACTTTTGGCGTGGGTGAAGTGATATATGAGGCCATGCAGAAAGGGTGCAGGCGGTTTATCATAGGACTTGGCGGCAGCGGCACGAATGATGGCGGCGCCGGCATGCTGCAGGCTCTGGGCATGAGCATGGTTGATCAGCAGGGAAATGAGATACCATATGGAGCAAGGGGGCTCTCCATGCTGGAGAAAATGGCGACACAACATCTTTTGCCGCAGCTTTCGGACTGTAGTTTTCTGATCGCCTGCGATGTGGAAAATCCCCTTTGCGGTAAGAATGGCTGCAGCCGGATCTTCGCACCGCAAAAAGGAGCAAGTGAAGAAGAAATTGTAAAAATGGATCTATGGCTTTCCCGCTATGCCGCAATGATCAAAACGAAGTTCCCGGGAGCTGATGCATGCGCGAAAGGAGCAGGAGCGGCAGGAGGACTTGGCTTTGCATTTCAGGCATGTCTGAAGGGAAAGATGGTTTCGGGAGCAGAACTACTGATGAGAGAAACAGGACTTCTTGAAAAGATCGGTCAGGCTGATCTGGTGTTGACCGGAGAGGGATGCCTGGATGGACAGACAGCGATGGGCAAGGCTCCTGTCCGACTCGCATCAGAAGCAAAAAAATATCAAAAGCCTGTCATCGCATTTGCGGGAAAGCTCGGAGAAGGAGCCGGGAAGTGTATGGAGCATGGGATCACTTCGTACCATTGTATTACGCCGGAGGGAATGTCCCCCGCGGCCGGTATGAAAAAGGAGACTGCTTTGAAAAATATGGAAGAGGCTGTTTACAGAGTGATCGCTTCCATGCAAAAAGAGAGAGAAGGATAAAAAGCGGATATAAGGTTGTATCAAAGATCATTATTTGATAGAATGGGAAAGTAGTGTGAGAAGCAGTACACTATGAAAAATACGGAACTTCATAGAACAAAACAGGAGGATGAAAACATGACAAGAATCATTATGAGTGGCTGTAACGGACGGATGGGACGCATGATCACAGGGTTGGCCCTTGAGGACACAGATGCACAGATCGTAGCTGGCGTGGATACCTTTACGGAGGTAGAGAATAAATATCCGGTTTTTAAAACAATCGCGGACTGTGATGTAGAGGCAGATGCGATCATCGATTTTTCGGCGGCGGCATGTCTGGATGATCTGCTGGATTATGCGGTAAAGAAACAGGTTCCGGTAGTGCTTTGTACGACAGGTTACACAGAAGAACAGCTTACAAAGATCAAAGAAGCGAGTACAAAAGTGGCACTGCTCAAATCAGCCAATATGTCATTGGGGATCAACCTCCTTTTGAAAATGATCAAGGAAGCGACAGCAGTACTTGCACCGGCAGGGTTTGACATTGAGATCGTTGAAAAGCATCACAATCAGAAAAAAGATGCACCCAGCGGTACAGCGCTTGCACTGGCAGATTCCATCAATGAAGAGCTGAATAATGAATATGAATATGTGTATGACAGAAGCAGCAGAATGGAAAAAAGACCGCAAAAAGAGATTGGGATCTCTGCGGTCAGAGGCGGTACGATCGTCGGGGATCATGATGTGATCTTTGCCGGAAGTGATGAAGTCATCACGTTTTCCCATACCGCTTATTCCCGGGCGGTCTTTGGAAAAGGAGCTTTGCAGGCTGCGAAGTTCTTAAAAGGAAAAGAGGCAGGCTGGTATGACATGGGTGATGTTATTGAGGCAGCCAATGCATAAAAGAAATAGAATCAGACGGGGGCATCTATGGACGCAACAGAATTAAAATATCTTAAGATCCTGTCCAAGCAGTATCCGAACATTGCGGCTGCGAGTACAGAGATCATCAATTTACAGGCAATCCTGAATCTGCCAAAAGGAACAGAACATTTTATGACAGATGTGCATGGAGAATACGAACAGTTTAATCATGTTCTGAAAAACGGTTCGGGTTCTGTCAGACGCAAGATCGACGAAGAGTTTGGCAATACACTCAGCAATAAGGACAAAAAAAGCCTTGCGACTTTGATCTACTATCCGGAGGAAAAGCTGGATATCATCATGCAGCAGGAGGATAATATCGAAGACTGGTATAAGATTACCTTGTATCGTCTGGTGCAGATCACCAAGCATGTGGCTTCCAAATATACCCGTTCCAAAGTACGTAAGGCATTGCCGAAGGATTTTGCCTATATTATTGAGGAGCTGATCAATGAAAAGGCGGAGGTGCATGACAAGGAAGCGTACTATAATGAAATCGTTCATACGATCATCCGCATTGGCAGAGCGCCGGAATTCATCATTGCCATGAGCAATCTGATCCAAAGACTGGTGGTGGATCATCTGCATATTGTGGGGGACGTTTATGACAGAGGCCCGGGACCGCATATCATCATGGATACGCTCAGACACTATCATTCTGTGGATGTACAGTGGGGAAACCATGACATTGTCTGGATGGGAGCTGCCAGCGGTTCGCTTGCCTGCATTGCCAACGTGGTAAGAATGTCCGCCAGATACGGTAATCTGGACACTCTTGAGGAAGGATACGGCATCAATCTGATCCCTCTGGCCACGTTTGCCATGGAACAGTACAAAGATACGGACTGCAGTATTTTTTCCATCAAATACAATACGGATTACAATACCAAAGACTTAAGCCTTGATATGAAAATGCACAAGGCGATCGCGATCCTGCAGTTTAAACTGGAAGGGCAGATGATCAAGCGCCATCCGGAGTATAATATGGATGACCGTCTGCTTTTGGATAAGATTGACTATGAGAGGAAGACGGTAACGGTTTATGGGAAGGAATATGCCATGCGGGATACAGATTTTCCGACCGTTGACCCGGCAGATCCCTATGCGCTTACCCGAGAGGAAGAGGAGGTTATGAATCGCCTCCGGCATGCTTTCACACACTGCGAGAAACTCCAGAAAGATGTAAGGTTTTTGTTTGCAAAAGGTGGTCTTTATAAGGTGCACAATTCCAATCTTTTGTACCATGGATGTATGCCTCTTGACGAAAACGGGGATTTCTTGAAGGTGAAGCTGTTTGGCAGGGAATACCAGGGAAAAGAACTGTATGATATGCTGGATAACTATGCCAGAAAAGGGTATTACGGTACAAGAGAATCCGGGGAGAAACAAAAAGGAGAGGATATTCTCTGGTATATCTGGACAGGACCGAATTCTCCTGTGTTTGGCAAGGATAAGATGACGACCTTTGAACGTTATTTTATTGAAGACAAGGAAACACATGTAGAAGTGAAAAACGCGTATTACCGGTTATATGATGATGAAAAGATCGTCAATAAGATCCTGACAGCGTTTGGGCTGGACAGTGATAAATCCCATATTGTAAACGGCCATGTGCCGGTAGAACGCAAGAAAGGGGAATCGCCGATCAAATGCAATGGTAAGCTTCTGGTCATTGACGGTGGATTTTCAAAAGCCTATCAGAGTAAGACCGGTATTGCCGGTTATACGCTGGTGGCAAATTCGCATGGTATGAGACTGGTAAGTCACGAACCGTTTGAATCCAAAGAAAATGCAATCTTAAAAGAGTCTGATATTTTTTCGGATTCCATAGAAGTCGAGCGTGCGCCGGAAAGACTGCGGGTAGCGGATACGGATATCGGCGAAGAACTCAGGGAGACGGTGAAGCAGTTGGAGAAACTTCTGGAAGCCTACAGAGAGGGCGTTTTGGTGGAGAAGAGCTTTTAAGTAATAAAACAGCAGGAAATGAGGAGAGTACATCCCTCTTTCCTGCTGTTTTTCATACAAAAGCGTTAATTGGTGCCGGCTTTTGAACGATCACATTTTCCTGGAAGCGGTTATCGATTACCCGTAACCGCATCTGCAGTATTGGCTGCACCATCCGCAAGATCGTTCACACCATCCGCTACGCCATCGGCGACATTGGCAACACCATCGGTTACACCATCAACCACATTGCTGACAGCATCACCGGTATTATCAATGACCCCGTCATCCTCTATAACGGTACTGCCATCGTTATTCATGGCAGTATCACCGGAATGATCCACAACATTATCTCCGGTATTGGCTTCTTCAGTCAGGGCGTTGTCTGTGGCGTTGTCGGTATCCTGTGCCGCTTCTGTGGCAGCAGTACTGTTTCCGCCGGCAACCGGGGCATTGGCGTTATCGTCCGCATTGTTGGCAACAGCATTGTCTTCCTGGACATTATCTTCAGAAGCAATGTCGGTTCCGGAGATATTGTTTCGACCACAGCCTGCCAGAGCTGCAAGGCTGAGTGATAAAAGTAATGCTGCAATCTGTAATCTGTTCTTTTTCATAATTTCACTCCTTCTTTGTCTGTTTCGGACTGTTTATTTTTCCGGTTTTGAAACGTTGTCCAAACGGAAATCTATCCTGTTGAGCCGGAAAGGAGCTCACGACAGGGTGAGCGCTTTTTTCAGACTCTATGGATAATATGTGTTTTTTTGCGAGGTACTATACATTTGGAAACAAAATATCAGCAGTTTTTCAGAATATGACAAAAATGCAAAGGGTATCTGCTTGTTACTATTCAGTCCCGTGCCTCGCACTACGCTGCGAGGCTACAAAAAATGTATAAAACAGCCAATTATGTTTTGCACTTCGGCGTAGCCGAACGAAATATGTGCAAAACATGTTACATTCAGTGATCAGTTGACTGGGAACTGAATAGTAACATCTGCTTAGAACAATGTGTCTGTCATAACGTTTTTTCATTGTGCTTCCCGGGATTGTTTGGTAAGATAGAACAGAGTGATGGAAAAGATTATATCACAAAAGCTGTGAAAGCAACCGATGAAAAATGAGCAGGCAAAAGGAGTGGCGGAAAATGGAATTCAGACCATGCATAGATATTCATAACGGAAAAGTAAAGCAGATTGTAGGAGGATCTTTGTCAGATGCAAAAGACAGCGCAACAGAAAATTTTGTTTCAAAAGCAGATGCTGCATACTATGCGAAGCTGTATCAGAAGCATGGACTAAAAGGCGGTCATGTTATTTTGCTCAATGCTGCAAACAGCGATTTTTTTGAGGCAACCAGACAGCAGGCATTATCAGCGCTAGAGACCTATCCCGGGGGCTTACAGATCGGCGGAGGAGTTACGGCGGAGAATGCAAAGGAATATATAGAAAAGGGAGCTTCCCATGTGATCGTTACCTCTTATGTTTTCTATAATGGAAAGATCGACTATGAACGTCTGGAAGCATTGGAAGAAGCAGTGGGAAGGGAGCATGTGGTATTGGATCTAAGCTGCCGCAAATATGAAGAAGGCTATGTAGTCATGACGGATCGATGGCAGAAAAAGACAGATACGATCCTGGATCGGAATCTGCTGGAAGAACTGGCATGTTATTGTGACGAATTTTTGATCCATGCTGTGGATGTGGAAGGAAAAGCACAGGGGATCGAAAAGGAACTGGTCGGGCTGCTGGGGACGTTTGACAAATGTCCGGTTACTTACGCAGGTGGTGTGCATTCGATGGAAGATCTGGAAGCTTTGCGAAAACTGGGAAATGACCGGGTAAATGTTACCATTGGAAGTGCACTGGATCTGTTTGGCGGAACAATGGGATTTGAAAAGGTGGTTTCGCTTTGCAGATAAAATACAACAAAAAAATGCTGCTACCGAAGTAGCAGCTTTTTTCTTAATCCGTTAAAACAATATTGCACTTATAAAACAAACATATTTTAAAAAGGCACATCGAAAAACTGATTAATGAGTTGGTTTATAACTTGGTTACGTTTACAGCCTGAGGACCTTTCTCACCGTCAACAACGTCGAACTCTACGGAAACGCCTTCTTCTAATGACTTGAAGCCTTCCATGTTAAGTCCTGAGTAATGTACGAATACATCACGACCGTTCTCGTCAGAGATAAATCCGTAACCTTTTTGGTTGTTAAACCATTTTACTGTACCTTTGTTCATCCTAGATACCTCCAAATAAATTTAAGTCGTTGGAAATTATTTTCACAACATGCTTAGAATAGCATATTTGTGTCAAAATGTAAAGGAAAATATCAAATTTAACAAACAATCTTATTACAGTCCAGTTACTATTCAATTCCCAGCCAACCGGTCACGGAATGTAACATGTTTTGCACATATTCTGTTCGGCTACGCAGAAGTGCAAAACATAATTGGCTGTTTTATACAGTTTTTCCGAAGACTCGCAGCGTAGTGCGAGGCTTCGGACTGAATAGAGTAACACAGTCCATACTGCTTTAAGTTAGAATTTCTATAAATGAAAAAACAAGCCAGACTTCTTCGTCCGGCCTGTCAGGGAAAAGATCTGTCGTCTGTAAGAGAGCAGATCAATCAGATTCATCCTCATTGCGAACACGATCAAAGATCAGTTCATATCCATCATTACCATAGTTTAAAGAACGATTGACTCTGCTGATGGTAGCGGTAGAAGCACCTGTCTTCTCTGCAATCTCCAGATATGTTTTATGCTCACGTAACATAGTAGCGACTTCAAAACGCTGTGAAAGACTTAATAATTCGTTTACAGTACAAAGATCTTCAAAAAAAGCATAACATTCTTCCCGGTTCTGCAATGTAAGAATCGCATCAAATAAATGATCAACCGGTTCCGATTTTAATTTCTTAACCACGTTTTATCCCTCCTGAATCACATTACTTTTGCACGGTAAAATATTAAAGCTGTGATGTATCTAGATTTTAACACGAAAAAAAACTTGTGTCAATTTTCAAATCAACCCTTGTTATGTAGTTTTAAATACCTTATAATATAGCATGGTAGGAAAACCAGAGTTTTCCTACCATGCTAACGAGTGAACCGAATGGTTCACGAGTCTGCAAACGAGCAAACCGGACGGTTTGCGAATATAAAAAAGGAAAACCAGAGTTTTCCTGCCATGCTAACGAGTGAACCGAATGGTTCACGAGTCTGCAAACGAGCAAACCGGATGGTTTGCGAATATAAAAAAGGAAAACCAGAGTTTTCCTACCATGCTAACGAGTGAACCGAATGGTTCACGAGTCTGCAAACGAGCAAACCGGACGGTTTGCGAATATAAAAAAGGAAAACCAGAGTTTTCCTGCCATGCTAACGAGTGAACCGAATGGTTCACGAGTCTGCAAACGAGCAAACCGGACGGTTTGCACCATGATTTTATCTCGAGGTAAGAAAATGAAGATTTCAACGGATGATTTGTTAAACAGCATACTGGAGAGTTTTGACCGCATTGAATACGTGAAGTCAGAGGATATCCCGAACATTGATCTTTACATGGATCAGGTCACAACCTTTATGGATGAGCGGATGCGCTCGGCGGCGAGAAAGCCTGATGAGGATAAGATACTTACCAAGACGATGATCAACAATTATGCGAAGAATAATCTGCTTCCGCCTCCGGTGAAGAAAAAGTATTCCAAAGAGCATATGCTGATGCTGATCTTCATTTATTACTTTAAAGGGATCTTATCCATAGGGGACATCCAAAAACTGTTATCTCCGCTGGCAGAACAGTATTTCGGGAAGCAGGGAGGATTAAAGCTGGATGATATCTATGAAGAGGTTTTCAGTCTGGAAAAAGAGCAGGTCAATTGCTTAAAAGAGCAGGTGACGGAGGAATATCAGAAGGCAGAGAAACTGTTTCGGGAAGAAGACGATGCGGATAAGGCGTTTTTGCAGAGATTTTCTTTTATCTGCATGTTAAGTTTTGACGTTTATGTAAAAAAACGCCTGATCGAGAAACTGATCGATGATATGCCGGAGGTACCGGTAAAGGAAAAGAGCAGAGGGAAAAAAGAGAAGAACCGTTCCGGGCATGAAACCGGGAAATGATCATATTAAATCGTAACAGATAAAGGAATGGAGTATGGCGATCAAAATTGTTTTGGATCCGGGACATGGTGGAGAGAATCATGGACTGGAATATGACGGATTTTTAGAAAAAGAAATGAATCATACGGTTGCCGGGGAGATAAAAAAGGAACTGGAGAAGTATGAGGAAGTGGAAGTTTATATCACGAATCCGGAATGTGGCGATATGTCCTTGAAACAGAGAGCGGAATATGCAAAAAGCGTGGAGGCTGATGTACTGATCAGTCTCCACTTTAATATGTCCGATGCGCACCGGATGTTCGGCAGTGAAGTATGGGTGCCTTCGGCAGGGGAAAACCATGCCTGGATGCATTCTTTCGGGGATATTTTTCTGGAAGAGCTTTCTGCAAAAGGATTTATGAATAAAGGTGTCAAAACACGTTTAAACGGGAAAGGAACGGACTATTACGGGATTATCAGAGAATCCACAGCACTCGGGATCCCGTCTTTGCTAGTGGAGCATTGTTATGCGGATGCGCAGGCGGACGCGGCCTATCTGAAAAAAGAAGGCAGTCTGCAGGAACTGGCAGTTTCCGATGCGACTGCGATCGCTAAGTTTTATGGGCTGCGATCGGAGAGTCTGGGGGTAGATTACAGTACTTATGTGAAAAATGCCTATCCGGTACCGGAATCTGTGATGGGACCGGACGAGACTGCACCGGAAGATGTGCAACTTTACTATGTTTCGGATGCAAACGGCGAGGGAGAAAAAACGGTCACCTTCTTATTGCAGGCAAGAGAGACACAGAGCAGGCTGTGCTACTATGAATATAGTCTGGACGATGGTGCCAGCTGGTCTGATTTATACGCATGGGAAGACGGCAAAGACCGGGTGATCTTTGAAGCAAAGCAGTTGCCGGAGGATGCAAGAGTAACGGCTAAAGTATATAATGGATACTTTGAAGGGGCACAGTCCAATGTGCTGGCATTTCAACTGACGCATCCTGCAGTTGAAGAAGAAGGCGAAGCGGAACAGGATCGCATGGAAGAAATGCCGACAGGAGAGATACTTACACAGGCTTATCGGTTAAAAGGAATCGGCTGGGGGATCGTAGTATGCGCTGTGCCGGCAGTCGTTATTCTTTTAGTGCTTTACATCAGGCATCTGAAAACAAAAAAAAGAGAACGAAGGCAGGCCTTTTTACAGGCTTTTTCCGACCGGGAAAATGGGATACAGGCAAGGCTTCATAAGAGAAAGAAACAGTTGTGGGGACCTGCTGTTATGGGGATTTTTCTATGTGTACTTGTGGGTGTGATCCTTATTCATGCAGGAGATGAACTCTTGTATCATAAGGATCTGTCACAACCGGAAACTGCAGAAGAGACGAGTAAGAGGAAGGAAAACGGAGAAGAGCCGGAGACAGTGCAGGCATTTCATGAGCAGACAGGAACGCCGGTATATCAGGGAAACAGACAGTTTGAAATGAGTCAGGCTCAGGCGCAGATGTATCTGGAGCAGACGTCTGTCGGACCGGATACAGAGACGGTGTACGATATACAAAGAGGGTATCTGCGGGTAAACTCTTTATCCGGAGTGGAGCGCAATTCTTACGATATGGAACGGATCACAGAACAGAATGGGTATAAGTATTATACGGATGAAGCCGGGAATATCCTCTCGGAGGCCGGCGTGGACGTTTCACAGTTTCAGGGAGACATTGACTGGGAGATGCTTAAACAAAGCGGGATATCCTTTGCCATGCTCCGGGCCGGTTTTCGCGGTTATGGCAGCGGGAAGCTGATGAAGGATGAGAAGTTTGAGGAAAACGTAAAGGCGGCATCAGCGCAGGGAATCAAGATTGGAGTCTATTTCTTCTCAGCGGCGGTCGATGAAGAGGAAGCCGTGGAAGAAGCAGATTATGTAGCGGGACTTTTACAGGGACATGATATTCAGATGCCGGTGGTGATCGATACGGAGGCGATCTATTATGATGATGCCAGGACAGATGACCTGACGCCCTCACAGCTTACTGCGATCATACGTGCTTTTTGCGGACGGATCAGAGAATATGGCTATACGCCTATGATCTATGCGAATGCCAAGCGGCTGACCTGTGTTCTGCATCTGGAGGAACTGTCTGATATCGAAGTCTGGTATGCGGACTATCAGGAAAAGCCAATCTATCCGTATGCTTATCGCATGTGGCAGTATACTGAGCATGGAAATGCTCCCGGGATTGAGGCAGAAGTGGATCTGAATGTATATTTCAGGGGGAATTATTGAGCCGATAATAATCGATCTGCAAAATAATTTACCCGGTCTCCGACTTCTTTACAGTGTTAGAACAATTGCTTTTGGTACCTTCATGTGCAACACTTTATGCAGGTGCTTGGGATACTATGAGCCCGGAATGAAAGGAGCGGGGAAAAACTTTCTGTGAATAAGACTTGCCATAAAGAGACTGTGTGTGTTATATGTAGATAGGATATTTGGGGTGTATCCGGAAGGAAAATTCAGGCGACGCGAATGCGGCGTTTGTAAACAAAACGGAGAGGATTGTAAGAAAACGATAAATGTATAGGGCGGGCTGCAAATTTGAAATGAGGAGTCTGTGAGAATATGTGGATGCTGTTGGTTTTGGTGTATGGTCTGCTTAAGGGAACCCGGGAGATCGTGAAGAAAAAATCTCTTGAGAGAAGCAGCGTGATGGAAGTACTCTTTTTTTATACACTGTTTGCATTTCTGTTTGTTTGTCCCGATATGAAAAATGCCATGGGAATGAAGCCGTCATGGTATTTTTTCGTGGCGCTGAAGTCTTTTGTGATCTTCCTTGCCTGGATGTGCAGTTTTAAGGCAATCAAAAAGATGCCGCTAAGTGTTTACGGGATCCTGGATCTGTCAAGAGTGCTGTTTGCCACCCTTTTGGGAACGGTGGTGCTGAGAGAAAAAATGAGCACACAGCAGATCATCGGTCTGATTTTGGTGGCGTCGGGACTGCTTTTATTAAAGATGCGGATCAGGACCGGGAAAAATGTCGGGGAAAGAGAAGAAACGGAAAGAACAAAACGTGCAGATGCAAAGGAGCTGTCAGAGAATATACCGCCCCTTATGTTACTCTTTGCACTGGCCTCCTGTCTGTTAAATGCACTGTCCGGACTGATGGACAAACTGCTTATGAAAGACTTGAACAGTTCTCAGCTCCAGTTCTGGTACATGTTATTTCTGGTGAGCTTTTATCTGATCTATATCCTGGTGACGAAGGAAAAGATCGATCTGAAAAAGAGCCTGAAAAACTACTGGATCTGGATTCTGGCGTTTTTGTTTGTGATCGCGGACCGGGCATTGTTTGTGGCAAACGGTATGGCGGACAGCAGGGTTACGGTCATGACACTGATCAAGCAGTCCGGCTGTATCGTAACGATCCTTGGAGGCAGATTTATCTACAAAGAGAAAAATATAGGTTTTAAGCTGTTTTGTGCCGGGGTGATCATTACCGGCATCGTGGTGGCGGTCTTATAAACAGACATTATCTGATCGTTTACCTTTTGGGGCAAAGATACAGGGAACGGAAAGAAATGGATAAAAGCAGGGGAGACAGATAAGGGACAGCATGGATCAAGAATGCGGTAAGAAATCAGTTTACAACAGAAGCAACAGTTGATAAAATAAAATGCGAAGAAGGTATCGCAGAGTGGGGAAAGATTGCGATGAGAACAGGAAACGAACAATTACAGGAACATTACGAGACAGTAAGATCAGCGCTTAGAGCAGGAGGAGAGTTATGAATCTCATCAAAACCAATGATAAATGTATCGGGTGTAACCGTTGCATCAGAGCGTGCAGTGTAGGAGCGAATGTGGCGGTAGAAAGAGGCAGAGGCAATGTGATTGATGTTGATCCAAAACGATGCATCGCCTGCGGATCCTGTCTGGACGTGTGTGATCATGGAGCAAGAGAATATGAGGATGATGTGGAACGTTTTTTTGCGGATCTTAAGAAGGGCGTAAAAATATCTGTTCTGATCGCACCGGCATTTCTGGCGAATTATTCCAGAGAGTATGAAAGAATACTTGGGATGCTGAAAAAGCTTGGAGTCAACAGATTTATCAGTGTATCTTTCGGCGCAGATATTACGACGTGGGGATACATTAAATATATTACCGAGAATCAATTCTATGGCGGGATCTCACAGCCATGTCCCGCGGTAGTAGGCTACATAGAGCGTTATGCACCGGAGCTGATTTCCAAACTGATGCCGGTACAGTCACCGATGATGTGTGCGGCGATCTATGTCAACAAATACAGGAAGGTAAGTGACAAACTGGCATTTATCAGTCCCTGTATCGCCAAGAAAAATGAGATCGATGATCCCAATAATAAAGGATATGTATCTTACAATCTTACCTTTAAACATCTGGTCAGCTATCTTAAAGAACATCCGGTAAGCGGAGCTGCTCCTTATAAAGATGAGATCGAATATGGACTGGGATCGATCTATCCCATGCCCGGTGGGTTGAAGGAGAATGTATACTGGCTTCTTGGAGAAGATGCATTTGTGCGCCAGATGGAAGGTGAGCATCATATGTACGAATATCTCAAACGGAATAAGGAGTTATTGAAAAACGGAAAAACACCTTATCTTTTTGTCGATGCCCTCAATTGTACAAATGGTTGTCTTTACGGGCCGGGAACAGAGTCGCGCTCTGATCTGTCGGAAGATGTGTTTGCGGCGATTCAGAGAGTAAAGGCTGATTCCATGAACTTTTCAAAGAGATCAGCGTGGGGAAGAGACCTGTCTCCTAAGAAGAGACTGGATATTCTCAATAAGCAGTTTGCGGATCTTGATCTGCGGGACTTCCTCAGGAAATATACAGATCGGAGTAAGGAATGCATCTACAAGACCCCGGATCCCAGAGAACTGGATGAAATCTATCTTCGCTTAAAAAAGGATACGGAGGAGAAACGTGCGATAGACTGCGGCGGTTGCGGATACAATTCCTGTCTGGAGATGGCAACGGCAATCTATAACGGATTCAATCATATACATAACTGCGTTCATTATATCAAGGATCGCGCTTATGAAGAAAAGGATAAGGCGATCGGACTGGCAGAGGAAGTACAAAGAACGCAGGATGAATTGAAAGAAAAGAAGCTGTCTCTTGCGGATGAGATCGGTGAGAACTTTGCAACCTTCCGCGAATCGATCGGTCAGATTGAGGGAACGAGTGCGGATAATGCCCATCAGACAGCCGGCATTTCAGATGAAATGTCTGAGGTCGATGACTTTGCAAAAGATCTGAAAAAAGTGCTGAGTACGATCGAGACTTATCTGAATAAACTGGAAGAGAACAATAAGGCGGTGATCGCGATATCCTCGCAGACCAATCTGCTTGCCCTGAATGCTTCGATCGAGGCAGCGCGTGCCGGTGAAGCCGGAAGAGGATTTGCGGTAGTAGCGGAGGAGATCAAGAAACTGGCGGAAGATTCCAAAGCAACGGCAGATGACAGCAACGCGAATAATAAAGACATTAAAGAAACGATTGAACAGTTGATCGCAGAGTCCGGAAAACTGACCCGGATTGTGGAGCGCGTCAATGGAAGAGCAGCAACGCTTGTTACTTCCTCAGAGCAGACGGCGGATTCGATCAGTCTGATGAAGGATGTGGCAGAAAGTGTAGAAAGCTCCTTGAAACAGATCCTGCAAGAGGACATTTAAAAATGTGTTACGGATCGGGGAACAGATCCGGCAGCTTTTCAAATAATAGCATTGGATAGTATCAAAGACTCTCCGGCGTGTTATGTAACATGCCGGAGAGTTTTTTTATGGAAGAATTGTGAGAATCCATTTTGTCGATTGTGGATGGAGGAAGGAGACACTGTAAGGATCGATATCAATTATATATAAAAAAATTTAGATAAAACTATTGACATAAATATAAAAAACCGCTACAATCTGAAATTGTTAAAAATATTTAGATAAAATAATTTAGGAGGACACAAGAATGACATTTGAAAAAGTAAAAGAGATCATTGTGGATATGATTCATTGTGATGAGACGCAGGTGACGATGGAAGCCGGATTTGAGGCACTTGGCATTGATTCGCTGGATGCGACAGAGCTTTGTATGACGATCGAAGAAGCGTTTGAGATCACGATCGAGGAAGATGCCATGATGGAATTTCATACAGTATCCGATATCGTGACATATATTGAAAAGAAAACCGCAGCATAGCAGGTGATACTATGGATAAGACAGAAATCTATGAGATCTGGGACCGCTTTGAACAGTCCGCGGCTACGGAGGTTTTGATCGAGTTAAACGGTGCAAGGCTGAGTTTTAAAAAGGAAGCAGCAGGGAAGAAAGCCGATCCTGCAATAAGGTCTGAGGCCGGAGACAGAACAGCACCTGACCCGTCTAAGCGGCCAGATGCGAGACGGGACAGTGCTTTGGAAGAAAACGGTGAAGCAGTCAAAGCACCTTTGCTGGGCACCTTTTACAGAGCACCGTCGCCGGAGGCGGACCCTTTTGTGAAAGTCGGAGACAAAGTGCAAAAGGGGGATGTAGTGGCAATGATCGAGGCGATGAAACTGATGAATGAACTGGTGGCACCCAGAGATGGCGTGGTCAAAGAAATTTGTGTGGAAGATGGCGAACTGGCCGAGTACGGGCAGATCCTCATGTGGCTGGAATAAACAGAAACATTACAGTAAAACGCATCGGTTTTCCTGCGTGAAAAGCTGCAGGAGATTGTCATAGTGAGAGATCGACAGGCAGAGGTAAGCCTGGAAATGAGGAAGTTCAGACATGTTTAAGAGGATTTTAGTCGCAAACAGAGGGGAGATCGCACTACGCATTGTGCGATGTCTGCGCGAAATGGATATTGAGTCTGTGGTGGCATATTCTACAGCGGACAAGGAGTCGCTGGCTGTTATGGGAGCGAATGCCTCAGTATGCATCGGACCTGAGAAAGCGGGGCAGAGTTATCTGAATCAGGATGCGGTCATACAGGCGGCTTTATCGACAGGATGTGAAGCCATTCATCCGGGATACGGTTTTTTATCCGAGAATGCAGAGTTTGCAAGAAAGTGCGAACAAAACGGACTTGTTTTTATCGGACCTTCGGCCGGGATCATCGAGAAAATGGGTGACAAACAGGCAGCCAGGGAACTGATGATTCAAAACGGCGTGAAAGTAGTCCCCGGTTCCGGCGGGATATTGAAAAGTGTAGAAGAAGCAAAAAGGACAGCAGAGGAGCTTGGATACCCTGTTCTCTTAAAAGCAGTTTATGGTGGCGGCGGCAGAGGAATGCGGAGAGTTTCGGGTGTGGAAGAACTGGAAGAATGTTACCACAGCGCGACAGCGGAGGCGGAAGCTGCATTCGGAAAAGGAGCGCTTTATCTGGAGAAACTTATCCGCAATCCCAGACATATCGAGGTGCAGATCCTGGCAGACCGATTTGGCAATATCATCACCCTGGGAGAACGGAACTGTTCCATGCAGCGCAATCATCAGAAAATGCTGGAGGAGACGCCCTGCTTTGGCTTGACGGAGCGTGTGAGAAAAGAGCTTTCCGGGATGGCGGTAAAAGCGGCGAAAGCCTGTGGATATTTCAGTGCCGGAACGGTTGAATTTGTACTGGATGAAGAGAACAATGGCTACTTTATCGAGATGAATACCAGAATCCAGGTAGAGCATCCTGTAACGGAAGTTTTTACCGGGGTTGATCTGATCCGACAGCAGATCCGGATCGCGGCAGGGAGAAAGTTAGAGATTACCCGGGAAGAGATCGATGGAAAAGGATATGCACTGGAGTGCAGGATATGCGCGAAAAAAACAGGGAAGATCGGGTATCTGCATTTTCCGCAGGGGTATGGCGTCAGGGTGGACAGTCACCTTTATACAGGGTATGAAGTGACACCGTTTTACGATCCTATGATCGCCAAGATCATTGTGAAGGGAAAGACACGGCTCGAGGTGATCAGGAGACTCAGAAGAAGCTTGGAGGAAACGGTGATCGAAGGGATACCGACAGATCTGGATTTTATGTATATGCTGACGTACCATCCGGAATTTATCAAAGGGACTTATCACACCGGGTTTTATGAAAAGCAGCATGCAAAGATTGAACAGTGGATAGCGGAGGGAATCGAGTGATCGCGATTGGAGAAGTTTTTGAGAAAAGAAGAAAATGGTGGGACAATCTGGAAAAGGCACGCAAAAAAGTGGCGCAGTCAGAACAGAAACGTATCACAGCTTATGAGAGGATCGCTTCCATATGCGATGACGGGAAATTCAGAGAGATGGACAAAGGACTACAGTCGCAGGATCCCCTGCATTTTCCGGGGTATGCAGAGAAGAGAAAAGAGCTGGAAAAACGCACACATTTAAAAGAGGCGGTTGTTACGGGGATTGGAAAGATCGGCCAGAAAAAGACGGCAATCGGTGTATTTGACACCCGCTTTCTGATGGGAAGCCTTGGAGCGGCAGCCGGAGAGAAGATTGTCAGACTGACAGAACGGGCAGAAAAAGAAAAACTGCCGCTTGTTATCATTTCTGCCAGCGGAGGTGCCAGAATGCAGGAGGGATTGTTCTCCCTGATGCAGATGGCCAAAACGGTGTCAGCGATCGAACGGTTTCAGCTAAATGGCGGATTATTTATTTCCTTTCTGACGAACCCGACAACAGGCGGTGTCAGTGCCAGTTTTGCAAACCGCGGGGATATCATTCTGGCAGAGCCAAAAGCATTGATCTGTTTTGCGGGGCCAAGAGTGATACGGCAGACGATCGGAGAAGAACTGCCGCAGGGATTTCAGAGAGCTGAGTTTTTGCAGGAACATGGTATGATCGATGCGATCGTACCCGGAAAAGAGCTGCGGGAGACTTTAATAAAACTTCTGCAGATGCATGACACGAGGATGAGAGGGTTGCAATGAATGCATATGAGACAGTATTGACAGCAAGAAGCGTCGGGCGAAATAAGATGGATTATTATATCGACACTTTTTTCTCGGATTTTTTTGAACTTCATGGCGACCGATTATATCGGGATGATCCGGCGGTCATTGGTGGGATCGCCATGTTTCATGGGATTCCGGTAACGATCATCGGACATCGCAAAGGGCGTAGTGTGGAAGAGAACATTGCCTGCAATTTTGGCATGGCATCCCCTGAGGGATATCGAAAGGCGGTGCGGCTGATGAAACAGGCAGAAAAATTCAAAAGACCGGTGATCACATTTGTGGACACGCCGGGCGCTTATCCCGGTGTGGAAGCGGAAAGCAACGGACAGAGTAATGCGATCGCACAGAGTATTGCCTGTATGTGCAGCTTGAAGGTACCTGTTATTTCCATCATCACCGGAGAGGGAAACAGCGGAGGAGCGTTGGCTTTAGCCGTTGCGGATAGTGTCTGGATGCTGGAACACGCGGTTTATTCGATTCTTTCTCCGGAAGGCTTTGCCAGTATTTTATGGAAAGATCCTTCCCTTACCGAAAAAGCCTGCGGGCTGATGAAAATGACAGCCACAGAGCTGCTGCAAGCCGGGCTGATCGATGGGATGATAAAAGAAGATGATACCTTTGAGAAGGAATTTGACAGAGCTTTATATGAGAAGATAAAGCAGCTTCAGAAAAAGAAGCCGGAGCTATTGGTGAAGGAACGATATCTGAAATTCAGAAGGATGGATGGGCTGTATGATGAATAAGCAAAAAGGAATCAGGATCCTGGCGGTGGGACGGGCTCTTCCGGGAAAAAGTCTTTCCAACCGGGATCTGGAAAAGATGGTAGATACGAGTGATGACTGGATTTATGAACGAACCGGGATCAGAAACCGCTATCGGTGCAGCATCGAAGATGTGAATACGCTGGCGGCTGCTGCGGCGAAGGAAGCAATCGAAAAAAGCGGGATCGATCCGGGTGAGATCGGGGTTCTGATCGTGGCGACCTCGAGTGGGAAATATGTATTTCCTTCTGCTGCGGCGATGGTACAAAAGGAACTGGGACTGAGTGAGAGGATTCTGTGTTTTGATCTGTCGGCAGCCTGCAGTGGATTTTTATATGCCATCAATGCTGCAAGAGGATTGCTCAGGGACAGTAAAAAACCATATGCGCTTGTGATCGGCAGTGAACAGCTGTCACGCCTGGTAGATTATACGGACCGCAATACCTGTATCCTGTTTGGAGATGGCGCCGGAGCGGTATTATTCCGCTTATCGGAAAAAGAATTCTATCACGTCAGCTTTACAGAGGGAAATAAGGAAGCTTTATATATCGGCGGGATCGGAAGTGATATCCGTTATCTGCAGATGAATGGGCGCGAGGTATTCCGCTTTGCGGTAAAAGCTATGGAGCGGGTCATCGAAGAACTTCTGATGCAATCGGGAAAGCGTCTGGAAGAAATCGATCATGTAATCTGCCATCAGGCCAATGCAAGGATCATACAGAGCGTCAGCAGGAAGCACCCGGGTTTGGAGCCCAGATTCTATATGAATATCGAACGCTATGGAAACACTTCGGCAGCCAGTATCCCAATTGTCTTGAGTGAATTGGAAGAGGTCGGGAGACTACAGGGTACGACCTGCCTGATGACGGGCTTCGGAGCAGGACTTTCCTATGGGGGGATCCTGGCGGAACTATAAAACAGTATCCAAAAATCAGTGCCAGAGAAGATAGACTGTTTGGATACGGAACTGAAAATAGGAGAAAAGTATGAAACTGAATGAAATGCTGGGCATCCAATATCCCATCATACAAGGAGGAATGGCAAACATCGCGACCGGAGAATTTGCAGCTGCTGTCAGCAATGCCGGAGGTCTCGGACTGATCGGTTCCGGAGGAATGAATGCGGATACTTTAAAAGAACAGATCAGAATCTGCAAAAGTCTGACAAAGAACCCCTTTGGTGTAAATCTTATGCTGATGAATCCCGATACGGAAAAAATGGCTCAGATCCTTGTGGAAGAGGGGGTAAAGATCGTTACTACAGGAGCCGGAAGTCCCGGAAAATATGTTCCCATGTGGAAGGAAGCCGGCATGAAGATCTTTCCGGTCGTATCCGGTGTGGCCTTGGCTATGCGTATGCAGCGCTGCGGAGTAAGCGGCGTGATCGCGGAGGGAACGGAGAGTGGAGGACATGTGGGTGAGATGACCACGATGACATTGGTCCCCATGATAGCAGACCGTCTGGAAATACCTGTCATTGCAGCCGGAGGGATTGCGGACGGAAGACAGCTTTTGTGCGCTTTTGCACTGGGAGCGGTCGGTGTTCAGATTGGGACGGCTCTCTTAGCGACAAAAGAATGTCCGATCCATGAGAATTATAAACAGGCTGTTGTGCAGGCGAAGGACAATGGTACGACCGTTACCGGAAGGATCAGCGGTGTACCGGTGAGAATCCTGAAAAACCAGATGGCGAGAGAATACATTCGTCTGGAAAAAGCAGGTGCCAAAAAAGAGAAACTGGAACAGTATACACTGGGTTCTTTACGCAGAGCGGTTTTTGAGGGAGATACTAAGAACGGTTCCCTGATGGCGGGACAGGTCGTGGGACAGATTCATGAGATCCGCAGTGTGAAAGAGGTGCTGGACGGCATCTGCCGGGAATACCGGGAAACCTTGAAGAAACTGGAAGAAACGGAACTTTATCACACTAAATAAAAAAATGATGTCAGAGAACGATGAACAAGGGATAGAAAGAGGAAAAAAGTATGAAGTGGGCTTTTTTATATGCGGGACAGGGAAGTCAGAAAGTGGGAATGGGCAAAGATTTTTACGAGAATTATCCTGCATATCGAGATTATATGGATGGGCTTTGTGTAGAAATACCGCTCAAAAGACTGATGCACTTTGGACCGATGGAGGAACTGTCGGATACGAAAAACACGCAGGCCTGTATGGCGGCATTTGCGGCGGGGATAACGGATCTGCTCGCAACGAACGGAATACGGCCGCAAGTGACGATGGGACTGAGCCTGGGAGAGTACGGCGCGCTTTACGCGGCAGGAGTGTATGACAGAAACCGTTATGTGGATCTGACAGCATATAGAGGCGCGGCCATGCAAAAAGCATCTGCAGGCAGAGCATTTAAAATGAGTGCAGTGTTAGGAATGAAAAGCCAGACCATACTGGAAATATGTGAGGATCTGCAGGAGGAAGGGTATGCCACCATCAGTAATTATAACTGCAAGGAACAATATGTGATCTGTGGAGATGAAAAAGTGGTATGCAGGGCAGAGGAACGCCTAAAAGAGCGGGGTGCAAAACGCTGCATTCCCCTGAAAGTCAGTGGGCCTTTTCATACGGAATACATGAGTCCGGCGGGGGAGGCGCTTCGGGAGTATTTTCAAAAATATCCTTTGGCAAAACCGAAGATCCCGGTACTCTTAAATGCAACCGGTGATTATTATAGGGACGGGGACGATCTGGCAGAGCTTTTGGTCAGACAGGTGCAAAGCAGTGTGCGTCTGGAAGAGTGTCTGGAAAAGATCCTGCAAGAGAAAGCAGACTGCTATCTGGAAATAGGACCGGGGAGAGTCCTTACGGGATTTTTGGAAAAAATGAGTAAGGATCTGCCGGTAAAACCGACAGTTATGCACATTGAAACCGTAAAAGATCTGGAAGAGGTGATCGCATTTGCAAAAAAAGCACTGTAGTGCCCAAACGGCTTTCGATATAGAAACTGCTTCGGAGAAGCAGATGGTATCAGTAAGATTATGAAACGATTAGGAGGATAACATGCAGGAAAGAAAAGGTGTGATCGTAACCGGAGGAAGCCGCGGGATCGGAAGGGCAATCTGTATCCAAATGGCAAGAGCCGGTTATGATGTAGCGTTTAACTATCAGTCAAATGAGGAAGTGGCGGAGGATACACAGAGACTTTGTGAGAAAGAGGGCGCGAGGGTTTTTCGGTGGAAATGTGATATCGGTGATTCCGCAAATTGTGCGGAGTTTGTGGAGAAAGCCTATGAATTTCTGGACTCTGTGGACGTGCTGGTCAACAATGCAGGAATCACAAAGGATAATCTTCTGCCTCGCATGAAGGATGAAGAACTGGAGCAGGTTCTTTCTGTAAATGTGAAAGGAAGTTTTTATATGATGCGGGAAGTCTCCAAAAGAATGCTTCGGAAAAGAAGCGGCAGTATCATCAATATGAGCTCCGTAGTAGGCATCGGCGGCAATGCGGGACAGGTCAATTATGCGGCAAGCAAGGCGGCAGGGATCGGTATGACCAAATCCCTCGCCAAAGAACTGGGTAGCCGTAAAATCAGGGTAAATGCGGTAGCTCCCGGCATGATAGCGACAGATATGACAGAGAAGCTGCCGGAGGCGGCCAGAGAAAAGATCGCACAGGCAATTCCGTTTGGAGAAATGGGAACCCCCGGGGATGTGGCAGAGGTTGTAGAGTTTCTGGCGAGTGACAAAGCACGCTATATTACAGGACAGGTGATACGGGTAGATGGAGGTATGAGCATATGAGACGAGTGGTGATCACAGGACTGGGGGCACTCACACCGGTGGGAAATTGCGTAGACGAAATGTGGGAAGTCATCTGTCAGGGCAAATGCGGGATCGCGCCGATCACAAGATTTGAAACAGAGGGAAATAAAGTGACACTGGCGGCAGAACTCAAAAATTTTGATCCCTCTTCTGTTTTGGAACCGGCACAGATCCGCAAAATGGATATGTACACAGTGTATGCAATCCTTGCAGCCACAGAGGCATTTTCGGATGCGGGAATCTTCATGGAGAAAGAGGATGCTTACCGGTGCGGTGTGATCTTTTCATCCGGGATCGGAGGTCTTGAGACGTTTCAGAAGGAATGCGAGAGAGGAGCGGGTAAAGGCTTTGAGAGAGTGTCTCCTTACTTTATACCGTTGACGATCGTCAATATGGCAGCCGGTAATATAGCCATAAGATTTGGCATGAAAGGGATCTGTACCTGCCCGGTCACAGCCTGTGCGAGCAGTACAAACGCTCTGGGAGATGCGTTCCGGCAGATACGCGACGGGTATCAGGATATGATCCTTTGCGGAGGATCCGAAGCAAGTATCACCCCGCTTGGGATCGGAGGATTTGCTTCCATGAAAGCGCTCAGCACATCAAAAAATCCCATGCGAGCGTCCATTCCCTTTGATAAAGAACGAAACGGTTTTGTCATGGGAGAAGGGGCCGGTGCACTCGTGCTGGAGGAATATGAGCATGCAAAACAACGTGGTGCAAAGATTTACTGTGAGGTAAGCGGATACGGAACAACCTGCGATGCCAATCACATTACTGCGCCGCTTGCGGATGGAAGTGCTGCAGCGAAATGCATGAGTCTTGCCATGACAGATGCCGGGATCGGACCGGAGGATATCATATACATCAATGCCCATGGCACATCGACCGGATTGAATGACAAAAGTGAAACACTGGCGATCCGGAAGGCGTTTGGCGATCATGCAAAGAAGGTGGCAGTAAGCTCTACCAAGTCCATGACGGGACATCTGCTCGGCGCAAGCGGAGCGATAGAGGCGGTCATCACAGCGTTAAGTGTCAAAGAAGACGTGATACCCCCTACCGTGAATTACAGAGTACCGGATGAAGAATGTGATCTGAATCTTGTCGTCAATCAAATGCAGAAAAAAACGATAGGCTATGCGATGTCAAATTCACTGGGATTCGGAGGACATAACGCATCCGTCATTTTTAAGAAGTTTATGGGAGGATTGTAGGAGCGCGGAAGCGCGGAACAATCCGGATATCGGATTTTGAAATCGATATCATGGGATAGATGCGGAACTTAAATATGGAACTTAAAATAGGAGAACATAAAATGGAATTAAATGCACAACAGATTCAACAGATCCTGCCCCACAGATATCCGTTCTTACTGGTGGATAAGATCCTCGAATGTGTCCCGGGAGAAATGGCAATCGGAAGAAAATGTGTTTCCTCCAATGAAATGCAGTTTCTGGGGCATTTTCCTTCCAATCCGGTCATGCCGGGGGTGCTGATCATCGAGGCACTCGCACAGACAGGTGCTGTTGCGATTCTTTCCCTTCCGGAAAACAAAGGAAAGATTGCCTTGTTTGGAGGCATTAAAAACGCCCGCTTCAAAGAACGGGTAGAGCCGGGCGATGTGCTCAAACTGGAGTGCCATATCGTAAAAAGGAAAGGGAGCGTGGGAGTCGGCAGTGCTACAGCTACCGTAGACGGAAAGGTGGCTGCCAGTTGTGAATTAACGTTTGCAATTACGGACAGGTAATGCTATGATGAACAGGACAAGGCAAAACAGAATCTGCCGATGCCGGGTGGACATTCCCGGTTATGAGGGAAATCATAGCAGGAGGAGCACTAATGTTGGAACAGTCCTTTACAAAGGTTTACATGAAATTCAAACTTCATTTTTATCAGAAGGCCTTCGAGAAACTGAAAGAACGGGAGGCCTCCCTTACAGCTGTCGAGACCTTCTGCATGGAGATCATATATGCGCTTGGCAATCCGACTGTGGCGGAGTTTTCCAAGGCAGCGAACATTTCCTCGCCCAACGCCACCTATAAGATCAACAATCTGGTAGCCAAAGGCTATGTAAAGAGAGTCCGTTCTGAGGAAGATAAGCGAGAAAGTCATCTTGTGGTAACGGAGAAATATCACGAATACTACAACATGAGCAACCGCTATATGCATGAGGTCATGGAACGAATGGAGAGCAGATTCACGAAAGAAGAACTTGCGGTGGTAAACAGAGTGCTGGAAGTTATGAGTGAAGAACTCATGCCGGAAGTGGAACTGAAAAGATAGTCATTTATGCAAACCGGCAGTGATCTGTGTCTTTCTTCTTCACCTCTTTTCCGATCTTGCTGCCAGCTGTGATGCGCGTTACGATATTGTTCACACAGTGGATCAGATTGTCCGCTTCCGGATGATCCAAGTCGTTTCTATACTCTGATTTTAACATCTCATCGCGAAAATACTCAAAATCTTTGATCGCTTTTTCATAATCTTTTTCCGATTTTAATTCCTTTTCATAGCGCGTGATGTAAAAGGAAATACATGTCTGTTTCAGATGAACCCGCTGCATCATAGACCAAATAAGAATGCAAGAAAAAATGTAAAAATATCAGCCCCTTTTTGGCAGAATATGACTTGCACTTTTTTTGTGTTTGTGGGAAGATAGACGAAACGTCAAAATCAGAAAAGGAGTGAGGAAACTTGAAAGAAAATCTTAAAAAGATGGCGGGATATTATAAACCTTACATGGGGACTTTTCTGTTAGATATGTTTTTTGCATTTCTGGCATCGGTCATCAGTCTGGTGATCCCATTGGTGGTGCGGTATATTACATCGAATATCATAGACATGGATACGGAGGCGGCAGTGCATCAGGTGATCCTGATCGGGAGCACACTGAGCGTTCTGGTTCTGCTCCAGTTTGCTTCCAATTATTACATTTCCTATGTCGGTCATGTGATGGGGGCGAAGATGGAATACGATATGAGGGCAGAAATCTTTGAACACTATCAGAAGCTGTCGTTTTCCTTCTTTGATGAGCAGAAGGTGGGTGCCTTGATGAGCCGGATCACGTCGGATCTTTTTGATATTTCCGAGCTTCTTCATCATGGACCGGAAAACATTGCAATCTCTTTTATCAAGATTACGGGCGCGTTTATCATTCTGCTAAACATAAGCCCTTATCTTACGATTGCGGCGTTTGTGCTGGTGCCGTGTATGTTTTTGTATGCGTTCAGGCTGAACAGGAGAATGAAAAGAGCCTTTAGGGAAAACCGCGTTAAGATTGCCGAGATCAACACGCAGATTGAAGATAATCTGTCTGGAATCCGGGTGGTCAAATCCTTTGCAAATGAGGAAATTGAGAAGGAAAAGTTTAAAGCCGGAAATGATGGATTTTTACAGGCGAAAAAGAACAGTTATTTTTACATGGGATTTTTTCATTCGGGCATGACCGCGTTTACCATGCTCATCAATGTCGTGGTGATCATGACGGGTGGGATTCTGATTGCGAAGGATATGGTACAGGTTTCCGATTTTGTGGCATTTTTGCTGTATATCAATATTTTTACGGATCCGATCCGGACACTGATCGACTTTACGGAGCAGTTTCAGAATGGATATTCGGGCTTTGAACGTTTTGTCGAAATGCTGTCCGTAGAGCCGGATATCACGGACAGCCCGGATGCGAAACCGCTTGAAAAAGTGCGGGGAGATATTGTGTTTGAGGATGTTTCCTTTAAATACAACGATACTGCCCACAGGGTTTTAAAGCATATTGATCTGGATATCAAGGCAGGGACCTATGTGGCAATCGTGGGATCGTCGGGAGGAGGAAAGACGACACTGTGCAGCTTAATCCCGCGCTTTTATGAGGTGACAAAGGGAAGTATCCGGATTGACGGTAACGATATCAGGAACGTTACACTAAAAAGTCTGCGCGACAATATCGGCATCGTACAGCAGGATGTCTATCTTTTTGCGGGTACGATCTATGAAAATATCCGCTACGGCAAGCCGGATGCGACAAAGGAAGAAATCCTAGAGGCTGCAAAACTGGCGAATGCGCATGATTTTATCATGGAGCTTCCAAAAGGGTATGATACGGATATCGGACAAAGGGGAATCAAGCTGTCTGGCGGGCAGAAGCAGAGAATTTCGATCGCGCGAGTCTTTTTAAAGAATCCGCCGATCCTGATTTTTGACGAGGCAACCAGTGCGCTTGACAACGAGAGCGAAAATATTGTCAAGGAGTCTCTGGAACGGCTTGCAGCAGGCAGGACTACGCTGGTGATCGCGCACCGTCTTTCTACGATACGGAATGCACAAAGGATCCTTGTGCTTACGGGAAACGGTATCGAAGAATCCGGCACGCATGAGGAACTGATGGCAAAAGGCGGGATTTATGCGAATCTTTATCAGTGCACCTGAAAGAAACCCGGGAAAAAACAGTGGCAATCCGGTGGCTTGACTTGTATAATGAATATGGCATAAAAGCATATATCCGGAAAGCAGATACAGCAGACAGGAAAGTATTCCGGAATCTGTTTCAGAGGGGAATGAATGAGAAAGACCTGACAATGCCGGCAGAGAGAATCTTCTCTGCGCGTGCACAGTTTGTTTGGATATAGAATAAAACAGGAGGCTTTCATGGAAAACTATATTCACAAGGTACAATATTATGAGACGGATAAAATGGGCATCACGCATCATTCCAATTATGTAAGATGGATGGAGGAAGCAAGGATCGATTACTTGGAAAAGATTGGTTTCGGATACCGGAAAATGGAAGAAGACGGGATCATTTCGCCGGTAGTCGGGATAGAATGCGAGTATAAAAGCCCCACCACCTTTGGGGATGAGATTGAGATCGCAGTCACCGTGGAGGAATTTAAAGGGATCAGGCTGGTGTTAGGATATACCATGATCCGTGTGTCAGACAGGAAAACAGTGCTGGAGGGAAAAAGCAAACACTGTTTTGTAAATGAGAGCGGAAAGCCGATCGCACTGAAAAAGAGCTTTCCGGAGTTGGATGGCAGGCTGAAAGAACTGGCAGGCTGTATGCCGTAAAAAATGATATCTATGGAAGGAATGCTATGTGCAGATGTTTTATCAGAGTAAAAAAATAAGAGGGTTCTACAGGCATGCGTTTGCGGCGGGAGGCTTTGGCGCTGTCGTTTTGATTTCGGGGGCGGGATTTTTGATCCACGGAGTGATCGATAGTGGAGTACAGCTGACAGATTTTACGCAGTGCTATGAAAAGATGGATAAGTTTACGTTAGGACTCGGCGGGATGTTATTTGTAATCGGAGCAGCGATTTTGGCAGTCAGCCTTCTTCAGCTCATTACGGCGGTAAAAATCTGGTCATTAAGCGGGATCACCATGCAGCAGATCGATCATGAGGCGGAAGAAGCGGATTGGTTTTCTACCACAAAGGTTTTGGTCACAGAGCATTTTGCAGTCGGATTTTTAAGTGATATCGGTTATCAGAGATTTAGTCAGAACGCTTTCAGGCTGGATGAGATCCAAAGGATTTATGGAAGAAACATACCGGACAAGGCACAGATCTATGACAACAAAAACGGCAGTGTACAGGACAGCCCGTTTGGTCTGGCATACGGGAAATACCGGATCAATGTGGTGGCATCCGACGGAGAAGAATATCTTCTGTCGGAAGTGGTCTGTAACCAGTACAGCAGGCTGTATGTGGTGGAAGAATTAAAAAATATTTGCAAAGTCTGTATGAAAAAAAATCCTGCGATTCAGTATGGCCCCGAAGCTATGAAGCACCGGAGTTTTCATTATCCATATGCGATAACTACTGCAAAGACGGGAGAGACACTGCGGGGAAAAGAGGCTTATGAAATCCTTCCTGTAAAGAACAGACAGGAGATGGAGGAAGCCTTTGAGAAGGATAATCCTGCTTATTATTATGCGGAAGGGGATGCGGTCGTAGGAATGAGCATGACACTTCTGCCGGATGGCCGTGCGCAGATCGGTGTGGATTATTTTGCGGACAGACAAGAGGATATCGACCGGAATTTTGAACCGTTTTTACAGGGTTTTCTGGAATCCGGCTGGAAAGAATCTTCTGTGCAGGAGGAGTATGTGATGACATTTGGAGATTTTAACGCTGAGTGAAAAACAGTGTCGGAGTGCACACAAACGGGAAAACGGGGGATGGAAGCAAAAAATATGCTTCGGAACCGTTCGTTTTATGACACTGCTTTCTATAGAAAGGCGGGATAAGATATGAAAGAATACACAGCGATTGTGATGGATGCGGAAAAACACAGTCTGGGAGAAAGTCCTTATTATGATCCGCGCTATGACCGGTATTCTTGGGTGGATATTACACAGGGAAGACTTTGGACCATGACAGAGGGGAGAAAGACATATTTTGAATTGGGACAGCCCATCGGGGCAGCCATACCACTGAGGGATACAGACGGATTTCTTTTGGCTGCGCGTGACGGTTTGTATGTTTATAGAGATGGAAAAGCAGATTGCATAAAAGGGCTTCAGGAGGTCTATAAACCATATTGGAGATCGAATGATGCAAAAGCGGACAGAAGCGGAAGAATCTGGTTCGGGGCTACGGTGAGTGACGAGCATGAACCGGAAGGCAGTCTGTTTTGTTACGACAAAGGAGAGATTCTTTGTATGCAGGAGAATACCAAAATCGCAAACGGTATGGCGTGGTCGAAGGATCAGAAACATTTTTTCTTCTCCGATTCCCTGGAATATGCAGTGTTTCGGTACACTTATGATGCCAAGAACGGTACGATCACAGACAGACAGGTTTTATTCACCGTGGAAGACGGCGTGCCGGACGGCATGTGCATAGACGCGGAGGATAATCTATGGGTAGCGATCTGGGGCGGCAGCAGGATTGAGAAGAGAAGCAGTGTGACAGGAGAACTGTTAGCGGTTGTTCATGTACCGGCAGAACATACTTCTTCCTGCTGTCTGGCCAAAAAGGCGGGAAGCGTCTTTTTGTTTATCACTTCTGCCGGTGACGGACTGACCGGAGAATATGATGGCTGTCTGTTCCGATGTCCTGTGGAAGTACCGGGCGTGATATCGGATTTTGCAAAGGTATAAAAATATTGTTTCCACGCGCCGCACTGAGAAGAAAACGACTCTACTTTCGGCAGGTGGATATGATGATGTGAAAGAACGAAGAGAATTGGAAAAAACAGCGAATATGTTGTTTGGGTAAAAAACGGGCAGAGCGGAAACTGATCGGAGGATGATCGACGGAACGCTCAGAAACAGTGGAGGAAAGCAAAATGACGGATTTTAGCATAAATGAAATGCTGGAAATGCAAAGAACGCTGCAGGACAAATACAAAGATAAATGGGAAAAGATATCGCCGGAGGTTGGAAAAAACAAGCTCCTTTGGATGGTCGGTGAAGTAGGAGAAGTGATCGACATCATCAAAAAGAACGGAACACAGGCGGCAGATGCAGACAGTCCTCACCGTGCGCATCTGGTTGAAGAGCTGGCAGACGTGCTGATGCATTATAACGATGTTTTGCTGTGCTATGGGATCTCGGCGGAAGAATTGAAAAAAGCCTATACCGGGAAATTTCAGAAGAATATGAAGCGCTGGTAATGGATCAGTTGAAAATACAATATAAGGAGCAGAAAATGATCAGATTAAGAGCGATCACAGAAGAAAATTTCACACAGGCATTTGAACTGAAACTGGCAGAGGGACAGGAAAAATACGTTTCGCATCCCATAAGAAGTCTGGCGCAGGCTTATGTTTACAGAGAGCAATGTCAGCCCTTCGGAATTTATGAAGAGGATACCATGGTCGGGTATGTTATGGTGATCTACGATTATGATATTCCGGAGTATGACATCTGGCATATGATGATCGATGAAACGATGCAGGGGAAAGGATATGGAAGCGAAGCCTTAGATCAGGTCATCGATTACATCCGGACAAAACCATTTGGTCCCTCTGACCGGGTTGCCCTGACTTGTCACAGGGAAAATGCACATGCGATCAAGCTGTATCGGCAGAAAGGGTTTACAGAAACCGGAGCAGAGTACGATGAAGAAATCGAGTTTTTCAGGATGGTGTGATTGCAACAATTCTGTTTGTATGTCCCGTTCGTGAGTGAGATTGACGTACATCAGACTTTAACCCATAATATTCACATATTGAAATGATGTATGCTGATGGGAGGGCTATGCGGACTGCATAACTATTTGTACTAAGAGGAATACCATGGAAGAAAGAATAAAGAAGAAAATTCAAAGAAGTCTACTTGTCCTGTGGCTTATATGGGGCATAATATTTGCCGTGCTTGCCGGAGTATTATGGCGGTCAGGAGAAATCTATTTGATCGCATCATGCCTGCCGACGAAGAAGATCAGCGCAGGAGAAGATCTGTCAAAATATCATGGGAGACGGGTAAGATGTGAATTTCGCTATGTGGTAAATCATGTGGTTAATTTTTATAACGAAGGCGATCCGTCAAAGAAAATTTATACCTGTGGTTATCTGGCGGCGGATGATAATATGCAACATCCTTTTTGTGTTTTTGTGCCTCCTGAGAAAGCAGATCTGATGGATGAGATGCGGTCTAAAACAAGAAATATTATGGATGGACAAAAGGAAAGCATCGCTCCAATCGAAATAACAGGTTATGTCTGTAAAACGAAAGCTAAGAATGAACACTATCATATCGAAGCATTTAAGGATTTATACGGAAATAGTTATCCGCGTGCCGGAGTGACGTATTATATAGACGATGGTGCAGTAGCCAGAGGGGGAGTTATGGGGATAGATCCGTCTGCCCTTATTGCATATTTGATTGATATTCCTTTCCTGCTTATACTCCTGTTTTTAGTGATCGCTACAATAAGATCCTTTCAGTATCCCAAAGTGATAGAGGAATTTACTGCCAAAAATCATATGAGCAGATATGAACTGGAGAAAGAATTCATGCGTGCCATGGAAGTGGATAATATCTGGATCAGTCCGGAGCTTACTTTCTTCTATACGGGTATGCGTTTTGGTATTTTGAAAAACAGGGAGATTGTCTGGGCTTATGTGCAGCGTGTGAATACAGGAAGATCTACGACCTATAGATTGAAACTGTTTTCCAAAGACCATAGAAAATGTGCGTCGCTTCCTGTGTACATGGGAAAAGAAAAGACGCTTTCTTATTATGAAAAAAACTGTCCGTATATTGTGATCGGAAATGATCGGGAAACGAGACGTTTGTACAAGCAGGATTTTGAAAGATTTCTGCGGATGCGATATTATGAGAATGTGAATAAAGAGATTGACAGAACGAGTGATTATAGTACATATGACAGGGAAAGTGATCAACCAAAGTTTAGTAAAAGGGACTTAATCATATTAGCTCTTGTCATCATCATGCTTGTATTAAGAATTCTCATGCTTGAGGACAAGTATAGGCAGAGGGAAAAAGAAGAGACGTTTCAGGAAGAAAGTATGAAAGAGGATACCATTACAGATTCTCTGACTCTTACGACACAGCAGCTGATCGCCTGTCAGGAAGTAAAGGCCTTAATGGAACGATCGGTAAAACGGTACATGGGAAAAGTCGGTAAGATGGCATGGGATCAAATGGAAGAGGAAGATCAGACTTATTACTATGGAGAGAAACATGTTTTTTGCCAGAAAGGCGAGCTGCACTTTGCCACGACGGAGAATGATAAGGTGGTACAGATCGCATGGAAAACGCCTTTTACGCAGGAAAAGCTTGTGGATGTCTATAAATGCTTACGGCATTGCTATGAAGAAGCATGGAGAGAGCGGCCGGATGAAAATGTGGCAATCTGGCGATTGGATGATATTTACGTGGAATTATTTGAGTTGGATGGTCAGCTCATAGTCTCATGGACAGATCGGGAATACAGAGATGCAAATCATTATTATGATTAAAAACTACATTTCAAAGTGCTTTCAAAGGAACAAGTGGAAACATGAAATTATTTGCTCAATATAAAGGACTGAAAAAAGAAAACTACATACTATTCTTTGGAAGGATTGTCACCAATCTTGGTGCGATGATCTGGCCGATGATGACGCTGATACTGAATAAGAAGCTGGGATTAAACGCGACACAAACGGCGCTGTTTATCATTGTCAGCGGAGTCATGTTTCTTCCGGCAAACCTCTGGGGAGGACATATCGCGGACCGGTTTCATAAGAAAAAGGTGATCATATTTTGTGATATCCTGTCAATTATTTTATTTGTGGTAAGCGGTTTGATCCCACTTTCCCTTTTTTCCATCTGCGTGCTTTTGGTCGGGGCTTTTTTTCAGACACTTGAGGGACCGGCTTATCAGGCAATGGTTGCGGATATTACGCCGCAGGATAAGAGGGAAAAGGCTTTTTCACTATTATATCTGGGCGGTAATATAGGATTGATTCTTTCTCCGGTGATAGCAGGATTGTTGTTCAATGAGTATTTGTGGCTCTGCTTTGTCATCAGCGGTCTTTCGATTTGTGTATCTACCGTTCTGATTGGCTTTTTCGTAAATGATGTGGAAAGAAAGCACGAGGAGGAGCCGGCATCTGAAAAGGAGAAAGGCGCACAGGACGAAACCATCTGGAAAATCATAAAAAACAGCAGGGCGCTCATGATATTCATCGTGGCACTGAGTTTTTATCAGGGCGCTTATGCACAGTTTGGCTATCTGATGCCCCTTGATATTTCCAAGGCATATCCGGAAAACGGCTCCGTGATTTATGGGATGATCACAAGCGTCAACTGTGTCATTGTTGTACTGTTTACTCCGGTGATTACGATGGTCATGGAAAAAGTCACGCTGACCAAAAAGTATGCACTCGGAACCATTTTTCAGGCGCTTAGCTTTGCCTCATTTTTACTTTCCTTTGGTGTGATAGCGGGGTACTATGTGTCCATAACGCTTTTTACGGTGGGTGAAATATTTACAAGCATTGTGATCGGAACGTATCTTTCGGAGAGGGTTCCGGCTGACTTCAGAGGGAGAATCTATGGCGTGACCAGTTTCGCATCGGCATTTATGAGCGGAGTCGTGGAATGGGGGAGCGGACTGCTTTTTGATTACTATGGTCTGTCCTATGCCTGGGCATTTTCCGTCTGTATGACGATGGTTTCGGTTGCGGCCACTGTTTTTCTTATAGTTGCGGACCGGAAAGAGTTTGGGAAGTTATATACCGTAGGCGAATAAAGCAACTGTATAATAAAATCATTCATTTTAGCAATAATTTTAGGAGCGGGATTACCGTAAACGAATTTGGTTCATTTGTTTACGATATATGAATCAGAACAAGAGAAAGGAGTGCAGAAAAGGAATTGCAGGCTTTTTATAGGAAAATAGAAACTGGTGTGAGAAGTCCTCACAGCATAAGAAGGAAACGAAGGACGGAGTATATGTCTGATACCCGGAAATATCGATGTCTCTGCAAAAGAGGATAAGGTGTTTTGGAGGAAAACCAGAGGGTTTCAGCAATTAAAAATAAGGAGGAATAAAACTATGCAGATGGAACAATTAAACAAGGACATGATCGCCGCGATGAAGGCTCACGACAAGGCACGTAAAGAAGCCATTTCTTCTGTGATTCAGGCGGTAAAGAAGATCGCGATCGATGAAGGACACCGCGATGATATCGGAGAAGAACTGGTGGATCGCGTAATCTTGAAGGAATTAAAATCGGTAAAGGAACAGATTGACTCCTGTCCGGCGGAAAGGGAAGAACTGAAAGCAGAATACCAGTTCCGTTATGATGTGATCGCGGAATATGCGCCAAAACTGTTAAGTGCAGAAGAAGTGGAAAAGATTTTAACGGAGAAATTCGCTGACGTGCTTGCGACGAAGAACAAAGGGCAGATCATGAAGACGGTTATGCCTGAATTGAAAGGGAAGGCAGACGGAAAAGTGATAAATGAAGTGGTAGCGAAACTTTGTGGCTTATAAAAAGCAAATCAGAATGTCAATAAGAAAAATCATTGCGGTCATTTTTTAATTATGATAAGATAGAGTTGCCTGTGGGAAAAAGTGATATTTCCCGTTATGGAAAAATAGTAGCAGGAGGAGGAAGATTATGTATAAAGCAGAGTATGAACGCTGGCTGGGACATAGCCTGGAGGATCCGGATCTTTTACCGGAGTTATTGAAGATAAAGGATAACGAGGATGAGATCAAGGATCGTTTTGCGGTGGCATTAAAATTCGGTACTGCAGGACTTAGAGGGACTTTGGGCGCGGGCACGAACCGTATGAATATCTGGGTAGTACGTCAGGCGACACAGGGACTTGCCAACTGGGTTCTGACACAGGGAGGAAACCAGACGGTTGCGATCTCCTATGACAGCCGTTTAAAGAGTGATGTGTTTGCCAAGGAGGCAGCAGGCGTTTTAGCAGCGAACGGGATCAAAGTCAGGATCTATGATTCTCTGATGCCGGTTCCGGCGATTTCCTTTGCTACAAGATTTTATAAATGTAATGCAGGTATCATGGTGACAGCGTCTCATAATCCGGCAAAATATAATGGTTATAAAGCATACGGACCGGATGGCTGTCAGATGACCGATGATGCGGCCGCGATCGTTTATGATGAGATCTTAAAGACCGATATTCTTACCGGTGCGAAGAAAATGTCCTTTGCAGAGGGCGTGGAAAAAGGTCTGATCCGTTTTGTGGGGGATGAATGTAAGGAAGCCTTTTATGCGGCAATCGAAGAAAGACAGGTGCGTCCGGGTCTTGCAAAGACAGCGGGACTGGAGCTGGTATATTCACCGCTCAATGGTTCCGGGCTGATTCCTGTCACCCGTGTCTTGAATGATATCGGCATCACAAATATTACGATCGTTCCGGAGCAGGAATATCCGAATGGATATTTTACGACCTGTCCGTATCCGAATCCTGAGATTTTTGAGGCATTAAAGAGTGGTCTGGATCTTGCGACACAGACAGGTGCGGATCTTATGCTTGCGACAGATCCTGACGCAGACCGAGTGGGAATCGCTATGAAATGTCCGGATGGAAGCTATGAACTGGTATCCGGTAATGAAATGGGTGTTTTACTCCTGGATTACATTTGTGCGGGAAGGATCGAGAAGGGCACGATGCCGGAGAATCCGGTGGCCGTGATGTCAATCGTTTCCACGCCGCTTGCGGACGCAGTTGCAGAGCATTACGGTGTTGAACTCCGCCATGTACTGACAGGATTCAAGTGGATCGGCGACCAGATCGCGAGGCTGGAGGCCGACGGTGAGGTTGACCGCTTTATCTTTGGCTTTGAGGAGAGTTACGGTTACCTTGCAGGTCCTTATGTAAGAGATAAAGATGCCGTGATCGCATCCATGCTGATCTGTGAGATGGCGGCATATTACCGCAGCATCGGTTCTTCCATTAAGCAGAGAATGGAGGAAATCTATACACAGTATGGCAGATACCTGAATAAAGTAGATTCCTTTGAGTTCCCCGGACTTTCCGGAATGGATAAGATGAGTGGGATCATGAAGGGACTGCGTGAGAATACACCGAAAGAGTTTGCAGGTATAGCTGTTACGAAGGTAACGGATTTTAACAATACGGAGGAGACCGGATTGCCAAAGGCAAATGTGCTCCTTTACAATTTGGAGGATGGTTCGACCGTGATCGTTCGTCCTTCCGGTACGGAGCCTAAGATCAAGACTTACTTCACAACGAAGGGGAAAGATCTGGAAGAAGCACAGGCGAAGAAAGACAAACTGGCAGAGGCATGCAAGCCGCTCCTGTCATAGAGAACACGTAACAGAGAGGGTGTCTGCCAGGAACGTCAGACACTCTCTTTTTGTAGATCAAGACCGGTAAGAGAATGTATGCTCGCATACAAAATCATTTACCGGTCGCAAGAACATGGGCACGGAGTGCGGAACGAGTGTGTAGAATCTGGCAGGGTACAGCCTGCGCGATAGGGAAAAAATGATACCGGAATTTAAAAACGAAAAAGAAAAGCAGAAATATTTTCATAAATTATCAGATGGTGCGAAACTGGATGCGTTCGCACAGATTCTTTCGGACAGCCAAAATGTGGTCTTTTTAGGCGGGGCAGGGGTGTCTACGGAAAGCGGGATTCCGGATTTTCGCAGTAAGGACGGCCTTTATCATAAAAAGGTCAAAAAATACGCAAGATATAAACCGGAGTATCTTTTGAGCCATGAATGCCTGAAGAAAGAGCCGGAAGTCTTTTTTGATTACTATCGTACTTATCTTGATGCGAGAAAGATTGAGCCGAATGATGCCCATTACCGCCTTGCTGAGATGGAACAGTCAGGACGGCTGACAGGCGTGATCACACAGAATATTGACGGGCTTCACCAAAAGGCGGGAAGTGTGAATGTTCAGGAGATTCATGGGACGATCTGGCACAACCATTGTGACTGCTGCGGTCGTAAATATGGCGTGGATTTCATTTTTGATAATCAAGATACGATTCCGTACTGTCCTAACTGTGGACGGATGGTACGACCGGATATGACGCTTTACGGTGAATTTCTGCCGGAAGAAGCCTTTAGTAATTCGGTGGATATGCTCATGAAAGCAGACTGTCTGATTGTGGGAGGGACGTCACTGGAGGTCGGCTCCGCAGCAGGGCTGGTACATGGCTATCACGGGAAATATCTGATCATTATTAATAAAGGCAAAACCAAAATGGAAGGAAAGGCCGATCTTGTATTTCATGAGAGCATCGGGAAAATATTGAATGAGGTCTGCGGTTAGGAATCAGGGGGATTATAGCCGGAAACCGCTGAAAACATATAAAAATGAGGGCCTGTGAAAATTTTCTGTAAAAGTAAAAAACAACAAGGTTGACCGTGTTTAATTGGAAGGTTATAATTGTTGCGACCAATTACTTGCAGGAGGCATTAAAGACTATGATTTTTATTACCGGTGAAAATCTATTGTCAGTTTATAGGATTCATGGTACAATCACTGCAAAGTAAGAAAATTTCACATAAGTATTTCTAAGAATCTGTTTTATTCTATTATGATCTGAAATTTCGATGCTTTTACCAATCAAGTTAACAGAATAAAAGCAGGGGATTTCAGAAGAATAGAAGAAAATAGTTTTCCGTTTCAGATATCTCCTGCGAAAAGGAGGAGTCGTATGAGACAGAAAGAAGAAATGTCCGTAAGTGCAGCCGGACAAACAGCAGAAAAATCTGCTGTGCAGTTGACGGAGAAGGAACGGAAAAAGCAGATCAAGTTGCGCAGGTGACAATTTCCATCTTTCGTGCGAAAAAGAACAGGGAGTTGTTTCGTCGGCTGGAAAAAGCGGGGCAGCTTGTAAAAGGGAATGCGCAGGGAATATACTATGTTAAAGGTCTGACTGACCTGCCTTTTCAGATCGTGATCACGGGAGAACTGGCAGGAGCAGAATACGCAGCTTACCGCGCCCTGACAGAAGGAGCGGATAAAACAGATGTGGAGCAGATAATAGAGGATGTGGAAAAAGAGACGGATTCCGTGATAAGGAGACATTACCAGATCCTTTTAAGTCAGATATCAAGGAAAAATATTGAAACAATGGAGTCTATAAGAGGTGAGAATGAGATGGAAGATGCATTAATGGAGCTGTTAAGGGATCGGATTGACAGGGAAATAAGCGAAAGAGAACAGCAGGTGAAACAGCAGGTAGAACAGGAGGAAAAATTGATTGCGATAAAAAATGTAATGAAATCTTTGAGGATAAGTGAAGAAAAAGCTATGGATGTGTTGGATATTCCGCAGTCGCAGAGAGAAATCTATATGGGACTGCTTATAAGGGAAAAATGAAAATACTGATGAGCCCTTTTATATGAGCAGATCATACGGATAGCATAGAGTAAGAGATAGAAAAAGTCGTTTTAGCGATATTCGTTAAGACGACTTTTTTGTATCATTTTAATAATGTGCTATTCTGTAAAACATTAAAAAAACAGCTAGCTAAAGTTTTTGCAGATAATCGGAAAGCAGGAAAGCCATTTTTCTTAGATTCTTGTATATTTCCAAAAATGTGTAAATTATCAGATAGGGCATAAGTTATGCTCAAATGAAAGAACAGCCAAAACTTTCGGGAAAAAGAAAGAAAATCCATGGGGTAGAGAAAAGGTTTCATTTGTGATACAATAGGGCAGGTATGGCAGGTGACACATGGCTGGAGGAACTGCTTGAACAGAAACTGCCGGCAGAAACAGATGAAAGATGAAATCAAAAAAAGTAGAGCTGGCAGCTAAAGCGATTTCAGATGGAGCAGTCAGGTAACGTGATAAAGGGAAATTGCAAAACGAAGGCTTGGTATAAAAGGAGATAAATATGTCAGAAAGAAACGAAGGGGCACTTAAGGAGCTTACCCGGATTAAGATAAAAGAACCGAGACAATATCAGGTTATTATGTGGAATGATGATTTTACATCCATGGAATTTGTGGTGGAAATATTGATCGATATTTTCCATAAGGACCCGGTCAATGCCGAGATCCTTATGATGAAGGTACATAAAAGCGGAAGTGCCGTTGTTGGAAAATATCCGTATGATATCGCTATGTCCAAGGTGTCTGAGGCATTGGAGCGGGCGAAGGAAAAAGGATTTCCGTTCCGTATGACGGTGGAGGAGGCATAAGTATGGAATTTACGGAAGAAGCACTTGAGGTATTGCGGGCGGCAATGTCTTATGCCGCATCAAATGATTTTGAATATGTGACACCGGAACTGATCCTGCTTGCCATGTGTGATAATGATGAATTTACCGGAGCGTTCTGTGGATGCGGCGGTGATCTGGAGACCTTTATCATAGATCTTGGCACCTATGCGAATGATTATATTGAGAGAGTGAAGGATGTCGAGCCGAAGATGTCCTTTGCCATGGCCAAGGCGTTTGAGATGGCTGGTAAAAGTGCGCTTTACAGCGGACGGGAAGAAATCGGCCTGACACATCTGATCCATGCGATCTGGCAATTACCGGACAGCTATGCGGTCTATTATATGCAGAAACAAAATCTCAGGGAAGAAGAACTGCTTCGGGCAATGGTAGAGATCGAGGAAGAAGAAGAGAAAACAGAGGTATTGTATCTGGGAGATGAGGATGAGGAAGAAATATCTCCGAATGATATCATGTCCTTTGCACCATGTCTGAATGATACATTAAAAGATGAAAATCCCCTGATCGGCCGGGAAGAGGAGTTAGAGCGGACAATCCAGATTCTGTGCCGGAAGGACAAAAACAATCCGATCCACATCGGCGAGCCGGGGGTTGGAAAAACGGCTCTTACCTATGGACTGGTCAGAAGGATCAAAGAAGGAAAAGTACCGCCGCATTTAAGAGATGCCAAGGTGTTTGCGCTTGACCTTGGCGGGATGTTAGCCGGGACCAGATATCGGGGAGATTTTGAAAATCGTTTAAAGAAGGTACTGGCGCAGATCGAGAAGGAAGAAAAGCCGATCATTTATATCGACGAGATCCACAATCTGGCAGGAGCCGGGGCGGTCGGAGAGAGTTCGCTGGATGCCTCCAATATGTTAAAGCCCTATCTGGCAGGCGGACATATCCGGTTTATCGGGGCGACGACCTTTGAGGAGTATAAAAAATATTTTGAGAAAAATAAAAGTCTGGTCAGAAGATTCCAAAATGTGGAGATCAGGGAACCGAGCGAGGAAGAAACGGTAAAGATCCTGGAAGGTTTGAAACCCAAATATGAACAGTTCCATGAGGTGAAATACGAAGAAGGAATTTTGGAATATGTGGTTTCCATGAGTGTCAAATACATTCATGAACGGTTTCTGCCGGATAAGGCAATCGACCTGATCGATGAGGCGGGTTCTTACCGCAAACTGCATAGGATACCGGGCGGCGTACAGACAGTGGATAAAGAGGTTATCAACGAAGTGCTGACCAAGATCTGCCGGGTGCCGGTAGAGTCGGTGGCAACCGATGATGTTACGGGGCTGTCCACATTGGAAGAACGGATCAAAGCTCAGATCTTCGGTCAAAAGGAAGCTGTGGCGCAGGTGGTAAACGCTATCAAATTTTCCAAGGCAGGGCTTTTGGAAGACAATAAACCGTTGGCGAGCCTTTTGTTTGTGGGACCGACAGGTGTCGGCAAGACCGAAATCGCAAAAACACTAGCAAAAGAGCTCGGTGTGAAACTGCTGCGGTTTGACATGAGTGAATACGGTGAGAAACATGCTGTGGCAAAGCTGATCGGTGCTCCGGCAGGATATGTGGGATATGAGGAAGGCGGATTGCTTACGGAGACGATCCGCAAGAATCCTTCTGCCGTACTGCTTTTGGATGAGATTGAAAAAGCCCACGCAGATATTTATAATATATTGCTGCAGGTCATGGATTATGCAACTCTGACGGACAACCAGGGCAGGAAAGCGGATTTTCGCAACGTGGTGCTGATCATGACTTCCAATGCAGGTGCAAACCGGATCGGCAAAAAAGGGATTGGCTTTCAGAGCGTCAGTCAGGATAACAGCGTGATCATGGAAGAAGTCAAGCATACGTTCCAGCCGGAATTTCGAAACCGGTTAAACCGCATCGTGGTATTTAACAGTATGGATGATGAGATGGCGGTACTGGTAGTGGACAAAAAAATTGGTGAGCTCAAAGAGATGCTTTCCGGGAAAAAGATAATTCTTACAGTGGATGAAGAAGCAAAAAAGCTGATCAAAAAACGGGGAGTCAGTCAGGAGTTTGGAGCAAGGGAGATCGACCGCGTGATCCGCAATGAGATAAAACCTCTGTTTGTGGATTCCATTCTGTTTGGACCGCTTAAAGAGGGCGGAAGGATCAGCCTGAGTGCCAAGGATGGGGAATTCATTCTGGATACGGAAACGTTAAACAGTATTTCCAAACAGCCTGACGTGCAATGAATGAGGGGAAAGCGGAAAGAAGGTGCTGTACCTGAATGGCTGTATGTTTGGATATGGAACTATGAATGGAGACAAAAAGGATATGAAACGGAGAAAATATTGGGAGAAAAGATTGTTTGCAGGATTTCTGGCGCTTTGTGTGTCAGTGGGAGCAAACGGTCTTACAACATATGCGTTTGCGGGGCAGACAGAAAGCGTACAGTCTGAAGAATATGATGGAAATATAGTCAAAAAAATCGGGTGGGAAGGACAGAGCAACACCCCGGAGCTATCCGGAACAGAAGTAAAAACGGGTGATTTTTCACTGACCAGACAGTTTGACTATCAGGATGATTATTATTCGGAGGTTTATTACACGATCCAAAATCATACGGATAATGATGTGAAGGGTGTGTTGATCCTGCAAAAATTAAAGGATGACGCAAGACCATCCGATGTCAAAGCGTATAAAACGTCTGTCTCAGCCAAATACGATGCTTCTTACGGGGGCATTCTGATCTATTATGATGAGATGGTTCCGGCAAACGGGACGCTTGTGCTGACAAAAGATCACAAGGTTGGCTTGAATGTGGGTGCTTCTGCGTTCGGAGACTGCGAGGTGCTGCGGATCGGAGGAACTTCTTTTACAGATGGGATCACGGGTTCTGAATCGGGTGGCGGCAGTACCGGCGGAGGGACTTCTTCTGTTACAGATACCACAACGGATAAGGAATTGGAAGTGGAGTACAATTATGCGAAGCTCTTACAGGAGTCTCTGTATTTTTATGATGCCAATATGTGTGGGGATCAGGTGAACGATGAAGCATCGGTTGCCTGGAGGGGAAACTGCCATCTTGTAGATAAAAATGCTTCTGTTTCCATTGGCGGGAAGACATATACCGGTTTAGATGTTTCCGGCGGTTTCCATGATGCCGGAGATCATGTGAAATTCGGACTGCCGCAGGGATATGCAGCTTGTGTACTGGGAGTGGCATATCATGAATTTGGGGACGGTTTTGAAATGGCCGGCGCCAAAGAACACTACCGAAAGATCGCGGATCATTTCTGTGATTATTTTAAAAGATGTATCTTATATGACGGGGGAGAGGTCGTTGGCTTTTGCTATCAAGTGGGTGAGGGTAACTCAGACCATGGCTATTGGGGAGCACCGGAGAAGCAGACCGGCGCACGTCCCACATACTGGGCGAGTGCAGATAACCCTGCCACGGATGAGGTAAGTGTTGCGGTGGCAGCTTTGGCGTTGAATTCTCTCAATTTCGGGGAAGAACGAAAGGAAGATCTGAAGGCAGCGAAGGATCTGTTTGCTTTTGCACAAAAAAATACAAAAGCCTGTGCATCAGAGGGAGCGGGAACATTTTATGCCTCTGACAGCTATCGGGATGATTACGGACTGGCAGCAGCAGCTTTGTATATAGCAACCGGGGAAACGAAATATCAGACGATCTATCAGAGCGAAGGCTATTTGAATGAGGGATGGATTTTGGACTGGTCGAACTCGGGAGCACTGGGAGCCATGCTGATGAAGGAATCCGCTAAACTGAAAGGGGTAACAGATACCGTGAAAAATGCACCGTTGTTAGACGGAGTATTCGGGTGTCTCAATGACTGGGGATCTTGTCGTTATAATGCGGCGGCACAGTTTACAGGACTTGTTTACGATAAACTGAGCGGGACAAAGACGTACAAAGACTGGGCAGCTTCACAGATGAATTATATGATCGGTGACAATCCGAACAAAAGATGCTATGCGGTGGGTTATAACTCCAATTCCAGCAAATACCCGCACCACAGGGGAGCATCTGCTTCCACATCGGCAGGCCTGGTAAATACCGAAGGACACCATACACTTCTTGGAGCTTTGGTGGGCGGTCCGAAGCAGAACGGTTATTATCATGACGATCAGAATGATTTTAACTGTAATGAAGTGGCACTTGATTATAATGCCGGGTATGTTGCCGCACTGGCGGGACTATGTGAAGCAACACAGTCAGAAGACATTGTTTATCTGGCTTATGCAAAGAAGGAAGTAGCTTTGCAAAAAAAGCTTGCTGCGGAGAATGAGATCAAAATTCTGACGGGGTATAAAAACGGAGAAAGCGGTAATACGGGTGGAGAAAATGACACCCCGGGAGGCGTGACAGACACCCCGGGAGGCGGAACGGATACTCCGGGAGGCGGAACGGATACTCCGGGAGGCGTGACAGACACCCCGGGAGGCGGAACGGATACTCCGGGAGGCGGAACGGATACCCCGGGAGGCGGAACGGACACCCCGGGAGGCGTGACAGACACCCCGGGAGGCGGAACGGACACCCCGGGAGGCGAAACGGATACTCCGGGAGGCGGAACGGATACCACGGGTACAGGACAGGATACTCCGGGTGAGACGACAGACAGCAACGGGGACAAAAAGGAAGATCCTTCAAAGAAGGGATCGGAAAAAAAGATTCCAAAAGCGACTGCACTGGATCTGACAGCCAGAGTAAAGAAAGGTCCTGCGGTTTCCTTTGAAGGAGTCTGGAAACTTGCTCCGAAAAAGAATCTTCAGCTTTCGGTAAATTTCTTTCCGCAGGGAGCGAAAACAGAGAAAGTAACTTATCAAAGCAGCAACGAAAAGATTGTACGTGTAAACGAAAAAGGGCTGGTAAAGGCCGGAAAGAAAGCAGGGACAGCCAGGATCACTGTAACATCAGAAAGCGGATTGCAAAAGACTGTGACGATCAAAGTCATGAAAAAAGCAGTCAGCAAAATCAAAGTGACCGGCAAAACGAAGATAAAAGCCGGAAAGACTGTGAAGCTGAAAACAAGGGTATCTCCTTCCAAACGGTTCGCGTCCGGTAAAGTGATCTGGATCTCCGGGAAGCCGTCCGTGGCAAGCGTGGATGAGAAGGGCAGAGTAACAGCTCTGAAAAAGGGAAAGGTTAAGATCACTGCACTGGCAGCAGACGGAAGCGGGAAAAAGGCAACTGTTACGATTATAGTAAACAATACATGAAAGCTGATAACCGGACACCACAATACCCGTTGGCCGGTACTTCAAAAGTGTATGACTGACTGAACAGCACAGTACCGGCCATTAATGAAAAAGATATTCAAAACGGTCCAAAAGTACTTGACAGCTAAGACCTTTTAGCTTATCATTAGCTAAAAGGTCTTAGCCGGTAGGCGGCGTGGTAAATGAATACATATTTGATTCAGGGCAAAGAGGGGCTTTGATGAGATTCAAGTACATTTCTGTTCGGTTTGAGGAATGATGTGTGAGATGAGGGATTCTATATATGGATGAGGGATACTTGAAAGGGAGTTGTATTCATGTCTGCCTACCATGGTTATTACCTGGAGTACTACATGCTGTGAAGGAGATAGTTCATCAAAGAGACGGGAGAGATGAGGATGGAACAGAGGATTTCTACCAAACAGCGGATTATGAATACAGCGCTGACACTGTTTTCACAAAAAGGATATGAAGCGGTCGGTGTAGAAGAAATAGCGAAAGGAGTCGGAATTAAGGCTCCTTCTCTTTATAAGCATTTTAAGAGCAAGCAGGCGATCTTTGATGCGATCATGGAAGTGATCGAGCAAAGATTTGAGACGCAGGAAAAAAGAATGTACGAAAAACTGGATGATGGTTATCTGATCTATTTATTTGAAGATATTACAGAGGAAGAACTGCTGGAAAGAGTGAGGACGGTAGTTGAATATGTATTGAAGGATGAGTATATCAGTAAATTCCGTAAGCTTCTGACTCAGGAGCAGTTTTACAACAAAAGACTGGCAAAGATTTACAATGAGCGATACATTGAAGTGCTTCCGGCGTATCATGAAGCTTTGTTCAAAAAGCTGATAGAAGAAGGCGTTCTGATTGAAGAGGATGTATGTATTATGGCAAAACAATATGTGTATCCGATTTATGTTCTACTCGGTTATGTAGACAGAGAGCCGGAGACGGAGGAAGAAGTACTGCATCTGATCGTACGGCATGTGCAGCAGTTTTACAGACTTTATAAGAAGGATACGAAATAAGGGAAGAGCGTTTATGGTTTTTTACAATTCTGTAAACGCTTTTTTTAGTGTCGGCCGGTGGCACTGAGATCAAAGTACTTTTGCTGACAAAAGACGAAAAAGACTTTTGTCAAAAAAGTGACTGGATTGATGGAAGAAAATGTGATACAATAACGAACACATGTTTTTTGATACCATGCTGCCGGAGAAGCGGATTAAGCAGCAGTATATAGAAAGGACAGAAAACTGTATGGCAGACGGGATAAATGCAGACAGTTGATCGGAGGACATATGAGTATTTACGATACCTTGAATACAGAGCAGAAAGAAGCGGTACTTCAGACAGAGGGACCGGTTCTGATCCTTGCAGGGGCCGGAAGCGGTAAGACAAGAGTACTGACACACAGGATCGCCTATCTGATCGAAGAATGTCAGGTAAATCCATGGAATATTATGGCGATCACCTTTACGAATAAAGCCGCAGGCGAAATGCGGGAGCGTGTGGATGACCTGGTGGGATTTGGCTCAGAGAGTATCTGGGTGGCCACATTCCATTCGACCTGCGTCCGTATATTAAGGAGATATGCGGACCGGATCGGCTTTGATAACAGCTTTACCATCTATGATACCGATGATCAGAAAACCGTTATGAAAGAACTGTGCAAGAAGCTCCAGATCGATACGAAGATGCTGAAAGAACGCACGATCTTAGGCGCAATCTCCAGGGCTAAAGATGAACTGATCGATCCCATCACTTATCAGACCAATGCTTTGGGAGATTTCCAGAAACAGAAGATCGCTATGGCGTATGCAGAGTACCAGGCGGTATTAAGAGGCAATAATGCGATGGACTTTGATGATCTGATCGTAAAGACGGTAGAGCTTTTTAAAGCATGTCCGGATGTGCTGCAAAGTTATCAACAAAGATTCCGGTACGTCATGGTGGATGAGTATCAGGATACCAATACAGCACAGTTTGAACTGATCCGTCTTCTGGCAGGCGGGCACAGAAATCTGTGCGTGGTGGGAGATGACGACCAGTCTATTTACAAATTCAGGGGAGCAAATATCCGCAATATCCTTGATTTTGAAAGCAACTACCCCGATGCGACCGTCATCAAACTGGAGCAGAATTATCGTTCTACTTCCAATGTACTGGATGCGGCTAATGCTGTGATCAGTAACAATGTGGGAAGAAAAGCAAAAGCACTCTGGACAAAAGCAGAAGCCGGAAGCCGTCTACACTACAGACCGTTTGATACGGCCTATGAAGAAGCAGAGTACATTGCCTATGATATTGCAGGGAAGTACAGAAAGGGCGAGTATAACTATAAAGATTGTGCGGTGCTTTACCGTACCAACGCCCAGGCGCGTGTCCTGGAGGAGCAGTTTATCCGGGCTGGGATCCCATATAATGTAGTAGGCGGTGTGAATTTCTACAGCCGTAAGGAGATTAAAGATCTTCTGTCATATTTAAAGACCATTGACAATGGTCGTGATGATCTTGCGGTCAAGAGGATCATCAATGTACCAAAACGCGGGATCGGCAATGCAACGATCGCAAAGGTGCAGGAATATGCGGATGAGCGTCAGATCAGTTTTTTTGAAGCGCTGGAGGAAGCGGACCAGATCATGACGATCGGAAGAAGTGCCGCCAGATTAAAACCATTTGTCACGATGATACAGGTATTTCGCGCCAGAGCGGAGTTTGGCCTGGAAGGACTGATCCGGGATGTGATCAAGACAACGGAATATGTGGAACAGTTGGAAGCGGATAATGACGAGGAAGCACAGGCCAGGATCGAGAATATTGATGAATTGATCTCAAAGGTGGTTTCTTACGAACAGGAGCATGAAGATGCCACACTTTCTGAATTTCTGGAAGAGGTTGCGCTTGTAGCGGATATTGACAACGTGGACGGTGACAGTGACAAAGTACTGCTTATGACTCTGCACAGTGCCAAGGGGCTGGAATTCCCGAATGTCTATCTGGCCGGATTGGAAGATGGCGTTTTCCCGAGTAAGATGGCACTGTTTGACGATGGCGCGGATGAACTGGAAGAAGAAAGAAGGCTGGCTTATGTGGGCATCACCAGGGCGAAAAAAGAACTGACACTGTCACATGCATATGCGCGTATGGTGCGGGGCGAAACGCAGTACAACCCGGTCAGCAGATTTGTCAGGGAGATTCCGGCAGATCTTCTGGATAATAAGGTGCCGGCAAGTAAAATATCAGAATTTGGACATTATGATGATGACTCCATGCCGAGGACTTCCTTTAAACAAAAACCCTTTGGTGGATTGTATGCAGGCAGCAGCCGGTATGTTGGTATGAGTGGTCGTTCGGACAGAAATGCAGAGTCTGGAGCGAGGAACGAAACAAGCGGTTATGTACCGGGCGGAAGATCTGGGGTGTTGACGGATGATGTGTTTGATAAAAAGCCGGAATCTACGGGAGTTTCTTATGACGGGCGTCCGAAAGCATATTATAAGAAGAAGACCACAAGGTCAGAAGTACAGCCCTATATGGCGAAGGCGGCAGCCGGTATGGCAGGGCTTTCCAAGGGGATGCCAAAGACAGCAGAAGCACCGGATTATGGTGTGGGTGACAGAGTCAAACATATCAAGTTTGGTACGGGGACTGTGGAGAAGATCGAGGAAGGATCAAGAGATTATCAGGTGACGGTTCTGTTTGACTCTGAAAATTATGGCAGGAAAGTGATGTATGCTGCGTTTGCAAAGCTGAAGAAGGTGTAGGAAGCATTCTCAAAATAAAAAAGATAAAAATTTCAGTAGTAAAATCAGGAAAAAAGTGTTAAAATAGACATAAGCGAACTTGAGAAGGAGGTATTTCACATGAGCAATAAGATCAAGGCGGATGAACTCATTGAAATGATCAAGGCGGGTGATCTGTTCCGTAAACAGCAGGAAGAAGAAGTTAAGAAAAAGAAATCGAATGTTGTGATCTGGGTATTTGCAATCGTAGGAGTGATCGCAGCGATCGCCACGATCGCATATGCGTTATATTTATATTTCACACCGGATTACCTGGAGGATTTTGAAGAAGATTTTGATGATGATTTTGATGATGACTTCTTTGAGGATGATGAGGACGATGAGGAAGAGGAAGTCGTTCCGGTAGAGCCTGCAAAGACTGAAGAAGAAGCAACAGAGGAAGAATAAGAACGATTCGGGAAGGAGGCTTTTGGCCTCCTTTCTTTGATGTATAGAAACTTGGAGTTATGTTTTATGAACATCAAGCCCACAGCAGTTGTGATTGATGATTTTAAAGACAATAAAATAGATGCCACCGGTTTTATAACCGCATTGGTGGCTTTCGCAGAAAGATGGGTTATAAGTATGAAAAAAGGTCAGGTTTATGAAGGTACGGTAACAAAAGTAATGTATCCGAATAAGGGAATGGTACAGGTGGAAGGAGAAGACTGTCCTGTCTGGGTAAAAAACGTAATCGAAGGACAAAAGGTCTCTGTACGCATTCAGAAAAAGCGAAAAGGAAAAGCAGAAGGCTGTCTCATGGAAGTGTTGGAAAAAGCGGAGAATGAGATCGAGAGTCCTTGTCCGCATTTTGCCGATTGCGGAGGATGTACGTATCAGCATCTTTCTTACGGGGATCAGCTTGCCATGAAGGAGAGACAGGTAAAGGAACTATTAGATCAGGTATATGCAAACAGAGGAGAAATACCGGATTATTCCTATGAAGGGATCAAGCGAAGTCCGAAGCAGTTTGGCTACCGCAACAAGATGGAGTTCTCTTTCGGAGATGAATACAAAGACGGTCCTCTTTCCCTGGGGATGCATAAAAGAGGCAGCTTTTATGATGTGGTTCCGGTAATAAACTGCCAGATTGTCGATGAGGATTTTCGTATGATCCTGCAGACTGTGCTTGACTTTTGCAGAGAGAGCGGACTTCCTTTTTATCATCGTATGAAGCAGGAAGGGTATGTGAGACATCTGCTTGTCCGTAAGGCGGAATATACAGGAGAGATCCTGATCGCAATCGTTACCACATCGCAGATGCAATGTGATTTTGGGGTTTTAGTGAATCGGTTATGTAAACTGGATAAAAGAGAGGATAACAACTGTGAAAGCGAACATCTGAGCGGTCGGATCGCAGGAATCCTGCACACCTATAATGATTCAGTGGCAGATGTTGTGAAAAACGATCATACAGCGATCCTTTATGGCAGACCATACTTTACGGAAAAACTGTTGGGACTGTCTTTCCGTATATCTGAATTTTCCTTCTTTCAGACGAATTCCCTCGGTGCAGAGGTGCTCTATGAAACAGTAAGGGAGTATGTGGGAAGCCTTTGCAACGACGGCACTCCGGATAAAGTCGTGTTCGACCTTTACAGCGGAACAGGAACCATCGCACAGATGCTGGCTCCGGTATCAAAGAAAGTAATCGGTGTCGAGATCGTGGAGGAAGCAGTGGAAGCAGCTAAAGAGAACGCGAAGCTGAATGGTCTGGAGAATTGTGAGTTTATCGCCGGAGATGTACTCAAGGTCATTGATGAAATTCAGGAAAAACCGGATTTTATCGTCCTGGATCCGCCCCGTGACGGTATTCACCCGAAGGCACTTCCTAAGATCATAGAATTTGGTGTGGATCGGATTGTTTATATTTCCTGTAAGGCGACCAGCCTTGCGAGAGATCTGGAAGTATTCTTTGAAAACGGTTATCGCATGGAGAAGGCTGTGACGGTTGATATGTTTCCGGGGACAGTGCACGTCGAGACTGTTGCACTTTTGTCCAAACTTTCCGAAGCAAAACATCATATCGAAGTTAAGGTGGATATGGATGAACTGGACCTGACAAGTGCAGAAGCCAAGGCTACATACAAGGAGATACAGGACTGGGTGCAGGAGAAGTATGGATTTCATGTGACGAATCTGAATATTGCACAGGTGAAACAGAAGCACGGGATCATCGAGCGGGAAAACTATAATAGGCCAAAATCTGAGAACAGCAACCAACCTGGATGCCCGGAAGAGAAGGTTAAGGCGATAGAGGATGCCATGCAACACTTTCAAATGATATAGTATCAATTCAAAGCAGAAGGCTATTGGGTATAATTTTTTATAATCATTCACTGCGAAAAATTGACCGTTCATGACATGTGATTAAATTATTTAAATGACTCTTCCGAAATAACAAATAATCGGTGTATATCTTAGGAGACAGAATGTAACAATGCCAGGGAAACGAAAAGAAAAGATATTTGCGTACATTGTGATGGGAATGTATTTATTATTCCTTTGTTGGTTGATCCTTTTTAAGTTGGCAGACAGTATTAACAAGATTCCGTCAATGAGGGGGATTAATCTAATTCCTTTTCATTATGATAATGATCAAATAGCTGAATCGAGGTTTCATTTTAACGAAGTGCTGTATAATACAATCGTATTCATTCCTGCTGGATTTTATTTTACAGTGATGGGGAAGAAAAAGTTTCTTTCTGGAATAGTGTTAAGTGCTTTATTGAGTTTGAGCTTTGAAACTTTGCAGTGGATATTTGCCTTAGGTGCAAGTGATATAACTGACCTAATTATGAATACTGTAGGTGGGGCGATTGGTGCCGGAACATATTGGGTTTCAGCAAAACTGTTCAAGGGGAACGAGGTTAAAATCATCAGCATTATAGGTGCTATTCTGGAAACTCTTTTGGTGGGATTGTTGCTCGTGCTGATGATATCTAATTTGTAAGTTTCCGTAGAAGATATAGTTGTTTTGAAAAATGCCTTTGTTATTTTAGCTGGATGATTGTATCTCGCAAGCAGTGCATCTCGGGCCCTCGATGCAATATCGCAAGCAGTGCGTTGCGATATCGCTGCGCAAAGCGGCAAGCAATGTCTGTGTCCAGACAAAGCCTGCCGCGCTTGTTGGGGACCGTCTCCGCTCTGCTTCGGTCGGTGCAAAACCGACGTCCCCCGGACGTCGTGCACCCCAAGCCCCTTGAACATCTGTCGGAACAGATGAGCTACGCGATTGGAAATCGCTATTTTTTGCCACGGCCCTTCTTTGGCAACATGCTTCGATATGAGGTTGAATATTTTTCTACAAGTGTTGTGAAAAACTGAACCTCAGCCGGATCCATTTTATTGAAATTCATTCCAAGCTGTTTGCTCAAAGTTGAAAGAGTTGCTTTCATTGGATCGGTTGCCATTGCAAATTCTTTCACAACATCAATTACATCTGTAAGCGGATTATTCTCATCGCCGGTTTCTGCATCTCGGCGATGAGATTCTTTTATGTCTTTTGCAATTGCAGTAATGTCTTCGCAGATCAGTCTGCTGAAATAATCATCTTCATCGATTTCACATGCTTTGAGCGTACGAAGATAGTGTTCGGAATCCGGAATCTGATCACGCACCCGGATTTTACTTCGCATCAACGCGACAAAACTGTTCAGGTTCCGGATCTGCATTTCCGCCAGACTGTCGACATAGATTTCCGTGTCACTCATAAATTTCCAAAAGTCAGGGTGCTTGATGATTTCGCAGAGCAGTCGATTGTTGATGGTGCCACTTTTCAAAATGCCTATGGCATCATCGTCGAGCTTCAGCTCAGAAATATCTGACGAGCATTCATTCCGATTTTCTGATAATCCCAAAAGATAATCCGCAGACACACCATAGAATTTTGCCAATGCAATGATAGCTGTATGAGAAATATCTTTGTGATCATTGGTTTCGTAACTGCCGAGAGCGGACTTTGAGAGATCGGTCTCGGCGGCAAGTTCTTCAAGACTTAAGCCTTTTTCTACTCTCAGATCCTTAAGTTTTTCCTGAATTGATAACTGATATTTCATGTTGAAAATCCTCTTTTGCCACATATCGAACATCTGTTCCTTTTTATAATAACCAATGTTATGCTTTGACGTCAACAGGAATTTCCAGATTCACGGAAATTCTTATTTTTTTGAAACAAATCCTACCTTTCGGATATACGGAATTGCTATTTGGAAAAATGTAAAATTCTGAGTGAAACAGGAACCATGAAAAACGAATTGGGTCTAAGGATCGGAAATCATAAGATTTGCGAGTTGCAGCTCCGGGAATCTTTCCCGGTTTAGGGGATTGGGGCGCACGACGTCCGGGGGACGTCGGTTTTGCGCCGACCGGAGCGGAGCGGAGACCTGACCCCAACAAGCCGCAAAAGGGAGTCGATGATAACCGACGCACTGCTTGCCAATTTGTGAAAGACAGCAGTTACAAGGAAAGGGGTGAGGAAGAATGGTGAAGAGTATCCAAAAATATGTAGAGATCAAAGAGCCTGACATCTGGAGACCGCTGGCAGATTTTCTGACAGATATGATAGCTAAGTATGCGGATGAAATGGAGTTTGAAAAACTGCCGGATCCGGAGAGGTTTCTGACATGTAGAGCAGTGAAGGAGGCTTACAGGATATACACAAGGAAGAGAAACTTAAGAATCGCTCGATACATAAACTTAGAGTTTTCAATGAAATGATTTTGTTAATTGAAAATATCTCTTGTAGAAATAATGTGGTTGTGTTATTGTTTGTATATACAAGAGTTTGTATATACACACGACGATGGAGGATCACATGACTATAAGTGAAAGACTGTTCAGGATAATGGAAGAAAAGAATATATCGATGTCTGAACTGTCACGCTTGACCGGAATTTCCAGACATACGATTTTTGACTGGCACAAGAAGAATACAAACCCGGGTTCAGATAAAATAATGGTCATTTGCAGAGCACTTGAGATTACTCCGGAACAATTGCTGACCGGTGAAGGAATTGATGATGTGACAGAGTTTAAACCTATAACGGAACGAGCATATGCTGATAGAACAGATGCTAAACTGCTGGAGGATTATCACGGAATGCAGGAAGATCAGAAGAAAAGATTGCTTGCATATGTGGAGGCACTAAAGAAAATCGAGAGTCTGGAGGATTTGAAATAGCATGGAGGAAACTACAGAAATATTGACGATAGAAGAACTATATAAATGCGTATACACTATTCGCGGACAGCAAGTAATGTTTGATCAGGATCTTGCTGTGATATATGGATATGAAGTGAAGCGGCTCAACGAACAGGTGAAAAGGAATATCCGCAGGTTTCCGGAAGATTTCATGTTTCAAATTGAACCGGAAGAGGTTCCGGATCGTTTAAAGTCGCAAATTGCGACTTTAAACGGAAGCAACAATAAACGTGGAATGCACATAAAAAAGATGCCATATGCTTTTACGGAACAAGGGATTTACATGCTTGCTACGGTATTGAAGGGAGATTTAGCTGAGCAACAGAGTATTTATATAATGAGGGCATTTAAAGAAATGCGCCATTACATAAGAAGAAATCAACAGTTTGTAACCGGGGCCGAGATGAATCTGCTTAACGCCCGTGTTACTGAGATTTCGATGCGGGTTGCGGGACTAAATGATCATAGAATCAAGACGGATCAAAGCATAGAGAGGATTCAGAAAAGTATAGAAACTATTAATGCAAGTTTTATCCAGAAGGATGATTACAGGAATTTTGTTATATACAAGGGACAGAAGTTTGAAGCAGATGCGGCATACATCGATATCTATCAAAAAGCCAGAAAGAGCATATATATCGTAGACGATTATGTGAATACAAAAACATTGCAGTTATTATCGCAGAAGAAACCGGGTGTAAACGTGATTCTATTCACCGAAAATGGCTTCGGACGACAGGGATTCTTGACTACAACAGTTGTAACGGATTTTAACAATCAGTATCCGTTACTGACTACAAAACATAATCAGGATTGTCATGACAGGCTGATCGTCTTGGATTACGGCTTTAAAACCGAGCAGGTTTTTCATTGTGGAGCATCAAGCAAAGATGCCGGGAAGAAACTATGTGCCATAAATGCTATTGCGGATACGAGCCTTATTCATCCCGTGATAGATAAAATGCTTTTAGGTCCGGATTATACAATTTAGGTATCAAGGTAACATTTTGTGACTTTGTTGAAGAAGGTGATGCGATTGAAAAATGAAAAAGTAAAGGTCTATCTTTATACCCGCGTATCAACGCTAATGCAGATCGATGGCTATTCTCTTGATGCTCAGAAGACCAAGATGAAAGCTTTCTGTGATTACAACGGGTATGAGATCGCAGGGAATATGAGGATGCAGGAAGATCCGGAAAATCCATAGAAGGCAGGGAAGCATTTAACCGGATGATGGATGACATCAGGTCCGGGAAAGATGGAGTATCCTTTGTATTCGTGTTCAAGCTTTCGAGATTCGGACGAAATGCAGCGGATGTCCTTTCGGCGCTTCAGGTGATGCAGGATTATGGTGTGAATCTGATTTGCGTGGAAGACGGGATAGATTCTTCTAAAGATGCCGGGAAGCTTATGATCTCGGTTCTTTCTGCTGTTGCGGAGATTGAAAGGGAAAACATCCGTGTTCAGACTATGGAGGGCAGGATCCAGAAAGCCCGCGAAGGAAAGTGGAACGGTGGATTTGCTCCTTATGGATATGAACTGAAGAATGGAAAACTGTATATCAATGAGAACGAAGCGGAAGCCATCCGCGTTATATTTGATCGATATGTTAATACTGATATGGGATCGACCGGGATTGCGAAATATCTTGAGAATCATGGCATTCACAAAATAGCAAGACAGAATGGGAAGAATCCTTTGTTTGATTCTGCTCTTATCAGAAAAATAATTCAGAATCCGGTGTACTGTGGAAAAATCGCATATGGCAGACGCAAGACAGAAAAAGTGATAGGAACACGCAATGATTATCATATGGTACCACAGGATGACTACTTACTTGTGGAAGGACTGCATGATGCCATCGTATCGGAGGAAATGTGGGAACAAGCCCAGGTAAAAGCTGTAGTGCAGGCGAAAAGATACGAGCATGTTAATCGCGAAAAAGGTGAGAAAACGCATCTGCTTTCAGGGATAGTTCGGTGTCCCGTCTGCGGTGCAGGGATGTATGGTAATAAGAGCATCAAACATCGTAAAGACGGGACCAAGTATAAGGATTTCTTTTATTACGGATGTAAGCACCGTAACATGACCAGAGGCCATAAGTGTGATTACAAAAAGCAGATACACGAAGAAATGCTGGATGAGGCTGTTGCCGAAGTGATCAAGAGGCTTGTCAGCAACAAAAAGTTTGCAGATCTGATGAAGTGGAAGATAAATATGGAAGTGGATACTTCAGCACTGGATCAGGAGATTTCGGCTTATGAAAAGCAACTGAGGCAGTGTTATTCCAATAAAGACGCCATCATGTCGGATCTTGATTCGCTGGACTATGATGACAAACATTATAAGCGAAGGAAAGCAGATCTGGATGACAGACTGTACCGTACATATGATAAGATGGATGAGATGGAGAACCTGATTGCCGAAGCGAAGGCAAAGAGAAGAACCATCCTGGCAGATAAGATGTCTGGCGATAACATATATAAGGCTTTGATATTTTTTGATAAGCTCTATGAAAAAATGAGTGAAACGGAGAAACGGGCATTCTATGAAAAGCTTATCAAAGAGGTCCAGGTATATGAGGAACGACAGCCAAACGGACAGTGGCTAAAGTCCATAGAATTCAAGCTTCCGATCCTTGGTGAGGATATGAAATTGAGTTTGGACAATCCTGATAGTGTCGAAAGTTGCGTGCTTTTGGAACGTGTGAGCAACCGAAAAGCGGATTCTTATGTGAAACTGAATGTGAAGATGGAGGATTACTATCGGATCAAAGATGCAGAAGGTGGTGAAGCGGATGGATAAGGAAAGTATTATATACGATACTGCAACAATAAGAGATATTCCGGAACTTATCAGGCTTAGAATTCTATACATGATAGATGATTTTGGCTCTTTAACCGATGAAGAAAGAGAAGGTATGGAAAAACAGCTTCCGGGATATTTTGAAAGAGAACTCGGGAAAAAACTGATCGCGTTTGTCGCAAGAGCAGAGGGCAGGCTTGTTGCTGCGGCTTATCTGTTGATTATCGAGAAGCCGGCAAATCCATTTTTTCTAAATGGATTGGATTCAGAAGTTCTAAGCGTATACACAGAAGAAGAATACCGTGGTAAAGGAATCTGTACGATCCTTATGAGCAATATGATTGAATATGCCAGAGAGCATCAGATATGCCGCATTGATCTGGTAGCAACGGATGAAGGGTATCCTATATATAAAAAATTGGGGTTTGAAGATAAGGTTCAGAAGTATACAGATATGCGATTAAAACTCTAGAATCCACGCATTGCGACAAATGGCGGTATGTGATATACTATGATCGCAAACACGCAATGCGAGGTAATGATATGGATATAGCCAAATTGATAAAAGACTTGAGAGAAAGCACAGGGATGTCACGTAAAGAGTTTTCAGAACATACAGGCATCCCTGTTCGCACATTGGAGGATTGGGAAGCAGGAAGGAGAACACCACCGGAATACATCCCCAGGCTGTTGGCGTATCAAATAAAATTTGAGGGAATTCTAAGGAAAAATAAAGAAGAGAATGATACCCTGGTTGAGAAACAGGATGGCAGGCGGAATGTATCAATCATACAGGATGCTGACGGGAATAACATCGTCATAATTAATGATATAAGGTTTAAGGGAAAACGGTCCATAGATTGGAAAGATGTTAGGGAATACTTAAAATCGTATGTCGGTGAATTCTATATGATTGCTGCAACTAATGATCTTGTGTATATTGGGGCAGATCTTCCGAAGGAATATAGCGGATCAAATTATACGAATAGCCTTAAAGGAGCAAATGCAAAGGCAAAAGCGAATGCTGCAACAGGAATTCCGGAAATGATAGAAATATCCGTTGGTAAGCATTTTAGAGAGAATCGCGAAAAAAAGCATAAGAGAGATGCAAAAAATGGATGGTACAGATATGACTCGAGATTCGCGCTTCCGGTTTATGATGATAAAGGTGAATTAGAAAGATATAATATTTTTCATGCTTCCATGCTGGTACGTCATTCAAACGATGGAAAGCTGTATTTGTATGATGTTATAGACATAAAAAAAGAAACGAGCAACTCTCTCGGCGAATAATCGCTTACCAGACAAAAAACCCATTTCCTTTAAAAAGGATAATACTATGGTACAGGAAAAATGTCAATCCAATATTCGAATAAAGGGGGACATGTCTTATGTTTTCTTATCCGCGTGCGATTCGAGAAGGTTAATAAATGAGTGAGATTATATAGAGGTGTATTTCGTTGAATAAAGTTGATAGAATCAGATACAAAGAATATATTAAATGTGCTAACGAATGCCCGGCTAACCGGGTTTATCCTTTATCGATTGCGACCGGGACTCAGGATGGAGATATTTATGTTGATGGCAAAGGCTGTGTACTGTTTTGGCATTATTGCGGCTTTGCGTATATCTCCGGGGATGTGAGCTCAGATGTTCTTGAAGAAGTATATCGAAGTTTTTTGGTGTCTGATACGGAGCGAAGATTTTTACTAATTACAGATTCGAAGTTTGTTTCCGACTATTATTCAGGCATAGACATGCTACGAGTTGATAAAAGGATTGAATACACTCATAGCGGAATTCTTGAAAAGCAACCGAAACTTGATGCCTGCTTTGTTATTGAACGCATAACTGCAGACAATATAGGTGTCATTCAGGGAAGGATCACGCCATCTTTTTCATGGAAAGACAGAGATGTGTTTTTGCGGAACGGATTTGGATTTATGGCCAGAAGTAAGGAAGATGGCAGTTTTGCAGCCGTGGCGTTTTCAAGTGCGGTCAGTCCGGAGGAAGTGGATATTGGTGTTGAGACAGCTGAAACGCACAGACACCATGGTCTGGCATCCTATCTGGCATACAAGATGTGTGAGGAAATCATGCGGCAGGGCAGAAGACCTGTATGGGCTCATGCTGAAACGAATACAGGTTCACAGAAAACGGCACTCTGTGTCGGGTTTAAGCCAATCGGTATAAATACGGTGATCCATAAGAAGTAATATACTTAAGTCGCACATGCGGCAGTAGAGGATATTATGATATTCGGTTGCTCAAGTAAACAACAGTCGAGACGGTAGCGCTTTTGTCCAAACTATCAGAAGCGAAGCATCATATCGAAGTTAAGGTGGATATGGATGAACTGGACCTGACAAGTGCAGAAGCCAAGGCTACATACAAGGAGATCCAGGACTGGGTGCAGGAGATGTACGGATTTCATGTGACGAATCTGAATATTGCTCAGGTGAAACAGAAGCATGGGATCATCGAGCGGGAAAACTATAATAAGCCAAAATCTGAGGATAGCAGACAGCCTGGATGCCCGGAGGAAAAAGTTAAGGCGATAGAGGATGCTTTGAGGCATTTTCAGATGATATAGTAGCTAAATTATATTACAGGATAATGCAACTAGTGAGGTAGACTATGGAGTTTCGTATTACTAATGATGGAAATGAAAAGGATATAGCAGAAATACATAAAATGCTAAAAGAGTACAATCTTAGCAAGCGAGAAAAGTCAGAGGATATACCATTAGGAATTTATCTTGAGGATGAAAATGGAAATAAACAAGCAGGTCTAACAGCTGATATCTTTGGTAATTGGTTATGTATCCATTATTTATTTGTTTCTGAAAGACTTCGAGGACATGGTGTGGGAAAAGAACTCGTAGTAGCTGCTGAAAATGAGGCAATTATGAGAGGCTGTAAATATTCCTTTGTTGATACATTTTCTTTTCAAGCACCTGAATTTTATTCGAAACTTGGTTATAAAGAGGTATTCTCATTACAAGAATATCCATATACCGGAGCCAGATATTACTACACGAAGGAACTATAAATTATAGCGTGCTGTACAATAGTAATTATTGATAGGACTTGGAGGAATATAAGTGAAGCTCATTGTGATAGATATACAAAAAGGGATTACGGATGAAAGATTATATGATTATGCTGGATTCTTAAAGAATGTGACAAGTATTATTGATGCCGCAAGGAAGAATAGTGTTGAGGTTATTTATGTTCAACACGATGATGGTCCGGAGACAGGATTTTCTATTGGTGATATAGATTTTGAGATAGCTGATCAAGTTGCGCCAGAAGCTGGGGAGAAGATTTTTGTAAAAGAGATTAACAGTTGTTTTGGAAATAAAGAGCTTACCACGTATCTTGATAAACAGAAAGACAAGGTACTTATGATTGTGGGGCTTCAGACTAACTTTTGTATTGATGCCTCTGTGAAATCAGCATTTGAAAGAGGATACAGAGTAATCATTCCAAAGGGAACGAACTCCACGTTTGATAATGATTATATGGATGGCGAAACGACTTATAAATATTACAATGAAATGATGTGGCCAAAGAGATTTGCTGAGTGTATTTCTTTGGATGATGCAATTCAAATGATGGAGAAATAGTTTAATGCGAACAAAACATGTTGTTGTTCTTCCATATCATGAAAAGTGGAAGCAGGACTTTATTGATATAAAAACTGAGCTTAGTCAGACGCTCGGAGAGCTTGCTATTTCTATTGAGCATGTTGGCAGTACTTCAGTTGAAGGATTGGCGGCTAAGCCAATTATAGATATCGATGTTGTTGTGAAAAAAGAGAAGATTAATGATGTTGTATCAGCTTTGAATAGTATTGGATATATTCATGAAGGGAATCTTGGAATATCTGGGAGAGAAGCTTTCACATATGAAGGCAAAGAACATTTACAGCAACATCATTTATATGTGTGCCCGGAGGACTCTTTGGAATTGAAGAGACATTTAGCATTCAGGGATTATCTCAGATTGCATCCAGAGGCTGTAAATGAATACAGCAAAGTTAAGGTGGAGGCTGCAAAACTTTATCCAGAGGATATTGATAAATATATTGAATATAAGGCACCAGTTATAGAGAATATTTATTCCATGATATGTGGATAAGAGGAATAGAAAAAAGAAGATTCTTTTGTTTTGTTGCAAAGGCTTTGAAATGATGGAGTTTGCACCTTTTTACGATACTGCAGGCTGGGCTTCAAGTGAATATAGCTATGATATTAATCTTGACACATGTGGATTGTATTTCGTCAATAGCTTTTCTTTACAGAACAAGTTTCATTATGCGATCACAAATCATACCGCTGCAGAAATAGTATATGAATCGGCGGATCATGAGAAAGAGCATATGGGACTTACAACCTGGAAGAATGCTCCGGATGGCAGAATACTGAAATCAGATGTTTCGATTGCAAAGAATTATCTGGAGGAGAAGCAGATTCGCAGGCTGGAACGTGCGGTCACAGGATATTTTGATTATATCGAGGATCTGATTGAGCGTGAGAATGTATTCACGATGGAAGAGTTTGAAAAGAGCGTAAATGCTTTTCTTGAATTCCGTCAGTACAAGATTCTTAAGGATAACGGAAGAATATCTCATAAGCAGGCGATGGATAAGGCAAATGCTGAATATGA
>SVFN01000050.1 GCA_015056815.1 Lachnospiraceae bacterium | reverse complement strand
TATTTACTTTTCAATGTTCATTACGGGCGAATCCCGCTATTTATGGTCTAAATGCACTTCAATTCCGAAAGGCTATCGATGCCTTCTGCTGAATCACCTCCACCTGTCGCATGAATAGTACCGCCGGAAATGGTTACGTTACCACCGCTGCCCGCTTGCCCTCCTCCGATACCTGCGCCTTGGTTACCACCTTGAGCGACTACGACACCGCCGGAGATAACCACAGTACCACCGTCACCGTCCCATCCCCCTCCAATGCCTGCAGCACTATCTCCACCGGTTACGTTAATAGTACCGCCGGAAATATTTATCTCGCCGGCATTCTTTTGTGCTGCTCCTCCACCAATACCCGCCATATTCATATCGACGTCATTTATTGTAAGCTCACCTGAACCTGAGATATACAGCTTATCTCCACTCTCCACTGCAATACCCTTTGGGGCAATAAGCTTAGATCCCTTCTCAAGGATCAGCTCAGCTCTACCCGAGACCATGAGGCGGCGATCTACAGTCACAGTCCCCTTAACATGATAAGGCTCCGATCCTGTAAGTGTAGATATGTCAGAAGTAATATACTGAGCATCGTCTACAATGAAGCTTATCGTTTTTGCACCCGTGTAGCCGCTTTCTTCTTTTGCCTCAAGAGTCAGAGTATACTTTCCCTTGTCCTTTACGCTGCTTACCTCACTACCTTCCCTTTTCAGCATTTCAATATAGTGAGTATTCTTCTGCAGCGTCTCTCCATCCGCCGCTATAACTGAATAGTCCAGCGGAATGACAGATCCCGTATACTTATAAAAGCCCGGCATAGTGCATCTGGCAGCGGCAAGACTTTTTATCGCCATTACAGGAATCGCTTCATCATCCTTTTCCCGCCAGCCCGGGCCAAGTTGTGCAGCGAGTTGATCCGCAGTATAATCCCTACCGTCGAAAGCTTGTCTTTCCCAACCATGGTTATCCAGCTTTCCGTAGTAACAGTTCTCAATCGTTATTTGCTCATTTTTATTGTAATGACAGACAAAGTAATAAAAAGATCCCGTACTACTTCCGGAAAGCTCGATCCTGTTATAGTTATTAAGGCAATTAGAAAAGAGTGCACAACCGCGAAGCCAGCCCACAAATCCGCCACAATGTTCCGTCTTTTCTCCTGTCATGCTGCCATTGAACAAACTGTCTCTTATTATCATAACGCCATTAGATTCCACAGCACTCACAAAGCCTCCGTGAGCGCATACATTGTCCTCACTCATAAACTCACTGGTAGAATCAACACTACTGTTAATGGTAATACTGCTGATACAGCGCTCAATAAAGCAGTTACCATAGCTACAGCCAACAACACCGGATGCCTGCTTATACGCAGTATCAATGGTTCCGTCTACCACCAGGTTCCTGATGGTTGCTCCCTGTATATAGCGAAAAGGTGCAGTAACGGCTTCGCTTGCAATGCAGTTAAACGTCAATGTGAAACCGTTACCGTCAAAAATCCCATTAAATTTATGACTGAAATCTCCGACCATCGTGGTAACGGTAATGTCATCCACCAACTGTACGGTTATACCTTGGAAACTCTTGCCGTTGTTTACTGCATTTGCAAAAGCATTCCAATCATCCGCAGATCTGATGTACAGATCCGAACTGCCATCCCATGCCTTTGCCACTAAAGTAAACTGCGGTATCATACCAAGAACCATGGTAATCGCCAGAAATACCGAAAAACAATTCTTCAGTAATGCTCTTAATGTCTTTCTCATAATAAACTCTCCTCTATTATTTGGTTGTCTTATCACAATCTTTTTTCAGATCCGTTTCCTTATCGGATTTCTTTGCCTCTATGATGATAGCCCTTCTGTTTTTATATCCTTGAGCAGTATATCCGGTCTCCCTGGCCCCTTTTCCTTATTAGACTCCACGCTTCATCCCCGTTCCACATAGTAGCAATAACCCAAATAAAATACTATCATGAAGCAGTCAGAACTTCAACCGCAAGGTTGCTTTACTTATGTCACACTGCTTTACGATTGTCTCTACTGTGATCTTCAAAACAATCCTACCTACACCGTCACCGCATAAATATCAAACCTGTCCCCACTTTTCACACAAAATAACAGCCCTGCAAATTCTCCGGTCCGGATAAATGCAGAGCTGTTTTCTCTCTTTTGCTATTCTTTTTACTCACTCTTTATGACCTGTGCTGTTTCCTCACAATGCATGTCTTTCTCTTTTTTGATTTCCTACCGCTTCAGGCAGTCTGTCAATTCAAAGCTTTCCTTGTTGCTTCCTGTCTCCTTCTTTCTTATAAATTCTATCCTTATCCGATCACTTCCAGATCATCGCCTGTCGCTTTGCACAGTGGACAGACTGCGTCTTTAAGATTGTCGGCTTCAAATTCTTTGCCGCAGATCTTGCATCTGAGTGTCACTGTCTTCTTCTCCTTTTCTTCTGTTTCTTTCTGCCCGCCGTCAAAAGGCTGCCCGGCATGAGGGATCGCAGTGTATCGGGCAATGTCTTCGTTTATCGTGACCAGATCCCGCACCGACAGATCATGAACGGAAGTATGCCCGGTAATACGTGCAAACATCTTCAGTTCCTCCAGCGAAACATTTAAGAAATTGGCAACTCTTTTTGCCGCAGCATCCACATGGAGACGTTTGCGCAGTTCTTCATCCTGCGTTGCGATCCCCACCGGGCAGTTCCCCGAACCACAGATGCGATACTGCTGACAGGCCGCCGCGATCAGTGCCGCGGAAGCAATGGCAACGGCATCCGCTCCCATAGCCAGTGCCTTGGCAAAATCAGAGGATACCCGGAGTCCTCCCGTGATCACAAGATCAATGTCCGAATGAATGCTGTCCAGATATTTACGCGCCCTTGCCAGCGCATAGATCGTCGGCACAGAAGTGGACTCCCTTAATAAAAGCGGGCTGGATCCGGTGGCTCCTCCCCTGCCGTCGATCGTGATAAAATCCGGCTCGGCATATGCACAGTACTCCAGATCCGCCTCAATGCGGCCTGCCGCGATCTTGATGCCAATCGGTCTGCCTTTTGACAGATCCCGCAATATTGTTACCATATTTTTCAGATCCTCTTTGGAATTCAACTCCGGAAATTTCGAAGGGCTCTGAATATCCTCTCCCGGATTCTTGCCGCGAAGTTTTGCGATCTGTTCCGTTACCTTTTCTCCCGGCAGATGTCCGCCCATCCCCGGCTTGGTTCCCTGTCCGATCTTGATCTCGATCGCATCCGCATTTTGCAGGTTTTCAGCAGTTACACTGTATTTATTGGGGACATATTCAAAAATATATTTATAAGCGGCAGCCCGTTCTTCGGGAAGTATCCCTCCTTCTCCGCTGCACATGGCGGTCTTTGCCATCGCACTTCCTTTTGCGAGGGCCGTCTTGATCTCTGCTGAAAGTGCGCCGAAAGACATATGGGAAATAAAGACCGGATTCTCGATTACCATGGGCTTTTCCGCCTTTTTACCGATCACCGTAGTCGTATCAACCTGTGCCGAATCATCAAGCGGCGGTGGATTCAACTGTGCGCCAAGAAACAGAATATCATCCCAGCCCGGCATGGGAAGAAGTGTTCCCATGGCACTGTCGATCTTTTTGCCGCTAACCGCCATCTGATGGATCTCCTCCATATACCGGCTGCTCCTGTCATGTCTGACATAAGTCTCATCATACGCAAGTTCCCCTTCGTATGCCGGTGCCGCCACAGGTTCTTCTTCCACTTTTTCAAACACAGAAGCGGGCTGTTTGCAGACCGGGCAGACATCCAGTTCTGTTATGCTCTTTCCCTCTTTTTCCTCGTCAAAAACTGCTCCGCAAATACTACACTTGTATACCGCCATGATCTGATTCCTCCTATTTTAAGTTCCGTATCCGAACAAATGGTGCAGGTAGGCAGAGAACATTCTCTCCTCTGTCGCATTCGCTCCGCCGTCGTTCATTGTCCTCTGGCACCATTTTTCGGATACTGTTTTTTAAGTTCCGTATCCTCTTGTTCCCGTTTTTTTGAATTGTTTGTTAAATTTCACAATTTTTAAAACGTTTTTGAATTTGTTACCGAAATTATAGCAAAATATTTCTGTGTTTTCAATCTTAAAACGAATATTTGCACAACTATTCTTGAACAATCCGCTTTTTTATTGTATAATTTTGTTTGTGTGTTTCCTATATAAATAACAAAAGGAGGAAAAGAGATTATGTCAAAAACTTTACAGGACATTCAGACAATGATCAAAGAAAACGATATTCAGTTCGTGGATTTCAAGCTGACCGATATCGATGGGCGCTGGAGGCATCTGAGTATCCCGGCAGAGAGGCTGAATGAAAAAACGATGGAATTCGGGATCGGTTTTGACGGCTCCAATTATGGCTACGCTCCCGTGGAAAAAAGCGATATGGTGTTTGTACCGGTGCTGGATTCGGCTGTCATTGACAATTACATGGAGGTTCCCACACTCTCTCTGATCGGAGACGTGCGCATCATCGATCTGCCGGAGAACCGGCCTTTTGACCAGTATCCGCGAAATGTGGCGATACGTGCGCTGGAATATATGAAAGAGACCGGAATTGCCGATGAAATGATCATCGGTCCGGAATATGAATTTTATATTTTTGATGAGGTAAATTATGATCTGAGCCAGCAGAACGTGCAGTCTAACATCCACACAAGACAGGCTCCCTGGGCATATACTTCCGGCGATACCAATAACGGTTACCAGGTTGCACATGGCGCAGGCTATCATACCGCGCTTCCCATGGACATCTGCAGTGACTTAAGAAGCCGCATGTGTCTGGCTTTAAAGGAATGGGGAATCGATGTCAAATATCATCACCCCGAGGTCGGCGGCTGTGGACAGATGGAGATCGAAGTCGAGCTTGCAGATATGCTGAAACTGGCTGACGGTACCATGTCCGCCAAGTATGTCATCAAAAATGAAGCCGTCATGGACGACCGTACCGCTACATTTATGCCAAAGCCGTTAGCAGGGGAAGCCGGGAACGGCATGCATGTGCATATGCTCTTATTCAAAGACGGCAAGCCTGTTTTTTATGACAAGGACGGTTACGCACAGCTTAGCGAACAGGCCCACTGGTTCATCGGAGGTCTTTTAAGCCATGCCCGTTCCTTATGTGCGATCACCAATCCTTCCACCAACTCTTACAAGAGACTCGTACCGGGATTTGAAGCACCGGTAACCATCGGCTACGCTATGTCCAACCGTAGTGCAGTCGTACGTATCCCTGCTTATGCAAAGTCACCGGACACCAAACGTTTTGAACTGCGTAATCCCGACGCCACCTGCAATCCTTACTATGCTTACGCCGCGATCCTGATGGCAGGACTGGACGGGATCAAAAACAAGATCGATCCACATGCAAATGGTTGGGGACCTTATGACTTCAATCTATATGATCTGTCCGAAGAAGAGAAAGCAAAGATTTCCGGTCTGCCTTCCTCTCTGGCAGAGGCGCTGGATGCTCTTGAAAAAGATCACGATTACCTGACAGCCGGCGGTGTTTTCCCGCAAAGACTCTTAGACCAGCATATCAAAAGACGCAGAAAAGATCTGGATGAGATCAACCGGATCCCGCATCCTGCAGAGTTTGGCAAGTATTATGATCTGTAAACTGTTTTTAATTGTGAACATTCTTAAAACGCGGTGTCTCTTTCCGAACACCGCGTTTTTCCTATCCATGCTTTCTTTTTTTCTAACCTCTTCTTTAAAAACCCTTAAGAATTCTCCTTACAAAATGTCAAAAAAGAACCGCTATGATAACAGTATCCGAACAGGATAACCGATTATCTTTAAACAGTTTATTAAAGGAGTGAGCCTATGCGAAAAAAATCGAGGATTCTGATCCGACTTGAACGATATACGATCCTATATATCCTTTGTGCCTTGTTTGTCATGGTCAAACGTATCCTGGACTTTGGTTTTTACCGGGATGTTGTTTTCCGGTCACTGATCGGGATCGTCATCTTGTATTTCGTTCTCTTTTGTTTCTTCCTGGCTGTACATATTCACTGCCCTGCCAGGCATTCCAAACGGCGGTCCGGGACGAAGTGCTCTCCTGAAAAAGTAAGAAATCCTTCTGTCTTTCCGGTACTAAGTCGATTCCTTCCTGTTTTTTTCAAAAAATTCATACGGATCCTTCCGGTTGTGCTGGCCCTCTTGGCTGCGATCCTGTTCCTGTACTCTCACAGGAGTTATTTTCTGCACAGGATCCCGGACCGCCTCCCATCCTGCGAAACGGACATACCTGCAGAACTGGAGAAATTTGGCCAAAAATATCCGGAAGCGGAGAAGTTTGTGAAAGACTATCCTTCTTTAAAGGACAAAGAGTTTGATATGGATATTTCAGATGAACTAAACGAAGGACAGATTCCGCTCTTTTTACAATGGGACAAACGTTGGGGGTACAAGGACTACGGAAGCAGCATCATCGGTCTTGTCGGCTGCGGTCCCACCTGTCTATCCATGGTGGCGAGCGGTCTGACCGGAAATGCAGAATATACCCCTTACTATGTAGCAAAGTTTTCCGAAGAAAACGGCTATTATCAAAAAGGCGAAGGCACTTCCTGGGAACTGATGACGACCGGTGCACAGTCTCTTGGGCTGGAATCCGCCTACGGATATATCAGAGAAGACTATATCCGGGAACAATTATCCGAAGGTACCCCTTTGATCTGCTCTATGTTTCCCGGCGACTTTACCGATGGCGGTCATTTTATCGTGCTCGCCGGTATGACCCAAGACGGCAGCATACTGGTAAATGATCCCAACAGTCCCTCCAAAAGCGCCAGACTCTGGGATCTGGATACATTATTACCGCAGATCCGGTCTCTGTGGTATTTTAAGGTGGCGAAATGAAAACGCCCCCGGTGAATCCACGATATTCTTTTGCCCGTCCGGGTCTGTTTGGGAAGCTCTCTTTTCTCCATACACAATGCTGCCCGGACAGGCAAAAATTATTACTATTGTTCTCTTGTCGGCGCGCCCATTTGCTTAAGCTCCTGTTTGCGCTTATACATCATCTGATCCGCTCGTTCAAAGACATCATGAAATACCTGGTCTTCGTTTGTCAGCGTCGAATACCCGATAGAGATAACCACTTCTTTCTTTTTAATGTTCTCCTCTATTACGCGGTTTATCTCACCCAACGCTTCTTTCATCGTATCATAGCCTTTCTCCTGAAAAATGACTACGAATTCATCGCCGCCGATCCTATAAACCGCACCATGCGTAAAATACTCGCAGATCAGCAGACAGGCATCCTTGATCAGCTTATCTCCGGCAGCATGCCCCTGCGTGTCATTCACGATCTTCAGCCCGTTTATATCGCACACGACCACTGCCAGCTTATCGATATCATTTTGCTGGATCCGCTGGTTAAGATATGCTTCCGCTTCAGAATAGGCATGTTTGTTTCTGACACCTGTCATCGAATCCGTATTGGCCATATTTCGGAAAGCATTGGCATTTTCTTTTTCCGCTTCCAGATTCTTTTGGGACAAAGATCTCAACATAAACAGCAGAACAAGGAAGAATAAAGCGGAAAAGACCATTGTGAACGTCACTTGCCTTTTGTTCATTAAAAGGCTTTTTTCGCTGATATTCCGGATTCTTTCCTGTATCACACTCTCACGGATAAGCACCACCATCATCCAGTCCGTACCCTCTATGGGAACATAAAAAAGAGTTTCTTCCGCACCATTGGCTGTAAAGGTAATACTGCCGTTCACGGCATTTGCAAAATTGTCCCTGTTTGCATTCCATTCTTCTTCGGAAATCACATTTTTTATAATGTCAAAGAGATTGTGTCTTGAGACATAGGGTCCCAGTTCGGTATCCGAAAGGTTATCTCCCTTTTTGTTATACAACCCGAAATAGGTTCTTCCCTTATCTTCAAAAGCCAGCAGTTCTACGATCTCTCCGACATCTAACTGGACAAACCCGGCTTTATACTGTGTCCCCGCGATATTAAGCCCCGGCGTGGGCGCAGCCAGACACAACTGTTTGGAAGATCCATAGACCGAAACCGTACTGACACTTTTTCCGCCCATTTTTTCATCGGAAAGAAAAGAATGACGGCTGGCACCGGTATAGGTGGTATACTGCGTGTGCACGATTTTGTCGCTGTCTACCAGCGCAAAGCGGTCGAGTGACAGCAAAGACTTTATTTTTCCCAAAGTATCACGAAGTTCTTCTTCCGAACCAATCTTTTCGTCCTTTATATATTCGATGGCTTTTTCCATGTGCTGAAAGTTATTGTCTATGAGAATCGAGAGCGTTCTGGCCCTTCGTTCCGCCATTGCTTCCAGATAAAATGAACTCACTTCCGAAACAGCTTCATTGGTAGCAGCGATCGTCTGTTTAGAAGAAGAGATTGTATTAAAACTGACCATTGCCATCAATATAATGCTGCCGACAGCTGCCGTTAATATGAAAGTTTTTCTGGTTATATATTTTTTCATCAGTTATCTCCATACAGCAGTTCAAGCATTACCGCTGCATCCTTTTGATAAATTACTGTCGTTCTCTCATCTGTCTTTTCTTTGAACCATTTCCCGGGCTTGTTGCCGTCCGCAATCTTTACTGCAGTCTGAATCGTATCAAAGCCGATCGAATAGCAGTCCTGCACTCCAAGACAGTAAATAATACCCTCTTTCAGATAGTGTAAAGCTTCCTGATCATGGTCCATACCGACGATGACGGTATTACTGCCCGCCTCGATCACTGCTCTGGCAGCCCCGACAGGATTACTCATGTTACAGCAGATGATCCCGTCAAGATCAGGGTTATTTTTCAGAATCTGTCTGGTAAGGTCGTAAGCAAGATCAACCGAGTCCATATCATACTCCGTTGCCACTATTTCCATGTCTGGATATCCGGCGATCGTATCCTTAGCCCCTTTGGCACGCTCCTCATGGCAGGGAGCACCGACACTTCCCACCAGGATTGCCACCTTGCCCTTGTATCCCAGCTTTTTGCACAGAGCCTCTGTCAGATCTTTGCCGTCCTCATAGTTATGGGTATTCCCGACATATGCGATTCTCTTACAGCCTTTGGCAGCATCAGAGCTTGAAAAGGTCATTACCTTAATCCCCGATTCCACCATTTCATCAAGAAGCGGTGAAATGATCGCATCATCGGCCACATCGACACCGATCACATCAAAATTCTTCTTTTCTGCTTCAAGCAGTCTCTTTTTCTGATCTTCGGCCGAAGCCATTTGGGGTGCCATATACTCATATGTGATCGTGATCCCCCGCTCCAGATACTGCCTCTGGGCATCTTCCATGCCAAGAGCCACCGCATCCCACCAGGGATGGATCGTTTTGTATGTAAAATAAAAGTTATAATGATCTTTTTTCGGCTTATATTGATCCAATTCATGTTCAAAATCCACAGCACTGCTTAGCTGTTCCGCCGATCCTGTATCTCCCTCGTTCATATCCCCGGATTCCGTAGAAGCCGTTTTTTCGTCAGCACTGTCATCAGAAGCTGTAAAAGCACATGCCGATAAAAAGACCGTCGCCATCAGTGTAAACGATGCTATACACATTTTTTTGAGATATTTTCTCATACGATTCTCCTTAACTATACATGTCATCTTTGCTTATCCCGTTCTACCCTTCCACTCCCCTGATTTCATTATAGTACACGTCATTAAAATATCAACTATTTTTAAACACCGCTCCGATCACTTTACCATTATCATCCGCGACAATACAGTGATCCGCTCTACCATTTCCGAAATTCTCGTAATATATTCTGAGCTCCGACTGCTCTATGATTGATCTGTCCGGTGGTTCCACACCCTCTGGTATGAATATCGCCTCATACAGAAAATCTTTCAGTATATCTTTTTCATCTACTTCCATTCCGCGTAGAATCATTAAACATACCTCATTATTCCAGATATATCTTTACATTCAAACTGTGATCTCTATCTGATTTCCCTCTACACCGATAATACAGCTTTCATAATATCCGTCACCTGTTGTTCGAGGACCATTCATCACTTCATATCCATCTTCTCGAAATACTCTTGTCAGACGGTCAACCTCTTCAGCACTTCCAACCGAAAATGCTATATGAATATACCCTGTACGATTGACTATCTTTGCTGAATCTTCCATAGAGGGCTTATTCATGATCTCAAGTCTTGCCCCGTCATCAAAAGTGATAAAGTATGATCTGAATCCTGTTAATTCATTATGATATCCATCATTTGACAACCCACCAAGATACTTTACGAAGAAATCCCGGGCTCCTTCCAAATCATTCACATACATAGCAATATGCTCTATCTTCATCCGTTCCTCCACCTCTTTTACTAAACACAGCCATTTCCTTCTCCAGCAGCCTGTACACATTTGCCACGAGAAATCCGTCCGCTATCGCATGATTCAGGCGGACGCTCACCGGCATCATAAGTCTTCCGTTTTCCTCACGGTATTTTCCCCGGTTGATAATCGGAGCAAAGTGCAGATATCCGTCCGGCAGCTCAATATTCAACGAATCGTATGACAGTCATGATATATACGATGCGTGAAGCCAGTTCGGATGATTCATCATATCCAGCCCATACTCCCGTGTTTTCTTCGCATCCTCTATATCATCAATGATATTTCGGTAAAACTCTTCATAATCCTCATAATATGTCGTATAGACCGGCGTGCAGGTTTCCGTATCCTCATGAAAAACATACTGAATCGGATTTATGATGTCATAGCAGATCAGTGACATCTATTCTCGCATTCATAGAAGTGGAGCTTTTGCGTCCCTCCCTCGCTCGACACCTCATATCTCCTGCAGTCCAGTCCGCATGGGGCTATCATATCCGCAATAAACATTCCTTTCAGGCCTCCCTTTCAGAAATCTATGTGTATCTATTTCTTTATCTTGTTCACAAAACTATCAATTAGTTTATTAATCTGTTCCGGTTCATCTGTATTTGAATTATGCCCTGCTCCCTTGATCCATTCAATTCTTATACCTGATCTTTTGTGCCACTTTCTATTGTATCTGATACATGATCCTGCATGATCTTTGTTCCCACATATCAGCAAGGCCGGACACGTTATCTCGTATGGAAGATCTTCCTCAATCGCTTCTGCAAGTATACGATACCCATGTCCGGCGAGCTTGGCATACCTTTTCTGATCGCCGTCATAAGTCATCATCATATTGTACATCAGAGTTCTTCCGTACTCTGATACCGCCACACCGTTGGTGCCCTGCTTCAGTAGCAGTTTCCACGGGTAATGCCTATAAACAGGCTCCATTCTTTTCAGGAGCCATAGCTCTGCGTCAGTCAGATACTGTCTCTGTAGCGGAGCAGAATCTATCGAAATGAAACCTCGGAGTTTTTCCGGATACAACTGCGAATACATCTGTCCAACATATCCGCCCATGGACTGTCCTATTATTATAGGTTCATTCATGTCTTCCCGCTCTAAGATTTCATTAAGCCACATTGCTTTATTTGCCAGGCCAAAATCCATTTGAAACGGATATGATGATGCATGTCCCGGTGCATCCCAAACAAACAAACGGTATCTACCATCGAAATAATCTGTCTGTTTCTCAAACAACCTATGGTCAGCAGTCAACCCCGGCAGAAAAACCAGGCTTAGTCCATCGTTGGACGCACTACTGATCCAATAATGTATTGATCCTTTTTCAGTAAGATATGTTTTTTCCAGCATACTCATGTGCTTCACTCTTTTCATACAAATTTCGATTGTCTTAGTCATATATCCGGTAAGTAAAGCGGACTGTACCCTCTATCTGCTTTCCCCTCTTTTGCTGAACACAGCTATTTACAATACAAATTCCATCGAACTACCGCTGTCAAGCTCACGGTTATCATCCGGTTCTTTGCTATGATGGTCTGACAGGCGATCTCATACCCGTTGTAATCACAAAAAGCTTTCATCTTGGTCTTCTGAGCATCCCGATCCTACAAGTAATTTCCTGTTCCCGGACGAAAGGATTGAATCCAATTGTTCCACATAATCCGCCATATACATTGGTTTATGCTCTATAGCATTGATCTGCGCGAGATCGAAATATCCGGATACAAGATTGTTCAGAATTTTTAATTCGTCCTCTTTAAGATAATTCTTTGCAACACCTATGTCCTTAAGCGCCGGTAGTTCTCCAAAAAGGATGTTAATCCCTTGATTATATATTCTTTCAACCGCTGAGTCGCCCATATGATATAATAATTATTAGTGAAAATCAATAGATTTGAGGAATTTCCTATGGCTAACAGATATAATCGTTGTAACAGACGCAAGTACAGTCTAAAAGTGCATATAGTTCTCGTTACTAAGTATCGAATCATCCCCTTTTCAAGCATCTTCATAGTTTGTTTCCATAAGCAAATCCATAAGACCACACCCTGTCAAAATACTTTCATTTTATGCTCCTCTTTATTTTCCGGAGGTCTAGGTATGAGTTTGTGGTGTTTTCCGATTTTTGAGCCAAAAAATAACGGCCGGCAGAGAAATCAATCTCCACCGACCAGATCAGCCTTATCTATTTTTTCTTTTTCTTCGGAACTGGCAATTCTTCATACATCGCCTCTATCAGCTCACACAGGAACTCCCGGTTATCAACATCATCCACCAGAATCATCTCTTTTGCCCCCTCATAAGGAAGCTCCATTGATGTGTCCGGCATCAGCTTCACCGCTGCCGGAACAGGTTTAACAAGAAGCCTGTCATCATAGATGCCACCGAACACCCTGCCGCGATAGTAGAGGATGTATTCCCCCATCATCGCCCGGTAGCTAACTTCATCAATTCCTGAAAGCTGCTCTAATACGAAATCCAGATACTCTTTCGTTGATGCCATAATATTTCCTCCTATCCATTGACCAGCTTCAGGAACTTCTTATCGTTCATCTGTTCATTCGTGACATACTCCCCATCATGGAACAGAGCATAATTCGTGATCGGTGTTGGAGCATTCTGCGCTTCATCCCTATTCTCTATATGAATTGCCCGGAATGGGATACCGTTCTCTTTAGCTGTCTGCTCCAAAACAGGTACATACTTCGCATTGAACGGACATTGGCTTGTATAGTACAAAACATATCCCTTCTCATCTATATGCGGATGTTTGGCGCATTCTTTGAATCGTGGTGCGCCTGCCTTCTCTTCAAACGGCAGATACCAAAGCTGGATACCATTATCAGCTTCATCCGCAACGTTAAAGCCCTTGTATTTCAGGAACTTCGGATCAGCCAGAAACGGCTTTTTCTTAGCTGCACATAAAATACCAAGCCCCTTCTTACCTTTTCCTTTACTATCTTCGATGCAGGCAGTAAGCAGATCCGTGGAATATCCATGCCCTTTGAAAGAGCCGGACACCCATAAGCAGTCAATATACATATATCCATCCGCCTCGATCGGAATCCATGCATTTTCCGCCGGGATATATTCGATAAAGCACTTACCGCGCTCCACACTTTTCAGAAAGACAAGACCTTCATCAAATCTGTCCGCAAGCCAGGACTTCTTTGAAGATACCTGCACATCCTTGTTGTTGGAAATCGCACAGCAGATGTGTTCCTTTTCCAAATTATCCTTTGTTATCCTGATGTACTCCATATAAACATCTCCTTCACTTTACAAATCGAATATACTCATCTGCGGATACTTATCCGGAAGTTCTTGCATAAATCCGAAACACTCATCCGGAGTTGATAGTATCCCATTATCCTTACAGATTCTCTGGAATATCCCTGTCAATTCGTTTGCTTTCGGAATTCTTCGTAATGTCATTCTGAAGGTCTATCGCGACCAACGCTTTGTTTTTCATTCCCGTTCTCCTTCATATCTTTTGGCTATTTCAGAGGTGATCTGATAGAGCTTTT
>SVFN01000049.1 GCA_015056815.1 Lachnospiraceae bacterium | reverse complement strand
ATAAAAAGCTCTACCAACCATGCTTGGCAATCTGTCAACGCCCGCTGACAATTATGTTAAATACCGTTGCAATGCCCGTTTTACAAGGATCTTTGTTGTATTAAACTGAAATATAATCTTCTTAGTTCTAAAGATCTTAATTCATTTTATTCCTGATCATCCATACAAAGATATTACGCTCTTTTCATTACCATTCTGACTATTGTAACCGGTGTGCAGAGAGTCCATTCCTTTTTGCAGCCGTCAAACTCAAAACCGTATTTGTGATAAAAGTTTATGGCCCTCTCATTCTTTTCGAATACCCACACAAAAAATGTATTGTATTCGCTAAGCCTTGAAATTGCTTCATTCATTAATCTATATCCTACTTTCCGGCCGTAATACTCCGAAAGGACATAGATCGCATCAACTTCTCCAGCGTCCGGCAGGTTCTTAATAATAATGTCTTTCATAATATTTCCCCACCATCAATAAAACTGAAATATTACGCTTTCACTCATTTTGCATCCTCCTGCTTCCAATCTACCACCTTCAGTTCTCGCTTACTAATTCCAAAAACGCCTTGTCGAGTCCATCCCATTCAGGCTTCCTGTCATCAGGCTGCCCTTCTCCCATAAGCCCTTTTAAATATGCTATATTCTCCACGAGGTAATTACTAATCACGTCTATCTTTGGAGCCTTATCAGACTCAGCCATTTTTACTTTCTGCTCAACCAGACTAGCCACCGGATCCTTCATTTCATCTTCGAGAACCTCGTCAACCAGATTCTGGAAGAGAACTGGCGGAGGGCATTTTTTCTTCTCTATCCATTTGGCAGCAAGAACAGGACGCAACGCATAGAAATACTTCTTATATTTCACAGAATCTGCATTCAGGTATTCATTGTATGTCTTCTGCGCCGTACCATAATAGTGGTACATGGTTGATTTACATGAGAAATACTGCTTCCCGACCTCATAAATCTTCTTCCACTCGTCGGTTGTCTTATAAACGATCGGCGAATTTGCCCATTCAAAGATAGTTGCATTGGATTTATGAAAATGCTGCAGCACCTTCTTAATGTCCCATCCGTTGATATCCAGCGTCTCATCCAGTTCCCAATCAATTGTATCTCTGATGGTTTCAAGGCGCAGGTAATCTTCCTGCTTTCTCACATATATGAAACGCACATCATAATCGCTGTCAGGTGATGCAAAGCCCCATGCTCTGCTTCCAGATTCGACTGCATGGAGAATCCTGATATGCTCTTTTTCTTCTATTTCATCCAGCTTCAGCCTTACGAGATCCTCTATCTCTCCCTCGAAGTCTTTATATTTCATCCTTGATCACCCTTTCGTTTACGGACATGACAAATTCCTGAACCTTGTCCATATCCGGATTATCTGGCAGTTCTGTATGCTCTGCAGCGTAGTGGAGCTTCTTCTCATAATCAGATAGCATCTCATAGAATTCCTCCTGGAAAGTGCCGTCCTCTTTCTGATAATCGCCTCGCCGTATAGACAAAAGCAGGTCATGCTCCGCTATTCTATAGGTATGGATCTCCTGCTTTTCCAATATATCAATTGCCATCATAAACAGGCGCATCAGGTGCATGGCATGCTTGTTCAGATGGTTATCATCTTTTTTCTTATTTCGCTTGCCGATCTTATCATAATCCCTGACCACATTTGCCATCTCGTTCCAGATGCTCTTATAATCACGAAGCGGATAATGAGTAAGGTTTGCATCCACGAAGATTTCCTTTTCAAATTCCGGATTCACAGCATCATCGATATAGATTTTCAGGCCTCCGTTTTCAAACACATTGTATCTTGAATTTAAGCTATAAAGTGTATTTTTGACGGAGTTAAAGATATGCTGCTCCCGTTCTGCCTGAGGATAACTGTCTCTGGCCAGGGCATTCTGCAGCCTACGAAGCTGAGCATCTGCATAGCCCCCAAATGATTGTATTGCCCTTTTTGACAGGAAGAGCTTTGTATTGTCAATCAGGCTCCTGCCGAGATCATTCAGAAACAGATAATGCTCAGGATTGAGTCCAAGCAGTTCGATGGTATTTGGATTGCAACTAAGAAGTAGTGTAATCATCTTGTTGAAAGCATAAATCACCGTATCGGTATTGTCGTCCACATATTGCTCGTATTCCGATAGGCCAATCAAATCTGATTTCTGATTCAGAGCCACACCACGGATATCAATATCGCTGTTCTCGTTATTGGTTCCATAGGAGTAACTTCCCGCAAGTCCAAGCAAAATAACATGCTTACCGAGATGAGGATCTGTCTTTATAAAACTATATTCTTCTTCGTTGAGAATCTCTTTAAAATCCATAAAACTACTTTCCCCTTACTACATGACACATTTAGTGATGATGACATTCCTGGTTTCTAATAAAAAAGCACCCAGGTCATTCTCATAAAAGAATAGCTCAGATGCATTTCCGGCAACATATAGCTCTTACAATCCTTGTTCCCAGACTTGCTTCTATTGCGATACTAATCCTTTATCAAGAACCACTTTACCTCCAAACCCTTAATGGGAATTGATCTAAATCATGCTTTATCATTGTACCATTACTCGTACAGATTATAAAGAGAAAGCTTCATTTTCCCGCTATTTTTAGCGTTTTAAAATTCCACCAAGCATCAGTAATTCCTGCCACATGTGCTGAACGATAGCGATAATCCCGAATATTCCAAGTAGCAGGAAAATCCAGAATGCCACCCACGAAAACAGCCATGCAGTGGTTTCAATTACAAGATTTACAAGGAACAATGCCAGTGCAAGCACCAACGTAAATGGTTTTAAAACTATTCTCATAATCATCTTCCCTTACCTATTATATTTTAGGTATAAGAAAAGGACCATGCTCTTCACATGATCCTTCCAAAACACATTATCACAATCTTCCCATAAGCCCCGCAACGCCGAAAGCATTCCCGATCTTACCCATAAGATACAGCCAGATCGTCTTCTCCGGATCATTAACAGGCTTCGGTACTGGAACATCTGTCGAAGGCACATCAGTCTCACCACCAAGTGCCGCCGTCACCTTCTCAGCCAGATCAACCATCCTTATCGATGCCATAATTGCTGGATGCCTGTGTGCCGCTTTTTGCAAACCAATCCCCAAGTCCTTCAGCAGTGCACTGTCCGACAACACAATGCGGTGTGATTCTGTCGATCTCATGCGTCCTCTGCCCGGAGTTATTCGGGCTAAGCTTTGTATAAACAACCATCGAGCTGTTTGTGTATCCCATTACTCTCCACCGTCCTTCCTATCATCAGGTGCTTCCTTCTCCGAACGATCATGAAGCTGTTCAAGCACCTTCCCTGCCATCGGAATCCCTCCTGTCTTCGCTCCGCTACGGTCGGCGCAAAGCCGATGTCCACCGGACATCGTGCGCCCTCGTAAAAATGGCAATATAAAAGGACCTCCGAAGAGATCCCTTTATAGCAAAAACCGCTTATCTAAATTTTTATACTTCCTTTATTATCAATGCTTTTCGCAGTTTTAGACATGCCGATTTCGATATTTTTCGCCTTATCTAATCCTCGGAATCATCCATCAGGATCCTCTTCACCTCCTGCTCAAAAAGCATTGCCGTACTGCACTTTTCTTTGACTGCACTCCACTGATCAACAACCTTTTCAGAAAAGCTCTTGTATGTGTATGTATTCTTTTTATCCCTCACCCTTATGCCGTGATAATGCTTCTTCTTGGCAATTATGTTTTTCCAAGGATCCACAAGGGATTCAACATCATCAATATCATCATACGCCGCCACAACCCATGCATCCGTACTGTCACATGGGATGACGATCGAGATATGAGTCATATCCGCCTCACCCATGGCTGCCGTTAGAATTGACACGCCATGATCTACTCTTCCCTTGATCCCATTTTCATGACTTTCACACGGAAGTTCTACCGGACATTTCTCATCCTTCACCTTCTCGCAGTATAAAGGGAAAACCTTTCCCTTATCCTCACAGGCCGTTGATTTGCAAAGACAGTGAGCCTCTTTTTCTTTCCGGATCACATCCCCATCCATCTGGATGACGATTGCATCTATGGCCGGCTGCACTTCCTGCATGAGCATTTTGATGGAAGCTGTCTCCTTACACCATCTCCAGACGCCCTTCCATCCGTTACCAAAGCGTCCCATCATATCCGGCTCCGGCTGCAGCGATAAATATCGATTCTCTTCACCTGTGATCCTGTCAATGGCCGCCTTTAGAACCATATGGTCGGTTGGCCCCTCCGACACTATCCCGATCACCTTTTTCATAACAGTTCCGGAACACCTCCCAACACACCATTGATCCAAAGCCTTGAGAGAGGCTGATCCATCTTCAGCAATTTCTCCGAAACCTGTACACGCCTGATCTCTACGTGGCCATGCTTGTTTCTGTCAGTCGTAAACAATCTGATATCATCGTTGGACAGATCCAGTCCATCAAGCACCAGAGGATTATGCGTTGTCATGAAAACGGTCTTATTCTCTTCAATAATTTTGTTCGTAAATACCTCAGTAACCTTCCTTGCCAGCCTCGGGTTCATGGCATGATCAAAGCTGTCTATCGCAAACATCTTCGGAGCCTTCTCATGCATCGCAAGGGAAAGCATGAACAAAACATACAGCGCACCTTCGCTGGCATCATACCCGGTAAAGGATGCCGTATCTTTAAGATACTTGTCTCTAAACTCGATGATCTGCTGCGTTGTCGGAACTCCCGGATTCAAGATAGACTTTTTCGGCTTACTTACCTTAAATTCCGATGCCCAGTCAATCAGCTCCAGCATATCCTCCATGAACATCGAGCCAAACATCATGTCGCCGTCTTCTTCATGGAGAAGATCCTGTATCGCCTCTGCCAAACGTCCCCCATTCAGTCCGATCGGGTTCGTCTGTATGGGATCAGCAACCGTCCCCCTCAAAGTCAACGTGTCCGGCTGATAAATCCCATAATCCCCGATATACTTGGCTGCCTGAACATAATCCTTTCCGGACAGAGCCTCGGAGATCGTAAAATATCCTATTTTGTTATTCAGCTTGGCACTGCTTGCATTGCTCCTGCCGTATACTGACTCCCCATCGCAAGTCACGCTTTCTGCAAAGTATTTCCAGGCATCATCGTCATTAGGAACCGTCATATGGTTCACATATCCGTAGTCATGCCCGTTCAGCCCCCATTCCACGGAGAAATTCACGGTTTTGGATTCCTTCTCTATGGACAGGAACTTGGATTTATACAATGCCGATGTACTGAGCCTCACACCCTTCCTTTGCAGGCTGGCCGCATTGACTCTGTCCGTCATAGCAGCGCTGAGCAATCCGACCGCCTCCAAAACAGAAGACTTTCCGGAACCGTTTGCTCCTATGAAAACATTTACGCGTCCCGGCTCAAATGAAACATCATACAAAGACTTGAAATTCTGGATCGTAATCCTCTTCAGCTTTATATCACTCACTGTGTGATCACTCCCTTCGAGAAAAATAGTCTATCTAAATTCAAGTTAAGTATACCACTTTTCTCAAAAATGTCCATATCTAATTTTTTGAATGTCCAGTATTTTCAACACTTTCATCAGTTTTAGATATGTCGAAATATGGCATTTTATGACTATCTAAATTTATTTTAAAAGTCGCGATTTTCTGTCAAAACAGCCTATCTAACTCTCATCTTCGATGCACATACCCCCCGTCTTCTATTTCGCGATTTTGCACGCGAGACCCCCGCGCCGTTCTATGGGAGCCATACCTCTGGAGATTTCAATACACCCTACCCGCAATGGGTCTCCGCTCCGGTCCTGCGCCCCCAATAGTCCCCTCTCTTCGCGTGTATCTGTGAGTGACACGATGTTTTTTGCAAGCCCATTTTGCTTTCTACATTTTTATTTTACAATAAACATCCCGATAATAAAGTAAGCATTTTCAAAAAACAGATTCATTTTTTTAACACACTTTCCTCAAATATACTACAGCTGTTCCTCAAACACCGATTTGGTCGTAAATGATCCTGCAAGCTAAAGTCTCTTCTCAAACCGAAACATTCCCTCCGGAAACTGCTCGTCCATATGCTCTGCCATATCGGGATCATTCGGGTCCGGATGATGGCTATTATAAAACTCCACTATATGAAACCCGCATCGATTCACATAGAAATGAATATTTCTTTTCTCAAAGTACGGTGTAACAGTCTCCCAAACTTTTACTTCAGGATGCAGTTTCTCAACCTCGCACCAGGCAGCATATCCGATTCCCTTGCTGTGACCTTTTGGCGTAACAAAAAGAATATCAAGCTCTCCTTTATCGCCTTCCACCTTTATGATCACACCACCGACATTACGTCCTTCTTCGACAATCCTGTACACTTCGCCGTCATCAATAGATTTCTCTATCGTCTCTCGGGAAATAATCTGGTCACCTTCTTCAAAATGGTCATCGCGAAGACCAAATTCCTCAAGCGCACCGTAGTTGAATGCTTCCTGATTATCCAATATAAATTGTTCTCTGTCGCTCTTCTCTAAAGGGATAAGTTTTATATTCTTCATAGCAATATTCCTGATATATAATATTCATGGGGATAGCCGATTGTCTGAAAGACCTGACAACTTGATCGTTCTACATCAACATTTACCCCAGCGTTTTACTGAACGCATCATAATTCCTGCTTCCGCTCGCCGGACAATAGATTGCAAACTCTATCTGTTTAAACACTCCGGGAAATTCCTGCAATACTGTTTTATATGCCCTTACAACAACCTCCGGATCATTTTGAAACGCACCGCATCCAAAGGCTCCCAAAACAAGGATATCCGCACCCTTTGCTGCAGCGCAGGTCAACATATGCATAGCTCTTTTTACGTGATATCCGAAAAGCTCTGCATTGTTCATATAAGTTCCACCGTTTACGAGTTTAGCGCACACTGCACGGTTATTTAGAGCACCCTTCTTAACCATTACTTAAGCACCTTCCTTATCTGCTTATCGGTAGCAATCGGATAAATCTCATGCATATGATCTACGATTCTTTGCCACGACGCTTTAGGATCTTCCTTATACGAAGCAGTCACCGTCTCATAGCCCCACAGATGCTCCGGAGCACAATATACTGCTACATTCCAGCCATACTCCTGCCCCTTCTTATTCTTGCGTTTTCTGAAATCAGAATTACACAGATATAGCTGCATCATCAGGGTAGCAACAGCTCCATCAAATCCCTTCTCACCATCCTTGCCAAATCCTGCCATTACCTTAAGCTGATTGGAAAGGATCTCTGAATCCGCCTTATCCTCGATGAAGTTATCCATAATCTTTTTATGCTTTCGCGGAGCTTTACCATCCTCATAAAGCGCATCGAAGTCATAACCATCCCTACGATAATTTGCAAATACCGGCAGCCACTCTACAGATATGAATCCAGCCTTCTTGTCAAAGAACTTGCCATAGGCAACCTTCCCGTTCCTAGCGATAATCTCTCTCCATATCCACGGATCTACTTTCGAATCATCACACCACCAGTACTTGGGAACCGTTCGTTCTTCCAATGAGAATCCCGGAATCTCGTTCTTAAAAAGCGGCAGGAATCCAACCTTATTAATATATTCAACTGCTTCATCTGCTGTATGAATGCACGCCGGATCATCCCAGTCCACACCATACATTATCCATGTACCACTTTCGTTCCCCATAGCATCAGCTCCTCGTATGTTTTTTGCAAGCCCATTTTGCCTTTCTACATTTTTATTTTACAATAAACAGCCTGTGTTCTTTCAGCTTTATCCCGCCACCGTTATCCTTGAACTTGATCAGATAGATGCCTCCGTGCAGGATCTGACCTCCGCTTCACGTATGAAGCGGTTAGATTCCACTATGAATACTGTATCGCCTGCTATAAAACCCATACCCTGTATCCTCAACTTTTGGACATCATGTCCAGAAGTTAAAATGCTATCTTAAACTCCACCTTGATCGGAGCCATTACATTTTCTGCAAAGACCTCTCCGTCACCCGGCTTGCCTACGATATGCCCATAGTGCACCGGGATAGCAACATCCGGTCTTATAGTATTGATCAGTTCCGCAGCTTTCTTCGCATCCATCGTATAAGTGCCGCCTATGGGAACAAGGGCAATGTCGCACTTCACTGCCTTTGCTTCCTTGGTGGCATCGGTATCACCTGCAATATAAATACGCTTCCCATCAATCCTTAAGATATAGCCTACCCACTCAGCACTCTTGGGATGAAAAGGCTTCAAGGTGTTATATGCCGGCACAGTCTCAAACTCCAGTCCACCCATTTCACGGTAAACACTGGGCTTAACCGTCTCGATTTTTCCTACCATCCCGCTCACTTCCCGGGCTTTCGTTGCCATTTTCTCCGGTACAACGAGTATGGTATCCGCCTTGCTCACTTTACCGATATCCTCCGGCGAAAAGTGGTCATAATGATCATGCGTAATTAAAACAAAATCAGCATCTTTCGGCTCTTCTTTCATTTGGAAGGGATCAATGTAAATAACCCCAACTCTGCTGCGGATTCGGATGCTGTTCTGTATAAATACCTCTATATTCCCGATCATAAATGACCTCCTTTTCATTCATCGGGGTTTAGCCCGTAGTATAACAATTCGTTATATCTTGCATTAGCCTCCTCGCCGGCCTTCTTATCCTTCCACCTGTCTATGTCACTGCATATGGCAAGCATCTCATCTACGATCAGTTCTGCGCTTCTCGGTCTTACATTCACAAGATATCCCATCATCCTGCTCATGGCTTTCGGGCTACCAAGCTGTTTGGCTATCTGTGAACCAAGTTCCTCCGGGAATCCCAGAGCCTTTATCTCCCGGACCAACTCATCCCGTGCCCTGATCCATTCTCTTTGGCTATCCGTCATCACTCGGGATACACCTCACATTCCAAATTCGGCACAAAGCTTATCAAAACGAGCCTGTTCCTTTTCCTTGATCGGTTTTGATAAGTCATTCATGCAATGATGAATCACATCTGCATCCTTCAAGACTTCATCCATGGGGCTGTCCACGACCAACTTGTCATCATGATGATAAATGGCTGAACATATCATGTCCGTCTCCGTCCTGTCCGTCAGTCCAAGTTCACCAAGTATCTCCCTAGCAAGATCAGCCCCCTTATGTGCGTGATCATCGTAAGAACCAGTCTTATATGCGTGCAAATCATGAAGCATAGCTGCCATAGATGCAATTGGGAAGTTATTAAATGGATATAAATTTCTAAACATATCATCTTCCCATGCCGCATCTAATGCATTTCGAAATTGTCTTGCAATTCTTTCTATCTTTTTCATCCTTAATCTCCAATGTAACCATTTTAGAATTCCACAATATACTCTCTAACTATATCCATTATAAAATCAGCACTTGCGGGTGTATAATTTGGAGATTGCGCCATTACAACAAAGTCAAAATCTCCATTATACTTTACATCTTGAATAGACGGAATAATAAATAGAGGAACCTCTGGCTCTTTTACAGCATTCTTCAAATATGCTTGCTTTTCTTGTTCATCTGCATTATACGAAGGAAATTCCATATCTGGATTACAGACAAGCTGTATAGTATTCTCAACCGGTTTGTCCCAAATGAACTTCTCTTCAAAATCTTTCAGTGTCTCCCACACATAATCATTTTTGTCGCCATTGGGATTAGCACAATAGGTCAAACTATTTATCCAGCGAAAGGCAATGGCATACAACAGGTAATCTCCTATTCCAACATCATTCAACTGCCCAAAGCTATCCAAATATTTTGTATGCATACGCCGTTCTTCAACCGGATATTGAAGCAAATCATCTAAAATATATGTCCATGAAAGATAACCCAAACCTAAATCCGCATGTGAATCTATATGCACAACTTCAAATGGCGTTTCCAAACTTTCTTTTGTTATCAACTCCTGCCAAAAGAATAGTGCTTCGTTGTGTCCAGTCACAATTCTTCCCTTGATTTTTCTATCTTTTGAAAGTCCAAGGTTATCTTCCAGAAAACTCCTTATTCGCTGCTCACTCCAAACACAATATCCATACTCATCTTCTGACAAACGTTCTTCTCTGCTTTCCGTAATCCCGATAGCTATATTCTCCATAAAATAGTCCATATCCAAATCAAGAAGTTTCATTTGCATCTCCTGTCTAAGTAGCATCCACTCTCAAATCCGCACTGTTTCCAAAAAGATTCACTTTCTTCTCCAGATGGTTCTAAATTTACTTCTCCATAATAGTCTTGTAAAAACTGAGCAATAATTCTTTTCCCCAGTCCTCTGTCTCGATATGGCTTAAACACCTCGAACAATGCAATCATCATCCTATCTTTGTTCTCATTTAAAAAGTAATAATTGATCAGAGCCACCATTGTTCCATCTTCATCATATACTTTTTCAGTTACATCCATATATTCCTTTTCAAGCAGTGTCCAACCGCTTAGTAACAAATCTTCTCTGTCTTGTATTGCCTGCAACTCTTCATAAGAACATTTTTTAAATATAAACACAGCTTTCTCCTCCCTGTTGCATCATGTTCCTCAAGCTATCAACTTACTACAACCCATGTATTTCTTCCTGCAACCTTTCAAGAAACACAAGGATATCTTTAAATTCCGGTATATTTCCATATATCATATTCCGCATAGCCTGATAATCATCTTCTAATTCTTTATGTATCCGCTCTCCCGGCACAAGCATAATGTTTTCTAAAGTTGCTGTTTCATAATGTGCTCCTTTTGCATAATAGAATTTCTGCTTAAATGCCACATCTTTTTCTAACAGCTCTTTTTGCTTAAATGCACTTTCCTTCACCCATGAATTACCCATATTATACACATCATATAAATGTCTTGCATATCTGGCAGGTAACGACTTTCCCTCTGGGAAATTTGCAATTTTATGTAATATGGTGAGTTTTTCCCAGAAAGTTCTCTCAACATCAATGGTCAAAACTGAAGTATCTTTTTGTGAAAAAATATCCGGATATTTTTCGGCCGCAAACGGAGTTATGCTTGTCTCATGAGATGGCAACCATTCTGCCAATGGTCCAATTTCCAATCTTACACAAGAACGTAAATACTCTGCCTCAAATATCTGCGGATAATAAAAATTAACCACCATCTCATCTTCTGTATCAACCGAAATCCATTCTCCATCCCCCAGTTTTTCTTTCATTTCTATATTCAACTGGGGTATCAATTCCTCTTTATAAAATTTTGCTGCTTCCGAATTAATCTGCTTATTGAACAAATCCTGCTTGGTTTTTGACCTTTCTTCCCAAGGATTTACCTCGTCATTAATTATTTTTCGCCAGTCCAAAATCAAATCTATATCCTCGGAAAACCGCTCAATAACATGGTATGATTTAGAAAGGCTTGTTCCACCTTTAAATACGAAAGCGTTTTTGTACCTGCAATCATGGAATAAATGATCCAACATAAAACATACCCAAAAGTCTTTCTCGATTACATTAGGTCGCATTCCCATAGAAATTGCAGTGACTTGAAATAATTCAGTTCTGTCTTTTATCTGTAATTTAGCAACTTCTTTCATTATTCAGCACACACCTTTCTGATTACTGTATATATCCATTCGCTTGCACCTGTTGCTTCCTTTAACATCTTTTTCTTCTCTTCTTTAGGCAATCTATTTCTCAAACTCAAAATAATACCATCATCAACACGATCCTTCCCCAATGTCTTTAATGCCTCAACAACCAAAGTGGTTGTCTCAGACATAAATGAAATCTCCCTATTTGCACGGTGCTTAAAAGACAATGTTATATTATCCCACGAAAATTTTCTATAAGGACCGTCACTGATATAGGACCAAATAACCGGAACCTGTGTAGATAGTCCCAACTTATTTAATGCTACATCTCCGCACGGAGCAATAGTCCAATGAAAACTTCTGGCAATAGCATATGCTACCCTTTCAGGATTTGCCGGAACATATTCCTTCAGCAAATTGCTATATACAGGCTTTTCATAAACTCCGTCAATGATTCTGCGGATGTTTTTCTCTTCAACCTGCCTTCCAAGACATTTTCTTACAGTTGTTGTTGTAGCAATATCAATAAAGTCTGATGTTACAAATATTGAGCCTTCTTCTGCATCCAGTATTCTTTTTTTTATTTCGATATATATTCCATTTGCCATAGCAATGCTCTCCTTTTTTGTCACGATTATTATATAATTTTCGTGACATTTTTTCAATGCCTTTAAATAAAAAAACCAAAGCTAACTTATTCACATTTAGTTTTGGCATTTTTATGCAAAATAATTTTGTTCTCTTTATTACTCTTAAATCAATAATAATCTATATTTGACATCATTTCCGAATAATATTCGTAAGCACAAGAAAGATGTGGTTGCTCTTTAACAGAGCAGGATCGTAGTTGACGGTCGCCTTGATTGTGGGTGTTCTGAGTGTCTTCATAATGTGTTTCTCCTTTCGTTTTTGAAATGAATGTTTATTTTTCCACCGCTGTTTGACGCAAAAAAAGACCGCAATATCGGCTACATCTGTAACCTTTACAACGGTCTCATTCTGTCAGAGGGGGTGGTGTTTCGAACTAAAGAAGCACTTTAATTCTATATACCCGGATGCCTCCAAAAATATATATCATTTTTGCTATATACTAGGCGCTTTATTAATAACATGTATTCAGTCATTCTTCTTATTCATAGCTTCTTCTGCATCTTCTCTTTTCACCCTATAATATGAAAGAACTTTTAAGCACTTCTTATCTTTAATCTGGTTCTCGTAATCATCGAATTTATTACTGAATATTATAGGTTTTATTAATTCTTTCTGATCTTCTGACAAGGCAGAATAGTGTTTCCACCACTCATCCGTCAAACCAATTTCCTCAAAATAAAATCTATAGATTATCATAGCCTCGGGCATCATAAGAAGTTTTTCAAATTCAGCTTCGTTTTTCCCAAATGCCTTTTCAAAGAATTCTTTTCCCTTGCCAACCTTTCCCTTAGTTGAATTCAGTATCGCCTGTATTGTTCTTATATATTTTCTGTTCCAATTTTTACCAATGTAATCTCGATTGCTAAAGTATTTAGGGTACCAATTGCTTATATTTCCATCTCTTCCAGAATATCAACCGCGGATTCTACCATTCTCGGACAAATATCCTTAAAAAGTCCATTCTCCTGGGCATAGAGCATCCCCGCTTCGGAGGATATGTCACAGCCAAGTATATCCTTGCAGATATATGAAGCATTCTTTTCTTTGAATCTTTCCATAAACTCAGCAGCCTTGGGATAAGCCGTTGCTTTATAGTCGGGACCGTCTCCGTATTTCAACCCGATCACCATGATTGCCCCGGATACAGCACCACACACTTCACCTTTTCTCACGCCCCCGCTAAAACATGCTGCCACTTTCATAGCCTGATCTACCGTCAGCCCATAATCATCCGCGTATGCTCCAAGAACTGCCTGCGAGCAATTGAATTTTTCATAAAATATCTTCATTGCTTTTTCTTTGTGTGTCATAGATCTTGACTCCTCTTACTATAGTTTTTTCTGCATCCATAACAGATCATACCATCTGTCAAATTTCTTACCTATAGTCTTCATGTGAGCTACTTTTGTATATCCCGATCGTATATGAAACTTATAGCTGTCATGTGTGAGATATTCATCCTCTTCATCACTATAGGCGGCTCCTGCAAGCAGGTTGACTATGCCCTGTTCTTTAAGCCTTTTTTCCAGCTCTTTGTACAACAACGAACCGATACCCTGTCTGCGATAATCCTTATCAACATAGATAGATGTTGTTGCTGTCCAGTTATAAGCTTCTCTAGAACTATATGGTCCCGCATACGCATAGCCGACGATCCTGTCTTTTAATAAGCACACTATATATGGATATTTTTCTTTTGTTGTCTTGATCCTGTTTTCAAAATCTGCAACTGACGGAACTTCATATTCAAAAGAAACAGCGGTATTCAGAACATAATATGAATATATCTCCACCAGTTTTTTAGCATCTTCGGGATCAGCGTCCCTTATAAACAGTTCTCTTTCCATATTACCTCCAAAGACAATTAGTAATCACCCATATGGATATTCCTTGCTAAGATCTATCCTCATTGATACAATACCATTTTCCTCTGATAATTCTTCGTATCCCAAACGTT
>SVFN01000010.1 GCA_015056815.1 Lachnospiraceae bacterium | reverse complement strand
GGAAAGGCATTAAAGGATTTAGTAAACGCTAAATAATGATTGTTTTGAGAAGTAAAGCCTGTGGTTTTCCACAGGCTGAAACCCAAAAAAAATTTTTAACGTTTTTTGAGAAAAATGTACAAAACCTCTTGTTTTTTTAAAGAGAGGGAATGGGTTATAAGGGCCCAAAAAATTTAAAACTTAATAAGAAAAATCCCCTAGTCGTTCTTGACTAGGGTTTTTTTTACTTATCGTAAATTTTCATCCTAACTGCAACACTATGGAATATTTACTTTGACGGAAATAGGTGTTGCATTAAATCTGATAAAAACACATACAAAAAAGACTCCATCTCAGGTATGATATCTGAAACGTAAATTTTCTACCTAATTGCAACAGAGTGTTTCATTTACTCTGATGAAAATAGGTGTTGCAGTAACTTTAAAGGAAAAAAGGACAAAAAAAAGACTCCATCTCAGGCTTGATGCCTGAAATGAAGTCCTTTTTGTTAATCATCCTTTTTTCTGGATTCTTCCATCTCTCGAAAGAGAGTTTTTTGGAATTCTGGATCTTTCGTAGCTTTTCGTATATCCTCGACCCTGTCTTGAGAAAACAGCCAATCATTGAGGGTATTTACCTTAAATTCTCCTTTTATTTCTCCGTTTATTTCTCCCTCTATTTCTCCTTTTTTTAATAACCCCGCCGCATATGCCGTCATCACAAGCACCTCCTTCTCAAAATCGTCGGTTACCGGCAACTGGTATTTCTCTTTAAGCAGACGAATCTTTTCCGGTCCCTGCATCTTTTCATTCAGCACGCAAATTTTCAAGCTAACTGCAACGCCATGTTTCATTTTCTCTGACGGAAACAGGTGTTGCAGTAACTCTGATAAAATCTGACAAAAAATATCCCCAACCAAACTTAGCTGGGGATATTCAAATGCTCCTTTCTTTACACAGGCTGAAGTGCCTTATCTCTGATTTCTAATGCCTCTTCTTCAGTGATCCCCGCAGATTTGGCAATCGTTGAAACAGGTACTCCTTCATGAAACAGATTCACTACTACCTGCTCCATTGCTTTCCTAACTTCACTTGTTCCATATTCTTCAATTATTTTGCACACGGTCATCACTCCTTCCTCATCCTCTTTAAAGTGACGCATCGCCTCACTCAAAGCCGGATAATCTGCATCATAGAAACTATTTAAAACATAATCTCTAACTTTTTTATCGCACCCATGAAACCCTAATATCAATTCTGTTTTTTTGCTATACATAATCGTTCATTAATGCAACATAAGGTGGCGTAAAATTTTCATTTTCATCTATTAATCCAATTCTAACAAGATCCTCATGTGCTTTTTTTCTAGCTTCATCAGCCGGAAGGCTTTTGAACTGCTCTATATTCTTGCTTAATATATTTGCAAGAGTTTCCATTTGTGCTCCATAGCTCATCTGCGCCATATTTTTACATCCCTTCTCATCTCTTATTTGTACGCTTTCTTTCCTCTGCCATTCTTGCAAGAGCCTCATCCGCACACTCACTCTTGACATAAACAAAACAAGACTATTATGATTTTATTTTATGCCATTTTTCTGAAAAAAGCAATATGTTGACTGATACCGAGTTTGCTCCGTTCAGGCACATTTTATAGCGATGGTCGCAAGCTGCCCTTATGAGCAGGCCATGAAATATATGCCAGAGGATTTCTTCACATTCCTCGGATTGGAGCGCATCCCGCCGGAGGAAGTCATCCTGACTCCGAAGCTTCTGGGTAAAAAGTCAGATTAACCGCAACAATTTTTCCATTGCATTTACGCTGAAGACCTTGCCGAAAGGTCTTCTTTGCGTGTTCTGAAAGATGATTTTGAAACGGTTTTAAGCCAGAAAACCGCACGAAAAAGGACAGATCCGAGTGTGAAACACCCAGTCTGCCCTTATTTTTTATGGTTTCATTGCGCTGTTGCAGTTACCTCGGAAATCTTGCTTTTTTTACTTATCAGGATCATATTTTACAAAACGATTTAGTTTGCGGCGCTGTCCTCTGCAGTATAGGCAGGGTTCTCGGTTGCGCTTTTGGAACATAAGTCTTGTATTGGGGGACATGGGGTATTTATGTCTGGGGTTTTTGGTGCATGTCCACCAGAATTTCTTGGTTGATTTATCCATAACATCAAATTCTGTATACGGCAATAGATAATTAGCGATTCCATCCATTTCTTCAAGTAAATCTGGATGTTTGTCACCGAATGAATTAAACCCTTTAAGGAGTAACCGGTCATTACAATAGGGACAAGTGTAACCGTTCTCCATATCTAAGGTAGTGGCGGTATAATCTCCACCACAATCTGGGCATCTCCACAGTTGTACTGACTGTTTTGAAGGTAGTATATGATCAGAGTCTTTTTCATTAAGAGGCGAAATTAGTTTTGCTAACTCAGGATTTTTAGCTTTTAAGGAATTTATTCCAGGTAAAACAACTCTATCGGAACAATAGGGACAAGTGTAACCGTTCTCCATATCTAAGGTAGTGGCGGTATAATCTCCACCACAATCTGGGCATCTCCACAGTTGTACTGACTGTTTTGAAGGTAGTATATGATCAGAGTCTTTTTCATTAAGAGGCGAAATTAGTTTTGCTAACTCAGGATTTTTAGCTTTTAAGGAATTTATTCCAGGTAAAACAACTCTATCGGAACAATAGGGACAAGTGTAACCGTTCTCCATATCTAAAGTAGTGGCATTGTAATCACTGCCACAGTCAGGACATCGCCATAATTGGACGGACTGCTTCGAAGGAAGAATATGATCTGCATCTACCTCGTTTAAAGGAGATATCTGCTTGGCTAGTTCAGGATTTATTGCTTTTAATGAATTGAACCCTGCTAACACTTTCGTTCCCTTGCAATATGGGCATTCATCAGCACCTGCAACAACATCTTTTACACGAGAAGTATATTCTCCGTGACAAGTGTCACATATCCATTTATATGGATTTCCAGCCGTAGGAAGAACCATATTTGATTCGATTGCGTTATTATTGCTCCATCTTCGTGCAATATTAGGATAAAGAACCCTTAACGAATTGGTTTCGGGATTTAGTTTAATACCTCTGCAGTAGGGGCACCCGGCATCTCCATTGATCATATCTTTAATTTCAGCACCATATACACTTCCGCAGTTTTGACAATTCCAATGAATCCAAAGATTTGATGTGTAAAATGTATCATAAGGAGTTCGTTTATTATCAGAGCTCCATAATTCAACATATTCTGGATAAACAGCAGCAAAACACTCCTCTTTTATATTTCTTCCCAACTTATAACATTCAGGACACTTGCCGCTACCCATATGCCTTAAAGCAAATGTAGCTTCCCATTTATATCCGCAATCCTTACATATCCATCTAACAGACTCTTTTCCATTAGGAAATGCTTTTAATATATCAATTTCATTGCTTGTGTCATATTCTCGAATAAGTTCTGGATGCATATCTCCAAAGCTCTCGCCTTTGCGAACCTTTGTATGAGAACAGTAAGGACATCCTTTTGTTGGGATGCTGCGTGATTGTGTCATTGCCCTCAAGGTAGATTCAAAGGTTTCACCACAAATAAGGCAATTCCAGTGGTAGTAAGTATAGTTGATAGCATTTGTACCTCTGATAGAATCCAATTCAACATTATTTAGGTCTTTTCTGTACATGGCTGCAAGGTCTGGATATTCTTCGGAATATGGAATTTTCCTAAACGATTTGTTACTACATTCAGGACAATCTACAAATACATACTTACCATTTCTTAATTTAATTCTGTTTGAAATAGGTGAATCCCATTCATTACCACATTTCTTACACTTAAAATGGGCTTCGGTCCTTGAATTAGGCGTTAAAGAGCATATATCAATACCATTGCGTTCATTCGTTTCAAAATCGTAAATAGATGCCAATTCAGGACAAATAGTAAAGATGTCGTTCTTATCAAGCATTATGGCATTCTGTTTTCCTGCACAAAATGGACACTCATCATCTCTACCGTTAAATCCCTTAATGGTTTCTTCCCATTCATATCCGCATTTTTTATCTCTCCAGAATGCAGAATCATAAGAATGAGCAGAAGTAAGGTTGATATCTATTCCTTTATTCTTTTTAAAATCCCAATATTTTACTAACTTAGGTATAGAGGCAACAGGAGTAATACGTTCTACACTATGTAAATAGCATTGCTGGCAGCCCTTAAACGAATAAGAATCTTTTTTTCCTCTTATTCGTGAAGCTAAAGGAGCAGACCATTCGTACCCACAATCAGGACATTTCCAATCTATAGGAGTATCCGAATTTCGAAGTGGAATAGAATAAATATCAATATCCTTATTTTTACCGAAATTAAAGTATTTCCTAGAGTCTGGTATAAGAGTAAAAACATCTGTGTAGCCTTTTCTTGTTACACGCTGTAGTTCACAACATTTACATTTGCCAGTACCTTGGGCTTGGGCTAGAATTGTTGTGGCCCAATCATATCCGCAGTTCCTGCATATAAAATGAGCCTTTTGGTTAGAGTTTGACTTTACTCTGTATGGATTAAGTGGGTTATTATCATCCCAAAAGCGATAGATTGATTCTACTTCATTACAGAATGGAACTTCGTTCTTTTTTCGTTTGACAGTATTGTAATGGGGGCATCCGGAAACAATATATCCATCGTTTCCGTCTTTTTTAATCTGTGACTTAAGCATTACGGACCATTTTCTGCCGCATTCCTTGCAGTACAGATTAACGGGTATAGACGAATCAATTCCCTGTGTATGAATCAGTTCAAAATCGTTATCTTCATCAAGTAGGTCGGAAAGTCCTTTTACAATGGTCAATACATCATTGACGCCTTTCATAATAACCTTATTTGATTCATGGCAAGGACACTTGCCTGAACTTCTGCATCGTGCTTTTACAGAAGAAGTCCAAGTATACCCACAATCAGGACATTTCCAATGCCTCGGATCTTCAAGATGGACAGACACTTTATCTGGTTCATCTGTATTTAATTCGAAATCCCACATTTTAAGCATGTGAGGAATATCTGAAACTTTCTTTCCCATATTAATCCTCTAATTGGAATAATCCTTCAATAACTTTACTTCTTGATTTTGAAATCTTTCTGATGTCAGTAGTAGCAGTAATAATGCTATCTTCAAGCGAATTGGCTTTAATTATTTCATCTGTCTGTCTTATAGCACCTTCTTTTACTAATAATTCATTAGCAATTTCGGGGTACACATAAGTTTCAACAACAGATTTGTAGGCTTTAAGTTCTTTTTCCAGCTCTTTTATTCGTTTTTTATTTTCAGAGTCCAGTTCTTTTAATGCGGATACTATATCCTCTAATTCTTTGTGAGCAATTACCTCAGTATCATATTTTTTTGATAGCGTATTGTATCGCTCAAAGGTCTGTGCAGCTGAATCAGCAATCATCTTATAGTAGTTATCCCTGTCAGTAATAGCTTTAATAAGTGTATCTCTTGAACGATTAGAATCTACCAATAACGCAGCATCTATTGTTTGGTAAGATACAGATGTAACATAGTGTTCATCGGCTGCAGTAGCTTTTAGTTCTTCAATATATTCCCTAGCAATAGGAGTGCGTCTTAATGTGGTTGCAGGATAATCCGGGTATCCATTTGCGTTGATATATTTAACTATTTCAGAAGCCTTTAATTTTTTAATATTACCTCGGCATTCATCATTGAAATATTTCTTTATTAAGTCTAATAAAACATCATTTTCAATTAGTTTAGGTCTAGCCATTTTTTTCTCCTTCATGAGCATATTTTTCCTGCAGGTAAGCTTTGTAGGAATAATTGCTCGAATTTAGTTTAAGTATTGCCTCATTTATGTTTTCAGGATTGCCTTTTCCTTCCATTACTGATTGCATGGCAAGAAACAGAGTCTTGCTGTCTTCTTCGATATGGCGTTTGTAAATATCATCGCCGGAAAAGTAGGAAACGCCCTGTTTTCTGTAATAAACACAGTCAGGACAATATCCTATTTCTCCATTAGGACCGGAAACATTGATACAGTCTGAAATAGAGCCATTATGGTATTCAGACGAATAACATACGCCTCCGTCTGATAAAAGCTTATATTCGCCCACAGGAGGAAGCTTATCAGCATGTGATAATTTGTATTCAACATCTCCGCTGATACGTTTTCTATATTGTCTATAGGTCTGGCATTCAATAAACTGTGTGACATTTGAATAATAGTGGCTTGCCATTTCAATATTCGTGTGTCCACCAAGCAGCATAGCCGTAACCGGAGTGGCACCTTCCTGCATAAGATTGATAAATGCTATGTGTCGTGTATCTCCTAAATGTATGTACCTGATTTCTTTATTTTCGTGGTCCACTTCCTCGTTGTCATATCTGATGGTATAGCCGTACTTTCCATGAACGATTTCCTTGTAGAAATACTTGAGTATAGTGTTCATATTCATGTACGTGAGGAATCTGCTATCAGAGTGTTTACGCTGGCCCCATTTTCTGTAATGAGGATCCGTTACAAACAGAGTATCTATATCTGTATGCTCGTATTTATCTGTTTCATTTATATATTCCTCAATGATTTTTCCCAAATAGTCAGGAATAGGAATCGGTTGTGTATGGTACGCATCTGATATTTTGTAGGAAAGTTCTCCATTTACTCCACCTTTCAGTTGATTTCTTCGAAGTTTAAGGTTATATCTGCCGTCATTATCCTTATATATACAATCTCTCTCGGTAAGAAGGAATTCTCTTGGACGCAGAGGAATAACAGCAGTAAGAACCCACCAAATATACAAAGGATAGTAAAAGAATCGGTCTTCCGGTGATTTATCAGAGTTCCAATAATCCTTTATGATGTCATCAAATTTAAAATATGAATCAAAATCTGCAAGTTCTCTTTGGTTAAATCCTTTATTAGAGCCATATTTAATATCTGCATAGGAATCCAGTGCGCTTATTAGACGTTCCATTTCATCTGCATTATCATCAGTAACAAGTAAGGATAAAAAGTCAGATAAACGATTGACTGAATAGAGTCTTAAAACCGACATTTCTCCGCATATATCTTCATAATCCTTATTGAGAAGATGTTTAATATCAAGCAGGGTATTCTCAATACTTATAAGCACGTTTTTACCAAAGATTGATATACAGTATGCTTTTACATAGTCCACAAAATTCTCAAAGGACAAATTAAATATGGGTTCATACTTTCTGTATGAGAACCTGTTGAAATCAAAATATAGACCAATATTTGCGTATTCATTGGTCGTATACCATTTGTTATCATTAAAGGTGCAGTTATCCTTAATGACACCGGCACGCTGAAACTCATGAAACCGATCTTTTGCAGAAGATACAGATAAGGAATCAAGTTCTAAGAAGTTAAGATTTGATGAAAACAGGTTTTCTGCAAGTGTTACATTCATTAGGTATTCTCCTTTATTAGCCTTTCGTAATCCAAAAAAACATCTTCTCCGTAGTTTTCTCTTATAGCACAGAGCATTTCATCCATTTGAGGAGCAATAATATCTATAAGGATTTTTTTATACTTTGTCTTTTCAAGAGTATCTTTTGTGGAAGAATAGAGGTTTCTGATACGGTTATATTCTTCTATGAGCAGGAATAGTGTAGAACGTGTGCTGATTTCATATTTACATCCAACACAGTTTCGCTTATTCGCATACGGACACAGCTTTTCTAACGCAGACATAAGGCATAAGCATTCTCTTTGCTTTGAGAAGGCTTCGCCAGATCCTATTCGGTGAAGTACCATCAAAATATCCGTTTCTTCGGTAATAAGGCTATAAAGCGTGTCCTTTGCAAATAGCATTCCCTTGTCTACGGTATTAACAACAGTTTCTATTTCCTTTGGACTCAAATCCACTAACTTGATAATACTTGTCTGATTTCTTGGAGATAAATCATCAAACTTTTCTCCAACAGCCATTTTAAGTAGCATTGAGGACATAAAAGAAAATACTCCTCGTTCTAACAGTTCAAATGCCACAAATTCAGGTGTCAGTTTGCTGAATTTGGCATCTTTTAAGTATTCAAAAGTGGTAGACGCAATATGACCGTAGGAACCTTTGTGGCTTCGTACATAGGCAGCAAGATAATATCCTTTCACATGGTATCCGCTATCATCGGCAGGGATATTTTCATCAGCAACCATGTAAATGTCCTGCAAGAAAGATTTAGTGGCCGAGCGAGATCTGAAATCGTTATTTAGAAACAGTTCACCTATTTCTTCACCCATATATCTGTTAATTTCCTGATAAGTACTTACCTTTCTTACAATGGGTGCATCCGGTGTACCTATAAGGTTTCTGTGAGCCTGTGCAAGAGCAAATAGTTTGCCTATAAGTGTTTCGCAGGATGTTGGAATATCAAAGCTAATCGGTGTTACATTACTTGCAGAAGCCGTTTTATTAGGCGTAAGCGGAAGCCAGCTCATGCGTTTCGTAATTGATAAAAGAACATATCTTGCATCATTATCACTAAATTCATCATTTTTAATCTTTTCTATTACTTCTTCTGAAGAATAAGGAAGTGTAGGATGGTAGAGCCTTTCCATATCCGTCATACGAAGAGGCCTTATAAAGTGAAGTGCAAGATAAAGCCATGTGTCTGTATAATTCTTTGATTCAGCGGCTTTTCTAAACATCTCGTTATCTTCAATGTATTCTTCCGAGAAGAGATAATATAAAAGCTTTATATAATCATCAAAATCATAAGCCTCGTTCTGAATGTCCATTGTGTAACGCTTGTTAAGCACATAATCCTTTTGATATACGGTCTTATGATTGAGTTTAAGCCAGGCAATAAAAAATGTAAGAATATCGCCGTGAGCTTTTATTAGTTCAAAAGTGGCATCCGATAGAAGTTCTTCCATTTCGTTATCGGTATAGAAAAATAACTCTTTGCTGAGCCTATAGAGCATAAAATCAATAATATGATGCTTTGATTCTTTGTCTACTTTCGTTTCAGATAGAAAATTATTGAATAATCTATAGGTTTCAGGGAGTTTATCTTTGAAGCGTTCATATATAGAATCTTCATTATCATCAAGGAAAGTGCTCAGATTTTTTGTGAAACGCTCTATTTGGTCGTCAGAGAGCATTATTTTACCGTTTTCTTTACGGATAGTTTCTCCGAACCATTCATTGTCTATAAAGAATGTAATTATGGATTCGATAGGCTTATCTGTATTTATTTCATTGATAAATTCTTTAAATTCCTTCATTATGTTTCTTCTTAGCAGCCCAAAGAGTGTAATCAAAGGTTTCATTCGTAATCTTTGAAAACTGCTTTTCAAGTTCTCCTTTATTATTGATATAGGTTAATGCGCTTTCGGGAGATGTGTCCCCTCGAAAAGCCATAAGAGTACCAGGCTCATTGATACCAGATAATACAAGTTGAACTGTAAACCAATGCCTGAATACATGAGGAGAAAGCGAGTGTTCCATAAGGGTTTGTCCGTAAAGGACAAGTTCATTATCATTACTGTTAAGATATATAGGAATCATTTCATTCTTGATAATTTCCTTAAATTTGTTGTAATAGCTGTCATAAGTAATGGCTCTACCTTGCTTATTTACTGAAAATGCACCGTATTCAGCCTCATAAGGTTTGTTTTCCATGTATGCCATATAAATCTCATATGTGTCCTTATATGCAGAAAGAAAAATGTCAGGAACCTTTGCTATACGTTCTTTTTTGATGTTGCCAACTGATAACAGATCACTGCGAAGATTTAGTTCATCTCTAAGGTCTATGGTTACTCCACAAAGTTTTCCGTTAACTTCCCTTATTCTTATTCCTGCGCCAAGTGGAGAATCTATGCGCCTTACATTACAGGCTTCCGATGGGCGAAGTCCCGCAAAAGCCTGATGCATGACAAGCCCTAAAAGTTCTGTATGGTTAATTGCTATATGGTCAAAAAGAAGTGTAAAAGCCTTGTTCGGCATATCTCTAAAAATTGGCTCTTTGGAGGATGGTATAAAATTTACATCAAACTGCGGAATCATCTTCTTAATAGCTTTTCCGTATTTATCCCTTCCAGTAACATATCTGTATAAATCAGCAGACCGAATTTTACATCCAGAGGATTTATCGTTTGTGAGATTGATATAGAAATCAAGAACAGCTTTAACGCACTTTTCTACTGTGCTTTTTCCTCTGTGAACATACTCGTCATCATCAGGAAGTTCATGCATTCCATAGGCATTAAGAAAATTCCTGCCAATATCAATAGTAAGCTCGGAAAGAGAAGATATTCCAACGGTAAAAAAGGCATAGTTTAAGAATTTATTGATAAAAATAAAACGATTATTACCATCTTCATTAAATTTTTTTATTTTTTTGTTGGGATTTTCAACATACCTGTGAAAGTCAGTAAATGTCCGTGTGCCATCTGCATGATTCAGGACAATAAACTGCTTTGTTACAATCAGATTGTTGCCATAGACAAAAGTATGTCTATAGGTTGAGAATCGCTCTGTCTTCTGCATATCATACTCCTAAAAATAAAGACAATAAGGGCAAAGACAGAAAAATAGAGTTGCCAAATAGTCAAGTATATGTTAGAATATACTCAGTTGAAAAAAGCAACAAAAAACTAGAGCATCTAAATCCGAAACCGCCAAGTAAAGGAAAAGGTGCTTTTTTTCTGTCTTTAAATATTGGGAATATTATATCATACGGAACAAGTGTTTGTAAATGAAATTCGAAACAACCGTAGACAGTAGGAGGTTGATATTATGAGGTTAGATAAATATTTGAAAGTTTCCAGATTGATTAAGCGCCGCACGGTTGCTAACGAAGCTTGCGATGCTGGACGTGTCATGGTAAACGATAAGGTCGCAAAAGCATCTGTTGATGTGAAAGTTGGAGATGTAATTGAAATTGCGTTTGGACAGAAATCTGTAAAGGTTAGAGTATTGGATGTTCAGGATACTACAAAGAAGGATCAAGCAAAGGAGTTATTTGAATATATTTCTTAATCTCATCAATAATTACTTGGCTGTTACAAAAAATGTACAAAACTCTTTCCACATTTGATTTGTATTTTATCGAGTTTTGTACATTTTGAAATAAATATACAAAACTCGATAAACATAGAAAATACAAGGATTCCAGAGGTTTCTAAAAAATGTAAAAAATTTTTAGGTTTTCAGGCTTTTGTATTACCCGATTGCCCGGTGCAATAAAGTAAAAAGAAAACGGGGTAGATGTTATGCGATTAGACAAGTATTTAAAAGTATCTAGGCTGATCAAACGCCGTACAGTCGCAAATGAAGCATGTGATGCGGGACGTGTCATGATCAATGATAAGGTGGCGAAGGCTTCGGCAGATGTGAAGATAGGCGATGTGATCACGATCAGCTTTGGGAACAAAGAGGTAAAGGCGGAGGTTCTGACCATACAGGAGACTGTCCGCAAGGAAGAAGCGAAGGAGATGTTCCGCTATCTCTAAGCTCGGGATGCTGTAAAAGAAACGCGGGTTCATTTCAAAAAAGAGGTATAAAAGGAAAAGTCTGCTAATATATTGGAGTGTGAAACATTATCACGTCCAATCATATACAGGAGGCTTTTTTTTATGGAGGAATGGAATATTCCGGATGTCCGGAACAAAAATACAAGAATGGCAGATCTTCGTTCAACAAACGGCGGGAATCCTTCGAAGCAAAGGGTACATAAGTTCATGCTGACCAACCGGCGTAACTGCGTGATCGGGGGAGTTGTGGATGTGATTTCTTTTGATCTGGCGGTGGTGCTTTTGGAAACCGATATGGGGATGCTGACGATCAAGGGAAATGATCTGCATGTAAACCGGCTTTCACTGGAAAAAGGGGAAGTGGATGTGGAGGGGAAGATTGACAGCCTGATCTATTCCGATACAGCAGGTTATGCGGCAAAAGGGGAATCTTTTTTGGGAAAGCTGTTTAAATGATGAGTGCGCAGATCTTGGCAGAGATCCGTTTCCTTCTCTCCTCGGTAACGATAGGGGTACTGCTGTCGGTTATTTATGATGGGGTTCGGATCATACGTAGAGTCATACCGCATCATAAAGGGATGGTGGCGTTGGAGGATCTGCTATTCTGGCTGGTAACACTGTTTCTTATGTTTTTCTGCCTGTACGATATGAATGATGGAGTGTTCCGCTGGTATTCTGCTGCAGGGGTGCTTATCGGGATCAGAATCTATAAAAAAATTTTTGGAGAACATCTTGTGGAACTTATGTCAACTGTCATAAATAAGGCACTAGATGTAGTTGGAAAAGTGCTTCTTTGGCTGCTTTCTCCGTTGATTCTGCTTAAAAAAAAGTTGACGAAGTTGAAAGATTTGGTTAAACTAAACATAATAAAACGTATCAGTCGCAATCGGGATATGGAGAAGAATTATGACTCGCAGAACCTTTAAGACGCGGCGGCAGAACAGATTCGGTATGGCTTTGGTGGGATTCGTGGTTTTGATGATCATCGCAACGGTTTCTTTTGGCAGTTTCAGGCTGAAAGCGAAACAGGATGTTTACCAGGCGAAGATCACGGAGCTGGAAGAGCAGAAGGCAGCAGAAGAGAAACGTACCGAAGAGTTAGAGGAGCTCCGCAGATATACACAGACAAATGCATACATAGAAGAGGTCGCCAAGGAGAAACTGGGATTGGTTCATCCGGACGAGATCATTTTCAAGATAAAGAGATAAGACTACGGTTCATTGTGGTTTTGTCTCTTTTTTTATATCTTCCGATTCGACATCTCCCTTTGACAAAATAAGCCGGGAAAAAAGAGTATAATGGGATTCATATGAAAAGGGCAATCATGATGAAATCATAACAGGGAGGAAATACCATGCGCAGGGCAGAGGAAAAGGTGATGGAGAAAAAAGAGCGGTTTTTATCCCACTATGGGCAGAAGCAGCTTTTGTTTTATGCACAGATCCTGGATGAGATCGCAGATTATTATAAAGGCAGCGAGAATGAGGTACGCTTTTATCCGGACAGGGAACAGTTGTGGCAGGACAGGCAGAAGGCGCGAAACGGACGGGTTCTGGGGGAACAGATGAAGGATATGTCTCTTTTTTTAAAACAGATGGCATTACGGTCTGAGCAGGTGTCTCCTCTGTTGGAGAAATACCGTAAACAGTTATGGAAACGACTGAGAGAAAATGATCTGTATGTGGATGAGCTATATGTGAAGGAATATCCGAACGGGCGCATGGAAGTAGGGGTTTATGCCCATGCAAAGACGGGAGACTATTTTTCGGCCATGGAGCTGGCAGACTATATTTCCACCATCGTACACAGACCCATGGAGGCGGACAGAGAAGGAGTCAGCTATATCCATGACGAACCGGTTTATGTCGTATGCAGACAGAAGCTTGGATACCGGATCTCCTACAAAGTGGCAAGAGCCACGAAGGAAGGAGAGAAAGAGTCCGGAGACAATTATCTGGTACAGGAATATCCGGACGGCACCTGCGGCATCTGGCTGTCAGACGGTATGGGATCCGGCAGGGAAGCCTGTGAGGACAGTGCGTATGTGACGGAGTTTGCGGACAAGCTGTCGGAAGCGGGATTTTCTCTGCAGGATGTGATCCGACAGGTCAATGACGTTCTCCTTTTGCGGGCGGGAGGAGAAAGGACCGCTTCTTTGGATCTGTGCCGTTTGCAGTTGTTTAACGGAGACGGACTGGCGGTAAAGTGTGCAGCGGCGCCGACTTATCTCAAAAGCGGAAATTATGTGACAAAACTTGCGCTTCAGAGTCTGCCGCTTGGCGTGATGCAGGGGGAACAGGGAAGGAAGAAAGCGTTTTATTTTGATGAAGGCGACCGGATCGTGATGGTGACGGATGGTGTGATGGAAGGTTTTGAAGAGAAGGAAACAAAAAAAGATGCGCTTTGTCATTTTCTGGAAAACACACAAGAGGAACAGACGGAGGATTTGGCCGGGGTAATTCTGACAGAGGCGATCCAAAGAAGCGGAGGCAGGATCAGGGACGATATGACAGTGATCGTGGGGGAGATCTGTGCAGTACCTTGATTTTTTGCCTCAAACAGGATATAGTAAAGGGGTGGAAACGAAAGTACGTGATTTTATAAAACAATTTCATATGCTGGAGCCTCATGAGCATGTGATCGTGGGAGTATCGGGAGGGGCAGACTCAGTTTGTCTCCTCTTTTTATTATATGATCTTTGCGGCACACTCGATCTTCGGCTGAGCGTAGTGCATGTCAATCATCAGATCAGGGAAAGCGCGAAACGGGACGAGCTTTTTGTGAAAAAACTCTGTGAGGATCTGGATCTTGCGTTCTATGCGGTGAGCGCTGATGTGGAGGCGTTTGCAAAAAAGGAAGGGCTCACGGTGGAGGAAGCGGGGCGGATCGTCAGATTCAATGCTTTTGGGGAGAAAAAGAAGGAGCTTTCGGCAGATAAGATCGCGCTTGCCCATCATAAGACGGATCAGGCAGAGACGGTTTTGTTTCATTTGAGCAGAGGCTGCGGGCTGGACGGTCTTGTCGGAATACGGCCGGTCAGAGGGGATATCATACATCCGCTTTTGTGCGTAAACCGTGCCGAGATCGAGGCGTTTTTGCAGAGAAGGCAGATTACCTATGTGACGGATGAGACGAATGAAGAATTGGTCTACCGACGTAATATCATGCGCCATGAGATCCTGCCGGTGCTGGAACAAAAGATCTGTAAAGGATCTGTGGAGCATATTGCGAAAACGGCAGAAATCTGTCTGGAAGCCTCGGACTTTCTGGCGAACGAGACACTCAGACAGTGTCGGGAACATTTGCGGTATCAAAACGGTCAGAATGGGGATATACTAATTCTGGATTCTGTTTTGCAGATTCATCCGTATCTGCAAAAGACGGTGATCCACCGGGCACTCGCGCAACTGGCGGGGAGCCGTAAGGACATCGGGGCAGTGCATATCGGGCAGGTGCTTGGACTGTTCGGACTTAAGACGGGGCGCAGGAGGAATCTGGTATATGGAATGCTGGCAGAGCGTACCTATGACGGTGTGCGGCTGTATCTGCCGGAGGCTCATAAGAAGGAAAACGTGTTGGAACCCCTGGAATTTGATCCGCATGGGATCGATGAAGCGGGGCAGGAGTTTTGCATGAAAAGCGGCAGTATTCTGGCAGTACGAACCTTTCCTTACAAAAAAACTTCGGTTATTGAGCAAAAAACATATACGAAATGGTTTGATTATGATAAAATAAACGGGCATCTGACGGTTCGGACGCGCAAAAGCGGGGATTTCTTTTATATAGATGATACCGGACGCCAGACGGTCAAGGCTTATATGATCAATCATAAGATTCCGAGAGACAGACGGGATGACATCTTGTTGATAACACAAAAAGACCATGTGCTGTGGATGACGGGCTACCGGATCAGCAGCTACTTTAAGGTAACACAAGACACACAGAGAATATTGGAAATCACTATATCAGGAGGAAAAACAGATGGCAGAGAAGATCAGTGTACTTATTTCAGAAGAGGATGTTGACAAAAGGATCCAGGAGATCGGCGAGCAGATCAGCAAAGAGTTTGAGGGACAGGAGGTTCATCTGATCTGTGTACTCAGAGGCGGAAGTTTCTTTATGTGTGAGCTGGCAAAACGTATCACAGTTCCGGTCACCCTGGATTTCATGCAGGTATCCAGCTACGGATCCGAGACCAAATCCAGCGGTGTGGTTAAGATCGTAAAAGATCTGGATGATCCGGTCAACGACAAAAACGTGATCGTGGTGGAGGATATCATTGATTCCGGACGTACCTTAAGCTACCTGCTTGAAATGATCCGCAAGAGAGGACCAAAGAGCATGACACTTTGTACGCTTCTTGACAAGCCGGAGCGCAGAGTGGTGGATGTGCATGTTGATTATACAGGATTTGAGATTCCGGACAAATTCGTGGTCGGGTATGGTCTTGACTATGATCAGAGATACCGCAACCTTCCGTATATCGGAGTCGTGGAGCTTGAGGAAGAATCATAACGGGGAATTATCTGACCTGCAGGTAAGACGGGAAAGGAGCTAGTTTTGAACAGATCGAAGGGATGGAACATCTACTTTGTGCTGATGCTTTTACTGATCGTTCTGATGGTGTGGGCTTCCATGCAGAAGAAGGATACGATCAGCTACACATGGTCGATGTTCGAAAAAGATTACAAAGACGGAAACATCGAGATGGCGCATATCAGCCAGAACGCGGAGGTACCCACCGGAACGGTGAAGTTTTATCTGCAGGACGGCACATCGGTTTCCTTATATGTTTCCGATGTCTCACAGGTGGAGAAACGTTTACAGGAGAAGAATATTGACTATACCATGGGGAATGTGCCGGTGAAGAACTGGTTTATCACAGATATCCTTCCGGTGGTCATCATGGGAGTCATGCTTCTTTTCTTTATCATATTCCTGAACGGACAGGCAGCAGGCGGCGGTGGCGGCAACAAAATGATGAATTTCGGTAAGAGCCGTGCCAGACTGACCATGGGAGACGAGAACCAGAAGAAGTTTACGGATGTGGCCGGACTGAAAGAGGAGAAGGAAGAACTGGAGGAAATCGTGGAATTTCTGAAAAATCCCGCGAAATTCACGGCAGTAGGGGCACGTATTCCCAAAGGAGTACTCTTAGAGGGACCTCCCGGTACCGGTAAGACGTTACTTGCGAAGGCAATCGCAGGGGAAGCAGATGTTCCGTTTTTTTCCATCTCCGGTTCGGATTTTGTGGAGATGTTTGTCGGAGTGGGCGCTTCGCGTGTCCGGGATCTGTTCGAGGAGGCCAAAAAGAATCACCCCTGCATTATCTTTATCGATGAGATCGATGCGGTGGCAAGACGCCGTGGTACCGGCATGGGCGGTGGCCATGACGAGCGTGAGCAGACACTGAACCAGCTTCTGGTGGAGATGGACGGCTTTGGGGTAAACGAAGGGATCATCGTGATGGCGGCGACCAATCGCGTGGATATTCTGGATCCGGCAATCTTACGCCCCGGGCGTTTTGACCGCAAGATCGCGGTGAGCAGACCGGACATCGGCGGACGCGAGGATATTCTGAAGGTACATGCCAAGAATAAACCTCTCGGTGATGATGTGGATCTGAAACAGATCGCGCAGACCACTGCAGGCTTTACGGGGGCGGATCTGGAGAACCTTCTGAATGAGGGAGCCATCGTGGCTGCCCGCAATGACAGAGCCTATATCCGTATGGAGGATATCAAGAAAGCATTTATCAAGGTCGGGATCGGCACAGAGAAAAAGAGCCATGTGATTTCTGACGAGGAGAAACGGATCACAGCTTACCATGAGGCGGGGCATGCGATCCTGTTCCATGTACTGCCCCATATGAATCCGGTCTATACCGTATCCATCATTCCGACGGGGGAAGGTGCTGCGGGTTATACCATGCCGCTTCCGGAGAATGATGATATGTTCTGGACGAAAGGGCGGATGCTGGAGGATATCATGGTATCCCTGGGAGGCCGTATCGCAGAGGAGATCATCTTTGACGATATTACGACAGGCGCCTCCAGCGATATCAAGAAAGCGACCAGAGAGGCCAGACAGATGGTGACGAGATTCGGTATGTCGGAGAATATCGGCGTGATCAATTATGATGATGAGAACAATGATGAAGTCTTTATCGGACGTGATTTGGCGCATACCCGCAATCACAGCGAGGCCATCGCAGCAGAGATTGACCGAGAAGTCAAAGTCATCATCGATGACTGCTATCAGAAAGCGAAAGAGATCATTCTGGAGAACGAAGCGGTCCTTCATAAATGCGCAGCCCTTCTGTTACAGAAGGAACGCATCACCAGAGATGAGTTTGAAGCATTGTTTGTATAAAAAGAGTTATTTTTTACAGTTTTGAGAAAATGCAGGTTCAGAATCGACGAGTTCATTCGTAAGAGGCTGATCCTGCATTTTTGGAAAGCCGGAACCCTTCGTATAGAAGGGAAACAAAGCGTACGACCGCAGGCAAAAGAACCGTCGCGTGGGAAATTGTTTCCCGGTCACGGTTTTTCGACTGGTAATTATCACGAGACGCTGAGAGCTGATAAAATAAGGGTTTCATGTAAAAAACGCACAATAAGGATGGATAAAACCAATCGATTTATATACAGTGCCAAAACATACATGTGCATATTCAATAAAATACGACATGCTTTTTTGTAAAGTTTGTGTAATGTGAAAATAGACATATCGACGAACCGGTGCTATTATACTACTTGTAACCCCCCCAATACATTACATAGTTTTTTGCTATACCCCATAAGAAGAAATACCTTCTCGAAAGAAAGACAGCAGAGCGAATGGCTGTCTTTTTTTCTGTCTGTTCCTAAATAGTTCGTGATGATTCTGAATAGCGCGTATCTTTATGAACGGTCTTACATTTCGATCCTGCCCGGAATAGGAACGGAATAGTTACAATATCTCATTGAATATACTCCCCGCATATTGTAAAATAGAAGCAGTGATAGAAAAAGAGGTGAATGCTATGAACAGCTTTTTTAGACCGGACCAGATCCCGATTTATATGAACTCGATGAGGCCCGTTCTGAATAAGAAGGCTTTGTTTACAGACATGACGTCTACGTACGTTGATCCGCCGGAGCCGAATCCCTACAGCCTTGTGACGATCCGCTTCCGCGCTGGCAAGAACAATATTGACAGAGTCTATATTGTGATCAGGAACGAAAAACACCTGATGATGAAATATGATACGGATACACAGTTTGACTATTACGAGTTTGAGCTTCAACTGGATGATGAGAAGGTAGAGTACTATTTTGAGGTCGTGGTGGGACGCGTGACCTGCTACTATGATATGCGAGGTGTGGCGAAGGAGATTCAGGACTATTACAAGTTTACGCTGATCCCCGGACTTGCGATTCCCAAATGGGCCAAGGGTGCTGTGATGTACCAGATCTATGTGGATCGTTTCTGCAACGGTGATACAGGCAATGATGTACTAAGCGACGAGTATCAGTACATTGGCGAACATGTGACGCAGGTGACAGACTGGAACAAATATCCTGCGACCATGGGTGTCAGAGAGTTTTACGGTGGCGATCTTCAGGGCGTTCTGGATAAGATGGACTATTTAGAGGGGCTTGGGATCGACGTGATCTATTTTAATCCCCTGTTCGTATCCCCTTCCAATCATAAATATGATATTCAGGATTATGACTATATCGATCCCCATATCGGTAAGATCGTCGATGACAAGGGTGAGCTTTTAAAACCGGGGGAGACACAGAACCGTTATGCCAGCCGTTATATCAACCGGGTAGCGAACAAACTCAATCTGGAAGCCAGCAACCAGATGTTCATCAAAGTGGTAAAGGAAGCACACAAGCGCGGGATGAAAGTTATTTTGGATGGCGTGTTCAATCATTGCGGTTCCTTTAATAAATGGATGGACAGAGAGTGTATCTACGAGAATTTTGAAGGCTATGAAAAGGGCGCGTACGTTTCGGCCGACAGCCCTTACCACGATTATTTTTCCTTTACGGATCACAACCGCTGGCCGTATAATCCGACCTATGACGGATGGTGGGGACATGATACACTGCCGAAGTTAAATTATGAAGGCTCGAGAGATCTGTACAACTATGTGTTGGAGATTGGTAAGAAGTGGGTATCTCCGCCTTTTAATGTGGATGGATGGAGGCTGGATGTGGCCGCCGATCTGGGACATTCCCATGAGTTCAATTTACAGTTCTGGAAGGACTTTAACCGTGCCGTCAAGGAGGCCAATCCGGAGGCGATCGTTTTGGCAGAGCATTATGGCAGTCCCAAGGAGTGGATCGAGAACGGCGGATGGGATACCGTCATGAATTATGATGCGTTTATGGAGCCGGTCACCTGGTTTTTGACCGGCATGCAAAAGCACAGCGATGACTTTCGTCAGGATCTTTTGGGTAATGCGGATGCCTTTTGGGGAGCGATGCACCATCATGGGGCGGCCTTTACCATGGCTGCGTTGCAGTCTGCCATGAATGAGCTGTCGAATCACGATCATTCGCGCTTCCTGACCCGCACCAATCATGTAGTCGGACGAGTGAATAACTTAGGTCCCCTGGCAGCCAATGAAGGCGTGAATAAGGCTGTGATGCGGGAAGCAGTCGTGATCCAGATGACCTGGCCGGGAGCACCGACCGTTTACTATGGCGATGAAGCCGGTGTGTGCGGTTTTACCGATCCGGATAACAGGCGCACGTATCCATGGGGAAATGAAGATAAAGAATTAATACAGTTTCACCGGGAAATGATCCGGATCCACAAGGAGAATGAAGAGTTAAAGACGGGTTCCCTCAAATATGTGGACGGGGATTATAATATCATCGCATATAGCCGTTTTAATCTGAAAGAACGCTGTATCGTGATCGTCAATAATAATGACCATGAGATCATGAAGGAATTCTCGACCTGGGACAGTGGTATTCCGAGAGAGTGCGTCATGCAGAGACTGATCGAGACCTCCGGGGAAGGCTACACCACCGAGCCGGGTGAGTACTATGTCGTTTCGGGCAAGGTCAGAGTGCAGCTTCCGAAGTTCTCAGCGATCGTGTTAAAGCACAGGGACGAATAGAAAGTCTCTGTTGCGTAAAAGTGCAAAAGTAAAAAAGTGATGACAAAACACTTGCATTTTGTTTGGAATATGTTATAATTCAGTATTGTCAGGGTCGCGATGCGACCTTGTATGGACGGATTCCCGAGTGGCCAAAGGGGACAGACTGTAAATCTGCTGCAAATTGCTTCGGTGGTTCGAATCCACCTCCGTCCAGTAGTTGTATGAGATTTCTACAACTTCTGCTGGTGTGGCGGAACTGGCAGACGCGCAGGACTTAAAATCCTGTGGTGGCGACATCGTACCGGTTCGATTCCGGTCACCAGCATAACTCCATTTCCTTATATTGGGAAATGGAGTTTTTATTTCGGTAAAGCAGGAGTTCCTATAAAACAAAAAACGCTCCGTTAGGATATCCGTCAGGCCATAAACGCACTTACGCAGGATGAAAAAGACTAAAGACCGGCACAAAGCCGACAAGGTATTACGCAGCAAATGGAGCGATTCAGGATAGTGAGGAACGCGGAATGAAGGATCAAAAAGAAGTGTTTGCAGATCAGCTTGCACTGGACTATAGCTGTACAGCAGAGCAGGTAAAAAGCGGGCAGCATATCTTTACCAGGAAAGAATACAGACAGGGCAGACGGATCTTTAGGGGGGATGATGCACTTGTGAGGATCGCCTGCGTGGGGGATACGTTTTTGGTTACTGCCGAGGAGGAAATGCTTGACTGGTGCAAAGAACATCTTGCCAAAGCGTCTCCTTACTGGTTCCTCATGTACCCACATATGTATGAGCTGGATCAGAAGCTGCGGGAATTCGGCCATCAGATCGGCTCAGCGCATCATTTCTATCTGCCGGGCGGAGTGGAGCGGTTTGACGGAAAATGTCCGACAGAAGGGATTTCTTTAAAATGGTATGAAGAGAAGGATCTGGAAGTGTTTCGGAATGACAATCCGTTCCCGGAGGCATTAAGCTTTATCAGGGAGTGCCCGGATGTGATCGCGGTGGCGGCACAAAAAGGAGAGACGGTGCTTGGCATGGCGGGAGCGAGCAGGGACTGCGGGAAGATGTGGCAGATCGGGATCAACGTGACGGACGCCGGACGCGGTATGGGAATCGGAACCTACCTGGTGACACACTTAAAAAGAGAGATCTTAAACAGAGGGATCCTTCCTTTTTACGGTACGGCGGAATCGCACATCAAGTCCCAGAAGGTGGCGGTACAGTCCGGATTTTTACCGGCATGGGCGGAAGTATATTCCATGAAGATCGGGTAAGGACAGGATTCGGCCGCTGTGCTCATAGGGATATATGGACTGGCAATGAATACGGATAGCAATATCGGAAGTGGGAGTGGTGAATCGATGCGACTGATCATAGGCGGAGCCTTTCAGGGAAAAACGGAATATGCGAAGAGAGCCTATCCGGAGGCGGAGTGCCTAAACGGTCTGCATGAGCGGATCCGGGAGGATGTCAGACAGAAGGTATGCGTCCTTGAGAAAACCGGAAAAGACACAGCCCGGACAGAAGCGACAACCCTGACAAACAAAGAATTGCAGACACAGCTGGAGGAATACTGGATCACACTGTTAGAAGAGAAAATCCGCAAGAATCCACAGCTTTGCATCCTTTGCGATGAAGTGGGTATGGGAGTCGTGCCCATGCAGGCATGGGAGCGGATCTACCGGGAGGTGACCGGACATATCTGTATCTATCTGGCAGGTCGCGCGGAGAGTGTGGAGCGGATCGTGTGTGGCTGCAGTCAGAGGATCAAATAGAATCCGCTGTTATCACCCGCAGATCAAGCGTTACATCATTAAAAATCTACATTGCTCTTGTTTGATATATCGAATAGTGTTATAAATAAATAGGCTATGTCTTTCATCATGTGATTTTAAACCGCAGGGTTTATAATTGCGGATGGGATAGTAACAATCAGAACTTTATCGGGAAAGGATGACAGAATGGCCAGAAAATCTATATTCAAATTTGTTGCAATCCTTCTTATCATAGGTCTGTGCATGAACCTTTATCGACCCGTCATATATGCGCAGGACGCAGGCAATGACAAGGTTGATAAGCTTTCCATGAAACTTGATCTAAAAGGGTTTTCCACGTATCAGAATAATAATTATATCTTTGAGTTTGGTGAGGATACCGGCTATGCGAGCGCAGGGGATATATGGCTGGCCTGTATCACAAAAGGATTTTCATTTAAGCTTGATAAAGCCCTGACAAATCTGTCTGCTTTGGGAATTGTTATGGGATATACGACTTCTTCCAGTGGCAGCTTTACGATAGGCGAGGATACATATGCGCTGACGCTTAATTATAAGGGGGGAGAAGCCGACGCAGACTGGACATTTGAGGAAGTTACTCCGAATATCAATTACTACGAGCGTTTTATAAACACGGACCCGCAGGGAAATGTTTCCACAGTACTTATAAACGATATTCATGCCGATTATTATCAGGGAACTAATTTTAAGCAGGTCTTTTTAAAAGGCATGCGGGAGAAGGACGGTGCCTCTGTTAAGAGCCGGCTTCTAAGCAGCACGGATAATGTCAGTACTTATGAGCTTACTGCCACGATAGCGGATGAAAGCTATGAATATATTGCGAGAGTTACGACCAATTGCAGCCATTCGTCTGTGAAAAGCTATGTATGTGATCACGTAACTCATGTAAAAGAGTACATTGTTGATTACCTGAAGGAACATGATCTGGATCAATCGACTTATGCGGATTACTGTGTGGATATGTGTGATGATTGCGGCAAGCTTATGTCAGTTCATCGCATAAATGACAGCATTGATCCACCGGGTGAATCCGGAGAGAATGGAGAAGCAGGAGAAAATGACCTGCCGAGTGTTTCGGGAAATGGCGAACTGACAGGCGACGATGAACCGGACGATCCGCCGAGTGTTTCGGGAAACGGCGAACTGACAGGCGACGATGAACCGGACGATCCGCCGAGTGTTTCGGAAAACGGTGAACTGACAGGCGGCAAAAACACAGATTGCCTCCCGGAAGAAACTCATAAGGATGGAGTTGTCAGCAATGAGAGCAGGAATCGGGACGTTCAGGTTTCACCAGCGGTGAGCAAGCCTTATTTAAAGTTTTCAAAAAAGTCTTACAGGATTAAAAAGGGTAAGAAGATAAAAATAAAATTTAAATCATCCGCTATTGATTATAAAAAACTAAAAGTGAAAGTATCCAGGAAAGGCTGTATTCGCATAAAAAAGATCAGCAAGTCCTATATTTTGATCGAAGCGAACAAGAGAGCCGGCGTGACAATTACACTAAAGTATAAAACGCAAAAGGCGAAGGCGCATATCAGGATAACGTAAATAGAAATATGAGAAATAAACCGGTTATTTTAGCAGTTTAACTGCTTAAGATATTCATAAAATGGAGGTATTATATGAAAAAACTATTGAAAACTGTTTTTATCATGACTCTTATCGTGAGTCTGGCTGTCAGCATAGCACCTATAAGCTGTACAGCGCAAGAAAATGAACAAACCAGTTACTGGCTTGATTCATTCGTACGGGATAGTTCATACATTGTTTCAGGTGATAACGAATTTGCCAGTATGTCGGATTCTATATACAGTAATGTATATCACGTCAAAACGGCTGATCAGCTGATCAGTGCATTAAAAGCGGACTATGACTATCCTAAGATTGTTTTGGATAATGATATTGACATGTTAGGCTCCAAAGACTATATCTGGGATTGGGGGGTGTCTTTTACGGGCATACTCGATGGACAGAATCATACGATATCCGATCTGAAAATGACCGGGGGGAGTTACTTTATCAGAGATCTTTACTCTTCCTCCATTCTTGAAAATGTGAACTTTGAGTTTAGCAAGTCAGACAATCTCGGTTGCCTGATAGGAAACAATTATGGACAACTTACAAATGTCCATGTTACGATCGCGAAAGATTCAACCTATACACAGAATAATTCAGCCGTTTTGGTCGCGGATAATACGAAAGACGGTACGATATCCGATTGCTCGGTAAATGGTGACTTTCGCGTAGAAGCAAGAGGGTTTGCAAGCATTGCCTGGAAGAATTATGGCAGGATATCGGATTGTGTTTTTAATGGTTCCATAAAGAGTGAAGAATATGGCAACGATACATTTGCAATGATCGAAGAATGCTTTGCGGGTTCTCATACTGCCAGGCTGATCTGCAACTTTGATACGCAAGGATCAGAATTGAGAGATATATTGTCTTCGAAGACAGATCAGGCAGATATAGATTATGAGACCATCTATTATTCATCCGGTCTAAGTCTGCAAAACAATGATTCTCAATGTAAAAAGATTGACAGTATCGCTGATGTAGCGAAAGATGAGGCTTTTGATTTTGATAACAAATATAAAGTGATTTCCGAGCCGTCCCAGATTACGTTTGATAAGAAGTATCTGGAGTCTTTCAATAATCAGGTTTCAACGACGGATCATCTGACTTTACAGATCAATGGGGATAACTATAACGCAGAGGTTTATAAGAATCTTAAGCTGGTTGTCTTTGAAATTCCATTAATCATAGATGCATCGGATATCAGTGCTTCCTATAGCATAACCGGAACGCTTGATCAGAATGAGATTGAGCTTAAAAAGGATTATACGGAGGTAGATAATTGGTCGGGGTTATGGTCTGATATAACTGTCAAAGAAGGGGATTCCCAAACAGAATATAAGATATTTTATAAAGCCAAGGCAGGCGCGACTTACTTTATAGATCTGGATTTTGCGAACATGAATAACTATCTTGAAATAAATTCAGCGCTTTTGGATCAGGACAAAAAAATGCGACTTGCATTTTCATTTGCGGGGGATCCCGGAGAGATCACGGCTTCCAATATGGTAGCCAAGTGGTTTAGTGATGATCTGAAATTGAAAAATAATGACAGGTTGTTAGTGCTTACGCTGAATGATTATGCATATGGACTGGATATGTCCTACAATGGACAAACATATCCTGTTGTGGTTATCCTTTCGACCCCTAATAACAAAATGGCGGATTGGAGTGCACAGTTAGGCGGTGCTCCGCAATGGGCTATAGATCAGGTTATGGAAAAATATTCGGCGGGGGAAGATTTTAATGACGAAAAGCTTGACAGCCTGATAAAAGAAGAGTTTTCCGAAGTTGCGCCTACATCCTATCTGAATTTTTACAGTAATCATGATGCGACCGAAATAAAAAACAATATAAGTTCAGGTAATTTGCTGGCCGGTGTTTTCAGCGGTATTTTGAGCGGTCGGTTTGATCTGAGTTATAATCTTCAGGCCGTGTGTGATTCTGTGAACCTGGTGGATGGAAAATGTGTCGTATCCTATCAGACCGGTATGGAGCTTGTTTGCAATAGTGGCAGGAATATCGAAGATAAATGGGATATGAATTTGATAAACGAAATCAAATCCGTTGCGCAGCTTGAAGCAGCGACAACAGTGGCTACTGATGAGGTTCTGTTGCAATATAGTGTTAAAGTAAGATCGTATACTAAGGGCAGGACGGCTGATGAATCCTATGAATACGTTATAGAGTCCGGTTCTTTGGAGGATGATGGTAATGAAACCAGAAACGAGGAGTGTCGAAAGACGCTTTCATCATCAGATACGAACGGACTACTGGGAACGATCGAAGTAAGCTATGCGGATCTGCTGGATAAAAAGACGAAGGAGTTTAAGGATCACAATACGGTAAGATATTATGTCAGACAGCTTCCCGGAGATGATAAGGATATTCTGTATGATGCCAGCGAATATACGATAGAAATACCTGTCAGTGCAGAAGATCGGGGACTGCAAACAGTTTCTTCCAATGATAAGGATATAAGGGTCTATAAAGATGGAGTCCCAACGTCACTTACCCTTGAGGAATTGTGTTTTGAGAATGTCTATAAGGATCCGGTTGTAGAGCAGCTGAGGACTGCGACAGAGACCATAAAGTCCAAGGAAGTACTGACTGCAGAGGATTATGAAACTGTCCGGGAATTGATAAAGACCCTGGATTCATTGAGTGAGGAACAGAAGTCTCTTCTTGATAAGTCTGATCTGTCAGGATTAAAGGCGATAGCAAAGGCGCTTTCCCTGGCAAAAGAATATGCGGATCAAAAGGCTGAACTGGAAAAAACGATCGCGCAGTTAAAAGAATCTGCCGCTCAACCAAAAGAATCTGCTGCGAAAGAAGCTCCAATTTCTCTGAAGCAGGTTTCATCACTGAAACTTGCTGCGAAGAAAGCAGCGTTACAGATCACATGGGGCAAAGTGGAAGGTGCTGTATCTTATCAGATTCAGATAAGTGAGAAAAAATCCTTTAAGGCAGCCAAGACTTATAAAAAGGCAGTGAAAGATGGAGATAAAGCAAAGAAGATCAGTTATAAATGCGGCAAATTAAAGAAAAAGAAGAAATATTATGTAAGAGTACGTGCCGTAGACAGCAAGGGTCAGACCGGTCCGTGGTCAAAAGCGGTAAGTAAGAAAACCAAATAATCCGGTCGGCACCGCACGGAGCCGGACAGCATAAGATTTACTATCCTGCGTAGAAATTTTAAATTTCTGCGTAGGATTTTTTATTTGAAATTTATAAAAATTTGCTAAACTGAGTATCGTAAGATGAATGACGGCAAAAAGCCGCAACGAGAACACAGGAGGTATTCTTTTATGAAAAAGAAAGTATTGGGTATTATCATGAGTGTAACAGTAGTAGCATCTTTGCTGACAGGTTGTGGAGAGGCTTCTACATCAACAAGTACATCTGCACCGGCAACGGACAGTGCAGCGGCAGACAGTGGCGCAGCGACAGACGAAGCAGCTCCGGCACCCAGTGGCGGCGGCAAGAAGGTAGCAGTTGCAATGCCTACCCAGTCTTCCGAGAGATGGATGCACGATGGTGCAAACATGAAGGAACAGTTAGAGAAGCTTGGCTATACCGTAGATCTGCAGTATGCAGAGGATGATGTACAGGCTCAGGTTTCCCAGATCGAGAACATGATCGCCTCCGGTGCGAACTGCCTGGTGATCGCAGCGATCGACTCAGGCGCTCTTGTAAATGTTGAGCAGCAGGCAAAAGATGCAGGTATTCCGATTATCGCATATGACCGTCTGTTAATGGATACCGATGCGGTTTCTTATTACGCAACTTTCGATAACAAAGGCGTAGGTACCAAGATCGGTGAGTACATCGTACAGCACAATGACCTGAATCCTTCCGATCCCAAGACCATCGAGCTGTTCATGGGTTCACCGGATGATAACAACGCTCATATGCTTTATGCAGGACTTATGGAGCAGATTCAGCCGTATCTGGATGACGGTTCTTTGGTATGTAAGTCCGGACAGATCGCATTTGACGATAACAACACCTTAAGATGGGATCAGCAGACGGCTATGAAGAGATGTGAGGATATCCTTACGAGATATTATGCAGACGAAGATCTTGATATCTGTGCATGTGCATATGACGGATTATCCTACGGCTGTATGTCAGCTCTTGAGGGCGCAGGCTATACAGATGCCAACTGGCCGATGATCACAGGACAGGATGCAGAGCTTATGGCAACGAAACACATCATCTCCGGCAAGCAGACAATGTCTATCTACAAAGATACCAGACTTCTTGCTTCCAAGTGTGTAACCATGGTTCAGGCAGTGTTAGAGGGTGCTGAGCCTGAGATCAACGATACCGATCAGTATGATAACGGTAAGATCGTAGTTCCTTCTTACCTGTGTGATCCTGTACCGGTTGACAAGGACAACTACAAAGAAGTGATCGTAGACGGCGGCTACTATACAGAGGAGCAGCTTGCGGAATAAAATAGCAGGATTCCAAAGTCCCGGATAAGGGGCATAAAACTATAAAACAGATGCGGTGGCGGCAAAGTCCGCCACCCGTTTAGCAAAAAGAGGATAAGGAGCTGAAAGATGTCGGAAAACATCATCTTGGAAATGAATCATATCACCAAAGAGTTCTTCGGGGTAAAGGCTCTTGATGATGTCAATATCAAGTTAAAGAAGGGCGAGATCCATGCCCTTTGCGGTGAGAACGGAGCCGGCAAATCCACGCTTATGAATGTTTTGTCGGGTGTCTATCCTCATGGTACCTATCAGGGCGACATCATATATAAGGGGGAACATTGCGCATTCCATAATCTGAGAGATTCAGAAGCGAAAGGGATCGTTATCATACATCAGGAACTGGCATTAAGTCCTTTGCTTTCCATTGCAGAGAATGTATTTTTGGGCAATGAGCGTACGAGTGCAAAGGGTGTGATCGACTGGACGCAGACCAGACGCAAGGCACAGGAGGTGCTCGCAAGGGTGGGTCTTGAGCATGAGGATGTGGATGCTCCGGTCAACACACTGGGTGTCGGCAAACAGCAGTTGATCGAAATCGCCAAAGCGATGGCGAAAAAGGTAGAGCTGTTGATCTTAGACGAGCCGACAGCAGCCCTGAATGATGAAGAAAGCAAGAAACTTCTTGATATCATGCTGGATTTGAAGAAGCAGGGGATCACCTGCATTATCATATCCCATAAGTTAAATGAGATTGAATATGTGTCTGATTCGGTTACGATCATCAGAGACGGTAAGAGCATCGAGACACTGGTCAAAGGAGTAGATGATTTTTCGGAAGACCGTGTGATCAAGGGAATGGTCGGACGTGAAATGACCAGCCGCTATCCCGTAAGAGAAGGCGTTACGATCGGAGACACGATCTTTGAGGTCAAAAACTGGAACGTGTTCCATCCGGACGATGAGAACAGACAGGTGCTGAAAGATATCAACATCCATGTAAGAGCCGGTGAGGTTGTGGGACTTGCGGGACTTATGGGAGCCGGAAGAACGGAACTTGCGATGAGCATATTCGGAAGAAATTACGGGCAGAAGATATCGGGTACGATTAAGATTAACGGAAAAGAAGTAAAAATAAAGACAGTCAAAGACGCGATCAAAAACAAACTGGCATATGTTTCCGAGGATCGTAAGACTTATGGTTTGAATCTGATCGGAAGTGTGCAGGAGAATATGACGATCGCTGCCAGACCTTTCTTCTTCTCGAAGCATGGTGTCATCAATGCGAATGACGAGATCGTGGCTTCCGAGGATTACAGAAAGAGGATCAATGTTAAGACACCTTCCATCAATCAGGTGGTCGGAGCCCTTTCCGGCGGTAATCAACAGAAGGTTGTCATCACCAAATGGATGATGACGCAACCGGATGTACTGATCATGGATGAGCCTACCCGAGGTATCGATGTAGGTGCGAAATATGAGATTTATTGCGTCATTAATGAGTTGGCCAAGGCCGGCAAGGCCGTTATAATCATTTCTTCGGAAATGCCGGAGATCATCGGAACCTGTGACAGGATCTATGTCATCAACGAAGGCCAGATCGCCGGTGAGCTCAGTAAAGAAGAGGTATCACAGGAGAGGATTATGCAGAGCATCATGGCTCATAACAGGAAGGGAGACGAAGATGGAAACGAATAAGAAAATTGTCAAAATGGACATGAAGCAGTATGGTATGTTTTTTGCCCTGATCGTGATCTATTTGGTGTTTGCAGTATTAACAAAGGGAGCCAACCTGACTCCCATGAATATCAACAACCTGATCATGCAGAATGGTTATGTCGTGATCCTGGCGATCGGTATGTTGCTTTGTGTACTGACCGGTAACATCGATCTGGGCGTAGGATCAGTTGTAGCGGTAACGGGTTCCTTTGCGGGAATCATCATGATGGACCTGAAAATGAACATGTGGGTGGCAATTCTTGTGGCACTGTTGGTCGGACTTCTGACAGGTGTATTTGCCGGCGTCTTCATTGCGTACCTGGGGATTCCTCCCTTTGTAACAACCCTGGCTACGATGCTTATGGGACGTGGTCTTACCTACACACTTTTACAGGCTCAGACAAAGGGACCCTTACCCGATGCTTATAACTACATCGGAGCCGGATTCCTTCCGACGGTTAAGATTCCGTTTGGAGACGGCACACTGGATCTGATCAGTATCATCGCGGCGATCGTGGCTTCTGTTGTACTGATCTTAGCAGAACTGAAAAATTACAGAACCAAGAAAAAATACAATTTTGCGGTAAATCCGGTTTGGCAGATCGCATTAAAGCTCGCAGTTATGCTGTTTATCATCTGGTTCTTCTTCTACAAACTGGCAAGATACAACGGACTTCCGTTCGTGCTTCTGATCATGGTGATCCTGATCATCGTCTATGGATTCATTACCTCCAAGACGGTAGCAGGCCGTCAGATCTACGCACTCGGTGGCAACCGTAAGGCAGCGAACCTTTCCGGTATCGATACCAAGAAAGTGTTCTTCTGGGTATATGTCAACATGGGTATCTTATCCGCGATCGCAGGTATCGTTCTTTCCGCAAGAAACGGTTCTGCTACACCGAAGGCCGGCGACGGTTTCGAGATGGATGCCATCGCATCCTGCTACATTGGTGGCGCAGCAGTAGCCGGTGGTTCCGGAACGATCGTCGGAGCAGTCGTAGGTGCCTTCATCATGGGTATCCTGAACAATGGTATGTCTCTGTTTGGATGGTCAACAGATATTCAGAAGATCGTAAAAGGTGCCGTTTTGCTTGGCGCTGTTACCCTGGACGTACTTTCAAAGCGTAAGAAAGGTTAATGCATTCATAATAATTGTATACATAGGATATGGAATAGGAGAGAGCTCTGATTGTCAGGGCTCTTTTTCGTATATAATAAATGACCTTCCCGGAGCCGGTCTGTTCCTGGTACCGGTGCTTGTAATAGGAAGAATAGGAAGAAACTGTCTTTTATGGATGAAAAGACAGTTTCTTTATGTTATAATACATGCTATGGGTGCTTTAAAGAAAATCACGGTTATTTTATTAATAGGAGTTATGGTTCTGGCGGCTTCCTGCTCGAAAACACAGTCCGGTATATCCGATGCAGGATGGGATGAGACAGACGAGGAGTACCTGAGTCAGCTGTCAGATAAGAATGCAGAAGGAGATACTGCCAAAGGAGAGATCAAGCGGGTAGGTGTTTCCATGCCTACAAAGACTTCGGAACGATGGATCAACGACGGAATGAACATGCAGGCAAAGCTGGAAACGCTGGGTTACGAAGTGGATCTGCAATATGCCGGGGATGATATCGATCTGCAGATCAGCCAGATCGAGTCCATGATCCGTGACGGTGTGAGCTGTCTGGTCATCTCCTCCATTGATTCCACGAAGCTGGTGAATGTGCTGGAGCAGGCGAAAAAGAAGGGGATCGCGGTGATCGCTTATGACCGTCTCCTCATGGACACGGATGCTGTTTCTTATTATGCGACATTTGACAATAAGGCGATCGGGATGCAGATCGCGAATTATATTGTCGATAAAAAGAAGCTGAAAGAGGCTTCGAAGCAGGGGAAAAGCTATACCATAGAATTCTTCATGGGATCGCCGGATGATAACAATGCTGTTTTTTTATATAACGGAGTGATGGAGGTTCTGGCTCCGTATCTGGAGAACGGGACTTTAGTATGCCGTTCCGGAAGGACGGATTTTGATGATACCTGTATCCTGCGATACTCGGGGACCAAGGCAAGGGATATCTGCAATGAGCTTTTTAGAGAGTATTATCCGGCGGGAGATCTGGATATCATATGCTCGTCTTTTGACGGATTTGACTATGGTATTTTAAGTGCGTGCAACAAAAAGGGACTGGCCGGCGACAGTCTACCGCTGATTACGGGGCAGGATGCCGAGAAAACGGCGGTCAAGAATATCTCACAGCACAAGCAGACGATGACGATCTACAAGGATACGAGGATACTGGCATCTAAATGCGTCACGATGGTACAGGCGCTGTTAGAGGGGGGAGAGCCACAGATCAATGATACGGTTCAGTATGACAACCATGTGCTGACCGTACCGTCGTATCTGTGTAATGCGGTTGTGGTGGATGAAGAGAATTATGAAGATGTTCTGATCAAGGGAGGGTATTATACCAGAGAGCAGTTATTTGGTCAGTGACAGGTATTGGAGATATGGGTATGGATTTATACAGAGTCATGTTAGTGGATGATGAGCCGGATGCGAGAGAGGCCATCGCAAGATGTGTGAAATGGGAAGAAATTGGGTATACTGTGGTGGCGGAAGCAGAGAACGGCGAGGAGGCACTGGAAAAGGCAGAGCAGTTTGCACCGGACGTGGTGCTGACGGATATACAGATGCCGTTTATGGACGGTCTGACGTTTTGCAAAAAGTTAAAGGAACTGATGCCGCAGGTAAGGATCATTATCTTCTCCGGTTATGATGAGTTTGAGTATGCGCAGGAGGCGATCCGCCTTGAGGCGGAGGAATACATCTTAAAGCCGATCAATTCGGATGAGCTGACGAAGGTATTCGGGCGGATCAGGGAACGGCTGGATGATGACTTTAACAGACGTCATAATATCGAAGAGCTGACACGATTCTATCAGGACAGTCTGCCGATCTTGAAGGAGCAGTTTCTGGTAGGACTTTTGGAGGGCAGGATTTCGGGAGAGCAGATCCGCGGCTATGCAAAAGAACTGGGGCTGTATACGGATGAGGCTTTCTATGCAGTCGGGATCCTGGTGGAAGACGAAGACTATGAGGGTACACAGCCCATCAATGCAGGGCTTCGGAGCGTATCCATCAATAATATGGCGAAGGAGTTTTTTGCGGAGGAGCCCGCATTTATCTGTATCAACTACCTGGGAACGGTGGTCGTGATCGCAGGGCTTAAGAGCACACAGGCACATAAGGGGTTTATCGGCAGCATGGACAGGCTGTGCCGGCTTTGCGGCAAACAGTATGGTCTTCGGACGGTAGCTGGGATCGGTAAGGTATACGGCAATATCCGGGATGTGGCATCCTCCTTTGCCGAAGCAAAGGAAGCGGCGATGTACCGAATGCTGTTGGAGGGCGACCAGGCAATCTTTATCGGGGATGTAGAGCCGAAGGACAGTGAAGTCATCACACTGGATGAGAAGCTGATCGGCAGGCTGATCCGAGAGATCAAGATCGGGGATAATGATACCATTGAAGCAGCCTGTGAAGATATTGTAGGTTTTTTGAAGAAGTCGTCCGTATCCATGCCACAGCTCAGGCTTAACTGTACCGAGCTTGCTGTGGAACTAAACCGGCTTGCGGTCATGTACAAGGTCGGGGGAGAATGGGAGAAGCCGGATGATCTGTTTGCCCGGATCGGACAGTTTGGCTCCTTTGACGAAATGAATGAGTGGCTCACACAACTGGGATGCAGGCTTATGAATGCCATCCGGACGAACAGACAGGACAGTACGAGGCTGCTTGGCGAGAAGGCGATCGCTTACATACGGGAAAACTTTGCGGACTCTACACTTTCGGTTGACCGAGTCTGCTCTCATCTGGGAGTCGGCACAACCTATTTTTCCAATATTTTCAAGAAACAGACCGGTATGAACTTTGTCGCGTATCTTACACAGGTACGCATGGAAGAAGCGGTGTCTCTGCTGGAAAATACGGAAGAAAAAAGCTATGTGATCGCCGGCAGGGTAGGCTATGAGGAACCGACGTATTTTTCGTATGTGTTTAAAAAGCAGTACGGTATGTCGCCGGCAAAATACAGACAAAATCTAAACAGTAGCGGATCATAAAGAGAAGTATGAAAAAAAAGATAGATCATTTGATCGAATCAGCCAAAAATAAATACATGAAGCGCAGCATCCAGCTGATCATTTCCATTTCCTTTACGATCATTGCGGTGACGAGCATGATGATCATGGGTATTGCCATGTATTCCCAGTTTTACGTAAAAGCAAGGCAGAGTGCCGTACAGAGTGATCAGCAGATTCTGGAACAGGTTGGCTGGAATCTGAATACCTATATACGGAATATGATGAAGATTTCGGATTCTTTTTACTATTCCGTGATCAAAAAGAATGATCTGCACGAAGAATCGATCCTGCAGGAAATGGATCTTCTTTATGAAGCAAACAAAGACAATCTGATCAGTATCGCCTGTGTGACGGAGGACGGCGCGCTGATCTGTGCGTCACCCGTTGCGGGCAGAAAGACCGGTGTGGATCTAAAAAAGCAGGACTGGTTTATGAATGCGCAGGAAAAGATCGAGAACACGCATTTTTCCACGCCTCATGTGCAGAATCTGTTTGAAAACAGCAATTATCGATACGACTGGGTCGTATCCTTAAGCAGGAGTGTTGAACTTACCAAACAGGGAAATATCCTGCGGGGAGTACTGCTGATCGACATGAATTATTCTGTTATTGAACAGATGTTTGCCAAGGTCAATGAGCAAAAAGGCGGTTATGTGTATCTGACCGACCGCAATGGTGAGATCATCTACCATCCCCGGCAGAAGGCAATCTATGCCGGCCTTTTGAGGAGAATAATCTGAAGTCGGCACAGTATGAGGATGGAGATTACATTGAAAACTTCAAGGGACAGGAGCGGTCGGTGATCGTCAAAACCATCGGATACACCGGATGGAAGATCATCAGTGTTACTCCGACGAAGGAGCTGGCTCTGGGGATGAACCGGACCAGGATGTTTACCCTGATCATCCTGACGATCATGATCTCTCTGGTACTTTTAGGAAACATGTATATTTCCTTTGCGGTTACGGATCCCTTGCGCAGGCTGGATGACAGTGTGCGCAAGTTAGAGCAGTCAAATTATGACAAGGATAATATATATATCGGGGGCTCCTATGAGATCCGGCATCTGGGCAGGACGATCAATTCCATGGTCAGACAGATGCGCAAGCTCATGGACGATATGGTGAAGGAGCAGCGGGATAAAAGACGAAGTGAGCTGGATGCCCTGCAGTCACAGATCAATCCGCATTTTTTGTATAACACGCTGGATTCTGTAGTCTGGATGGTCGAGAGTGAGCGCTATAAGGATGCGATTACGATGGTAACGTCTCTGGCAGCGCTGTTTCGTATCAGCTTAAGCAAGGGGAATAATATCATCACGATCCATGATGAGATCGTTCATGCGACGAATTATCTGAACATACAGAAGGTGCGCTACAAAAATAAATTTACTTCCGGCATTGAAGTGGATCCCGCGATCGAGGAGTGCTGTACGATCAAGCTCATCATCCAGCCCCTCATTGAGAATGCCATTTATTATGGAGCCCTGGATGAGGACTCCACGATTATGGTAAAGGGGTATGAAAAGGACGGGGATATTTATATCGAGGTGGCGGACAATGGTATGGGGATGCCACCGGAAACGCTGGAAAATCTTTTGAAAGAAAAGGGCAGGACCAGAGGCAAGGGCTCCGGGATCGGCCTGTGGAACGTCGACCAGAGAATACGGTTGTATTTTAAGGGCAATTACGGCCTTGAGATCGAGAGTGAGCTGGACGAAGGAACCACAGTGCGGATACACCTTCCGAAGATCTCCTATGAGGAGTATAAGAAGGGAGGCGAGCTGTCATGAAAAAGCAGTATAGAAATATTCTGATCCTGGTATGCATCCTGGCGGTCGCCCTGATTTTTGAGCTGATCTATTATCACTGGTTTCTGGGATATAAAGAGCCGATCCGACAGGTATCTCTGATCGTATACGGTTCAGATGCTTCCAGATGGGAGAATCTGAAACAGGGTGCTGAGCTGGCGGCACAGGATCTGAATGCGGAAGTGACACTGATCACGATGTCTTCCGAGAATGATGCGAAGGAGCAGATCTCTTTAATACGGCGTGAGATCGCAAACGGCGCCGACGCGCTTCTGATCGCTGCCTGTGATTCCGTAATGATCGGCGCCTTCTTGGAAAAGCATCCGATCAGGGTTCCCTATGCATTTGTGGAAACAGGACCGGACAGACAGGAAGGAGCACACCTGTATGCGGCTGATGACGCAGAGATGGCAGAGACGCTTCTTGCCACGATTGCGGCGAATGAGAAGTCCTGGATCAAGGCAGCTGTGATCGCGGATCATGTGGAACGGAAAAGTGTAAAGAACCGGCTGGATACGATCCTGAATTCCGATATCCAATATGCGGATGAAGTTGTCACCTGGGAGAAGAATGAGCAGGAGAAGGATACGAAGTCCCAGTTCTTTTTGCAAAGAAAGCTGACGGAGGAAGCGGTGGATGTGGTCATTGCCCTGGATAACAGTTCCATGGGGGAACTGCTCGATGCAACGGTCAATCTGAACAAGGATATCAAAATCTACGGGATCGCCGACAGTGCAAAGAGTGTTTACTATCTGGATAATGGGCTGATCAAGTCCTTAATCTTTCAGGATGAGTTCAGTGCGGGCTATCTTGCACTTCAGGACATCCTGCAGCAGGAGAAACGATCCGGACGGCAGAACCGGAATGAGCAAAAGAGTGTGCGATTTGAGAAGGTAAATCATAACAATATGTATGATGACAAATATCAAAAACTGATCTTCCCTCATGTCCGTTGAGCGAAAGCCGGGATATACGGCAGGAAGATCCGGGAGATAAGGAAAATGAAAAAAGCAGGAATCGTTTTTTTGTGCCTGGCGCTTATGCTGATGACGCTGTCCGGGTGTGAAAATCTGACACAGCAGAAGCACCGGTACAAACAAAACAGCTTGCGTATCGGTGTAAGCATTCATGATGGATACGAGGCTTTTGTATCCGACATTGTTGCCGGTATGGATGAGTGGGCCAAGGAGAAGGAAAAGGAATCGCAGGATGCGATCCTTCTGGATGTTGTAAGCGCCGGAGGGAGTCAGCTGGTACAGAATGATCAGGTGGCCAGATTTATGGATAAGGGATATGATGCCGTCTGTGTCAATCTGGTAGACCGTACGGATGCCAGTGTGATCATAGATAAGGCCAAGAATGCAAATGTTCCGGTGATCTTTTTTAACAGAGAACCCGTTGCGGAAGATCTTGCCAGATGGGATAAGCTGTATTATGTCGGAGCCAATGCGGAGCAGTCCGGGCTTCTGCAGGCAGAGCTTGTCATTGATACGCTGGGAGAAAATGGCGGATTTAAGCGGGTGGACAGAAGTGAGGACGGGGTAATACAGTATGTGATCCTGGAAGGCGAGACCGGTCATCAGGATGCCCTGATCCGGACGCAGGTTTCCATTGAACAGATCCAGCAGGCAGGATTCTCCATTGAAAAGCTTGGTGATGAGATTGCCAACTGGAATCGCAATCAGGCGGAGAGCAAGATGAAACAGCTTCTGGAGAAATATCCATCCGGGATTGAAATGGTGATCGCCAATAATGATGATATGGCATTGGGTGCTTTGGATGCCATAAACAGTCTGGGCGCAGAGCTTCCGCTGATCGTAGGGGTTGATGGTATGAGCGAAGCACTCGAAATGATCAAGCTCAAGAAGCTGGGAGGCACGGTTTATAACGATGCGAAGGGACAGGCGGAGCGGATCATGCAGCTTGCCTACAATCTGGCTTCGCAGGGAGATGATTCTGCTAAGGCATTCAACCGGGCAGAGTATGTGGATTACAGACTGATTGATTATGATAATGTGCAGGAATTTATAAGGATGAAAGAATGATGAAAGTAGTATTGATCCGCCACGGTAAAACGCCGGGCAATCTGGAAAAAAGATATGTGGGAAGAACGGATGAAGCCCTGAGTGAAACCGGCAGGAAGGAGCTCGCAAAAAAGGCCGCTGCGGGAAGCTATCCTGTGATTGACCGGCTGATCTTAAGCCCGATGCTTCGCTGCAGGCAGACTGCCGAGATCCTGTTTGGCAGGGAAGCGGTGCAGACAGCGCTGATAAAAGAGGATCTGCGTGAGATGGACTTTGGACAGTTTGAATACAAAAACTATGAGGAGCTAAACGGAGATCCGGCATATCAGGAATATCTCGATGCGGGCGGCTTTCGCGATTTTCCGGATGGAGAACGGCTAAAGGATTTTGAGAAGCGATGCGTCCTGAGTTTTCAGGAGGCGCTCAAGATCATAGAGACAAAAAATATGAGAGGACGGACAGCATTGCCGGATAAAGCGGGAGCCTCTGAAGAAGAGCCTTGGAAGGAGCCCGTTGTCGGAGCAGTGCTTCATGGCGGTACGATCATGGCGATCATGAACCGTTTATGCACGCAGAAGAAGAACTATTTTGACTGGATGCTGGATAACGGGGCGTTTTATCTTTGCGAATGGGATGGAGAAAAGCTATGCTTACAGGACGTCTGATTGTGATCGCGGCCGCATTTTTGCTGGATCTGTGTCTGGGTGATCCGGCATTTTTGTATCATCCGGTCTGTGCCATTGGCACGTTTATCAGCTTTCTGACCAAAAAACTGCTGCCCTTGTGCGGGAAAGAGAAAAAAAAGGAAAGAGCGGCAGGCTTGCTTCTGGTGCTTCTGGTCACCGCCGTGTCCACATCGATCCCGCTTGTTTTTCTCTTTTTTGCCTATCACTTCCACCGGGCAGCCGGGATTTTGCTGGAGAGCTTCTGGTGTTATCAGCTTTTGGCTATGAAGGATCTGCGGGTGGAGAGCAGCCGGGTGGCCGATGCACTTTCCGTCAGTCTAAAGGAGGGCAGAAAGGCGGTATCCATGATCGTAGGGCGGGATACACAGTCACTTGATGCAGAGGGCGTTATCCGGGCGGCGGTGGAAACGGTGGCGGAAAATACTTCGGACGGCGTGGTGGCACCGCTCCTTTTTATGGCCCTTTTCGGTGCAGCCGGCGGCTTTTTTTATAAAGCGGTCAATACCATGGACTCCATGGTGGGCTATCAGAATGAGAAATATCAATACTTTGGGACGGTTGCCGCAAAACTGGATGATGTGTGTAATTTTATCCCGGCGAGGCTGTCTGCGGTATTTATGATCCTGGCGGCCGGCATATTACAGGCATGGGAATGGATCGCGCACGGGCAGAAAGGAAGAGCGAAAAAAGAGAACGAATCGGAAGGGAAGGCAGATATCAACGCAGTTTACAGCATGAAAAATGCATGGCGCATCTGGAGAAGGGACAGATATAATCACAAAAGTCCCAATTCCGCACAGACGGAATCGGTATGTGCCGGAGCACTGCAGATCCGGCTTGCGGGGGATGCCAGTTATTTTGGAAAACTCCATAAGAAGCCTACGATCGGGGATGCAGTCAGACCGATTGAAACAGAAGATATTCACAGGGCAGGCAGACTGATGTACGTTACATCAACGCTAGCGTGGCTGTTCTGCTTCCTCGGAATCCTGTCAGGGATGCTGTTTTGATGGCAGAAGACATAACCCGGAGAGAATGATGAAACAAAAAAAGACAGGGGTCATCACCGGGAACGGGAGGAAAAACGGCATGTATCATCATGGCGGTGAAATATATGGACAGAATATACAATATGATTTTTCGGTCAATGTGAATCCGCTTGGCATGCCGCCCGGCGTAAAACATTTCTTAAGATCGGAAAAGGCGCTCCATTATGCCGGGATCTATCCGCAAAACGGCAATGCAGAGCTGACGGAGGCGATCGCAAAGAAAGAAAAAGTACCGCCTGCAAGGATCGTGTGTGGTAACGGGGCCAGTGAGCTGATCTATGCGGTCTTTGCCGCATTAAAACCAAAGTCGGTTCTCTTGAGTGTTCCTGCCTTTTCGGAATATGAGCAGGCGGCAGTCCGACATGGGAGCCGTGTTCACTATCACGACCGCATGAAGGAGATTCTGGATAAAACAGCATTTCCGCCAGACGCAAGCCGGACGGCTCCGGCTGCTTTTGCATCGGGGAGGGAAGAGGACCGGGGCAGGACGCGGGCGAACATTCTGGTACAGCTGCAGGAAGAGAAGCCGGAAATGATCGTGCTTTGCAATCCTGCCAATCCGACGGGAGAATGCATACCGCCATTGCTTATGAAGCGGATTCTGGAACTTGCCGGTCAGTTAAAAAGCACTGTTTTAGTGGATGAGTGTTTCCTTCCCTTTGTGGAAGGACAGGAGAAACGGAGTGCGGGAACTTATCTGACAGATATCGGAGAAGAGAAAAGCCCTGCCCTCCTGATCCTGAAAGCATTTACTAAATTCTATGCTATGCCGGGACTGCGTCTGGGATATCTGATGGGATTTGGAATAGACCGGACGGAGAAGATCCGGATGTTTCTGCCGGACTGGAATGTGTCTTCCATTGCACAGCAGGCGGGTATACTGGCGTTGGGCGATGAGAGATACGAACAGGATACAAGAGAGTATTTGTCTCCGGAACGGGAATATATGCGTACAGAGCTTGGCAAACTTGGCGCGGTGATCTACGGCGGCGAAGCGGACTTTCTTTTCTGGCGGGGAAAGGCCGGATTGAAAGAGGAGCTTTTTTCACGAGGAATCCTGATCCGCGACTGCAGTAATTTCAGGGGGCTGGAAGATGCGCCAAAAGGGCTGTGTTATTACCGCACAGCGATCCGAAGACATGAGGAGAACGAGGTGCTTCTTTGGAATTTGAGGGAAGTTTTGACCGGTGTCGGGAACCGTCGTTTGCCGGGCGATATGGATGGAAATGGCATCTGTTGAAAAAGCAGCAGATGAAAAGTCATTGTGAGAAGCGAAAGAGAGAATAAGACAGGATGAATCAGCAAAAATACAATTTTCGGGCAGTAAAACCGGCAGAGATAGAGGCGTTGAGTATGGCTATGATCGAAAAGGAACTGCCTCACCCGATCGACGAAACACTTGCGCCTATCATAAAAAGGGTCATACATACCACAGCGGATTTTGACTATGCGGACAATCTGGTGTTTTCGGAAAACGTTGTGGAGCATGCACTTAAGACTCTGCGCGGAGGCTGTCATATTGTGACCGATACGAATATGGCAAAGGCGGGGATTAATAAAACGACGCTATTAAAATACGGTGGACAGGTATCCTGTTTTATGGCGGAAGAAGATGTGGCGGCGGAGGCGAAGGCGCGCGGGGTTACCAGAGCCAGTGTCAGTATGGAAAAGGCGGCAAAGATCCGGGAACCTCTGATCTTTGCGATCGGTAATGCTCCGACAGCATTGATCAGGCTTTATGAACTGATACAGGAACAACAAATACAGCCAAAGCTGATCATAGGGGTTCCGGTCGGCTTTGTCAATGTGGTGGAAGCGAAAGAACTGATCATGACGGCCGGGGTGCCTTTTATCGTCGCAAGAGGAAGAAAAGGCGGCAGCAATGTTGCTGCCGCGATCGTAAATGCATTATTATATTATCCGGGAGACTGACTGCTTCGCAGTGCTTAAAACAGTTCTCCGTCATCCACGATGGGAAGGGTAAAGATAAACTCCGTTCCGACACCCTCTGTGCTGATGACATTGATGTTTTCCCCGTGGGAGTGGATGATCTCTTTGGTGATAGAAAGCCCCAGACCTGTTCCCTTTTTATCTTTTCCGCGGGAAAGGTCCGTTTTGTAGAAACGATCAAAGATCAGGTTCAGGCTTTCCTTCGGGATCCCGATCCCTGTATCTTTGACGGAGGTAAACAGCTTATTGTGCTTAACTCTCGTTTCGATCGTAATCGTGGAATTGTGATGGGAAAATTTGATCGCATTATCCAAAAGGTTATACAATACCTGCTGGATCTTGGACATATCACCATTTACCAACATTTTTTCCCCGGTCAGGATCAGATCGATCCTGATCTGCTTTTTCTGACAGATCCCTTCAAAGGTTTCGGCAGTATTATGAATGATCTGATTCATGTCAAAATCGGATTTTTCCAAAGTCATTCCCTTGGTATTCAGGTTATTCAGCTGCAACAGGCTGTTTGTCAGCTTTGTCAGTCGTTCCGTCTCATTTAAGACGATCGTCAGATATTTTTCATACATTTCCGGCGGGATCGTGCCGTCCAGCATAGCTTCCAGATATCCCTTGATCGAAGTCAGCGGAGAACGGAAATCGTGGGAGACATTGGCCACGAATTTCTTCTGGGTATCCTCCGAACGTGCGATCTGTTCCGCCATATAGCCAAGGGTACCTGCCAGATAACTCATCTCATCATCACTTTTTACAGTAAATTCATAATGCATATTTCCGGCGGCATACTGCTCTGTTGCCAGGATGATCTTTCGCAGCGGCGCATATACGAAGCCTGTGAAGAAAAAGATGAAGAGCAGGGATAAAATGATCAGAAGTCCGAGAGTTACATAGGGAACGCTCATCATCCGATTGCTTTCCTCCACGATCGTGGAGAGCGGGCGCTGGATCACCACATAACCCTTGATCTTGTAGGCCGATGTGATCGGACAGAAGACGCTTAACATCTCTTCGGAAGCAGTGCCGAAAAAGCGGTCAACGATATAATAGGAATCCTCTGTGATCGCCGGATCAAAATTCTGAATGACGACCGGATTGGAGGTGTCCAGCACTTCGTCCGTTGACAGAACCACCGTACCGGAAGGATTGATGATCTGGATGGAAGCGGACAGGTAAGTGGCAAGGGCGTTTAACTGATTGTAAGCGGATTCGATCGTAATCTCACTGTTATACAGTTCGGAACCGTAAGTCTGGGAGATCTTGGAAGCCTCCTCGTAGAAGGAACGCGCCGTATTCCGCTTGACCTGTTCATACATCAGAGGAGAGGAGATAAAAGTCACTGCCGCCAGCCCCAGCACACTGAACAGGATAAATGCCAGAAAGAATTTCAAAAACAGAGTTCTGCGCATTATCTCACCTCAAATTTGTAACCGATCCCCCATACTGTAGAAATACGCCACTCAGCATGATCGGTTATCTTTTCTCTCAGACGTTTGATATGAACATCGACGGTACGGGTATCACCGATATATTCATAGCCCCAGATCTGATCCAAAAGCTGTTCTCTGGTAAATACCTGATTGGGAGAGGCTGCTAGAAAGTATAACAGTTCCAATTCTTTGGGAGGCATATCCACTACTTTTCCCTTATACAGGACAGAGTAGTTGGTAAGATTTACCACCAGGTCAGTGTATTCTGCTTTCTTAACCTGTACAGCCGGAGCTTCGGGCTGGGCAGGAGTGGTTTTGTAGCGGCGAAGCACTGCTTTTACTCTGGCCACCAGCTCTTTGGTGTCAAAGGGTTTTTCCATATAATCGTCAGCCCCCAGCTCAAGTCCCAGAACTTTATCAAATACTTCTCCCTTGGCGGAGAGCATAATGATCGGGGTGGAAGAAAGCGTGCGGATCTCGCGGCACACCTGATAGCCGTCCATGCCGGGAAGCATCAGATCCAGAAGAACCAGATCCGGCTGGAAGGTCTTAAAGGTTTCCACTGCTGATTCGCCATCGCCCACGATCATCGGCTCGAAGCATTCCTTTGTCAGATACAAAGAGATCAGCTCCGCAATATTGCTGTCATCATCTACGATTAGGATTTTTTGTTTGTTTGCCATAAGAATCTCCTCATTTTGTCACATATTATTTGAATTCTGCGATCGTCACACCGGCATCGCCTTCTCCGAATTCTCCCAGGCGGAACGATTTGATATATTTCTGGCGTTTTAAGTGGGAGTGTACTGCATTCCGGAGTGCCCCCGTCCCTTTGCCATGCACGATGCGAACCTGCGGCAGATGGGAAATATAAGCGTCGTCCAGATATTTGTCCAGCTTCGCTAACGCTTCGTCCACAGTCAGTCCCAACAGATTGATCTCCGTGGAGACTGTGGCGGATTTGTTCATCTTGATCTTGCCGGTACTGCTTCTTGTCAGGGCAGGTGCTTTGATATCGTCCTCGGGGATCAGCATCAGGTCACTGATGTGCACCTTGGAACGGATGATACCGCACTGCACGAACAGAAAGCCTTTGGCATCCGGCTTGGAGGAAATCGTTCCTTTCAGGTTCATGGATAAAACCTTGACCGCTTCGCCGGGTTTGCACTGTTCGGGTTTTAAGGATCCCTTCTCGGATTCCTTCGGCTTTAATGCCAGCTTTTCGTTTTTCCGGGAAATCTGCCTGCGGACTTTTTCGCGCTGTGCTTCCATGTCTTTCATGGGAGTGGCGGTACCGTATTTCTGGAAATTGCGGATCGTCTCGTCCGCGACCTGCTTGGCCTCCTGCAGAATCTCGCGGGCTTCCTCGTTGGCTTCTTTGAGGATGCGGTCTTTGGAATCCTGCAGCTTTTGCTGCTCCCGCTCTAACTGCTTCTTTAATTTTTCGATCTCTTCCTTATAAGAAGAAACCTCCAGCCGCTCCTTCTCGATGGTGATACGGTTGCTTTCCAGCTCTGTCAGCATATCCTCAAAGCTGGTGTCTTCATCGCTCATCTGGGCTTTAGCCTTTTCGATGATGGAATCCGGAAGCCCCAGCTTGGAAGAAATCGCAAAGGCGTTACTTTTGCCGGGGATACCGATTAACAGCCGGTAGGTCGGGGAGAGCGTTTCAACATTAAACTCACAGCAGGCATTTTCCACTCCCTCTGTGGAGAGGGCGTAAACCTTTAGCTCGCTGTAATGTGTCGTTGCCATGGTGCGCACGCCCTTATCATGGAGCTTAGAGAGAATGGCGATGGCAAGCGCCGCGCCCTCGGTCGGATCTGTCCCGGCACAGAGCTCGTCAAACAGGCACAAAGAGCGGTAATTGGCTTTCTTTAAAATCGATACGATATTCGTCATATGGGAGGAGAAGGTAGAGAGACTCTGCTCAATACTCTGCTCGTCCCCGATATCGGCAAAAACGTTCTGAAAAATACTTAACTGACTCTGATCCAGCGCCGGAATATGAAGTCCGGACTGCCCCATCAGGGTAAAGAGCCCCACTGTTTTTAAGGAGACGGTCTTACCGCCGGTATTCGGACCGGTCACAATGAGCTGATCAAAGGTATCTCCCAATGTAATGTCAATGGGAACCACTTTCTTCGGATCCAAAAGAGGATGCCTGCCTTTACGGATGCGGACAAACCCTTTTTCATTCAGTACAGGCTGTGTGGCATTCTGTTCAAGCGCCAGAGAGGCTTTGGCAAAAATAAAATCAAGCTGTGTCATCAGGATACCGTTCTGGCGGATCGTTTCCGCATGTTCGGCACACATGGCGGACAGCGTGCCAAGAATCTGTTCGATCTCCTCTTTTTCTTCTGCCTGCAGGGAGCGGATCTTATTGTTTAATTCCACAATGGCGGCCGGCTCGATAAACAGGGTAGAACCTGTGGCAGACTGATCGTGGATCATGCCGGGAACCTGCCCTTTGTATTCGGACTTGACCGGAATACAGTAACGTCCGTCGCGCATGGTGATCACCGCGTCCTGTAAGTAGGAGCGCAGGGAACCGTTCACCATTCCGTTCAGCTGGCTGTGCACCTTCTCCCCAGCGATGGAGATACTGCGGCGGATATGCTTTAAGGTCGGGCTGGCATCGTCCGCGATCTCCTCTGCGGAGAGGATGCAGCGGCGGATTTCCGTGGAAACCGGTGTCAAAGGCTGCAGTTCCTCGAAATACTCTGTCAGGGAATCGGTAAATTCCTCCTTGTCATTCCTGCCATAATTCTTCACCCTGGCGGCATTTTCCAAAAGTCCTGCGATCTGTAAAAGCTCTTGTGCGGAGATGGAACCGCCCATGGACAGATGTTTGCATAAATAATGTACATTTTTATTATTGCCGAAGGAGATACCGCTTTTTTTAAAGATCCGCTCCAAAGCGTCCTTTGTTTCAAGCTGTGCCTGTTCGATCTGTTCAAGATCCGTCATCGGTTTTAAGGACTGGCACTTTTTACGCCCCGGCTCGCTGGTGGCATGCTCCGTCAGCCTGTTAATGATCTTATGAAATTCCAGTGTTTGTAATGCTTTTTCGTTCATGCCGTCATTATAGCATGGATTAGGGAAATGTAAAAGGGACATTGCGTGAAATTGTTTATTGTGAGCATGTTGAATTTATGATACACTGGGGTTGTGGAGCATTTGCCGTTTCATGCGCAGCGCAGCGTGACCGGCTGATCGAGCGTATTTGCGTAGTGTACGCACGCAAAGAGCCAGGGAGTTTTGAAAGGGGTTTTTGAGATGATATCTAATCAGGTAATACAGACATGTTTGCAGGAGTTGAAGGCGATTACGAAGGTGGAGCTGGCAGTGATCGATACGACACTGTCTGTCGTGGCGCAGACATCGGAGTTTGACATTGAGGACATGTCAAAGGTGGAGGAATTCATGGATTCCAAAGCAGAAAGTCAGTCCGTGGGGGGGATTCATTTTTTAAAGGTATATGATGAAAAAGAGCTGGCTTATGTGATCCTTTGTCCGGAGTCCAACCATGCACACATGGTTGCCAAGATCGCAGCCAGTGAGCTGGGACAGCTTGTGATCGCTTATAAAGAGCGTTTTGACAGGAAGAATTTCTTCCAGAATCTGATCCTGGACAATATGCTTCTGATCGATGTGTATAATCGTGCGAAGAAGCTGCATATAGAGATCGAACATCCGAGGATCGTCTATCTGATCGAGGCGCGGTATGATGCTGACAGCGGCGCCATGGAAATGTTAAAGAGCCTTTTTTCCCCGCAGAGCGGAGATGTGGTCACGGCAGTGGATGAAAAATATATTATTCTGATCAAACAGTTGGAAGCAGATGATGATTATACAACCGTAGAACAGATCGCCAATACCATTGTGGATATGATGAATACAGAGGCCATGCTAAAGGTACAGGTTTCGTTTGGAACGATTATACAGGAGTTAAAGGATGTTTCCAAGAGCTACAAGGAAGCGAAGATGGCACTGGATGTCGGCAAGATCTTCTACGCGGACAAGCAGGTGGCAGGCTACAATACACTGGGGATCGGCAGACTGATCTATCAGCTTCCGGTCAATCTCTGCCGGATGTTTATCGAGGAGATCTTCGATGGCGAGCTGCCGGAAGAATTTGATGAGGAGACGGTGATCACCATCAATACGTTCCTGGAGAACAGTCTGAATGTCTCTGAGACGGCACGACAATTATACCTGCACCGCAATACCCTGCTGTACCGTCTGGAGAAACTCCAGAAAACCACGGGGCTGGATATCAGGGTGTTTGATGATGCACTGACATTGAAGATCGCACTGATGGTGGTCAATTATATGAACTGGCTGGATAAGCAGGACTATTCCTAGGAAAACACAGATCAGTGTTTGGCAGAGTATCAGCAGGAGACGGAATATGGCAGGAGGACCGGAAGGCCCTTCTGCCATATTTTTGATGGTTTTATGAATGAAAAACGTGGTTTCTTCATACATTGTTAGGGAAATAATGTAAAAGCAGACAGGCGGATGGGACAATGGGAAGTGCGTCCTGACAAAATGCGGGGGAGGAACCGGTATGTTTTATTATTCGGAGACGAAATATTTGTATGAAGCCAGAGAACGTCAGTTACAGCCCGGGATGAAAGGATTTGTAAAAATAACCTTTCGCGGACAAAAGGGGACAGTGCAGCTTCATTTGGGGGATCGGAGCCAGAACGGCAGGGAGGAGGCAAAGATCACATTGTATCTGTCCTCGAAGAAGCGCCCTTTGCGGGAGATCTTGTTAAAGGATTTTATCCTCGAAAACGGAAAGCTGCAATTTCACTGCGTATTGGAAGAAAACTGCAGCGGGGAGGAGGAAATCTGGTTTGGCTGTCTTGTCCGGGCACAGAACAAGCAGTATACAGAGGATGGTATTTATACGGATGATCTCTTAACATATGGTGAAAAGACGCAGGATAATCTTATCCATGTGGATTTTTCTTCCGCAAAGAAACGGGAAAAAGCCGGTTTTGCCATCGCAGAATATGCACAGGAGTATTATGTCGAAATGCCATCAAAGGACCGGATGGACGATGATCCGTATGCAGGAGAGCCGGAGCAGGAAAGCGCAGAGAATGGGTATTTTGAGCAGGATATGGAAGAAACGGATACGATAAAGCCGGAAAAAGAAGAAATGACCGATGGGAAAACGGGAATGGAACAGGCGGGTGAGGGGATAGAAGAAACGGAAGCGGAGCAGATACAAAGGCCCGAATGGATCCCGGATGAGATCTGTATTACGGATCTGAGGGAACTGGAGAGGATCCATGAGAGATGGACCTCTTTTTTGCAGAACAGCTTTCTGCTGCATGGCTTTTATAACTATAAGCATGTGGTCGCGACCGCGACACTGCTGGGAGTGCCCGGCAATTATTATGAGCGGGAAAAGAAAGTGGCGGGAATGTTCGGGTTTAACAGCTTCCTGTCTCCGAATGAACTGAAGGATTATCTGACCGGCGCTGCTGATTTTCTGGAGGAGAGGATCGAAGCGGGCGCTTTCGGCTATTACCTCTGCAGGATACCGGCACGCTGATAAGGCCTGACCGCTTACTCCACGCCGCGTATGGCAACGGATGCAAAATGAGGGCGGCAGATGTCTGCAAAGAGTTCCATTTCTTCCCTTGTAAAAGAGGAAAAGACGGGAGAAAGTACGTTTTCCGAAGCAAGATAGCCCTGTAAAAAATAGGAACCGCTTCCATGAAGCCATTCTCCAATCTTTTGAAAGGTTTCTTTGGTGTGCAGCCCTTTTACGACAGTGGTGCGGAATTCGTAGGAAAGTCCGCAGCTGCGGATCAGATCAATGGACTGATCGATCCGATCGGAAAGTCTGACAGCCATAACGGTGCCGGTAGGAGTGATTTCACTGCTGTCCGCTAATCCGCAGGCGGCAGGATAAGAATCCGGATCGGATTTGATATCCATAGCGATATAGTCGATCAGCCCTGCTTTTATCAGATCTGCCAGAAAAGCGGGATTGGAGCCGTTGGTATCCAGCTTTACAGGGTATCCGAGTCCTTTGATCTGTATTAACAGTTCTTTCAGATCAGGATAAAGTGTGGGTTCGCCGCCGCTGATGCACACACCGGAAAGGATCGGGCGGCGCTTTTTTAAATGAACAAGGACATCGTCCTCAGAACAGGAGATGAAACTTTGCGGAGAAAGAACAAGCTGCCCGTTATGGCAAAAAGGACAGCGGAAATTGCAGCCGCCCAGAAATATGGTGGATGCCACATGCCCCGGATAATCCAAAAGGGTCGTTTTTGTCAGTCCGCATATGGGAAGTCCGCTTTGCATAGAAATTCCTCCTGTGTTATACTTGGAAAATGATATCGGCTTTTGACCACGATATCATACTATCATTATAGCATTCAGCGGAGAAAAAACAATGCAGGAAGAACAAAACGAACAAAAGGAGCGGATCTCCGGACGTGAGATCAAGGCCCGCTTTCGCAATAAGACGCCGGATAAAGCAGGGCAGGAGCGGTTTATGAAAGAAGCCATCAGACAGGCAAAAAAGGCGGCAAAACTGGGAGAAGTTCCCATTGGCTGTGTGATCGTGAAGGATGGGAAAGTGATCGCACGGGGATATAACCGCCGCAATACAGACAAGAGTACACTGTCCCACGCGGAGATCAGTGCGATCCGCAAGGCCAGTAAAAAGCTGGGGGACTGGCGTCTGGAAGGGTGTAGTCTTTATGTGACACTGGAGCCCTGCCAGATGTGCGCGGGAGCGATCGTGCAGGCAAGGATCTCTGAAGTGGTGATCGGGTGCATGAGTCCGAAATCCGGATGTGCGGGCTCCGTGATCAATCTGCTGCAAATGGATGCGTTTAACCATCAGGTCATTGTGGAAAAAGCCGTTTTGGAGAAGGAGTGCAGCAGGATGCTGTCAGATTTTTTTAAAAATATGCGAAAGAAGAACAAGACAGATGCAACTTCGGAAATTTGACGTAACGATTCGTGATAAAAGCGTTTCTTTTGTATGAAATAATGGGGATAAGTATGACATTTTCTTTATTCGCCGGAAATGGTTATAAATTTACAATAAAAAGGATAAAATTAGAAATTAGATAGTGAAAAGAGATGAGTAATCTGCTATAATTTTTTTATCTATTCAGAACAGCGCATAGATTCATGAAATATGCTGTGTCATGTTCGCATGTAAACAGCGTGTTCCATAAATATATGCATTGGATAAATCCCCAAAAGCGAGAAATGTTATACATTTCGAGCTTGTTCTGAATAGTTACCATAATGAAAGAGTGGCGTTATCGTCAGCTCTTTTGGCTTAGAGAGTCTAGAGAGGAGGAACAAAAATGGGTAAGAAATGGGTTTACCTGTTCACGGAAGGTGACGCAAAGATGCGCGAGCTTCTTGGGGGAAAGGGGGCAAATCTGGCGGAGATGACCAATATCGGTCTGCCGGTTCCGCAGGGATTTACGATCACGACAGAAGCGTGTACGCAGTATTATGAGGATGGACGCCTGATCAATGACGAGATTATGGGGCAGATCCTGGAGTATGTGTCCAAGATGGAGGAATTGAATGGCAAGAAATTCGGAGACTTGAATAATCCGCTTCTGGTTTCCGTGCGTTCCGGTTCCAGAGCTTCCATGCCCGGCATGATGGATACCATCCTGAATCTGGGACTGAATGACGAAGTGGTGGAAGCAATGATCAAAGGCAATCCGGATCCGAAGTTCGAACGCTTTGTCTATGATTCTTACAGAAGATTTATTCAGATGTTCTCCGATGTCGTTATGGAGGTCGGCAAGAAATACTTTGAAGAGCTGATCGACAAGATGAAAGAGGAGAAGGGTGTTACGTATGATATTGACCTGACTGCTGAGGATTTAAAGAATCTGGCAGAGCAGTTTAAAGCAGAGTATAAGAAACAGCTGGGAGAGGACTTCCCGTCTGACCCGGTGGTACAGCTCAAGGAAGCGATCCGCGCGGTGTTCCGCTCCTGGGACAATCCCCGTGCCAATGTTTACCGTCATGACAATGATATCCCGTATTCCTGGGGTACGGCCGTGAACATCATGCCGATGGTATTCGGTAATCTGAACGAGGAATCCGGTACAGGCGTTGCCTTTACCCGCGATCCGGCGACCGGCGAGAAGAAGCTTATGGGTGAATTCTTGACGAACGCGCAGGGTGAGGATGTAGTGGCAGGCGTACGTACGCCGATGCCGATCGCGATGATGGCAGAGAAATTCCCGGAGGCTTATAAGCAGTTCGAGGAAGTCTGCGATCTTTTGGAGAAACACTATCATGATATGCAGGATATGGAGTTTACGGTAGAAAACGGCAAGCTCTATATGTTACAGTGCCGAAACGGCAAGAGAACCGCACAGGCGGCTTTAAAAATTGCCTGCGATCTGGTGGATGAAGGGATGAAGACAGAGCAGGAAGCGCTCTGCATGATCGAGGCAAGATATCTGGACACACTGCTTCATCCACAGTTTGACCAGGCAGTGCTCAAGGCTTCCACGCCGATCGGCAAAGGACTTGGAGCATCTCCGGGAGCAGCGGCGGGACGCATTGTCTTTACCGCAGAAGAAGCTCAGGAATGGGCTGGCAGAGGAGAAAAAGTTGTTCTGGTACGTCTGGAGACTTCACCGGAAGACATTACCGGTATGAAGGTGGCACAGGGTATCCTGACTGTTCGCGGCGGTATGACTTCCCATGCTGCAGTGGTTGCCCGCGGAATGGGTTCCTGCTGTGTATCCGGCTGTGGCGATATTGTGATGGATGAGGCGAACAAGCGCTTTAGCCTGGCAGGTAAGACCTTTGTCGAGGGTGACTGGATCTCCATCGACGGTACGACCGGTAACATTTATGATGGGCAGATCCCGACGGTGGATGCCAAGATCGCAGGTGAGTTCCAGCGTGTTATGAAATGGGCGGACAAGTATCGTAAGCTGAAAGTACGTACCAATGCAGATACTCCGGCAGATGCAAAAAAAGCATGTGAGCTTGGCGCAGAGGGTATCGGTCTTTGCCGTACTGAGCATATGTTCTTTGAGGAAGACCGTATTGCAGCATTCAGAGAGATGATCTGCTCTGACAGTGCTGAGGAAAGAGAAGCAGCTCTTGAGAAGATCTTACCGTATCAGCAGGGAGACTTTGAGGGACTGTTCGAAGCACTGGAAGGCTATCCGGTCACGATCCGTTTCCTGGATCCGCCGCTTCATGAGTTCGTACCGACAGAGTATGAGGATATCGAGAAGTTAGCGCAGGCGCAGAATAAAGATGTGAAGACAATTCAGAACATCATCAGCGGTCTGCATGAGTTTAACCCGATGATGGGACACAGGGGATGCCGTCTGGCAGTGACCTATCCGGAGATCGCCAGAATGCAGACAAAGGCAGTGATCCGTGCTGCGATCAATGTACAGAAGAGACATCTGAGCTGGACAGTGAAGCCTGAGATCATGATCCCGCTCGCATGTGAGATGAAAGAGTTGAAATTCGTCAAGAAGGTTGTTGTGGATACCGCTGAGGCCGAGATCGCGGCAGCAGGTGTGAAGATCCCTTATGAGGTCGGTACTATGATCGAGATCCCGAGAGCAGCCCTGACAGCGGATGAGCTTGCAAAAGAGGCTGATTTCTTCTGCTTCGGTACCAACGATCTGACACAGATGACCTTCGGATTCTCGCGTGATGACGCCGGCAAATTCTTAGATGCGTACTATGATGCGAATATTTTGGAGAGCAATCCGTTTGCAAAGATCGATCAGGACGGTGTCGGCAAACTGATGGAGATGGCGATCAGACTTGGCAAGCCGGTCAATCCCAAACTGCATGTCGGCATCTGCGGCGAACAGGGCGGTGATCCGTCCTCTGTTGAGTTCTGTCATAAGCTGGGACTTGACTATGTATCCTGCTCACCGTTCAGGGTACCGATCGCCAAACTGGCGGCAGCACAGGCAGCGATCAATGCCCAGACCGAGAAGAGATCCTTCGTGGATGATGAGACGAAGGAGAAACTCCGTGAAGCTGCCGACAAGGCACAGACCATCGCCAAGGAGCTGGCAGAGACCAGTGCTGAGGTTGCGAAGGCAGGACTTGTCGCATTAAAAGCAGGTGTAGAGGAAGCAAGAAAGGCTTATAACGAGACGAGAAAGAAATAAGACTAAGAGATGTTTGCGGCGGGAATGAGTTTCAAACTCATTCCCGCTTTGTCAGACTTTGCTATAATAAAGAAGTGTGTTCCTGCAAGGATCCGGGAGGATGAAGTGGCTGCATAGGAGCCGGGGATGTTTGCGTAAAGACAGAATGATCAATCGGGAGGATGAATATGAAGACAGATTATAAGTTACTGGTGAGTCAGGCGGCGGCACTGATCGAAGACGTTCCGCACAAGATCGCAAACCTTGCGAATATTTCCGCATTACTGTTTGATACTTTGTCAGATATCAACTGGGCAGGATTTTATCTGTTAGAGGGCGAAACGCTGATCCTTGGTCCTTTTCAGGGGAAGGTTGCCTGCACGCAGATCGGTTATGGGAAGGGCGTCTGCGGCACAGCGGTAAAAGAAAACAGGACAGTGCTCGTGAAGGATGTGCATCAGTTTGAAGGCCATATCGCCTGTGACTGCGCTTCGCAGTCTGAGATCGTCGTTCCGGTCAGGCGGCAGGGAGAGATCATCGGCGTTTTGGATATCGACAGTCCGATCAAAGAGCGGTTTGATAAAGAGGATCAGGAGGGATTGGAGAAGCTGGTTGCTGTTTTGGAAGAACAATTGCTTCAGTGGAAATAGTGATACTCCGGTCGGAATATAATGTTGCTATTCACAGCCGAAATGCGCATTTACTGCGCATTTACGGCTTGATAAACTATCTCTGTTATTGGATTTTGTACGTATTTATAGTTGTGAGAATGGTGTCACAGTGTTAAAATGGAAAAGACTGGTCGGTTTGTGTCCGGATTTTATCCTGACAATGGTGAAACTGTCAAAACAGTCAATTATGTTTTACGTCTCGGCACAGCCGGACGAACCGTGTGAAACATAGTACGATTTCGTGACCGGCCAATCGGTCACGGAATCGTACTATTTTAGATCAGTCATAGGAGAATGAAATGAAAAACACTTCGATTGCAGGAATTATGAAATTATTTATCATAGGGACGGGGATTTTAGGGCTTCTTATGTACTTTGCGGGACTGCCTTTGATCGGGAAGGCGCTTGCGAATGCGGTGCCGGAGCTGGCCTTCAGCTATTACCCATGGCTGTTTTTTTTGTGGGTAACGGGGATTCCCTGCTATGCAGTGCTGGTGTTTGCCTGGAGGATCGCGTGCAATATCGGCAAAGACAGGGTCTTTACCAAACAAAACGCACAGAGCTTTGAATGGATCTTCCGGCTTGCGGCAGGGGATACGATCTTTTTTCTGATCGTAAATGTGATCTATCTGTTTTTAAATATGAGCCACCCCAGCGTGATCATCGGGGCATTGCTCGTCTCCTTTGTGGGCGCGGCCTTTGCCTTTTGTACAAAGACACTTTCGGAGTTTGTGGATGCTGCGGCTGATCTGCAGGAGCAGAGCGACCTGACGATTTAGGAGGCGACCATGGAAAAGGAAACATTAAACGGTGAAATAATCTTTAATATCGATGTCATGCTTGCCAGACGCAAAATGTCTGTGACGGAGCTTGCGGAGCATGTGGGGATCACACTTGCCAATATGTCGATCTTAAAGACCGGCAAGGCCAAGGCAATCAAGGTCTCCACACTGGTCAAGATCTGCGATGCCCTGGACTGTCAGCCGGGGGATATCCTCGAATTTCGCAGGAAAGAATAAAAATTCATTTTTTTTGAAAAAAATCTTGTTTGCAGTCATTTTTTCGTTATAATAGTCTGTGGAGCAAAAAACGGTTACTGTTTTCAGGGAACTGAGAATGGTAACGAAAAACTTCATCTGAAAAAGGAGAACAAAATGCCGAAAAGAACAGATATTAACAAGGTACTGATTATTGGTTCCGGTCCTATTGTGATCGGACAGGCATGCGAGTTTGATTATTCCGGTACACAGGCGTGTAAGGCGCTTCGTAAGCTGGGATATGAGATCGTTCTTGTCAATTCCAATCCGGCGACGATCATGACCGATCCGGAAACTGCCGATGTGACTTACATCGAGCCTCTGAATGTAGAACGCTTAGAGCAGATCATCGAGAAAGAGCGTCCCGATGCACTTCTTCCCAATCTGGGCGGACAGTCCGGTCTGAATCTTTGTGCAGAGCTCTACAAAGAGGGGATTCTGGACAAGTATCAGGTAAAGGTCATTGGTGTACAGGTCGATGCCATCGAGAGAGGCGAAGACCGGATCGAGTTTAAGAAGACCATGGATTCTCTCGGGATCGAGATGGCCAGAAGTGAAGTGGCGTATTCCGTGGAAGAAGCACTTGATATTGCAGATCGGTTAGGATATCCGGTGGTTTTACGTCCTGCGTACACCATGGGAGGAGCCGGCGGTGGACTTGTTTATAATAAAGAAGAGTTAAAGACCGTTTGCGCCAGAGGCCTGCAGGCCAGTCTGGTGGGACAGGTACTGGTAGAAGAATCTGTTCTCGGCTGGGAAGAATTAGAGCTTGAAGTTGTCCGTGACTGTGAGGGCAACATGATCACCGTATGTTTTATCGAGAATATCGATCCTCTCGGTGTCCATACCGGAGATTCCTTCTGTTCTGCGCCGATGTTAACGATTTCCGAGGAGTGTCAGAAACGTTTACAGGAGCAGGCTTACAAGATTGTTGACAAGGTTCAGGTCATTGGCGGTACAAACGTACAGTTTGCCCATGATCCTGTGAGCGATCGTATCATTGTCATTGAGATCAATCCCCGTACCTCACGTTCTTCGGCACTTGCGTCCAAGGCAACGGGCTTCCCGATCGCGCTGGTTTCCGCGATGCTGGCAACAGGGCTTACCTTAAAGGATATTCCCTGCGGCAAATACGGGACACTGGATAAATATGTGCCGGACGGCGATTATGTGGTGATCAAATTTGCAAGATGGGCATTTGAGAAGTTTAAAGGCGTAGAGGACAAGCTGGGTACCCAGATGCGCGCAGTCGGTGAAGTCATGAGTATCGGCAAGACCTACAAGGAGGCATTCCAGAAGGCGATCCGCAGTCTGGAAACAGGGCGTTACGGATTGGGACATGCCAAAAATTTTGACACCCTCTCCAAAGAAGAACTGTTAAAACTTTTAAAGACCCCTTCCTCAGAACGCCATTTTGTGATGTATGAGGCACTCCGTAAAGGTGCGACACCGGATGAGATCTTTGAGATCACAAAGGTAAAACACTATTTCATTGAGCAGATGAAAGAGCTGGTGGAGGAAGAAGAAGAGCTTTTGCAATTCAAAGGCTCCCTTCCGGCAGACGAGCTTTTGATCCGGGCGAAGAAAGACGGATTTTCCGATAAATATATCAGCCAGCTTTTAGGCATTGATGAGGCACAGGTCAGGGAAAAACGGATCAGCCTTGGCGTGGAGGAAGCGTGGGAAGGCGTGCATGTTTCCGGGACACAGGACAGCGCGTATTATTACTCTACTTACAATGCCGAGGATAAGAGTGAGGCTTCCGACAATAAGAAGATCATGATCTTGGGCGGAGGGCCGAACCGTATCGGACAGGGAATCGAGTTTGATTATTGTTGTGTGCATGCAGCTTTAGCCCTTAAGAAGCTCGGATTTGAGACGATCATCGTCAACTGTAATCCGGAGACGGTTTCCACAGACTATGACACTTCCGATAAACTGTATTTTGAGCCGCTGACACTGGAAGACGTGTTGAGCATTTACAAGAAAGAAAAGCCGCTTGGCGTGATCGCACAGTTTGGCGGGCAGACTCCGCTAAATCTTGCGGCAGATCTTGAGAAGAACGGGGTGAAGATCCTTGGCACTTCTCCTTCCGTTATCGATCTGGCAGAAGACAGAGACCAGTTCAGGGCGATGATGGATAAACTTAACATTCCGATGCCGGAGTCGGGAATGGCGACAACGGTAGAGGAAGCGACAAAGATCGCAAATGAGATCGGCTATCCGGTTATGGTACGCCCTTCTTATGTACTTGGCGGACGCGGCATGGAAGTGGTTTATGATGACGAAGCGATGGCAGATTATATGAAAGCAGCCGTCGGCGTGACGCCGGATCGACCGATTTTGATCGACCGCTTCTTAAATCATGCCCTGGAATGTGAGTCCGATGCGATCAGTGATGGTACCCATGCATTTGTTCCGGCAGTTATGGAGCATATCGAGCTTGCAGGCGTTCATTCCGGTGACAGTGCATGTATCATTCCCTCTGTTCACATCTCGCCTGAGAATGTGGAGACGATTAAAGAGTATACGAGAAAGATCGCGGAAGAGATGCATGTTAAGGGTCTGATGAATATGCAGTATGCGATCGAGAATGGTAAGGTCTATGTGCTGGAGGCCAATCCGCGTGCGTCCCGAACCGTGCCGCTTGTTTCCAAGGTATGTAATATCCGTATGGTACCGTTAGCAACAGACATCATTACCAGTGAGCTGACCGGAAGACCTTCACCTGTCCCGGCACTCAAGGAGCAGGATATTCCGTATTATGGTGTAAAAGAGGCGGCCTTCCCGTTCAATATGTTCCAGGAGGTGGATCCGATCTTAGGACCGGAAATGCGTTCTACAGGTGAGGTACTGGGGCTTTCCAGATCTTACGGAGAGGCATTCTTAAAAGCGCAGGAAGGTGTACAGTCCAAGCTGCCGTTATCCGGTACGGTGTTGATCTCTGTCAACCGTAAGGATAAGGCAGAAGTTGTGGAAGTGGCGAAAAAGTTCCATGAGGACGGCTTTAAGATTGTTGCCACATCCGGAACCGGTGATCTGCTCAGTGAAGCAGGGATTCCTGTGACGAAGCTTCCGAAGCGCCACGAAGGCGGACGTCCTAATGTGCTGGATGTGATCACGAACGGTCAGATCGATCTGATCGTCAATTCTCCGGTCGGAAAAGATGATGTCAATGATGACAGCTATCTCAGAAAGGCGGCTGTCAAGACCAAGACGCCTTATATGACCACGATCGCAGCCGCAAGAGCGGCCGCAGAAGGCATCGCTTATGTCAAGAGCCATGCCGCTGGAGAGATCCGGTCATTGCAGTCACTGCATAGTGAGATTAAAGAGAAAGAATAAGAAACAATATCTGAAAACGGGGTTGTCCGGGAAGGGCAACCCCGTTTTGTAAAAGGAACGGTTTTTTCCATATAAAATAAAATCGCTTCTCGATGGGCAGAATCCAATAGCGGCGATGATTTATCAAGCCGTACATGTGCATTTCGGCTGTGAATGATAACAGGCATACAGCAGACAAAGACTGCCTTTGTCTGTGAACAGTAACATTATTTTACCAGAAATCCGCGATAGCGATTGACCATAGCCCACAGCTCCTGCGGACGTACCATGGCGAGATTGCCGGGGACGCAGGAAGCACAGACTGCATCAAAGCCATCAACCATAAGTGTTTGATAAATACGTTCGAGACACTGCGGCAGGGTGCTTCTGCCGTCAAAATAGTTTTCCTCCAGACAGCGGAGCATAGCACCCAACAGATTGGTCTGCTCCTGATCCACAAGCTGCTCCACAAAGCGAAGCTCTACCGACTCATGATTCAGGCTGACGCTGTCGGTTCCGTTGCCGCGCACTTTGACTTTACGGCTTTCCGTTACTTTGCGGTTGGCCAAAGCGACCCGTCTGTCGGTCCATTTCGCTAAAATACCCGGAAATTCTATGGCTGAGATTTCCTTTGCGGCGGCCTCCTTCGCTTCCACAGTAATATCATACGGATGATATTCTTTCATTTGCAGGATCGTATCCGAAACAGAAAAGAACGCTCCGGAACTTCCGGCCACGAGGATCGTGGAAACCCCAAATTCGTCATACATCTGGCGCATGCGCCCCAAAAACGGAATGATCGGCTCCTGATTCGGGTGGATGACCTGCTGCATCAGGGCATCACGGACCATGAAATTGGTGGCACTGGTATCCTCATCGATCAAAAGTGTCCTGCTGCCGGAAAGTACGGCTTCTACGGTGTTGGCAGCCTGCGAAGTACTGCCGCTGGCATCCTCGGTGGAAAAACATACGGTATCTTTTCCATTGGGGAGATTACGGATAAATGCACTGATGTCAAGCTGCTTGACGCTGCGTCCGTCCTCGGAACGGATCTTCATGGCAGTATCCTCTGTGATGACATATTCCCGTCCGTCGCCGGGGATATGGTTGTAAACACCGCGTTCCAGTGCTTTTAACAAAGTGGATTTCCCGTGGTAGCCGCCACCAACGATCAGGGTGATCCCCTTTTTGATGCCAAGCCCGGAAAGGGAACGTCCGTTGGAAAGGGAAAGCGTCACGCGGTCTTTTTCGGGACTTTCAAAAGCAACCGCCCCTGACATGGGCCTGTCATCGATGCCGCTTTTACGCGGAAGAATGGCACCGTCTGCCACAAAAGCGATCAGACCGTTTTCGGGAAGCTGATCCCTGATCCTTTGCTGGTCATCGGAAAGAGAGATCCATTTTTCCAGATCCCGTTTGTTCAAGGCCGCGTATTTCAGGCTTTTGCTGACACAGTCCGGTACATATTCCAACAACATTTTCTTTAATTCCATGGAGAGAGTGGTGCGCCCTGCCGCCGGAAAACCGGCCGAGAAACGTAAGATCAACAGTCCGCTCTCCGGCCGGATCGTCAGGGCAGAGCGTTCCAGGACTTCCTGATGAGCGGCGCTGACAGACAGGGTTCCGCTTTTGCCGGAACCTTTTGCGCGATGATCGTATCTGCCCAGTGCTTCATGAAACCTGCGGAGCAGATAATCCTGCAGCATGATACGGCGGTGCTTTGTTTCATAGTATTCTTTTGGCAGGCCATGGCTTGACGCCTTCATATGAATGCTTAAGGAAGAAGGTGCTGCAAAGGGATCTCCCTGTACATGGTCAATGGAAAGAAGGTAGTCCGAAAACTGATACCTTCCTTTTAAAGATTTGTAAGCCGGATAGCTTTTATGGTCAGTATCATACAGTAATTGTTCCAGTTTGCGCATAAATACCTCTTTTCTGAAAAAAGCCCTAGATGGATTTACGGACTTTTCTGCTTGCTTTTTCGAAACGTTTTTTCAGATTAAGATTGTAGCACAGACAAAGAAAACCCGCAAGAAGCGGTTGCTTTTCACGCTATTTCCGCTATAATGGAGAAGTGGATATGCTCATGACCTGTAACGTTACTGTCTAAGCGGATGTAAGCGTACAGCTGTTTGGAGAGATAAAGATAAAAACAGATAGATAACATCACGTTCAGCATGGGCTGCGGTCTGTGAGGGAAAATAATAAGAGAAACGAGGATTGCCTATGAAGATGATCACATTAGGGAAAACAGGGATCACGACTGTTCAGAATGCGTTTGGAGCATTGCCCATTCAGAGGGTTTCCACGGAGGAAGCAGTGAAACTCCTTCACAGAGCCTATGAGGGAGGCATGCGCTTTTTTGACACAGCCAGAGCCTACAGTGACAGTGAAGAAAAGCTGGGCGAGGCATTTGAAGGGATGCGGGATGAGATCTATATCGCATCGAAGACCATGGCGAAGACGCCGGAAGAGTTTCTGGAACAGCTGGATACCTCTTTGCATAATCTCAGGACCGATCACATAGATCTGTATCAGTTTCATTGTGTAAACCAGTGTTATCGCCCGGGGGACGGCACCGGTATGTATGAATGCATGCTGGAAGCCAGAAAGCAGGGAAAGATCCGTCATATCGGGATCACCGCCCACAAGATCGAAGTGGCGATGGAAAGTGTGCGTTCCGGACTGTATGAGACCATGCAGTTTCCGTTCAGTTATCTTTCCGGTGAAAAAGAGCTTGCACTGGTAAAGGAATGCGAGAAGGAGAATGTGGGTTTCATTGCCATGAAAGGGCTTGCCGGAGGACTGATCCGTGATGCAAAGGCGGCAATGGCTTTTATGACACAGTTTGACAATGTACTTCCCATCTGGGGGATCCAGAAGACGTCCGAGCTGGAAGAATGGCTGGCATTTATGGAGCATACGCCGGAATATGATGCGGATACCGCGGCGTTTGTGGAAAAGGAACGAACAGAACTTGCCATGGAGTTTTGCAGAGGCTGTGGCTATTGCATGCCATGTCCGGCAGGGATTGAGATCAATAACTGTGCCAGAATGTCTCTGATGCTTCGAAGAGCCCCTTCCCGGGCATGGCTGACGGATAAATGGCAGGAAGAAATGAAAAAAATAGAATCCTGCTTAAACTGCGGACAATGTAAGAGCAAGTGCCCGTATGAGCTGGATACCCCGGCGCTTTTACGCAAGAATCTGGAAGACTACAAGAAGGTTCTGGCCGGCGAAGTACAGGTGTAAAAAGATTTTTATACAGATTTTGAAAAAGGACAGAGAATATGATTTCAATCGATCGCGATCAGGTAAAACAGACATTTCAGGAATACACCGGTCATTATGATCTTACCAATGACAAGATCCGGTTAAAGATGATACATACGTATCGTGTGGCAGAGCTTTGTGACCGGATCGCCAGAGCAGAGCGGATGGATGAAGCGGATGTGGATCTTGCATGGCTTTTGGGGATGCTCCATGACATCGGCAGATTTGAACAGTTGAAGCGCTATAATACATTTCTGGATACCGATTCGGTCGATCATGCCGGACTGGGAGCGGATCTTTTATTCGGAGTGATAGGAGAAGGACTGATCCGCGACTATGTGAAAGAGGATACACAGGATACGCTGATCGAGACTGCGGTCAGACAGCACAGCCTGTACCGGATCAGTGATGAGCTTGACGCGCGGACAAAGAAATTCTGCCATATCTTACGGGATGCGGATAAGATCGATATCCTGAGAGTCAATGTGGATTTTTCACTGGAAGAGATTTACAATACCACATCCGGGGTGCTTCGCAAAGAGGCGGTCAGTGATGAGGTACTTCAAAGCTTTTATGCGCACAAAGCAGTTCTTCGCGCTATTAAAAGAACAACGGCAGATCATGTGGTGGGACATTGTTCGCTCGTATTTGAACTGATGTTCCCGGAAAGCCTGCGTGCGGTCAGAGAACAGGGATTTATCTGGAAGCTGCTGGACTTTGAGTCAGAGAATCCACAGACGATAAAGCGGTTTCGGGAAATGCGTGTAGAGATGGAGCGGTATCTGATGAGCGCATAAAGCCGGCGGACGAAAAGAAGTGGGAAAAGGATCTGTGACCGGAAGGGCAGACCAGACACTTGTTCCGGGAGAAAAGAAACAGGGTACATGGATTGAAAAAATGACATGCGACTGCCGGGAAGCAGTCATAAGGAATACGAAATGGAAAATGATGTATTAAAACAGTTTATCGAATGGATCCTGAACGAAAAAGAGAATATTTCTCTTTGCGATTCCATCGAATATAAAAAGGGCGACCGGTGGGTAAAGATCGGGATCGAGGTTATGGGGACACAGTTTAATGACCGTTCCGCCCTGATCGAGAATGTAAAAGAGGGAGATCCTTTACAGATACTGAGGGATCCGGACAATTTTTTTGACCGCTTTACACTTTCGGTCTGCGATCAGAGCGGACAGGAGCTTGGTACCATGTGGATGAACCTGGCGGATGTGTTAAGCCCGGTTCTGGATGAAGGGTTTGCGCAGATCATTGAGAGCCATGCAACAGAGGTGGTGCCTCTATCCATAAGAGAGGATGGAGCGGTAAAACCGATCCTGAAGATGGAGATGACGATCTTTCTGACACAGGAAGATGATCTTTCGAAAGATAGTTCCGGCGGATCGGATGTGGCGGCTGTAAAAGAGCCGGAAACTGCTCAGAGTGTTTTGACGACCCAAACGGTACCGGCAGCATCCGTCAGAGAGAGAACCGTACCGGAAGATACACCGGCAGCCGGAGGGGAGATCGCAAAAATCACAGCTTCTGCGGAAGCAGTAAGACCTTCTGTTGTGCCTGTGAACGGCCGTAAGACCTCCGGGGCCTGGATCGGCGTACTTGTGATCGGACTTCTTGCCTGGGCGGCACTTCTTGGCGGCGGTTACTACTATGCGACAACGAATTATATTCCATCCCAGCATTACCGGAAGGGATATGATTTGTATCAGCAGGAGAAATATACGTTAGCTGCAGATGAACTGCACAGAGCAGGTACCTATAACGGAGCAGACCGATTGCTGGCGGACTGTTACAGGAAAATGGTATCAGCCGAAACCGAGGATGATCCTGCAGAGAAAAAGGAAGACAACACGAAATCAGAACAATAGGCAAAGGAGAGGCGTATGAAAGTATTATTGGTGATCGACATGCAAAATGATTTTATTGACGGTGCACTGGGGACGAAGGAAGCTGTATCGATCGTTCCGAAGGTAGTGGATACGATCCGCGGATTTGACGGTCTGGTGCTTGCTACCAGAGATACCCATGAAGCGGATTATCTGACTACCCAGGAAGGGAAAAACCTTCCGGTAGAGCATTGCATCAAAGGCACCAAAGGCTGGGAGATCCGGGACGAGATCGCCGCGCTTTTGAAAGAGGAGCCGATCGATAAAGAAACCTTTGGAAGCGTCGGACTGGGGCAGCATCTGAAGGAGCTGGATGCAAGAGAAAAGATCGAAGAGATCACCCTGGTAGGGCTTTGCACAGATATCTGCGTGATCTCAAACGCACTTTTAGTCAAGGCATTTCTGCCGCAGGTACCGGTCAAAGTACTTGCCGGCTGCTGTGCGGGAGTGACACCGGAGAGCCATGACAATGCGCTGGCAGCCATGAAGGTGTGCCAGATCGAAGTAGCATAAGCGAATGAATGCCTGAGCATAAAGAGAGCGAACGGCATTTCTTAAGGAAACAGTGCTGTGGTCTGATAAAAACAGGCGCACCGGAACGCTCTGCGATCAGAGTGCTTTGATGCGCCTTTTCGTCTTACAAATGATCCGGATCCTGCGGTTCTTACAGCTTGATCTCTCTGGGAGCGTCTGTAAAGGAATAGAAGGTTGCGGTGGCATCTTCCAGATACAGGACCTCCGTGTTATCATCTTCGGCGGAATACATATTCTGAAGCTGCGGATACGCCTCCAGCATATGTTTCTTGGGCTCGATCCTGTCATCGCGGATCAGTTTCCCGGCGATCCTGACCCATACACCGTCTGCAAACGCGCAAAGCTCTGCCTTGGGATTGGCCTGCAGCTGTCTGGATACGTCTTTTACCTTTCCGGTCTGGATATAAAGCTTCCCTTCAAAAAGATCAATGGTGCCAAACGGCCGGACTCTTGGCTGATCACCGTCCGCGGTTGCCAGATAATAAGTACCGCATTTCTTTAAAAAATCATAAACCTCCTGCATGATATAACACCTCCGTTTTTTTTTTAATGATACAAACGTCAGAAAAATTTGTCAATCCAAAATGCTCCGAAAAACGAAGGATCTGTTATTACATTTGCTTATAACACTGTTCGGAATTGCCGCGATGTGATATAGTTATAATTATGATAATCTTTTAAAACAGAACGAAAAGGAGCAGTCTATGTCAGTAAAAGAACGATTTCTAAATTACATTTCCATCGAAACCGAGTCCGATGAATTAAATGAGGAGGTACAGCCTTCCAGCGAAAGCCAGTGGAAGCTTGCCGGACTTTTGGAAAAAGAATTAAGAGAGCTTGGTGCCGATGACGTAGAAGTGTCAAAGCATTGCATAGTCTATGCGCATTTTAACGCGACCGAAGGACTTGAGGATGCGCCTGCTTTTGGCTGCATCGCCCACATGGATACGGTATTAAAAGGGAAAAACATTAAACCGCAGGTCATCGAAAACTATGATGGAAAACCCGTGACGCTTGCAAACGGTAAGGTACTGGGAGAAGATCAGAATCCACATCTTGCAGATCTGAAGGGAAGGACCCTGATCGTGACGGACGGAAACACGATACTGGGAGCAGATGATAAAGCAGGGGTGGCATCCATCATGAATCTGTGTGAGAAACTGCAAAAGGACGGACGCCCGCATGGAAAGATCTGTGTGGCGTTTACACCGGATGAGGAGATCGGGCATGGAGTAGACAATTTTGACCTTGCAAAATTCGGTGCCGATTATGCGGTGACGGTGGATGGCGGTGCTGAGTGGGAGATCGAGTATGAAAACTTCAATGCTGCCGGCGTGACTGTCCGGGCAAACGGTGTGAATACACATCCGGGCTCCGCCAAGGGAGTCATGATCAATTCCGCGGCAATCCTGTGTGAGTATCAGAGCCGGCTTCCCAAGGAGGAAGTGCCGGAGAAAACGGAAAACAAAGAAGGATTTTATCATCTGCTGGGCATCAGAGGGGATGTGGATCATACTGAGGCACACTATCTGATCCGTGAGTTTGACAGAGAGAGATTTGAAAAGCGTAAAGCCTTCATGTCCCGGCTGGGCGAGGAGCTTAACCGTGAATGGGGCAGACAGGTCGTTACGGTTGAGATCAAAGACAGCTATTATAATATGGCACAGATCGTGGAAAAAGATCCGGTGATCCTTGGAAATATCGAGACGGCGATCGAGCGTGCCGGATTAGCGCCCCGATACGTTCCGATCCGGGGGGGCACAGACGGCTGCAGACTGTCTTTTGAAGGACTTCCCTGTCCGAATATCGGCGCCGGCGGTTATCTGTTCCACAGTATTTTCGAGCATTGTACGGTGGAAGGTATGGAGAATGCCACAAGGATCCTGCTGGAGTTAGTGAAGCTCTATGCAGAGTCCGGAAGATAAAAAGCCTGTCAGAAAAGTTTTCCGCAAATATTGCGGATCGGGCAAAACAGGAATGAGAAGAATAAAATATCAAAACGGAGAACAAAGATGGAACAGGGTCAGAACAGAACACAGGAATTATTTGATTTTATCGAAAACAGTCCGACTGCTTATCAGGCGGTGGAAGAGCTGGAAAGACGGTTTGAAAAGGCCGGTTATGAATGCTTAAAGGAGACAGAACACTGGGAGATCCGAAGGGGCGGCCGGTATTATGTGGTGCGAAACGATTCTTCGCTGCTGGCATTTGCTATACCGGCGAAAGAAATACAGGGATTTCATATTGTGGCCTCTCACAGTGATTCCCCGACCTTTAAGATTAAGGAAGATGCCGAAATGAAAGTGGAAGACGCCTATGTGCGGCTTAACACAGAGAAGTATGGAGGCATGATCTTAAATACCTGGATGGACAGACCGCTTTCCATTGCCGGAAGGGTGGCTGCGCAGATAGACGGCAAGGTGGTCAGCCGGAATGTGACGGTGGATCAGGATCTTCTGGTCATCCCCAATCTGGCGATCCATATGAACAGGGATGCCAATAAAGGGGTCGAACTCAATCCGCAGCAGGATATGCTGCCGCTTTTTTCGGGGGCGGGGACAGACACTTCTTTGACGGAAATTGTGGCGAAAGCGTGTGGACTTGAACCGGAACAGATCCTGGCCCATGATCTGTTTTTGTATGTGAGACAGAGCGGACGGATCGCAGGAGCCAAAGGAGAGTTTATCCTCTCTCCCAGACTGGATGATCTGCAGTGTGTGTTTGCGTCCGCGACAGCTATGATGAGCTGTGACGCAGGCGATCACATCAACATGTGTGCGGTGTTTGACAACGAGGAGGTTGGAAGCAGTACCAGACAGGGAGCGGATTCTACTTTTTTGGAGGATGTGCTTGTCCGGATCAGAGAGGGGCTGGGACAGAGTGAAGAGTGGCTGAGACGATTGATCGCTGACAGCTTCCTGATTTCTGCGGATAACGCCCATGCCCTTCACCCGAATCAGGTTTCCAAAGCAGATCCGGTCAACCGTCCGGTGCTTAACGGCGGTGTGGTTTTGAAATACCACGGGAATCAGAAATATACGACCGATGCTCTTTCCGCTGCGATGCTCAAAGTGCTGGCAAAGCGGGCTGAAGTGCCGCTGCAGGTCTATACAAACCGCTCCGACATCGCAGGCGGTTCCACGCTCGGTAATATTTCCATGCGGCATATCTCCATTCCGTCGGCAGACATCGGGCTGCCTCAGCTTGCCATGCATTCCGCGGTAGAGACAGCGGGCGCAAGGGATACGGAGTACCTGATCAGACTGCTTCAGGAATTCTACAGCGCGTGATCCGCAGAAGATCCTGTGTAAAATTTGAGATTTAACAATACACCACTTTACAAAAATAAAGTATTATCGTATAATCAAATCATCGTGTCCGTTCGTGAGAAACATTTGTACTGCATGGACGGACACGCATGAAGAATTGTACGCGATACAAAAACAGAGAACGGGAGTGGTGTTTTTTTATGTCCATTTTCCCAAAAGAGGAGAGGTTGGTTATGAAAAAATTAACAGAGATCCGCTGGCACGGCAGAGGCGGACAAGGAGCGAAAACAGCCGCGCTTTTACTGGCAGAGGTTGCCTTTAACACAGGAAAACATGTACAGGGATTTCCGGAGTACGGTCCGGAGCGAATGGGTGCGCCCATCACAGCTTATGACCGGATCAGCAGCAATGAGATCCGGGTACATTCCAATATTTATGAGCCCGATTATGTGGCAGTCGTGGATGATACACTGTTACATGCGGTAGATGTCACAAAAGGATTGAAAGAGGACGGGGCGATCCTGATCAATACCGAAAAGGACAAATCCGAGATCCTTCCATTGCTGAACGGTTATAAAGGCAAAGTGTATCTGATCAATGCCAGAAAAGTCTGCATGAAGACGTTAGGAAAATATTTTCCAAACACACCGATGCTTGCAGGTATGGTAAAGATTTCCGGTGTTATGGAGGAGGAGTCTTTCCTGGAAGAAATGAAGACCTCCCTTCAGCATAAATTTGCCAGAAAGCCGGAAGTGCTGGAAGGAAATATGCAGGCTTTAAAGCAGGCTTTTTCGGAGGTAGAGTTATGTCATTAAAAGCAGCACAGATCAATGAAAAGACCAGATGGCAGGATCTGACGGAAGGACTTCAGATCTATGAGCCGGGGACTTCCAAGCTGTTTCATACCGGTGAGTGGAGAAGCGATACACCGGTCTGGCTTGAAGAAAAATGCACACACTGCCTGCTGTGTGTACCGTACTGCCCTGACAGTTGTATCGTGGTGCAGGACGGAAAACGGAAAGAATTTGATTATGATCATTGCAAGGGGTGCGGTATCTGTGTAAAAGCATGCCCTTTTCATGCGATCGAGATGAAGGAGGGAAAGTAGGATGCCTGTTACAACACGTATTTCCGGAAATGAAGCAGTTGCGCATGCGATCCGGCAGATCAATCCGGACGTTATGCCGGCCTTTCCCATTACTCCTTCTACCGAGATCCCGCAGTTTGTTGCGTCCATGATTTCTAATGGTGAGATCGATACGGAGTTTATTCCGGTAGAAAGTGAGCACAGCTCCATGAGTGCGACCATGGGTGCCAGCGCAGCGGGAGCAAGAGCCTTAACGGCGACTTCTTCGTGCGGACTGGCGTTGATGTGGGAGATGCTTTATGTGAGCGCTTCCAGCCGTCTGCCGATCGTTATGGCAGTTGTGAACAGAGGACTTACGGGACCTTTGAACATCAATGCGGAGCATTCGGACAGTATGGGTGCGAGAGATTCCGGCTGGATACAGATCTATGCGGAGAATAACCAGGAAGCATATGACAATTTCCTGCAGGCCTATCGAATCGCGGAGCACAAAGATGTCCGCCTGCCGGTTATGATCTGTCAGGACGGCTTTATTACCAGTCATGCGATGGAGAATATCACTCTTTGGGATGATGAGCCGATCAAACAGTTTGTGGGTGAGTATGAACCCGAGCACTATCTGTTAAAAGAGGATGAGTCGATGGCTGTAGGTCCTTATGCGGTTTCCGGCTATTGTATGGAGGCCAAAAAGGCACAGGCGGAAGCTATGAAAAATGCGAAAAAGGTCATTCTGGAGGTGGCGAAAGAGTTTGAAGCGATCACCGGACAAAAGTATGGCTTTTTTGAAGAATATCAGTTGGAAGATGCGGACTACGCGGTAGTTGCCATCGGTTCTGTCTGCGGAACGGCAAAAGATGCGATCGATGCTTTGCGCAAAAAAGGGATCAAAGCGGGACTGCTGAAGATCAGAGTGTTCCGTCCCTTCCCGGCAGAACAGATCGCACAGGCACTGAAAAATTGTAAGGCTGTCGCCATCATGGACCGCTCCGAGGGATACAGCGGAAACGGAGGCCCTGTGGGAGCGGAAGTTATGGCAGCATTATACCGCGCACATGTGCAGGCAGAGGCGGTAAACATTGTTTACGGTCTTTCCGGACGTGATGTGCGTGTGGAAGATATGATGGAAGTATACGCCAACCTTGAAAAGCTGGCAAAAGGTGAGCTTACCATTACAGAATATCCGTATATCGGTCTTAGAAAGTAGGTGTCAGAATGGAACAGAATGCATTTAATTTTAAAGAAATACAGGAAAGAAAAGACCGTCTGGCACCGGGACACCGTATGTGTGCGGGCTGCGGCGGCACGATCGCGGTACGAAATGTTTTAAAAGCACTTCATCCGGAGGACAGGGCGGTTGTCGGGAACGCGACAGGCTGTCTGGAGGTTTCTACATACATGTATCCCTATACCGCTTATGAAGACAGCTATATCCACAGTGCGTTTGAAAATGCGGGAGCAACGCTTTCCGGCGTGGAGACGGCATACCATGTACTGCGCAAGAAGGGCAGGATCAAAGAAAATTATAAATTTATCACATTCGGCGGCGATGGCGGTACGTATGACATCGGCCTTCAGTCCTTGTCCGGCGCTATGGAGCGCGGACATGATCTGGTCTATGTCTGCTACGACAACGGAGCGTACATGAACACAGGTGTACAGAGATCTTCCGCAACGCCCATGTATGCGGATACAACAACGACGCCCAGCGGGAAGGTGTCAAACGGAAAGCCCCAGACCCGCAAAGATCTGGCGGCGATCATTGCGGCACACAATATTCCTTATGTGGGGCAGACGACCTTTGTTGGCAATATGAAGGATCTGTATGTGAAGGCCGAGAAGGCCATTTACACACCGGGACCGGCTTTTTTGAATGTCATGGCACCCTGCCCGAGGGGATGGAAATATGATGCGCCGGATATCATCGAGATCTGCAAGCTGGCGGTGGAAACCTGCTACTGGCCGCTGTTTGAGGTAATAGACGGAAAATGGATCCTAAACTATCAGCCGAAAAAGAAGCTGCCATTAGAGGATTTCCTGATCAGACAGGGGCGGTTCAAGCATCTGTTTAAGCCGGAGAACGAATATCTTCTGGAAGCTTTTCAGAAAGAGACCGACCGCAGGTGGGAGGAGCTCTTGGAGCGCTGCCATGCATAGACAGACTGTCGGGCTGAGGAAGGATGATAATAAGTACCGTATCAGTGGTTTGAAATCAGAATGATGGAAATGCATACAGACTCCTCTCTATTCCTGCCAGACAGGGATAAAGGGGAGCCTGTTGTTATTTTAACACGATTGCTTTCAAAATGGCCCGGAAACGCACAGAATAACAGAGGGAGAAAAGAAAGTAAACAATTTACGGCCGGAGAGTATTATAGACAGTAAGCGATAAAATATCATGAGTCGTCCTGCATTTTGCACCCGGAGTGAGGCGGCAAAACAAAGGCGGCATTGCTTGGGGCAGCAGGCTGTCAGATGCATAAAAAAATAAGTTGGCAGACAGGAAAAGTATGTTATAATCATGTCGTTGGGTTTTGCGCCATAAAACCGTATATCAGATTGTAAGATAGACCGGACAGCCCGGACAATGAGCAAAAGTGCAGGACTGGCTTGGGCATTACGGCAGGAAGATAAGGAGAGAAAAATGATCTATGATAATATTCTGGACGCGATCGGGAATACACCGGTCATGCGTTTAAACCGGATGGTGCCGGAGAATGCGGCAGAGGTTTTAGTCAAATTTGAAGGATTAAATGTAGGTGGTTCCATCAAGACAAGAACAGCCTATAATATGATCTGCGATGCAGAAAAAAAAGGCCTGATCCATAAAGATACGATCATAGTCGAGCCTACCAGCGGCAACCAGGGGATCGGGCTTGCACTGGTGGGAGCGGTCAGAGGATATGAAACGAAGATCATCATGCCGGATTCTGTCAGCGAGGAGAGACGTAAACTGATCGAGCACTACGGCGCGAAGGTGATCCTGGTGCATGATGACGGGGATATCGGCAAATGCATCGATTACTGCCTGAAGTTGGCATATCGCATGGCGGAGGAAGATCCCAACGTCTATGTGCCTCAGCAGTTTGAGAATCCGGCCAATCCTCAGATCCATACCATACAGACCGGCAGGGAGATCTTAGAGCAGGTTGATAAACCGATCCACGGTTTTTGCTCGGGAATCGGTACCGGCGGAACGATCACCGGGATCGGTGAGATCTTAAAAGAAAAGAACCCGGATATTGAGATCTGGGCGGTAGAGCCGGAGCATGCAGCAATCCTGTCCGGCGGCTCCATCGGGACTCATTTGCAGATGGGAATCGGTGACGGACTTGTGCCCAAGATTTTAAATCAGGAGATTTACGGGGATATCTGCATCATCACAGATGAGGAAGCGATCCGAACAGCCAGGGAGCTTGCTTCAAAGGAAGGGATCATGTGCGGGATTTCCAGCGGGACCAATGTGGCGGCCGCAATCCGTCTGGCTGAGAAATTAGGCAAAGAAAAAACAGTGGTAACGGTTCTTCCCGATACGGCAGAGAGGTATTTCTCCACACCATTATTTGATTAACAGGGAGCGTTTTTCATGAAGATCACATATATCGATCACAGCGGATTTTTGGTGGAATTATCGGATTGCTATCTGATCTTTGATTATTACCGTGGCGAACTGAGAGGACTGGCACAAAACAAGCCGGTCCTTGTTTTTGTGAGCCATGCGCATCAGGATCACTACAACAGGGAAATCTTCTCTTTGCTAAAAAAATACGGGATCGCGCCCGGGGATATCCACGCCTTTCTTTCCAAAGAGATTTATGTAAAGAAAATCCCGCAGGATATCTCATATACATCGATCAGACGCAGAGAGCATTATGAACTGCCGTTTGGGATCCGGCTTGATACCATGCGCTCCACAGATGCGGGGGTGGCGTTTTTGCTGCAGACCCCGGAAGGGATCCTTTATCATGCCGGGGATTTAAACGACTGGACCTGGGCGGGGGAGAGCAAGGCGTACAATCACAATATGACAGCGCAGTACCAAAAGGAGATCGACCGCTTAAAAGAACTGGTCCCCGGGATCGATGTGGCATTTCTGCCGCTTGATCCAAGGCAGGAAGCAGATTATGACAGGGGAATGCTGTACTTTTTGCAGAATATACCCGTAAAAAAAGTCTTCCCCATGCACTACTGGGGGCACAACGAAGTGATCGGACGATTCCTTGAAGCGCACCCGGAGTACGGGGGGATCGTCTGTGATACACAGACCGCTTTGAGACTGGAGCTGAAGGCGTAACGGCAAGGCAGACAGATCAAACGGGAGAATGGATTGCGTTTATCCGGAACGGGATAAACACGCGGATGTTTCGCTTATTTTATTGCCTGCGATTGAAAAAAACGGAAAAATTATTTATAATAGCAGTTAAGTGACACAGAAACAAGGTCTATAAAACAATATATGGGGGATAGTGATATGACTTACGAAGAAGCAGTGAAGAAGTGCCGGGACGCAGGTCAGGAACATGTTTTAAAGTATTATGAGGAACTGACAAAAGAAGAGAAAGAAGCGCTTCTGACACAGATCGGGGAAACAGATTTTACGGTCACCGCAATGATAAAGGATAAGGAAGCGGCGACAAGGAAAGGGAAGATCGAACCTCTTACCTGCCTGCAGCTTGCACAGATCGAGCAGGAAAAAGAGCAGTTCTTAAAAACCGGGACACAGGCGATCCGAGAAGGAAAGGTAGGTGCCGTTCTTTTGGCCGGCGGAATGGGTACCAGACTGGGCTCGGAGGATCCGAAGGGAATGTATAATATCGGTCTGACAAAGGATGTATTTATCTTTCAGAGGCTGATCGAGAATCTTATGGACGTTGTCAGACAGACCGACACATGGATTCCGCTTTATGTTATGACCAGTGATAAGAATCATGAGGCGACGACCGCTTTTTTTGAAGAAAAGGAGTATTTTGGATACTGCAGGGATCAGGTTTTTTTCTTCCGGCAGGAGATGGCACCTGCATCTGACTATGAAGGAAAAGTGTATCTGGAAGCGAAGAATAAAATATCCACTTCGCCCAATGGCAATGGAGGCTGGTTTTCTTCCATGGCGAAATGGGGCATACTGGATAAGGTGCATGAGGCCGGTGTGGAGTGGCTGAATGTATTTGCTGTGGACAATGTGCTGCAGAGGATCGCGGACCCCTGCTTTGTGGGAGCGGTTCTGGAAAAGAACTGTGCGGTAGGCGCAAAAGTTGTCAAAAAAAGCGCTCCGGATGAAAAAGTGGGTGTCATGTGCCTGGAAGACAAAAGACCGTCCATCGTGGAATATTATGAGCTGACGGATGAACTGATGAACACGAAGGACGAAAACGGCGACCCTGCTTACAATTTTGGGGTGATCCTCAACTATTTGTTTTCCGTCAGTCAGCTGGAGGCGATCATGGCCAAAAAGCTTCCGCTTCATATCGTGGAGAAAAAGATCCCGTATCTTGATGAAACGGGACAGCTTGTTAAACCGGAGGTGCCAAACGGCTACAAATTCGAACAGCTTGTGCTGGATATGATCCGGGAGCTTCCGAGCTGCCTGCCTTATGAGGTCGTGCGGGAGAAAGAATTTGCACCGATCAAAAATAAGAGCGGAGTGGATTCGGTCGAAAGCGCAAGAGAGCTTTGCCGCAAAAACGGAATCGGTTTGTAAGAGTATTGTTGCGATTCACAGCCGGAACGACAGCGGATCGCAACAGAGTGCCGCGAAAACGATGTCGGGAGACCGTTATGCGTATGATCTGATTAAAATGACAGAATTTGCACGTTTTCTGTTTGAGAATAAAGAGACAAATTTCAGAGTTTTTACTATACTTAGACTATACGCTATTGAGATAGCCGGATCGCAAAGACAGGTTTTGGCAAAGATAGCCGTCAGACTGCATGCACAAGAAAGAGGAGCGGCTATCACAGGCGAAAGCAATGGAAGAAACAGATAAAATGGAAATCGGGTTAAGAGACATGGACCGGAATGGAACGTGTCGGGATGGCTGAGAAAGGAAGAGAAAACGTATGGCAATTTTAGTTACAGGTGGAGCCGGCTTTATCGGAAGTCACACAGTCGTAGAGTTACAGAATGCAGGTTATGATGTTGTTGTGGTGGATAACCTGAGCAATTCCAGTGAAAAATCACTGGAGAGAGTGAAAGAAATCACAGGCAAAGAGGTTAAGTTTTATAAGACAGATATTCTGGATCGGGAAGGACTTGAGGAGATTTTTGCAAAAGAGCAGATCGATTCCTGTATTCATTTCGCAGGTCTGAAAGCCGTTGGAGAATCTGTACAAAAGCCGTGGGAATATTACAATAATAATATCGCAGGTACGCTGGTTCTGGTAGATGTTATGAGAAAACACAATGTGAAGAACATCGTATTTTCTTCCTCCTCCACTGTTTACGGGACGCCCAAAAGTGTACCGCTGACAGAGAAGAGCCCGAAGGGTGAGCCGACCAATCCTTATGGATGGACAAAGAGTATGTTAGAGCAGATCCTCTCCGATATTCAGAAAGCGGATCCGGAATGGAACGTGATCCTTCTTCGTTATTTTAATCCGATCGGTGCGCATAAGAGCGGTAAGATCGGTGAGAACCCGAATGGGATTCCCAATAACCTCATGCCCTACATTACGCAGGTTGCAGTCGGTAAACTGAAAGAACTCGGTGTATTCGGTAATGATTACCCGACAAAGGACGGTACCGGCGTAAGAGATTATATCCATGTAGTGGATCTTGCGGAAGGTCATGTTAAGGCCGTGGAGAAGATCAAAGAAAATCCGGGTCTTAAGATTTATAATCTTGGTACAGGTATTGGCTACAGCGTATTGGATATCGTTAAGAGCTTTGAAGAAGCAACGGGGGTTAAGATCCCTTATGTGATCAAAGAAAGACGTGCCGGAGATATCGCAGAGAACTATGCAGATGCGACACTCGCAAAAGAGGAGCTTGGCTGGGTTGCGAAGAACGGCATTAAAGAAATGTGTGAGGATTCCTGGAGATGGCAGAGCATGAATCCGAACGGTTTCGAAGATTGATCGCTTATTCCTTACATTCCTATATATACTATACACAAAAAGATGCCTTCCGGTATTACGGAGGCATCTTTTTGTTGCGATTTACAGCCGAAATGTGCATGTATAGTTCCATAAACTACCGTGGCTATGGATTTTGCCCATCGCGAAACAGAAAACTCACAGGGCTAATACATATTGATACATAAAGATAAAGTGGCAGAAGCTTCCGCCCATGACAAACAGATGGAAGATCTCATGGGAACCAAAACAGGCATGTTTTCTGTTAAAGAGCGGCAGCTTTAATGCGTAGATAACACCTCCGACAGTATAAATGATCCCGCCTGTCAAAAGCCACATGAAAGCGGCAAAGGGAATCGAATCATAGATCGCGGAAAGATAAAAAACGCAGATCCAGCCCATCGCGATATAAATAACAGAAGAAAACCATTTGGGACAGGTGATCCATAGGATCTTGACGGTAATACCCAGGAGTGCGATACTCCAGACAAGTGCCAGCAGTTTATATCCGGTACTGCCGCCCAATACGATCATGCATACCGGCGTATAGGAGCCTGCGATCAATACGAAGATCATCGAGTGATCGATCTTGCGGAAGATCCGGATCACAGAATCCGATAAATTGATGGAATGATAAGTGGCACTTGCACCATATAATAGAATCATGCTTAAAATAAAAATGATCATGGCTGTCAGGCAAAGTGTTCCAAAAGAGGAAGCCTTCATCAAAAGCGGGATACCTGCACCCATGGAAAAACACATTGCGATAAAATGAGTAATGGCGCTGCCGGGTTCTCTAAGAGTTAGCTGCATAATTATCGCTCCTTTCTGATTGAATGATAATAAGGATTTCTTTTATGTGATCTGCTCACATACAGATAAATATCGGCGACGCGATATGTAGTAATCAAAACTACGTCGTCCGTGATTTAATACTACACCATATATTATGGAAAGTCAAATCATTTTTATGCAAAATAACAATTTACAGATGAGAAAGAAACAGATATACTCTTTAGAGTTGGCACCGGGAAACGAATCAGGAAACGTTTCCGGTAATGGATTGGATCAGTACTTCGTAAATGAATGATTATTCGGATCGAGGCGAAACGATTGATAAAAGAGTTTTGTTTCGGCCGGGATGGTAGAGGTTAGGGAAAAGATATGTTTCGATTATGGGGAAAAATCTGGAAAGACAATCATATGCTGAAAGATACAGTCATTTGTGATGACAGTGCGGATACCCGGACACATAAGGTGTTTCGGGCATTGGAAGAGATTTGTTATGAGTTTGATCTGAGTAAGCCCATCTGGCTGGATAAGACGATCGCTGAATTTAAAAGGCATGATAAGACGCGGTTTTATCAGGACAATTTTGTGGAAGAGATCCCGTTTGACTATCTGGAGGTTCATGTCATAGAGGAAGATTAGAAGGAACTGTAACGCAAAATTACTTAAATATTTATAAAATCAAGATTTTTTTTGCACATTTTGTACAAATGTGATATGATATAAGTACTGGAAACAGTTTTATAGGAAGTGATTATCATAGAGATATCATAATGCTCCCGAACGATACAAAGCAGAAGAGGAATGTTGTCGGGGCGTTAATGAAAAGAGGGTCATGAAGGTAACTCAGGCTATAGATGAGACAGGAGGGATATGATGGAATTTAAACCTGTATCGGATGATGTTGCCAGTTGGGAAGAAGTAAAACTCATATATAATTCCGCATTGAAAGAGATCGGAACCAAATTAGAGATTTTGAATGATGAATTTCAACATATACATCAGTATAATCCAATCGAACATATTAAAACACGTATCAAGAAACCGGAAAGCATTGTTAAGAAACTGAAAAAAAACGGGTATGAATCTACCATCGAGAACATGGTACGCTATGTCAATGATATCGCAGGAATTCGCGTGATCTGTTCTTTTACTTCGGATATTTACCGGATTGCCGAGATGATCATCAACCAGAATGATATCAAGGTTCTTTCGGTAAAGGACTATATTATCAGTCCCAAGCCAAGTGGCTACAAGAGCTATCATCTGATCGTTACGGTTCCGATCTTTTTATCGGACCGGATCGTGGATGCCAAGGTTGAAATACAGATCCGCACGGTTGCCATGGATTTTTGGGCAAGTCTGGAGCATAAGATCCATTACAAGTTTGAAGGCAACGCCCCTGAGCACATCAAGAATGAACTGGTGGAGTGTGCCAATATGGTCTCTGAGCTGGATGCCAAGATGCTGTCTTTGAATGAGGAAGTACAGGCATTTGCAGAGAAGAGTCAGAAAGAAGAGAACGAATAGCCAATAAAAGAACTGCCCGGGTGGCGGTTCTTTTTGCCTGTGTACAGGGTATAAAAGCAGTCTGCATGCAGACTGCTTTTATACCCTGAAATGAGGAGTGCCCAGGCACCTTTCGGCACCCGGGCTATTATGAAAAAATTTATCTATGTTTGCTTTCTAAATCCTTCCTTGATTTAAATATATTGTACCAGCGACATATGAACAAATTATGAATAAAATGTAAACAGTAAGTTAATTAGCACAAAAAAACGGAATGATAACTGAAAATTATATGCGAAATGCACAAGAAACAACAAAATGAGATTTCGCACAAAGAAGCACTGTTGTCAAACATGTAGAATGATGTTAAAATTCAAGATATGGCACATTCATTACCGGGAAAACCGGTAGATCCGTTACTCCATAAAGAACAAGGAGGAATCTTATGGATAGTTATGTAGATATGCTGTCGCAGCGGTTTAATGCGGGAGAGATGATCAAAGCCAATGGAGAGGCAGAGGCTTTGGAGATAGACAGACTGAAAACACAGATAGAGGAATATGATAAGATCCTGCAGGAGATGCATCGTCTGAATCTGAAAAATGTGGAAATGTCAGAACAGGTGACACAGCTGATCCAGTGCGGGATCGAACAGATCGAATCCTGCCGGGACAAAAATGAAGATGTCAAAGCGACTGTGGACCGTGAGATTAAAGCGGTAAAGGAGACCGTAGAAAACAGCATCAGCGAGTTGTATCAGAAGAATGCGGAATTGTCCGACCAGATGGGCAAACTGATAAAGGGCGCGACTGAGCAGATCGAGGCTTTTCAGAATAAGAGCGAGGATACCCAGACGGTGGTGGGACGTGAGACCCAGATCGTAAAAGAGGTTGTGGAAAGCGGTATCGAGAAACAGAAGACCGACTTTTTAAAGATCTCATCCAACCAGCAGGATATGCTGATCGAAAGCATCGACAGGCAGCAGCGCATGATCGACAGCTTTACGACAGAAAGCAGCAAGACACTTCAGGAAGGGGTAAAGCGGATCGAGGATCGCCTTATGACCCTTCGTGCGGCGGTGGAAGAATCCCTGGGAGATATGGAGACTTCTTTAAAGAGCGGTGCGAAAGATTATGAGCCGTATCTGTTAGCGATCCATGGAGCGATCGTTACGAATGAGAAGTTTGACGAGAATCTGAATCAGTTAAAGGAAATGCTGGTCAAATTAAGACTTCTGATGGACGAGCAGCAGAAGCAGATGATCGATCATGTACATAAAGAAAATGTAAAGGTATACCGCAATGTGCAGGCGGTTGTGAATGACCAGATTTCGTTCCAGACAAAACAGATTTCAGACAGGATGGATCTTTTGGAAAAGAAGGTGAATGGTCCCAGGGCTATGATCGTGATGACTTTTCTGATGGCAGCAGCTTCCCTTGCGATCCAGATTCTGAGACTGATGGGGATGCTTTGATGGGAAAAACAGAATTTAAACCCGGCAATATGCTCTATCCCCTTCCCGCAGTGATGGTAAGCGTAGCGGATCGCGAAGGGAAAGACAATATACTGACAGTGGCGTGGGCAGGGACGGTGTGTACCAATCCGCCCATGGTTTCGATTTCCATAAGACCGGAACGCTATTCATACCGCATGATCAAGGATACGGGAGAGTTTGTGATCAATCTGACGACAGAGGACTTAAGCTATGCAACGGACTATTGCGGTGTCAAAAGCGGGCGGGATGTGGATAAGTTCGATGTGCTGAAGCTGACAAGACTTCCTTCCAGACAGATCAAGGCACCGGGAATCGCAGAGTCACCGGTCAATATCGAGTGTAAAGTGAAACAGATCCTGGAGCTTGGTTCCCATCATATGTTTCTGGCGGATGTTGTGGCTGTGACGGTAGATGAAGACTATATGGACGAGCGCAACAGCTTTCATCTGTCCGATGCGAAGCCGATCGTATACAGCCATGGGAAATATTTCGGGCTTGGAAAACAGGTGGGAAGCTTTGGCTGTTCTGTGGCTAAGAAGAAAAAGAAGAAACAAAAGTAATGAGCAGATGAAGAAATGGAATAGGGAATGAGACGGTTCACCAGATTTTACAGAGAGATCAGAATTACATATTTAAAGGCAGCGGCGGTCAGTATTATGACTGCCCTTCTTTTGTTTCCGTCTTTTGAGCCGTTAAAACAGACCGGAGAGAATGCTTTTACGGTTTTTTTAAATGGAGAGAATGCGGGGATGACAGACTGTGAAGAAAAGGCGGAACAGCTTCTGCAAAAGGCCCGTATGGAGTGTGCGGACAAAAACGGAACACTCCTGATGGCAGAGGCGGTCATTTCGACAGAGGGGAAACAGCTTTGGTGGGGAAAAACCGATTCCGATGAAACGATCGTCGCCAATCTGTGCGGAATCCTCAAAAGAAGTGAAGTGGAGACGTCCAAACATGCCTATACCGTTAAAATAAAGGATTATCTGGTCAATCTGGGAAGTGCGGAAGAAGTACAGCAGTTTCTGCAGGCGGCGTTAGATAAATATCAGACCTCCGGACAGTTTGTGGCAAACCTCGCCGGGGATGCGACCAGAGAACTGAATGTGCTCACACCTGTGATCCACTGCGAAAAAGAGCCGGAAGGGGAAAGTTATATCGTTTTGGAGGCGGGGGCTGCCAAACAGCTGACGGAAATGACACGCCATGTGGAACGTATACAGAGTAAGAGCTTTGACGATTATGATTACGGTCTTGTGGATCTGTCGTACGGTGACAAGATAGAGGTGGTAGAGGGCTATCTTCCGCAATCTTGCATCACAGATCTTCAGGAGGCGATCGATGCCGTAACGAAAGAGGAACTTATCGACGCCGTCTATCAGATACAGCCCGGTGATACGCTGTCGGAGATCTCGCTTCAGAGTAATGTTCCGTTAGATAAGCTGATCGAGATCAACGATTCGCTGGAAGATGAGAATTCCATTATCTGTGCCGGCGATGAACTGACCATTGCCGTAGCGGAACCGAAGCTTTCCATGGAAAGACAGGAAGAAGTCTATTATGAGGAGGACTATGAGGCGGAGATAGAGTATATTTACAATGATGAATGGTATACGACAGATACGGTGCTCAGACAACAGCCTTCAGCGGGACATAGAAAGGTAGCGGCGTTAGTATCCTACCGGAATGACAAGGCAACGGATACGCAGATCCTGAAAGAAGAGATTACCTGCAAAGCGATCCCCAAGATCGTGGAAGTGGGGACGAAGATCCCGCCGACTTATATCAAACCGATCTCGGGAGGACGTCTTTCTTCCGGTTTTGGCAGACGGAATGCTCCGACCCGAGGCGCTTCGTCGTATCATAAGGGAATTGACTGGGCAACCCCTGTGGGAACTGCGGTCTGTGCTTCCAGTGCGGGTGTGGTAACGAGAGCCGGCTGGGGAAGCGGCTATGGTTATGTGGTCTATATCGATCATGCGGACGGCAGGCAGACCAGATATGGTCATCTGAGCAAGATTCTGGTCAGTCAGGGACAATCTGTGAAACAGGGAGAAAAGATTGCGCTCAGCGGTAATACAGGGCGAAGCACAGGCCCGCATATCCATTTTGAAATCCTGATCGGAGGATCGCAGGTTAATCCGCTGGAATATCTGGATTTATGAAATGTGCTGTACCATGTTCACATGCAAACAGCATCCTTTAGAAATTTGTGCATGTGATGAATCCCGGAGAGCGGGAATGGTTATACATTTCGAGTCTGCTTAGAGCAATTGCCGGTGTTTTTGCGTTTAAAATTGTACTAATTGGCGGAATTTTGGAAAATTAAAAAAACGGTTATAACTTGACATTTTCATGGAAACACTATATAGTATCAAAGATTGGAGTCGTTTCGTTACTTTTAAAGGCGCAGCGCCCGTGAACAGAAACGTCGTTTGGACGAAAAATCGTTTACAAATACCCGAACTGTGGTATACTTATATAGTGTGGTTTAATTTGTCCCATGCAGGATGGAGACAGATTGCCGTATATTTTTGAGGTGCATTATGGAACAATATGCGATTAAAGGCGGAAGCCCGTTGGTGGGTGAAATAGAGATCGGCGGTGCCAAGAATGCAGCGCTGGCGATTTTAGCAGCAGCGATCATGACGGATGAGACGGTCACGATCGAGAACATGCCGGATGTACGTGACACGAACGTGCTTTTACGCGCGATCGAGAGTGTGGGAGCAGTGGTCAATCGTGTGGATCGCCATACTGTGCAGATCAATGGCTCCACGATCAATGATGTTGTGATCGAAGACGATTATATTAAGAAGATCCGTGCATCTTATTATCTGTTAGGTGCACTTTTGGGAAAATACAAAAAGGCGCAGGTCGTATTACCGGGAGGATGCAATATCGGAAGCAGACCTATTGATCTGCATATCAAAGGATTTAAAGCACTGGGAGCGGATGTGCGGATTGCGCATGGTCTGATCGTGGCAGAGGCAGAGCGCCTGGTCGGGAATCATATTTATCTGGATATGGTTTCAGTGGGAGCTACCATTAATATTATTATGGCGGCGGTTATGGCAGAAGGCCAGACGATCATCGAAAATGCGGCGAAGGAACCCCATGTGGTAGACCTTGCCAACTTTTTAAACAGTATGGGAGCGAACATCAAGGGTGCCGGTACTGATGTGATCCGTATCCGTGGCGTTTCGAAACTTCATAAGACAGAGTATTCTGTGATCCCCGATCAGATTGAGGCGGGCACGTTTATGATGGCTGCAGCAGCGACTAAGGGGGATGTGACGATCAAGAATGTTATTCCGAAGCATTTAGAGTCGATCAGTGCCAAGCTTTTGGAGATCGGCTGTGAGATCGAAGAATCCGATGATGCTGTGCGGGTGGTTGCGAGCAAGCGTTTGAATCATACACATGTGAAAACACTTCCGTATCCCGGTTTCCCGACGGATATGCAGCCGCAGATCGCCGTTACACTGGCACTTTCTGAGGGGACCAGCATCGTTACGGAAAGTATATTTGAGAATCGTTTCAAATATGTGGATGAGCTGACACGCATGGGAGCCAGCATCAAGGTAGAAGGTAATACGGCGATCATCGATGGTGTGCCGAAATATACAGGGGCACATGTCAGCGCACCGGATCTTCGTGCAGGAGCGGCTCTTGTAATAGCAGGACTTGCCGCAGACGGTTTTTCCGTGGTAGATGATATCGTTTATATTGAAAGAGGATATGAAGACTTTGATGCCAAACTTCGCAGGCTGGGAGCGGATATTGAAAAGGTAGACGGAGAGAAGGCTTTACAGAAGTTTAAACTGAAAGTTGGCTGACCGTATTGAGATAACAGGGATGGAAAAGGAACTTACTGCATGACGCATCAGGTTCCTTTTTTTCGTTGCGAAAAAAAGTGGGATTTGCTAGAATAAAGCTGATAAAGGTATGCGAACGGACAGAAAACGGGAGAGTATTATGGGGGTGGACAGATGATCGATACGAATGAGATCACGAAAGAGCTTGACAGGCTTTTTGAACAGAATCAGATGAATCAGGTAGAACCGTTTCTGACACAGAAGCTGATAGAAGCCATGCAGGAAGAGGATACTGCCGCAGTATTGATCCTGCTCAATGAAATGATGGGATTTTTTCGAAGTACGAACCAATATGACAAATCTCTGCTTTATGCTCAGAAGGCGGTTGCGATCTTAAAAGGGGCAGATATGGAAGGTACGGTGGAGTATGCGACGACACTGCTAAACTATGCAAACGCTATGCGCGCTGCAGGGAAACTTCCGGAATCGATCGCTCTTTATGCACAGACCGAAAAGATCTATAACGAAAAAATACCGGAAGGTGCTTTTGATTTTGCAAACCTTTATAATAACCTGAGCCTGGTTTATATGGAGATGCAAAGATATGAGGAGGCGATCGGCTATCTGCGAAAAGCGCTGGCCATTGTGGAACAATACCGCGAACAGAAGGCGTTTGAACTGGCGGTCACACACACGAATCTGGGGAATTGTCTGCTGCAGCTTCCGGGCAGGCAGCAGGAGGCGGTCGGGCATCTGAACAAGGCTTTGGCGTTTTTTGAATCGGCGGGACTTTATGATACCCATTATGGTGCAGCAGTGATGGGCATCGGTGACAGCTATGAAAAAAAAGGAGACTATCAGGAAGCGATAAGGCAGTACCGTAAGGGAATGGACGCGATCAGCCGCAATCTTGGCTTTATTGAGTATTATTACCGCGTCAGGGATAAATACAGGCTCTGCCTGCAAAAAGCCGAGGCGGCGGGAATCCATGCAGGATTTGAAAAGGGGATCATTTTATCGGAGGCATTGTGGGAAGAGGTATTACAGCCGGAAATGGAAAAGAACTTTCCGGAATTGATGAAACGGGCGGCAGTGGGTCTTGTGGGTTATGGCTCTGACTGCTATGGATATGATGACGATTACAGCCGCGATCATGACTGGGGACCGGCAGTCTGCATATGGCTTGGCAAACAGGATTATGAGCAGTGTGGTGAAAAGCTGCAGAGTCTTTATGACAGTCTGACGACCGGTTTGCGCTTTAGGGGGTTCGACAGACAAAACTCCCCACAAGGACAAGGAAGAGTCGGAGTACTTTGCATGGAGCAGTTTGCGGCAGCTTTTTTGGGAAAACCGTTTGCAGAGTTTCTGATGCAGCAGATTCAGAATGAATGTGCAGACCTTGCGGATAACAGCAGTACGCTCATGGATTTTGAGGAGGTAACGGACAGGATCCGGAACAGATTATCTGTATCGGAACAATACCGCACTTATCTGCAGATGACAGACGAGGTAAGCCTGTCCGCTCTGGTAAACGGAAAGCTTTTTTCAAGAGGAGACGGACGGTTTGAGATGATCCGAAGCATTTTGGCGAAGGGATATCCGGGGACGTTGCGGTATCTGAAGCTTGCACAGTCCGGTGCGCTCTATTCCCAGAATCTCCAGTATAATCTGCGCAGAACGCTGGTGCGGGGAGATTATGCGGCTGCGAGACTGATGCTGGAAGACGGACTTCGCAATGCATATGAGCTGACTTATCTGATCCAAAATGAGTATCATCCGCATGCCAAATGGCTGGCTGAGGGATTGCGGCAGTCGGAGATAGGAAGAGAAGTTCTGGAATATATAGAACGCATCGAAGGATTCTTTACAGAATTGATCTGCCGGGACAAAGAAACCGATATGACGGAACAGCGTATGGGACCGCTCCTTGGAGAGGCCGACAGGCTGGCACAGTATCTGATCCGTGCGATGCAGGAAGAGAGGCTGCTTGGCATTGGGAGATTCGGGACAGGAGGTATCTATATGGAAGATATGACACAAGAGCTTACAGTACGGGCGGAATACGAGGCACTCTCTGAGAAAGAGCTGGTGGAAGCGGTTGTGAAACTGGAGTGGGAAGCCTTTGACAGGGTGCAGAATGAAGGCGGACGGGCGGATTGTCAGGACGACTGGAATACGTTTTCCCTGATGAGAAGAAGCCAGTACAATGTATGGACAAGACAGATGCTGATACAGTATGCGACGGACTTTACGCTGGCAGACAGGGCAGGCTGGAATCTGATTACGGAAAAATACGGACGTATGGAGCAGTCCACGGCACCGCAGGAATGGGAAAAGATCAAGGACCGCTTCCCGGTCATTGACGAAAGAAAGGCCGCGATCATTGAGGAGATCGTGAAGATACAGGTGGCGTGGATGGAAGAATTTGCGGCAGAATATCCGATGATGGCGACAAATGCACGATCGATCCATACCAGTGAAGATTCGGCTTTCAATACTTCCTATGAGACTTATCTTCGGGGAGAGATCTCCACTTACTCGGATACCATGCTTTCCATGTACGGGCAGTTTATTGTGGGATTGTCCGGCGCAGGCGGGAATCTGGCATACCGGATCATGGAACAGACGGCGCTCCTTTACGGCTATCGGAGTCTGGAGGATGCGGAAACACGCTTGAAAGCGTAAGCAAAAAGGCAGGAAAAGGAAGTATGGAAAAGGAAAAAGCCTTTCAGAAAGCGCTTACTGATTTTACTTTTGATGTAGCCTGCGGCGGTGCGATCAGCCATATGGTCGATAAGGGATATACCGTCAGACAGATCACGCAGCGACTGGATTATCCTCTTTCTTATGAAAAAGCGCAAAAAGCAGTTACGGGATATCTGTTAAAAAAAAGGATTCTTCTTTTTGACGAGCCGGATTTTTCAAAAGACCATGTCAGGGAGGAATATGTGAAGGAATACGGACCGGGCGGCCGGTCGAGCTTTCGAAAGGTTGTGATCGGCAAAACGGAGGCGGTTTTGGACAAGCCATGGAAAGAAAGCGGTTTTGTTCCTTCCTCAGGGCAGATGCTCATGGACTATCTTGGCAGGAAGACACAGGAAAACACAGAAGAGTATGCGTATATTTCCTGTGATTTCGGCCTGTATCGGAGAGAAGAGTATCAGAGTTTTTTAAACAGCCGCCAGATCGAATACATTGATGGGATCCTCTGGCAGAAAAAGCGGGCGTACCACCGTCTGGATTACCGGATGAAAGAGATTGCGGGAAAACTGATTTTGTGGGATAATTATCAGGCGGTCTGCTATTTTGCAAAGACGGGAGAATGTGTCCGGATCAGTGCAGGCAGCGCGGGAAATGAAATTTAGACACACAAACAAAAAGGGAGACAAAAGGGTATGAAAAAATATGGTTTCCTATACAACAAAATCCCGGTGAGCCTCATGCTCATGATCGTGCTTGCGGGTGTCAGTGGTTGCGGGAAAGAGCACAAAAAAATAACACCGAAGCCCAAAACGGTGATCGTGAAAGAGGAAGAACCGGCAGAAGAGTCAAAACAGCAGGCGATGGAAGAGGTGCAACAGCCGGAAGCCGAACCGCAGGAAGAGCCAAAGAAGGAAGAACCGGTAAAAGAAAGAAAGCCGGTTCCGACGGTCGAGCATAGCGGGGAAGAGTATGTCAAGGCGAAAACATTGCATGTATTTGAAGGCGTACTGTCACAGCTTCAGGCTTCCTATTCACTTCCGTTTATCGGAGATGTGGAAGCAGATACGGACAATTACAACATGAGGGATAATCAGTTTTCAATTGCGGATGTGGATGGGGATGGCAGACTTGAGCTCATCATCAATTATACGGCTGCCAGTACGGCAGGCAGTTTTGGCATCATCTATGGTTATGATGACCAAAAAAATGAACTGAAGCAGGAACTGGTTTTTTCTCCTTCCGGATACAGTTTCCTTTCCAATGGGATCCTGATCGCTCCGGCTGCCCAGAACAGCAGCCTCAGGCTGGACTTCTGGCCGTATATGGCCTACCGCTATGATGCAGGCAGTGATACCTATCAGGTGGTTGCCTATGTGAGCTCATGGCAGAAGGATTATGCACCGGAAAGCCATACCGGCGAAGTATTCCCGGACGAGTTTGACAAAGATGGCGACGGAATCCTTTATGGCATTACTTCCGGGGAAGCCGATCAGAATAATGACCGGGCGGCTGCGTTTAATCTGGACCAGGCAGATTATGATAACTGGTACGCTACGCAGATCGGCAGCGCGGAAGAATATTTACCGGATTATTATTCGCTGGATTATGAGTCCTTTAAAGATTTTACTCCGGCTTATCTTTCCATGATCATGTCAGAGACTGCCAAAGCGATGCCGGATCTGAAAGAGGATATCGGTCTTGCGACTATGGGAGAGGAGAACTTTTTTGATACAGTGAAAAAGCTTATCTCCGATAATTATAAAGAAGTAACGCTGAAAGAAGGTCCGAAGCTTGAGGATTCCTGGATCGGAGAGTATGATGGGGAGGAAATCTTTGAACTGGTCAACCTGGATGCCGGTTATCTTAGTTATAAGGGAAAACAGGTTGGTGAGCTGACTGTTTTTGGCGTATATCCCGGGATGGATGAGGAAGATGCAAAGAAGATGCTTCAAAATTTTGGCTTCTATGAAGAAAAAACAGAAGAAGCCGACCGGGAAGAGAAAGAACAAGAGGATGCACAAACGGTACAAAATGGAACGCTCTTTATCACCGGAACCGGTTTTGATAACAGGGCGGTGTGGCTGGAGATCAAGGATCAAACTGTGATCGGGATCGGTCTGAATCCGTACTGCGCATTTGTGAGTTAGGAGGCACGAAGATGATATTGGATTTTAATACAATGAAGGAAGAGGATCTGGAACACTTCAAGGGCGGCGAAAAGTATTTGCGGGCCCAGATGTTTTTTGACGGAACAAACCGGATCCTGCATGGCACATTGATCCCGGGAGCAACGATCGGACTTCATAAGCATGAAGAAGACTGTGAGATCATTTTTGTCCTGTCGGGAGAGGGGTGCGTGATCGAAGACGGAGAGCCGAAAAAGATCAGTGCCGGGATGTGCCAGTACTGTGAGAAGGGACATACCCATACGCTGCAAAATGCACAGGATGCAAAAGAAGATCTGGTTTTTTATGCCGTCGTTGCAAAACAATAAAGAGAATGGAATGAATGAGAAAAGAGGCGCTTTCCCTGATTCAGAGAAGCGCCTCAATATCTAACTCTTTATGAGTGGAAAGATCAATAAATTCAGAGCCGACTTTAACGGTCGGTCTTCCGAGATGGACAGGATTGATGAAAATGACATCACCCTCCATGCCATTGCTTAAGCGTACCCGCTGATTGATATAAGAGTTGACCACATTTTCCAAAAAGGTCAGGATAAAGTGCGGATCATATTTCTGCAATCCATAATTCTCGAATTCCGTAATGACATCAAAAGGATTTAAGGGCTGTCTGTAAACGCGGGCAGAAGTCATGGCATCATAGATATCCACAATGGTGACTATTTTGGCATATTTGGAAATATTGGCTGCCCGGAATCCATAAGGATAACCGCTTCCGTCACACTTTTCATGATGCATAAGAGCGGCGTCCATGATCTCCTGGTTGACATTGAGCCTTTCCAGGATTTTATATCCCTCGATCGGATGGCGTTTGACGATCTCGAATTCCTTCTCGGTCAACTTGCCGGGCTTCTTGATGATCTCATCCGGAATCGTCAGCTTCCCGAGATCATGAAACAGACCGCAGGCAGTGATGAGCTTTTTTTCTTCCTCACTAAAGCGCAGCCAGCCGGCAAAGATATTGCAGATCAAAGCGACATTGATGGAGTGGGCATAGGTCGAATCATCATAGTCTCTCATGTTGCGCAGCATGTCCATCAATGAGACAGCGTTGCCGCTTTCGACCAGAAGCTCTAAGGTCTGTGCCAGTGACTCGCTCATATCCACATTTTCTGCGTGGGTGACGAGATCATTAAAAGAGGAGCGGAAAGCCTCAATCTTACTTTCGTAGCTCTTTTTAAACTGTTTAAATTCCGGAGACATACGGATCTTCTGATTGTAGGAAAGCGAAGATTCTTCCGGCTCGGCGGATACGGTGATCTGCTCATCAGCGACCCTGACCGAGAATATGTCAAAGGAATCCATCTTCAATATGATGTTTTCGGTCAGCACGATACCGGCAGGTACGATCAGTTTGCCGTCAAAGGCGTAGACATCTTCTGCTGTGATCATGCCGGGATGAAGTTTTTTGACGGAAAGACTTTTCATATTTTCACGCCCTTTTGATGTATGGTTTGTTACTCTGGTGTGTTGTTCTGAATTACTACTATAAATTATAAAAGAATGGGGAAAAACTGTCAATAAATTACGAAAAAATCGAAAAATTCATAATGGTTTTGTAAATATAGACGATATATCAAGAATCGTCGGCAAAGGAGTTTTATGAAAAAGACCAAAATATTACTGGTGGCAGTCAATGCCAAATACATCCATTCCAATCCAGCAATCTACAGTCTTCGGGCTTATCAGCATAAATACGCACCACAGTATGATGAAATGGTGGGGCTTGCCTCCTATACGATCAATCATCAAAAGGGAGAAATCCTGGCGCAGCTTTACGGACAGAAACCGGAAGTGATCGCATTTTCCTGTTATATCTGGAACATTACCATGATCAAAAGCCTGATCAGGGAGCTGAAAAAAATCCTTCCGCAGACGCAGATCTGGCTGGGGGGACCGGAGGTCTCCTATGAGGCAAAAGCGCTTATGGAGGAGTATCCCCAGGTAAAGGGGATCATGCGGGGAGAAGGCGAAGCAACCTTTTTAGAGCTTTGCGAATACTATCAGGGAGAAAAAAAGATACAGGACATTCCCGGGATCCTGTATCGGCAGGATAAAGAAACAGTGATTGAAACACCGGAAAGAAGCCTGACAGATCTTTCCGATATTCCGTTTTTCTATGAAGATATGGAGGAGTTTGCCAACCGGATCATCTACTATGAGTCCGCGCGGGGATGCCCGTACCGCTGCAGCTATTGTCTTTCTTCCATTGATAAGTCTGTGAGGTTCAGAGATCTAACGATCGTGCAAAAAGAGCTTCAGTTCTTTTTGGATCAAAAGGTGGCTCAGGTTAAGTTTGTGGACCGGACCTTTAACTGTAATAAGAAGCATGCCCTGGCGATCTGGAGGTTTCTGGCAGAACACGACAACGGTGTGACGAACTTTCACTTTGAAGTGGCGGCGGACAGTCTTGATGAAGAAGAACTGAAGGTGTTAAACAGCTTCAGACCCGGGGCAGTGCAGCTGGAGATCGGTGTGCAGTCCACCAATCCCGGGACGCTTCGGGAAATTGACCGTAGCATGGATGTGGAGAGATTGAAAAAGATCCTGTCACGCATTCGGGAAGGCCATAATATCCACATGCATCTGGATCTGATCGCGGGCCTGCCTTATGAAGACCTGACCAGCTTTGCGCGTTCCTTTGACGAGGTATATGATATGAAGCCGGAGCAGCTTCAACTGGGATTTCTGAAGGTGTTAAAGGGCTCCAAAATGTATAAAAAAGCGAAAGATTACGGACTTTTTTATACCGATGAACCTCCCTATGAGGTGCTTGCCACCGACTGGCTTTCCTTTGGCGATCTGCTGAAGCTAAAGCAGATCGAGGAGATGGTGGAGATCTATTATAACAGTAATCAGTTCACTTATACCTTAAAAAAACTGCAACAGGAGTTTTCATCCCCCTTCGTGATGTTTGAGACGATGGCTGCGTTTTATGAACAAAAAGGATATTTCATACAGACGCCTGCCAGAAGCTATCGTTATCAGGTGCTTCTGGAGTTTGTGAAAGAGATCGCACCGGGGAAGGAACGTTTCTACAGAGAACTCTTGACGATGGACATTTACCTTAGGGAAAATGCCAAGAGCCGCCCGGAATTTGCGGCATCTTTGGAGAAACATAAAGAGATCATTCGTGCTTTTTATCAAAAAGAGATGAAAGAACATGCAATCCTGAAGGGATATGAAAGCTATGACGCCAGGCAGATGGCGCGCATGACGCACATGGAACCGTTTTACTACGATCCGGAAACGGGGGAGTGCGAAAAAGAGCCGTTCTATGTGCTTTATGATTATCTGCACCGCAATCCGTTAACCTATGAGGCGCACAGCTACCGGATCGGAAGTAACGGCAATCCCATAACAGAAGACACAGACGATGCGGCGCAGAAACAGAATGACTGACAGAAACTGTCAAAGGCAGAGAGGATAAGAAAGCTATGGAGATAAATGGGGTGGTGGTGGATCTGGAAACCACCGGACTGGATCCGAAAAAAGATAAGATCATAGAAATCGGGGCACTTAAAATCCGAAACGGGGAAGCGGTAGACTCTTTTTCGCAGCTTGTGAATCCGGGAAGAAAACTGGAGCAGCACATTATAAAGATCACAGGCATCACAGACGAAGAACTGCAAAAGGCACTTTATATAGAAGAAATCCTTCCGAAATTTCTGGAATTTGCAAAAGAAGATGATCTGATCGGACACAGTGTGCTGTTTGATTACTCTTTTTTAAAAAGAGCGGCTGTCAATCAGGGATATTCTTTTGAACGAAACGGCATCGATACCTTAAAGATCGCAAGAAAGTACCTGGGACACCTGGAAAGCAGGAGCCTGCCATATCTGTGCAAGTATTATGAGATCCCGCATTCTCCGCACAGAGCGTTAAGCGATGTGGAGGCGACTTTTGCGCTGTTTCAAAGACTGAAACAGGAGTACTGCGAAGAAGAAAACGAAAAAGAGGATAGGGCGCTCTTTATGCCGCAGAAGCTGGTCTACCGGGTCAGAAGGGAACAGCCGGCTACGAAAGCACAGCTGGAGCGTCTGCAAAAATTGCTTCAGATGCATAAAATAGAGCCGGATCAGAATATAAATAGAATGACACGAAACGAGGTAAGCCGCTATACGGACCGGATCCTTTCCGGAAAAGTGAAAGGTCTGACCGGAAGCGCAGATGCCGCCGGCTTTGGCGAACGATCCTGACAGATCAGTTTTCCGGTTCATTTACGATACGGCAGATAGAATCTTTCATCATACCCTCCACTTTTTCGGCACAGCTTTTCAGCCAGTCAAGCTTTCCCGGCTCCTTCGTGGAACGGTAATGTTTCTGTAAGAGACGGTAATAGCCGCTCATATCGGTTCCGGTCATAACACCGAATTCCAAAAGAGGAACAGCCTGCCCGGCATAACCGTTCTCATACAAAAGAGAGGCGATCGTATACAGGGCGGTGATCAGCTTTGTATAATTTTCATCGTATTCCGACAGAGGGGTGATGTTGGCGGTGCCGTACGAGAGCTTGAGGTCGGTATTGGTGATGCCGTTGAGATTCACGATCTTTTTGCCGCTAAGAGCATCGATCATGGCAAGGGAGTCGCGCATCGCTTCATATTCCGTCAGAAGGTCACGGGGGATCAGGTCGTATGGAATCTCAACATAGTGCAGATTGTCCAAAGATTTTTTGCGGACATTATTGGCCTGCATCTCTTTATCCCAAAAGGAATCGGAGGCTTTTGCCTTAAGGCGGTCAGCTTTACCAATTTCGTATTTCAGCCATATTATTAGCACGATAAAACTTGCAAAGAACGGAAATTTCATATATAATCCTTTCGTAAGAAGAGGTGATAAGCATGTTCAACAGAAAGACACAAAAAATCATATCTACGATCATTATCGTAGTGTTAGTTCTGGCAATGGTCGTTCCGCTGGCTGTTTCTGCTATCGGAATGTAGTGAGCTATACAGTTCCTTTACAGTATAGCACAGGGAGAGGAAGATGTTATGAAAAAATTTGCAAAACATGTATTCGCGGCATTTGCCTGTGCGGGTATTGTTTGTGCTGCCGCGCAGACTGCAGATGCAGCCGCCGCTTTGGATCACATTGAAAAAGGGATTCACATCGGTGACGTGGATGTGTCCGGCATGACGACCCTGGAGGCCGAAAAAGCAGTGGATGAGTATCTGGGTTCCATCGGTACTTCCAAGATCACACTGGATGCGCTGAATGATAATAAGATCACTGTCACGGCGAAGGAGCTCGGTTTGAAATGGGTGAACCGGGATGCCGTGGAGGATGCGGCAGCGGTCGGGAAAGAAGGCAACATCATTAAGCGGTATAAAATGCTGAAGGATCTGGAGCATGAGAGTTTGGTTTTCCCGTTAGAGTATTCGGTGGATGACTCGGCAGTACAGAAGATCCTTAAGGACGATTGCTCCGCATTTAACGTGGAGGCAGTGGACGCTACCCTCAAAAGGGAAGACGGTGCGTTCGTGATCACACCGGGACAGACAGGAGTGAAGATCGATGTAAAATCCTCTGCCGATATGATCCGGGATTACATGACTTCCGAATGGGATGGGAAGGATGCAGAGTTAAAGCTCTCTGTAGAAGAAGATGAACCGAAAGGGACCGAGGAAGAATTATCCAAAGTCAAAGATGTGTTGGGTACTTTTACGACCAGTTATTCTTCTTCCGGCGGCAACCGCAGCGGGAATGTGGCAAACGGTGCCAGACTGATCAACGGAACCCTGCTTTATCCGGGTGATGAGTTTTCCACTTATGAGACCGTAAGTCCGTTCAGTGAGGAGAACGGGTACTATCTGGCCGGCTCTTATAACAACGGTATGGTAGTAGAGACGCTGGGCGGAGGGATCTGTCAGGTCTCTACCACACTTTATAATGCAGTCCTTCGCGCAGAGCTGGAAGTGACACAGCGTTCCAATCATTCCATGATCGTTACGTATGTAGATCCCTCCTGTGATGCAGCGATCTCAGGGACCACGAAGGACTTCAAATTTGTCAATACGTCAAAGCATCCTGTCTATATTGAAGGATTCACGACATCGGATAAACATATTACTTTTACCATTTACGGGGTGGAGGACAGACCGGCAAACCGGGAAGTGATCTATGAGAGTGAGACGCTTTCGAGAACAGAGCCGCAGGGCGAGCGTTTGATCCCGGACAGTACACATCCGGTGGGCTATTACAGCACGCAGTCAGCCCATGTGGGATATACGGCGCAGCTGTGGAAGATCGTGAAAGTGGATGGCAAAGAAGAGAGCCGGGAGGTTATCAATAAGAGCACCTATGCGGCAACGCCAAGAACCGTTACGGTCGGTACCGCATCGGCAGATCCGAACGTATCAGCGGCTGTGAATTCGGCGATCGCATCGGGCAGTCTTGCAGATGTGCAGGCAGCAGCTTCCGGCGGAGTCGTGGGAGCACCGACAGACCCTTCCGAAGCGGCAGCGGCAGCGGCGGCGCAGCAGGCAGCGATCCAGGCACAGCAGCGTGCGATCGCGGAGGCGGCAGCAGCGGCAGCTCAGGCAGCAGCGGCAGCAGCCCAGTAAGATCTGATAAAAGAATGACAATAATCGTTAGGACGGAAGATTCATGAAAGAAGGTCAGTTATCCCAGAGCATTTATGAACGCTCTGTACTGAAAGAATTTCAAAGAGAACAGGTTCGTATTTACAAAGGCGCAGAAGACAACTGCGCCTTTTTGGCAGGTCTGTTTCAGACAGAGACCTTCGCTCTTAGCCATGAGAGCGTCGCTGCCATGGCTTTGTACATGGCGGCCAATGCACTGCTTGCACAGGGCGGGAGACCTGTCGGTGCAGGCCTGAACCTGATCTTTACCACCAGACAGTCGGAAAGCTTTCTGAAAAAAGTGATCCGGGCAGCGGCGGCAGTATTTAGGGAGTATGGAATGTGCTTGCTGGCCTGTCAGGTGGAAGTGATCGACGCAGTGACGGCACCGATGGCAGCAGTGACGGTGGTGGGGACAAAAGAGAAAGAAAGATCCGAAGCGGTTTTGGCCGGACAGGACGTTGTGATGAGCAAGTTCCTGGCGCTTGGAGCCACCGCGGTGCTTGCGCAGGTAAAGGAAGAAGATATACTTGCCCGATATTCCAGACATCTTCTGGAGCAGGCAAGATGCTTAAAAGAGTATCTGAATGTGACGGCGGAGGCCGCACTGGCCGAAAAGTCCGGTGTCAGCGCTATGTGTCATGTAAACAAGGGCGGTGTTTTTGGTGCTCTTTGGGAAATGGCGGACAGAGCAGGTATCGGACTGAGCATTGACTTAAAGGCCATTCCGGTTAAACAGGAGACTATCGAGATCAGTGAGATCTATGATGTCAATCCCTATGAGATGCTTGGAACGGGGAGTCTCCTTATGATCGCAGATGACGGGCATGAGCTTGTAAGGACTTTACAGGCGGAGAAAATCCCGGCAGCAGTCATCGGTAAGACGACTGCCGATCATGACAGAGTTATCTTAAATGAAGGTGAGAGCAGATTCTTAGAGCCTGTCAAACCGGATGAGATTTTAAAGGTATTATAAGACGGAAACAAAAGCCGTATCGGGAAATGGCAGTAACAGAGAACATTTTCGGATACAAAATTAAAAATAAAAAGGTGGTTAAGATGAGAGAACAGATTTTAAAGATTATCGAGAGAAACAGCAGAGTGGACATCAAAGAGCTTGCTGTGATCATGGGTGCACCGGAGATCGATGTAGCCAATGAACTGAAAAAAATGGAAGAAGAAGGTGTGATCTGCGGATATCATACTCTGATCGACTGGGAGAAGACTTCCATCGAGAAGGTCACAGCCTTGATCGAGGTCCGTGTGACTCCGCAGAGAGGACAGGGATTTGACAGTATCGCAGAACGCATTTATAAGTATCCGGAGGTAAACAGTGTCTATCTGATCTCCGGAGGATTCGATCTGCTTGTGACATTGGAAGGTAAAAGCCTGAAGGAAGTATCCAACTTCGTATCGGATAAATTATCCACCCTAGATTCCGTTCTCAGTACGGCGACCCATTTCATTCTGAAAAAATATAAAGATCACGGAACGATCCTTGCCAAAAAACCGGAAGATGAAAGAATGAAGGTGACGCCATGAGAGACTTTTTAGCAAAACAGGTAGTGGATTTAAAACCATCGGGGATCCGTAAATTTTTTGATATTGTAAGCGAGATGGATGATGTTGTTTCCTTAGGTGTGGGTGAGCCGGATTTTGATACACCGTGGCACATCCGCGATGAGGGGATCTATTCCTTAGAGAAAGGGCGTACCTTTTACACCTCCAACTCCGGACTGAAGGAATTGCGTGTGGAGATCTGCAATTACCTGAAGCGTAAGTGCAAGGTGGAGTATGATCCGCTTCACGAAGTGATCATTACAGTGGGCGGCTCTGAAGCAATCGATATTGGGCTGCGTGCCGTGATCAACCCCGGAGTCGGGGAGGAGGTACTGATCCCGCAGCCAAGCTATGTCTCCTATGAGCCGTGTGCGATCCTGGCAGGTGCGAAGCCTGTAGTGATCAATTTAAAAGAAGAGAATGAATTCCGTCTGACGGCAGAAGAACTGCGTGATGCGATCACAGACAAGACAAAGGTGCTGGTGCTGCCCTTCCCGAACAACCCGACAGGAGCCATTATGGAGCGCAAGGATCTGGAAGCGATCGCGGAAGTGATCATTGAGCATGATCTTTTAGTCATGAGTGATGAGATCTATTCCGAGCTTTCCTACAACGGAGAACATGTTTCCATTGCAAGTCTGCCCGGTATGAAGGAGCGTACGATTCTGATCAATGGTTTCTCCAAGGCATTTGCCATGACCGGCTGGAGGCTGGGATATGCCTGCGGGCCGAAAGAGATTTTAGAGCAGATGACAAAGATCCATCAGTTTGCGATCATGTGTGCCCCTACTACAAGCCAGTATGCGGCAGTGGAAGCATTGAAAAACGGTGATGAGGATGTGGCAGAGATGAGAGAGGCGTATAATCAGAGACGCCGCTATCTGGTACATACTTTTAAGGAAATGGGACTGAAATGCTTTGAGCCCTATGGTGCATTTTATATTTTCCCATCCATTCAGGAGTTTGGATTGACTTCGGATGAGTTTGCAACGAGGCTTTTGATGGAGGAGAAAGTGGCAGTCGTGCCGGGAACGGCATTCGGCGACTGCGGCGAAGGCTTCCTTCGCATCTCTTATGCGTATTCGCTGGAGGATCTTAAGATTGCCATCGAGCGTCTGAAGCGCTTTATTGAAAAACTGCGGGCCGAGAAGAAATAAATCATGGGAAAGGAATATGTTTACAGTCATGCGTCAGCAAGGTATGCCTGCAGACTGTAAACGGTAATAGAAATATATGCACATCGTATTACATCAGCCGGAGATTCCGGCCAATACAGGGAATATCGGAAGGACCTGTGTCGCGACAGGGACGAGTCTCCATCTGATCGAGCCTCTGGGGTTTCACCTGGATGAGAAGTCCATTAAGCGCGCCGGCATGGATTACTGGGAGCATCTGGATGTGACACGTTATGTCAACTACGAAGAGTTTCTAAAGAAGCATCCGGGCAGTAAGATCTGGATGGCAACGACCAAGGCGAGGCACAGTTATACAGAGGTATCGTTCGGACCGGATGATTTCATCATGTTCGGGAAAGAGAGTGCAGGGATTCCGGAGGAGATCCTGGTAGACAATGAAGAGACCTGCATCCGGATCCCGATGCTGCCTGCCATCCGTTCCCTGAACCTTTCCAATTCTGTGGCGATCGTGCTTTATGAGGCACTCAGACAGCAGAATTTCGCAAGCATGCAGATCGAAGGAGAACTGCACAGACTGCATTGGAAAGAAGGAGGAAAAATATGAATATAAACCCGTCTGCGTTTATGAAAATGGCAAACGCCAAAAATACATTTGAGGCCAATCACCCCAAATTTGCTGCGTTTTTAAATAAGATGTTCAAAGAAAAGATCACAGAAGACACCATCATTGAGATCACCGTGACAAAACCCGGCGAGGAGCCTGTCACCGGCAATATGAAGGTAAAGCAGAGCGATCTGGAGCTTTTGACGGAGTTGAAAGGGCTGTTGTAAAACAGTCCTTTTATCAAATTTAGGAGCGGAAGAAAAGAAGGGAGATCAGGTAAAGCTGTTGTACAAACGATTGTCCGGTACGACAGCTTTTTTTGTATGGTCGATTTTGCATATGATAGGATAATTGAAACGTTTTCGGAGAACAAGTTTTATCTAAAATGCCAAAACATACGAATAAATAAGCAGAAAACGGAAACTAAAAGAGATTTTTAATTGACGGATGCATCACAGTATGCTAGATTAATGAATGGGAAATACGAAAAATTTCGTGTTTTGGCCCTGGTATCATTGAATGGAAAATTTCAGCTATTGTTATAATATTAATGTTCAAAATGATTATCGGCCTATTTTCACATTAATCTATAATAATATCGGATTTTTTCGTAAAGGTGGAGTATAAAAGATGGTAAAAGTATATGAGTATAAGTTTGCGTTTGCTGATTATATTACGTTTTTGCTTTTTATAATGGTTTATGTTTTAATTCTGTTCGTCATCAAAGGTATAAACAGAAATGTGCGAATAAATGAATGGAAAAAGGGTATGGAAAGGGTTAGAAATAGAATCATCAACCTCTCAGTGATTTTTGGGGGATTGATGATGCTAGCCATTTTGGGGGTGGAAATAAGAGATTATTTTTGTTTTTACTTACCGTATAAACAAAATAAATATAGTGTTGTAGAAGGGAATGTTCAAGATTTTTATACTGATTCATTAAATGAGTCTTTTAAAGTGGGGGAGGTTGATTTCTTTTACAGAGGTTACGATGGACAGACCGGATATCATACACCAAAGGCAGATGGAGGATATATTCGCGAAAATGATCAGCATGTGATCATAGAATATATTGAATCAGATTTTATAGGAAATATCATTGTTGGCGTATGGATTGAAAGAGAAGAACAAAAGAGTCCTAATGATAACATTGAAGAATAAAGTAAAACTAATGCGCAGGGTAGGAGCAAGAAGTTCATCACAAGAAGATAATAAAGACAGCCGGACCAAAATCCACTACACCCAGACTGTTTGTTGCAAAACTTTAATGTAGAAAGGGGTACTTACATTATGCACTAAACAGTTGACATCAAGCGCTTTATCAACCAGGATATCCTCACCGGAAGCATTGACAGCAGCAAGAGCCTGAACAGGTATGCGTATGTGGAAGGGAACACGATCAGTTATTTGGATCCGTTTGGGTTGTGGAAAGATGATTGCTCAAAAGTTTTTTCTATAATCAAGAAATACCTTTTATATAAAATTACTAATGGAGGCACAGTGGCAGCTGGATTTACATTTGGAGCAACTTTTGGATTTTCAAAAGGTTATAGTTTTGGAATAGCTATAGATTCAATGGGCAATATTCATCTTCAAGAATCTAAGTTTTATGGAGGCGGAATGCCAAATGCAAGTGTGGGGGGATATAAGTCCTATATAAATGCACCTAATATGAATGACATTGAGAGTAACGTAGGACAGATAGGCGGTTCGGTAAGTGTTTATGGACCACTGGCAGTTGGAGGAGATGTCATAATGTCTGGTAGCAAGAATGATGATAATTCTGGTTATATAGGATATTCAGGATGCGCAACAATAGGTCTTAGAGCGATTCCGGCTGAAGGTCATGGTGGAGTTACAGAACCAATTTTTGATAAGCCAATATTCTTCTCTAATGACAGAAAGAATAAAAACGGTAAATAAAGTAACTTTTGGTTGTCGGAGATTAATATGTTTGAAGTGTATCATTGTCATTATACGTTAGTAGATATATTACGATTGTTATATGCTCCCATTTTCTTTGTGGGTGCCTGGTTTATGTTCGAAATGATAAAAATTACTAATTTATCAAGTAGAGTAAATGATGGCAAAGAAATTAATAAGGATTTAAAAATGGGAATTAGAATAATAAAGATTATTCTTTTAGGTTTATGCATAATTGTTCTATTGTATGAACAATTGACGATTATTAGTGATTATTGTAATATATATCTTCCATATCAAAGAGGGGAATATGAAATAACAGAGGGAAAAGTTTTAGAGTTTCAGACAAATAGTGGTTATGAGTCTTTTTCTGTAAATAATAATGAGTTTTACTATATTTACAGAAATCCTCAGATGGGCTACCATAAAATAATGCAAAAAGGAGGATTTATTCGCAGAAACGGGCAATATGTAAAGATTGGATACTGTAAAGACAATTATGATAATAATGTTATTGTGAAGATGTGGATAGAAGAAAAAGACATGGATACGCAGTAATTATTGCTATAAGATATCAAAAATAATGGAAGATGGCGGGACGATCACGGACGGAACGGCTTCTGTCATCCTGCCGGAAGGTGTCTCCCTGGCAAAAACCATGACGCCGCAGTCAGAACAGGTGTCCTATGGTACGATAAAAAAGGGGGATTATGTCCCAAAATCATGGATTGTAAAGGCTTCCAAATCCGGACTGTATGAGCTGAAAGTCAGATTTGAAGGTACAGATAAAATTACGAGGGGGATATTAAAAATATGAGTGATATTTATCAAAAATATATATTGTGTAAAATTGGATTTTATTTTACATTTTGTATTTCAATAATAGGTGTTTTCTATTTAGAGAATGAGTGGTGCGCATATCTGGTCAATGCTGGTAGCTATGAACTTGTAGAGGCTGATATTATTAAAATTAAAAAAGAATTTTCCCCCGGGGGAAGATCCTCTGAATGTTATACTTATATGGTATATAAAAAAGACAATAAACAGTATGAAGTAAAGATGTTAACTTGCTGCACAGATTATTATCACGATACAAAACCAGTTACAATAGCTGTCAAAAATGGAAAAAGTGCAAGAGTAAAACCGATAATTCCAAATTTGGAATTTTCAAATAATTTAATATTGCTATCATTATTGGGCAGTATTATTTTGTTTATATTGGGTAAAGGCTATAAGAAAAAAGTGGGGAACACCATATTTCAAGAAGAGAATATTTTGAAAAAAGACGTTACATTTGTGAGTCAGTGTCAAAGGATTAAGAATGCAAAGGGAAAGTATAAATGGATGCTTTTAGTAATGTTATTGGATTGGATAATAATGCGTCCTTTAGAACCGGATTCGATAATCAGACTTTTATTATTTTTGTTTTTTTATTCTTGCATTATATTTTGGGTTATTAAAGTGTTTTTACTAATCTGTGATTATATTCGTAGCAAGAAATAACTTAAAGCCAACAGCATCACATGCAATTTTTTTAATATTTTAGGTGTTAGTTGGGAAAAGGGTCGGTAATCCTTGTAAAGTAACACGGTACCAATTTACAGAAGAAAGCATATCCTATGTAGTCGATACGGCAAGCGGCGATTTATCACAGGTGCTTGTAAAGGAGACGGATGATACCGTAACTTACTATACTTATGGTAATGGACTGATTGCGCAAGAGAAGGCAGAAAAAACAGAGAAATATGTCTCAGACTATTTGGTTTATCATTTCAACAATGTCGGCAGTACAGTAGCCGTCACAGATGAGAAAGGGGCGAAAAAATATACATACTCCTACACACCATATGGCGAATTGATCAGTGGTAAATATGACGAAGTAGACTACCTCTACAACGGACAGTACGGTGTCACCAGTGACGCAAACGGACTGTATTATATGCGTGCGCGATATTATAATATCGACATCAAACGCTTTATCAATCAGGATATCCTCACCGGAAGCATTGACAGCAGCAAGAGCCTAAACCGATATGCTTATGTGGAAGGGAATCCTATTAGTTATTTGGATCCGTTTGGGTTGCGTCCGTTTGATACAACGGCAATACATAATCTGGTTAGTTTTCTTAGCGCAGCTGGACTGGCAGTTGGATTATTTACTTTTTTTTCTGGAAATATAGCATTAGCGGAGGCGTGGGCGATTGGTTACGAGATTTACTCTGACGCTCTAACTTTGATTGATATCGCAGCATATTTATACGATGCTGAAATTGCGCAGAGCAAGCAGGAAAAAAACGCTGCGATAAAGGGTGTATTAACTAATTTTGCATCTTTGGTTTTCGGTAACGCTGTCCTGAATATGACAACGGCAAAGGTTGTGATAGCAAATGATAAACTATATAATTTTATTACAACAACATTAGGATTTATGATTGGCACAACTGATTTGTTCAATGCGATCATTGATCATATCGTAAATGAGTGAGGGATTGGCGATGAATAATAAAATAAAAGAGATATTATGGTACAAGCATCGTATAATAATGGGAACAATAATTAGCATTTTTTTAATTTTTTATTCTTTAAAAAATGAATGGGGGGAAGGCACAAGAGTTTTTCTTTCCATAATGATAATATATGGTTTTTGGGATATATATACATATGCAAAAGATAAATTTACCCCCCAAAAGGATGATAATAAGAAAGAAAAGGATAAAAATGATACCAAACCCTCATCAGATTAATTGGGAGACAGGGGACGGTTTTCTGTCTCCACATACTCTTACACACCATATGGCTATATAGTGGATGTCGGCGGCAATGTCTTGAAAGAAACCGTCCATACCGGAGAAAACGAAACTGCAGAGCCGAAAGCTTCCTACGACGCTTACGGCAAGCCCCTTTCCATGACTGACGCACAGGGCAATACGACAAAATTTGAGTACGACCGCCATGATAACTTGATCTGCGTCACGAAGGCAGACGGAAGTAAGATCCGGTATGAGGTAGGCGTAGACGGTAACATCACCAAAGTCATTTATCCGGACGGCGTGACAACAGAAAGCGCGGTCTAGACTTCCGTAACCGATGCAAACGGTAATACCACTGACAATGTTGATAAAGCCACGACAGAACATACCGGACTGACCTCGGGCACGACAGCCATGGAATACGACAGTGTCAATCGTCTTATCAAATACAACGGAAAGACCGTGGAGTACGACAAAGACGGAAACTGTATAATACCTTTTGTGAGAACCTATCGGTGCTATCTTAATGGCATTGTTACACATATACGGTTAAACAAATATGTAGTGCCATTAAACTTTCGTAGGCAGATGTCTGCCGGAATCGGTTCTGTCTTTGACTGTACCAAGGTGTTTCCGTACTCAACTTATAACTCAAAATGCAGTTTGTAATAGTTTCTATTAAGAAGTTCATGGTATTGCAACATATGACTTGAATAGAAGGTAAGAATTGTTGCAAAAGGAGAATATACTGGATTTTTATAATATAGGGGGAAAAATGAAATTTTATGCAAATTTATCAGAAAACGAAAAAGTAAAAATAGGAGATATTTTTAAAATTCATTTGTTATTAATCTTATTTATAGGTGGTTCTTATTTTAGGCTTTGGTTTCTTAAAATCAGCTCAATTATTTTTGCAAAGTTATTAGCATTAGTATCATTAAGTTTAGTGTTAAATCTTATTCCTTTTATGTCAAACATATTTAATTATGTGCGGTTAGAAGAAGAATATATTATTGTCAATTTATGTGCAGAAAAGAAAAGATATGTTTTGTCCTATAAGAAAATTTATAAGGTTTGTATATCTTCTTGTTCACATGTTAATAATATGGCATCAAGATTGAAAAAAGAAAAATATATTGTGGCTTTAGATCAGAATAATGAATATCTTTTTGCATGTGTTTATAATTATATGCTTTGGAATAAACTATATGAAAAATGCAATGAGGGTACAGAGTTCATAAAATGATGGCAAGATTGTAACAGTGTCAGTGCACTCAGCTAAGGGTGTTCCACATAGTGGGCTGGAAACGTCTACCTGATAAGCTGAAGACACGGGGGCTGACCCAATTAAGAGAAGTGTATCTGCCAGCATCTGATGTAAGTCTAATAAAGAAACTATGAAAAAAAAACGGAAAGATAATACAATTTTAATTTTGGGAATTATTTTATTATTGCTGTCTGTAGTATTGATGTACGTAGAAATATCTAATGCTGTAACTGCAAAAATGCTTGAGGAAAAATGTATTAAAAAAACAACAGGAGTGATTTTGGAAACTGGAGAGTTGTCATCAGATCCTAAACAATTGAGACCAAATATTGAATATATTATTGTGGGATATGAAGTTGATGATGTTAAGTACACGACAAAGGGAATGGGGACAGGAATTATGGGGAATGAAGTTACAGTATGGTATGATCCAGAATTTCCGATGCATTCATATGCAGGTAATAGTGTTGTTAAATATTCTAAGAATGTAGTAATTTTGCATTTGATACTGGATAGTATTGCTATGATATTTGGAATTATATTTATTGTGTCATATATAGATACATAGTGGATTGTCTGGCACCCGGAGCATGCATTTTTGGAACATATTCGAAGACATTTCCGGCAGGTGGTGATGCAGATAAATACTATTATGAAATGCTTGATAGCATGGTCGATATTACAGATGGAATAGAATAGGGTATGCAGATATCAGTATTACCCATTAATAGTCATTACAACAAAAAGAGGATTGTAATTAGTGGTTTTTTATATGTGACTGGATTATCTCCTGCGCATACAGGGAATTTGAAATTAATTAATGGTAAAGAATATGAGATGATTTCTAAAAAGGCGATGGAATTTACTACTGCCATTATTGATTATTTATTAACCGCGTTAATAAGTCATTTGGGGGATAAACTATATGAATAGATTTTTAAATATTTTAAGTGCGGTTCTTTTGGGTATGGCAGTCGTTCTTTTATTACTAGTATTTAGCAATGTTATAGAATCTTATTTTTTTCTTGTTGCTGCAGTTATGTTTGTATTTTCCTTTTTCTTTTGGGCTATTAATCCAGCTAATAATAGATCAAATGAAAATTCAGAACGGATACTGGAAGAGTGGTATATAACAAGATTTTATATTATAATTTTTTCTGCAATGATTGTAATTGTTTTTATGTTAATAGTAATTAAGTAAAAAATTGAAGGATTTTTATGAAACCAATAAAGCCTCAAGCGGAGCTTTGGTGATTGTTATATGCTGGAAGCGATGTAATAAAAATTTTCCAATGTATAATTGATTATGAGTTGGAAAACCGCGTCATATACAACCTATGAGTATGACATGAACGGAAACTGCTCCGTCACCGTGGTACTGTCATAACAGATTTAACCTATGGCTATGACCTGTCAGGGAATATCGTACTGATCAAGGACGGCAAGGCAGGCACAACGTTAAGTGCGGAAAATGATAGTACAAAGTCAGAAAAAGGTTCGGAAACGGATAAGAGTGGTTCTGAGAGCGTACAGAGCACAAATAAAGCCGGCGATTCTGCTGAAAGTGCAGAAGAAAACGGTGCCGAGAATACCGGATTGACTTCCGGCACAACAGCCATGGTATACGACAGTGTCAACCGCATTATCAAATACAACGGAACGACCGTAGAGTACGATAAAGACGGAAATATGACTTACGGACCGCTTGATGGCGAAATGGCGCACTTTACGTATGACTGCCGTAACAGACTGATCGCGGTAAAGGCGGACAGTGGAACTGTGACAGAATACCGTTATGATTCGGAGAATAACCGTATCGGTATGACGAGAAATGCCGGAACGAAAGAGGAAGAACGCATATCCTACGTAGTCGATACAGCAAGCGGTGATCTGTCACTGGTGCTTGTAAAGGAGACAGATGCCGAAAGCGTTTACTACTATACCTATGGCAACGGTTTGATCGCTCAGGAAACGACTGACAAGGTTGCTGAATATCTTGTTTACCATTATAACAATGTCGGCAGCACAGTAGCTGTCACAGACGGGAAAGGAGCGATAACACACACATATTCCTATACACCATACGGCGAACTGATCAATGGTAAATATGGTGATAGATTACCTCTATAACGGACAATACGGTGTTACCAGCGATGCAAACGGACTATATTACATGCGCGCTCGCTATTACAATATCGATATCAAACGTTTTATCAATCAGGATATCCTGACCGGAAGCATTGACAGTAGCAAGAGCTTGAACCGCTATGCGTATGTGGAGGGAAATCCGATCAGTTATTTGGAGCCGTTTGGGTTGTGGAAAAATGATGAATCATCATTTTTTAAAAACGTAAAAAATATTTTCTTCTATATATTAACAGATGGAGGAACGATTTCTAATGGAGTTACATTTTCTGGTGCTCAGGGAGGATATGCGGGAAGTATAAGTGCGGGATTTTCACTTGACTCAAAAGGAAATTTACACTTTCAGATTACAGGTGCTGGAGGTGGAGGGGCACCGAGCGCTGGCATTAGTAGATATTATTCTTATATCAATGCCCCCGATTTAAATGACATGGATAAATGGGGAGGAAGTGCAGGAGGGTCTGTAGGTAAAGATATCATTGTGGGAGCAGATGTTATCACAGCTCAAAACAAGGATTTGTTGGATATATATTTAGCATAGGTGGTGGAGATAATTTGCTAGTTGCAGAAGGACATGGATATGTGACCTATACATTTATAGATTGGACCATATTAGATGAAGGGAGAATTAGATTTCAATGACAAGGGTATATGAATGTCATTTTACTTTTTTTAATTTTATGGGGATAGTGATAGTATTTATTATGCTAGTATTTGTTAGAAAAATATTTTTCTTAAAAGAAAAAAGTAAACGAAATAAAATATTTTTCTATTATTACATGACTATTCTTATAGGATATGAATTTTTGATGTTCACTTTTCTTGTAGATGATTATATTAACATTTATAAGCCATATAAAGAAAAGCAATATGAAGTTGTTGAAGGCTATATTTCGGATTATGATACAAATAATAAAATAGAAAGATTTCAAATAAAGGATATTTCGTTTAAATATCGTAGTAATGATGGAAGGATTGGCTATCATAAAATCAAGAATGATGGAGGATATATACTGGAAAATATGCAATATGTGAAGGTGGAGTATATTGAGCACAAAAGATTAGGGAATATTATTGTGGGGTTATGGGTGGAAGAAAAAGATGCAGATAACACTAAAGAAGAATAAGATTTAGAGGTGCAACATTGGTTGTTTGTTGCAAAATTCTTATGTAGTTGCAAAGACATTTTGTAGGTAATTGCAGAATTGTGTGTTAGGGATGGTTGCCCTTCAAACCATCTCTAAGCCGCAATTTTACAGGGGTTTATGGGGTGGCCCCAAAGAATGACATTTTGCAGCAACCTACATTTTTCCTTTGCAAGTACATAGTCTTTGCAAAAAACAGACATTGGTACTAATGTGGAAGACAAAGGAAAAGTGATGTATATCATAAAGGGATTAGAATGATACAAGTATATAATTGCCATTACACTTTTTTATATTTCTTTCCTATTTTGGGTCTATTATTATTTGTAGGTGTAACTTTTAGAGAACTAAAGTATTTTAATTCTAAAGAAATGAGTAATAATGGACTTAAGATGCTAAAATGCATTTTTGTCGCATTTATTTTAATAGTAATAACTATTTTTCTGATATTACTAATTTGGGGATATATTTCGGAATACTTTCGTGTGTATTGTAATTACAAAAATAATAATTGTATGACAGTAGATGGGGTTGTTTCCGAATATGATCATAGTGATTTTGAATCATTTGTTGTTGATGGTATCGAGTTTAAATATTATGATAAAGAACTTTTTTTAGGATATCACAAAACAGAATATAATGGAGGTTTTATATGTGGAAATGGGCAGCATGTACGAATTAAATATATTTCTTTTGGTGATAGAAATGTTATTGTAGAATTGTGGGTAGAAGAAACAGAGAATAACAGGCAATAGACAACGATGGAATACGACAGTGTCTTATCAAATACAACGGAAAGACCGTTGAGTATGACAAAGACGGCAACATGACCTACGGACCGCTTGACGGTGAGATGGCGCACTTCACGTATGACTGTCGCAACAGACTGATCGCAGTAAAGACAGACAGTGGAGCAGTCACAAAAATACCGTTATGATGCGGATAATAACCGTATCGGCATGACCAAAAATGCCGGAGCGAAAGAGGAAGAACGCATATCCTATGTAGTCGATACAGCAAGCGGTGATCTGTCACAGGTGCTTGTAAAAGAGACACAGGATAAAGTCACTTATTATACTTACGGCAACGGACTGGTCGCGCAGGAAACATACACGAAAGATAGTGAAAACAAAAAGAATGACTCTTTGATCAGCAATATTTCAGAGTATCTTGTCTATCACTATAATAATATCGGCAGCACAGTAGCTGTCACAGATGGGAAAGGAGCAATTACACACACATATTCCTACACACCATACGGAGAACTGATCAGCGGCAAATATGGTGAGGTAGATTACCTCTATAACGGGCAATACGGTGTCACTAGCGATGCGAACGGATTGTATTACATGCGTGCCCGCTACTACAATATTGACATCAAACGCTTTATCAATCAGGATATTCTGATCGGAAGCATTGACAGCAGCAAGAGCTTAAACCGCTATGCGTATGTAGAAGGGAATCCGATTAGTTATTTGGATCCGTTTGGGTTGAAAAAGAATGATGGGCCATCTTTCTTTGAAAAAGTTAAAGACAACTTCTTTTATATTATTACTGGAGGCGGTACAATATCCTTTGGATTTACAGCTATGGGATCTGCTGCTGCAACAGCAAGTACTAGCCAAGGCTTTGTGATTGATTCCAAAGGAAATATACATTATCAAATAGTTGGAGCAGGGGGCGGAGGAATACCTAGTTTAAGTGGAGGGGTTTTCTTTTCGCATTTAAATGCATCAGATTTGAATCAGATTGGAAAAACAGGTGGTCAATTTGGAGGTTCTATAGGTGAAGGATTGTCAATGGGTATAGATGCGATTACGGCAGAAAATAAACATGGAGATGATTTTGTAGGTGTTTCATTAAATATAGGACTGGGAATATCGAGTACAGTAGGAGAAGCACATGGATTAGTGACATACACAGTAGAAGACTGGAGATTGAGGGGAGAGTGATACCATGGTAAACATATATCAATGCCATTATTCATTTAGCAATTTTGATAGTTTGCTTTTTTTTCCAGTCTTTGTTTGCTTTTTTTGCTTGATAAAAAAGTATTATTTTGCAAATCGAGAAATAAAAATTCAAGAAGATAAACGAGATAAAGTAAAAAAAGCTGTAATAATATGGATGTTGTTTGTTTGGGGAACAATAGAACTATTTCATGTTTATATATTGTTAAAAGATCACTATTATATTTATATGCCATACAAACAAAATAAATACAGTGTTGTGGAAGGGTATACTCAGGATTATCATACCGGCTCAGTAAATGAGACTTTTACAGTGAATGGTGTCAAATTCTTTTATCGAAGCATTAATGCCCAGATTGGTTATACTACTATAAGGGAAGAAGGCGGAAAGATCCGTAAAAATAATCAGCATGTGATCATAGAGTACATAAATACGGATTATAGAGGGAATGTTATTGTCGGTGTGTGGGTTGAGGAAGCAGAAAAAAAAGGCTTCTCAAGCGCATACCCGTAATCCGGATGGAACCGGAGCAGATTATGTCAGGGATGAAAAAGACCGCATCGTATCAGAGACGGATACGGAAGGCCGGGTGCAGACCTATGGCTATGATGAGAAGGATAATCAGACTTCTTACACAGACAGCAGGGGAAGCGTGATTACCTGGAAATATGACGCAAAAAATCTCCTGACCTCCAAAACGGAGAACGGCGTCGATACCACGTATACCTATAATACTGACGGACAGGTAAAAACGGAGACGGTGGCAGGTAAGGGTGCGAAGGTCTACGAATATGAGAACGGCAATGTTGTAAAGATCACTTACGCGGATGGAACTGTGGCAGGATTTGCAAGGGATGCCATCGGAAACATCATCCGCTATACCGACCGTAACGGCACTGTGACAGACTATGAAGTGGATGCAGGCGGCAATGTTCTGAAAGAAACCGTCCATACCGGAGAAAACGAAACAGCAGAGACGAAAGCATCCTATGACGCTTACGGCAAGCCGCTTTCCATGACCGATGCACAGGGCAATACGACAAAATTTGAGTATGACCGCCACGATAACCTAGTCTGTGTCACGAGAGCGAACGAAAGCAAAATCCGCTACGAGTATGATACAGACGGAAACATCACGAAAGCTGTTTATCCGGATGGCACGACGACGGAAAGTGCGGTTTATGACACTGCGGGCAACCTGAAAAAAGTCGTGGATACCTTAAAGGGGATCACAACGGCAGAGTACAGCACCGGAAGCAAACTTACGAAGCTGACACAGGCGGACGGCGGTGAGGTCAAATATACTTACTACGAAAACGGTCTGTTACAATCCCAGACGGATGCCTGTGGGAATACTACGGTGTATACTTATGATGCAAGCGGCAGGATCGAAACCGTCACGAATGGGGAGGAGAATTCGGTAAGTCTTGGTTATGACGGCTACGGGAATCTGAACTCCGTAACGGATGGGGAGGGTAACACCATTGTATTAGCTTATAACGGCTATGGTGAGATGACTTCCGTAACCGATGCAAACGGCAATAGTACAACCTATGAGTATGACATGAACAACGGAAAATGCTCCGCCACAGTGGATGCCCTTGGCAACCGCACAGAGTATGTTTACGACGGCATGGGGCAGATCCTGTCCATGACGCGGAAGGGAAGGACGAAGGAACGGGATATCACAGTTTCCTTTACTTATGATGCCCTTGGAAATGTCACGTCCATTACAGACGGAGAGGGCAGTACTTATCAGATCGGCTACGACAAGGTCGGAAATGTGCTGGCAGTCTACGATGCCTACGGAAAGAAGATTGAGAGCTATACCTACGATGCGGTTTATAACCGTACCAGTGTGACCAATGCAAACGGCGGTGTGATCGAATACACCTATCATATGTGGTACTTATAATGAGGAGACAGGAGTGATTTCTGTCTCGGCAAATGAACTGAAAGAGGAAGACTATCGGTCTACTTCCCAGAGCTTGTTTATAACCGTACCAGCGTGACCAACGCAAACGGTGGAGTGACCGAATACACTTACGACAGCATGGGCAACAAGGTAAAGGAGCTGAATAAGGCGAGCGGAAGCGTGACGACTTATGTCTATGTGGGCGGAAGCCTCATCAGCACCAGATTTAAATCAGATTGGAAAAACAGGCGGTCAATTTGGAGGCTCTATAGGCGCAGGATTGTCAATGGGTATAGATGCGATTACAGCAGAAAACAAACATGGAGATGATTTTGGAGGTGTTTCAATAAATGTGGGATTGGGAATATCAAGTACAGTAGGAGAAGCACATGGCATAGTGACATACACAGTAGAAGACAAGAGATTGTGGGGAGAATGATACTATGATAAACATATATCAATGCCATTATTCATTTAACAATTTTGATGATTTGCTTTTTTTCCCGGTCTTTGTTTGCTTTTTTTGCTTGGTAAAAAAGTATTATTTTGCAAATCGGGAAATAAAAATTCAAGAAGGTAAACGGGATAAAGTAAAAAAAACTGTAATAATATGGATATTTTTTGTTTGGGGAATAATAGAGTTGTCTGGTGTTTATATATTATTAAAAGATCACTATTACATTTATATGCCATACAAACAAAATAAATACAGTGTTGTGGAAGGGTATACTCAGGATTATCATACCGGCTCAGTAAATGAGACTTTTAAAGTGAACGGTGTTAAGTTTTTTTATCGAAGCATTAATGCTCAGATTGGGTATACTAAAATTAGGGAAGAAGGAGGAAAGATACGTAAAAATAATCAGCATGTAATCATAGAATATATAGATACGGATTATAGGGGAAATGTCATAGTTGGTGTATGGATTGAAGAAGCAGATAAAAATTATTGATCCTCCTAAAGAGGGGTATAAGAAACAATAAGAGAACAACAGAAATGCTATCATTCTCTTGTGTTTCTTATTTGGAAGCACGCGACTTTAGTCGTGTGAGGCTTCACAGCAGGACAAGTTTTAGAAGAAAGTATTTAACACCTATGCTGAAAAATGGTGTGTTAAAGATGACTATACCGGAAAAGTCATCAAGTAAAAATCAGAAATATTTTTCGTAAGAAAATAACCTAACCACATCTTAACCAATGTGGTTAGAATAAGAATACAAGAATTAAGAGAGAAGGTAATTGACGAATGGATCGTAAGCACTCATTCATGAGTACCATACAATAAAAGAAACCGCCGTTTTACTGGCGATTCCTATATTCGTACATTGAAAGCAGAATCAAGATTTTTTTGGATGACCACATTTTTCCTGTGCCTTTTCAGACCATGGCATGAGATCTGCTAGGAACTCACGGCTGGTATCATCCTGATGGCTGGCCAGTTCTGTTAAGATATACTCAAAGTAATCATATACGCGGAGGTGGTTGGCTTTGGAATATGATAAATACAATTTTGCAAGTGGTATTGTAACAAAAGCTTCTATTATTACAATAGGTAAAACTTTATATGATAAAGTAAGTAAGATCCGTGAATTCTTCAAAGAATTATTTAATTATGAGGGTAAATTTGACAATGAATGAGATACAAAGAATACTTAAAGAAGCAGTTGTTTTGCAGATATTTATGTTGTTTTGCTGCCTACATATCATTTTCTGCTTTGCATATCGAGTACCTTATGGATTATATCTTTTGACGCAAACAAAATGGAGTGTAACTAATGCCAAAATAGAGGAAGTGGAGGCTATATTGTCAAATCGTCCAAGAGGATCCAACGAAATTGTTAATGTAATTGAAATTGCTAATATCCGGTATACTTATGAGAGTTGCTTGTATGATAGCAAGGTACCATTTGCTTATACTGAAAATGAAGGAGATATAATTCGGGTTGCGGTTTATAAAGATGATCCAAGAGTTTGTGTTAGGGTTGAATGGCTTCCTTTTCAAAAGAGTACTAAAATGCTATGCTATATGGAAAGTATGTATATATTGTTTTTCATTGTGATTAAAGTTCTGTTAAATAAAAGAGATACTTCCCATAGTGTCATTGTAATATCCTCTGATGGGAAGCCGCAAGAGCAAGTAAATGATTGTAATGATGCAATAAAAGTGCGAAAAATTCAACTTCTTTTTAGATCAGCGTGGATCAGTGTAGGAGTTTTAGAACTATTTATATGTGCATTACTGTTTTTGAAAAAATTAGTAATGGGCGATGTAGAAATAATACTTTTGCTATCGGGGTTATTTTGTTCATTTTTAAGTGTTGATATACAAATCAAGAAAAATGTCAATATATAGGGAAACTATAGTGGTTTGTAGTGGTCAAGTCTGATCGAGAAGGAAGGATATGTGTGAAAAATAACTGATCAAATAATATTTTTGATACCTATGATAAGAACCAAAACGTGACCTCCAAAAAAGTAGGAGACTACTACCATGTGGAATATACCTACTTCTTCTTAAACACTTTTTGAGAATTATGCAAAGACAGCTGGTTGCGTAGAAGACCGGCTTTTTTAACAGTTTGACAGATAGGAACAGAGAACTATGAACAGAATCATGATAGCAGGCACACACAGCGGATGCGGGAAAACAACGATCGTGTGTGCGATCCTGCAGGCATTGGTAAATCGAAAACTTAAGACCGCCGCGTTTAAATGCGGACCGGATTATATCGATCCTATGTTTCACAGTGAGATCATTGGCACGAAGGCGCGTAATCTGGACGGTTTTTTTATGGAGCCGTCACTTCTTCGCTATCTTTTGCAAAAAAACGCAGAAGGCTGTGATGTCAGTGTGATCGAGGGGGTCATGGGATATTATGACGGGATCGGGATGCAGGAGACGGCAAGCTCTTACCGGATCGCAGCGGATACGAAAACACCGGTGATCTTAGTGATAAACTGCAAAGGAATGAGTCGCTCGGTCGAAGCGGTTTTGGAAGGATTTTTGCATCTAGAGCCCGCTTCCGGCATCCGTGGCGTGATCTTTAATCAGCTTCCGCCCAGTCTCTATGAACCGCTAAAAGAGTTTTGCGGGAAACGCGGCATCCATGCGTTTGGCTGTTTCCCGCTTGTGAAAGAGGCGCAGATCGAAAGCAGACATCTGGGACTTGTGACAGCACAGGAGATAGAGGATCTGAAACAAAAGGTGCAGCGGCTGGCAGAAACGGCGGAAGAATATCTGGATCTGGACGGGATTTTAAAGTTATCGAAAGAGGCGGAAGAATCTGAGGAGAAACCGGATGACAGTTCCGCTTGGAAGAGCAAAAATTTAATCATGCAGTCAGCAATGAAATACGCGGGTTCGTTAAAAGACCGTTTAAAGATCGCGGTTGCAAGGGATCGGGCGTTTTGCTTTTATTATGAGGATAATCTGGAGCTTTTGAGGGAGTGCGGCTGTGAGCTGATCCCGTTCTCGCCGCTTCGCGATAAAAGTCTGCCGGAAGGAATTGACGGATTACTGCTGGGCGGCGGCTATCCAGAACTGTATGGCAGGGATCTTTCGGGAAACAAGACGATGCTTGCCGACATCCGGCAAAAGATCGAAGAGGGACTTCCTACACATGCGGAATGCGGAGGGTTTATGTATCTGCATCGGGAGATGACCGATCCGGAGGGAAATACCTGGCCGCTTGTCGGGGCTTTGGACGGCACCTGCCGTTTTCAAAACAGGTTACAGCATTTTGGTTATGTGAACTTATGTGCGAAAGAGGAGAATCCTTTGTGCGAAAAAGATACACAGATTCCGGCGCATGAATTTCACCGGAGTGTTTCGGATCTTGTGCAAACGGTATTTGATACCGAAAAAAACGGGAAGCACTGGGGGAGTTTTATACAGCAGCAAAACCTGATCGCAGGCTTTCCACATATTCACTATTATGCGAATCCTAAGATCGTGAGCCATTTTCTGGAGACGATGTATGAATACAGAACACTTTAACGCCGAAGCAAAGAAGCGGGCCGCGCAGTTGCTTTGGACGGTTATCGGGCAATCTGCCAATAGTCGTATGGTGAGTGGAAGAAATGAATCTGCAGGATTTCCCGGAAGCAGTTTGCACGGACTGTGGCAGAAAGATAAAGGAGATACAAAAAGATGAGAACAGAACGTTATATCAATCCGGATTCTGACGGAAGATTTTACAGCTTAAACAGCATGGTCAAAACAGACTGCCATGATTGTGAAGGCTGCTCTGCATGCTGTGTGGGAATGGGGACCTCTATCTTTTTGGAGCCGTATGATCTGTTCCTGTTGCAGAAGAAGGGAGAAATGGATCTGGACAGACTTTTGGCGGAACATTACATAGAACTCGGTGTGCGTGACGGGATTATAGAACCTCATATCCGCATGACGCAGGATACGGACTGCTGTCCGTTCTTAAATGCACAGGGTATGTGCAGCATTCATGCCTTTCGCCCCGGCATCTGCCGTCTGTTTCCGATGGGCAGGAATTATGACGAGGACGGTATCAGCTATATTATGCTGAAGTCTGCCTGCCCGAAGAAAAACCGCACCAAGATCCGCCTGGATAAATGGCTGGGCGTGGAGAAACCGCAGGAATATGAGCAGTATGTCCTTGCCTGGCATGACTTAAGAAAGAGTCTTTCCGGCTTTTTGAAAGAAGCGGATGAAAAACAGGCGGGGGAGTTAAATCTCTATCTGCTTCGCACCTTCTTTACCACGAAAGCGCAGACAGCAGAGCTGTTTTATGCCGAATTCTATGAGAAGCTGGAACGGGTGAAGAAGGCGTTCGGGCTGTAGTGCGGAACAATATTGGTTGGTGATAAAGCAGTTTCGAATAATGGTGCAATCGGATATATTGTAAAAACTTCAAAGTACAAAGAAAAAATGCTGGAGACTTATAAACTTATGCAGGAAGCATGCAATTATTTTTTGAATAACTGTTCAAAAACAGGGTTGATCTACGAAGATCATTAAAGGGAGGTGGGCATGAGATGGAACATAAGTGCATACTGAGTGAAAAGCCGGACGCTTTGAATGGTGCTTTAGAGTGGCTTCAGGCAGAAATAAAGAAATTAGAAACGGAAAATGATAGAAAGAACCAGGTTACGCAACAACTATTAAAGGATGTCCGCCCTTTGGTACAGAAAGTTGCAAAACAGAGAGGACTTGTAGCAAAAAGTTAAGGAAATAAAAAGCACATGGTCCCTGGCTTAAGCTGGGGTCATGTGCTTTTTGCCTTAGATTTATTCGGTAATACCGCTCTTATATTTATTGACCAGTGTCTGGATACGCTCATTCGGATTTAGCAGATCGCTGATGGACGCGTCATGGTTTAAGGTGTCGATGATGTAGGCAATGTATTTGCTCATATCACAGGCAATATAGTACTCACGCTCCAGAAGCTCCGGTGCCTGATAGATCAGGTTCGTGGTGAGGACGCGGTTGATAATGCCCTCCTCATATGCCTTGTCAAACTCTGCAAGTCCGTTTGTGAATAAGCCAAAGGTCGCACAGATAAAGATCCGGTTGGCTTTTCGTTTCTTTAATTCTCTGGCTACCTCGATCACACTTTCGCCGGAGGAGATCATATCGTCGATCACGATCACGTCCTGACCGGTCACATCGCTTCCCAGAAACTCGTGGGCAACGATCGGATTGCGCCCGTCCACGATGCGTGTGTAATCTCTTCTCTTATAAAACATACCCATATCCAGTCCCAGGACGTTTGCCATATAGATGGCACGTCTCATACCACCCTCATCGGGGCTGATCACTTTCATATGATTGGAATCGATCGTCAGCTCCTTCTCGTGACGAAGAAGACCCTTGATAAACTGATAGGTAGGCTGAACTGTCTCGAAGCCATTTAGCGGGATCGCGTTCTGTACACGGGGATCATGGGCATCAAAGGTGATGATATTGTCAACGCCCATACGGACAAGCTCCTGTAAGGCGATGGCACAGTCTAACGATTCTCTGGTACTGCGTTTGTGCTGTCTGCTCTCATAAAGGAACGGCATGATTACAGTGATGCGTCTTGCCTTGCCTCCGACGGCTGCGATGATACGCTTCAGATCCTGATAATGATCGTCCGGAGACATATGGTTCTCATGGCCGCACAGGGAATAGGTGAGGCTGTAATTTGCCACATCCACCAGAAGATAAAGATCTGTACCGCGGACAGATTCTAAAATGACGCCTTTGGCCTCGCCGGAGCCAAAACGGGGAACCTTCGTCTGTAACAGATAGGAATCACGCTTGTAGCCCGCAAAAGCAAGACTGTCATGATGGGTACTTTCGCGTTCGGTCCTCCAGTCCACCAGGTAACGGTTTACTTTTTCCCCAAGATCTCTGCAACCCTCTAGGGAGATAATGCCAAGAGAACCAACGGGGATGGTTTCCAAGTTTCTCATTTCTTCACGTCTGGACATGAAAAGAATCCTCACTTTCTGTGTGCTATTTTTTGCAGGATCCGGATATCGGGACCTGTAAATTTCAGTAGTTGGTAATTGCTTGTAATACGGGAAAAAATCCGTTCAGAGTAACGCTCTGAAAGCTCTGCCAGCTGTAAGTTGGACGAGATCAGTACAGGCTTCTGACGAAGCGCACGTTCGTTGATGCAGCCGAATAGCTCTGTGCTTGTCAGACGGTTCGTACATTCTGCCCCCAGATCATCAATGATCAGAAGATCACAGTCATAAAGATCTGACAAAAAGGCAGAGGATGTTTCACGATTCTGGCGATCAAAGGTATATTGACTCAAGGTCTCAAATAACTGTGAAGCGCTGAAATAGATGACGGAATGCCCCTGATCGATCAGTTCTTTTGCGATACAGTTTGATAAAAAAGATTTACCCGTCCCTACTGTACCATAAAAAAACAAATTTTGATAGGTGGTTTTGAAATCTGAAATAAATTTATGTATTTTGTCCAAAATCTGCTGATAATTGACGAAATCTTCGCCACTATAATAGTCCGTGGTGAGATGGGCAAAGTTTTCCTTCTCCAAAATATCCTTTAAATTGGACTGTTCATATAAAAGTGTGATGATATTTTGCTTAAGACAGTGACAGCGGCTTCCGTCGGGAAGGTAGCCGGTATCGTGACAGTCCGCACAGTCATAGAGCGGCTCCAGATAATCTGCCGGGAAGGAGTATTCTTTCAAAAGTGTTGCCTTGCGGTCCGAAAGGGCATGGAGCTCTTTTTTCATTTCTTCCAAAGCAAGATCATCGCCTTCTAACATTTTACGGCATTTGCCGACGCACAGAGAAGAAATCTGACGTTCTATGGCAGCATATTCGGGGATGCGGGTATAGACTTCTTCCTGCCTGTCTGCCTGAATGCGGCGGTTTCTAAGCTGTGCCGCATCATATTTATGCATGATGGAATTATATTGCGTATTGGTAATAGACAAAACAAATCTCCTTTGTAAGTGCTGTTAATTGCCAAGCAACTGTTTCTCTAAGGAAGCATAGTCATAGGAGCGCTGCTCGAACTGATTGAAGGTGTTGGAATAAGCGGGAGTATTTCCGCTTTTCATTCGGGTGATCGCCTTTTTCGTGTGAGCCTTATCCAGTGCTTCAATGTCCGAAATGTTATGCACACCGGACTTGTTCCAGCTTGACAGGATACCGTCTGTATAGTTTAAACGGTTGTTGGCGGTTGCAAGGACACTGCGTTCACAGGCCTTTAGAATGATATCGGAAGTAAAACCGTATTCGTCCGTCCAGCGGTTTATCACAGAAGCCTCCATTTCGGTGGGAGCATTGAAATTCCCCAGAGCCTTCATGACTGTGTAGACGATCTTGCGATAGCGGGTGGAAGAAGCCTTCGCCTGGGATACGGTGGTGATCCCTTCCTCTGCCCACCCAAGTGCTACCTTCTGGATATAAAGATGACTGGTCTTGTGGTGTTCGACACAGTATTCCACCAGATAGTCGATCAGATCGACGGAAAGCTTCAGCTTATCATATATAAATAGGAAAGTCTGGATATCGGATGAGGTTAAAGGGCGTCCCAGATACGATTCGGAGATGAACAGGATCCGGGAAAAATCATCGTCCTTTTTAAACTGTCTGATCTCATCCGGGGAATAATCTTTTTTCGCCGGAAGACCTTTGGGCATATCAGGCGCCGGGGGAGTCCGGACGGCAGATGTCTCCTGCGCAGGGGAAGCAGATGCAGCCGGATCCGCTCCAACCGCTGCGGCTGCAAATGCGGCCGGATCCTCTCCGGTCACTGCGGCAGCATCTGCTTTTGGCGCTTTGCCGGAAGCAATCTGATCCAGATCCTGTATATGGATCCCGCGGATATTCTCCTGCTTGTCGTAATCCAAACAGACAAGTCCCTGCTTTTCACAGTATTTCAGGGCACGGATGATATCCTTTTCCGTATAATTGAACTGATCGGCAATCTCACTGATACTGGTGACCAGGTTAGCACCGATCATGCGCAGAAGATAAAGGTATACCTTTAACTGTGCATCGTTGCAATTCTTCATATATTGGTCAATAAAACGGTTCGAAACCAGCGTGGTATCCGCACCGCGGTCATTATATAATGTAAGGCTTCCCATGGCCATTCCTCCGGGTTGATCTGTGTGATTGCTTAAAAGCAAATGCCATTATAGCACACAATTTTCAAAAAAGAAACAGTCATTTTTGCGGAAAGTCCAGTAAAATCAAGGCTTTAAGAGCTTTGTGGAAAATGTGGAAAATGTGGATAAGTATGTGAAAAACCCAAATTACGGGTAAAAATTATCCACATCTTTTGCGACAGGATCTGAACAAAAAATGTGGATAATGTGGACAAGTTATTCTCCTAAAAGCTTTTCGCCTATTTTTACAACATCTCCGGCACCCATAGTTATCAACAGGTCACCTTTGGTACAATTTTCCAGTAAAAAATTTTCTACCTGATCAAAGGAAGGAAAATAGTGGCATTCTGTTCCGAGCTTTTCGATCTTCTCCTGCAGATCGCGGCTGCTGATCCCGAGATTGTCCGTTTCCCTTGCCGGATAGATGTCTGTGAGGACAACCTTGTCTGATAAGGAAAGGGCTTTGGCAAATTCGTCCATCAGCGCTTTGGTGCGGGTGTAGGTATGCGGCTGGAACACACACCAGGTCGTATGGTGCGGACAGTTTGCCGCGGTGGTAAGAGTGGCCGTAATCTCCGTAGGGTGATGTGCATAGTCATCTACGATCGTAACTCCGCCGATCTCTCCTTTGTGTTCAAAGCGGCGTCTGGTACCGGTAAAGGATAAAAGAGCATCCAGCGTTACTGTGCGGTCAACTTTAAGAAGGTCCGCAAGAGCGATGGCAGCAAGGGAATTATAAACATTATGTTTTCCGGGTACGCCCAGTGTCACACTCTGCTCATGACCTTCGTGGCATACCAGATAAGTCGCTTTTGCCATGGAATCGTAGGTAATATCCTTTGCGTGGTAATCACAGGCCCTGGAAAGACCGAAGGTAATGACGCGACAGGACAGCCCTTCTGTAATATAGGAAACATTTTCAATGTCCCCGTTTATGATGAGCGCGCCGTCCTTAGGGAGAAGTGCGGCAAAACGCTGAAAGGAAGAACGGATATCATCCAGATCCTTAAAGAAATCCAGGTGATCCGCATCAATATTCAGGATAACACTGATCTTTGGGAAGAAGCTCAAAAAGCTGTTGGTGTATTCACAGGCCTCCGTCACAAAGTAAGGGGACTGACCGATGCGGATGTTACCGGCGATGGAATCAAGAATGCCGCCTACGGAAAGGGTGGGATCGGAATCGTTCTTCAACAGGATTTCGGAAACCATGGAGGTGGTGGTCGTCTTGCCGTGCGTACCGCTGATGGCAACAGGAATCTCATAATTTTTCATGATCTGCCCCAAAAGCTCAGCCCGTGTAAGACAGGGGAGATTCCTGGCTCTGGCCTCTGACAGCTCCGGATTGTCTTCATGGATCGCAGCTGTGTAAACGACTAAATCGATGGAATCTGTAATATTGGAAGCTCTTTGTCCATAAAATAGAGTAATCCCCTGCTTCTTGAGCCTTTCTGTCAGGGGGGATGCTTTGGCGTCTGAACCGCTGATGGTAAAGCCGCGGTCTGATAAGATCTCTGCCAGACCGCTCATGCTGATGCCGCCGATCCCGATAAAGTGGACGGCGATCGGATGTTTGAAATCAATCTGATACATAATACACTTCCTGTCTGCATACTGCTATGCGAAAAAAATTTTTACTATTATGATATCCATTATACCCGCATTGGGATAAAAAACAAATCTTTTTCTTTTTTTAAAAAATCAAAAAATAGAAAATATGCACAATGATGGCGAATTATGATCGAAATACGATTGAAAATGCAAAACAACAGGTAGTGCCCGATGTGATACAAATATACCATATATGGTTAAAAATGACAGTTTTCACAAAAAATAATTGCACAGGCACAAATAATTTTACGCGGAAAATGTCAACAATTATCCGGTGATGTAGAAAATATACAGAAAAATAAAACCGTTTTTTCAAATATTTGTAAAAAATATTCACAATGGGATTTGGTTATGCTATAATCAGATTATGAGAGGCCAAAATTGCTTTTCATGAAATAAACCAATCGTAAATGGTAACGGATTCCGACAGTGGATGAGGACGCTGGCGGAAGCGTTGCACGTAATTATTACACAAGTAGAGGTGACAACATGATTAAGAAAGAAATGATTGCCATGTTATTAGCAGGTGGTCAAGGCAGCAGACTTGGTGTATTAACAGCAAAGGTGGCAAAACCGGCGGTAGCCTTCGGGGGTAAGTATCGTATCATCGATTTTCCCCTAAGCAACTGTATCAATTCAGGCGTTGATACAGTCGGAGTACTGACACAGTACCAGCCTCTTAGGTTAAATACACATATCGGGATCGGTATACCGTGGGATCTCGACCGTAATATCGGAGGTGTGACTGTGTTACCGCCCTTTGAGAGGAGCATGGACACAGAATGGTACACAGGTACCGCGAACGCTATTTACCAGAACATCGATTATATGGAAAGCTATCATCCGGAATATGTACTGATCTTATCCGGTGACCATATTTACAAGATGGATTATGAAGTGATGCTGGATTATCACAAGGAAAAGGGAGCCGAGGTAACGATTGCGGCAATGCCGGTTCCGATCGAAGAAGCGAAGCGTTTTGGTATCCTGATCACGGATGACAACCGCAAGATCAATGAGTTTGAGGAAAAACCCGAGAAACCCCGCAGTAATCTTGCATCCATGGGGATTTATATCTTCAGCTGGAAGACGCTAAAGGAAGCATTGATCGCCAATGCATCCCAGCCGTCTTTGGACTTTGGCAAGCATGTGATCCCTTATTGTCATGAGAAAGGGGCGCCTTGTTTTGCTTATGAACATAACGGGTACTGGAAGGATGTAGGGACCCTGAATTCTTACTGGGAAGCCAATATGGAGCTTATAGATATCGTGCCTGAATTCAATCTGTATGAAGAGTATTGGAAGATCTATACAAAGAGTGATATTTTACCGCCACAGTATGTATCGGCAGAGGGAGAGATTGAGAAATGTATCATCGGAGAGGGTACACAGATATACGGTAAGGTATATAATTCTGTAATCGGCTGCGGTATTACGATTGGCAAGGATACTGTTGTGAGGGACAGTATCATTATGAATGAAACAGAGATAGGCGAGGGCTGTGTCATAGACAAAGCGATCATAGCTGAGAATGTAGTGATCGGCAACAATGTAAAACTGGGTGTAGGTGATGAGGTGGATAATGAGACCGATCCTCATATTTATAATCACGGGATCGTAACGATCGGTGAGCGCTCTGTGATACCGGACAATGTAAGCGTGGGTAAGAACTCCGTAGTCTCCGGTGTGACATCGAAAGAGGATTATCCGGACATGCATCTGGCAAGCGGCAAAACGTTAAAGGTAGGTGAGGAATCGTGAGAGCAATCGGAATTATTTTAGCAGGTGGAAACAATTACAGAATGAAAGAGCTTTCGCAGAAACGCGCTATTGCTGCTATGCCAGTAGCGGGAAGCTACCGCAGTATTGATTTTGCGCTCAGCAATATGTCCAATTCTCATATCCAGAAGGTTGGTGTGTGTACACAGTACAATGCGCACAGTCTGAATGAGCATTTAAGTTCTTCCAAGTGGTGGGATTTCGGACGGAAACAGGGAGGTCTTTATGTGTTTACTCCCACTGTGACGGCGGACAACAGTTCCTGGTATCGCGGAACGGCAGATGCGATCTTTCAGAATCTGTCCTTTTTAAAGAACAGTCATGAGCCGTATGTGGTCATTGCATCCGGTGACTGTGTGTACAAGATGGATTACAACAAGGTTCTGGAGTATCATATTGCGAAAAAAGCAGATATTACGGTAGTATGCCGGGATATGCCGATCGACAACAACCTGGAGAGATACGGCACTCTGCGTATGAATGAAGAATGCCGGATCGAGGATTTTGAGGAGAAGCCGATCGAGGCGAAATCCCACACTATTTCCTGCGGGATTTATGTGATCCGCCGCAGACAGCTGATCGAGCTGATCGAGAAGAGTGCGGAAGAGGGACGCTTTGATTTTGTAAAAGACATCCTCATCCGATACAGAGGCCTGAAGCGTATTTACGGATACAAGATTTCCGATTACTGGCGCAACATCGCCACAGTCGAGGATTATTACCAGACCAACATGGATTTCTTAAAAGCGGATATCCGGGATTACTTCTTTAAGCAGTATCCGGATGTGTACTCAAAGGTGGACGACCTTCCGCCGGCAAAGTATAATACGGGCGCCAAAGTGAAAAACAGCCTGATCGCCAGTGGGAGTATTATAAACGGTACCGTGGAGAATTCCGTATTGTTCAAGCAGGTATTTGTGGGGAATAACTGCACGATCAAGAATTCCATCATTCTGAATGATGTATATATCGGTGATAATACTTACATTGAGAATTGTATTGTGGAGAGCAGGGATACGATCCGTGCCAATTCTTACCATCGCGGCGAGGATGGCATTAAGATCGTGATCGAGAAAAATGAGAGGTATGTGATTTAATCTGAATGGATTTCTGGGAGGTAGACTATGAATATTACAGACGTCAGAGTTCGCAAGATTGCGAAAGAAGGCAAGATGAAGGCCGTTGTTTCCATTACATTGGAAAATGAGTTCGTGGTACATGATATCAAGGTGATCGAGGGCGAGAAGGGGTTATTTATCGCGATGCCGTCCAAAAAGACCGGAAACGGAGAATATCGTGATGTTGCTCACCCGATCAATTCCGCTACGAGAGAAAAGATCCAGACCATGATTCTGGAAGCGTATGAAAAAGCACTTCTGGAACCGGAGGACAGTGAGATCGTGGATACGATTTAGAGAAAAGACAAAAGAGAAGGGGCTGTGAAAAAAGCATAGCCTGAAAAACAAAGAGGGATCAAGGGTTATCAAAACCCAAGATCCTTCTTTT
>SVFN01000048.1 GCA_015056815.1 Lachnospiraceae bacterium | reverse complement strand
TAATCTGGTAGCTGTTGAGTCACCTGTCCGGTGTGATTTAGCCACTTGAAAACGACCTTGATTATGCATTCAATGGTGTTTTTGGCAAAGCCGAAATGCCTTTTTCCAAAAGGGGGTTGCAAAAAACAGGCGGAGGTAATAGAGCCTGTAGAAGCGCGGGTTATTATCCGCAGGAATACTGAAGGAGAGTGAAAACAAAATGGCTATCGTTTATAAAAAATTATCGGAGAATGAATTAGGCAGAGTCATTGAAATGAGAATAGATCAGTTGACGGAGGAATATACAGCGGGTGGCAGAATGGTTCCGGAAGATGTGGATCTTGAGAAGTCGCTGCTCGATTTTTATAAAAGGAATATTGCCGCCGGTACATATGTTTCGTGGCTTGCATTTGACGGGGATAAAATCGTAGGAACAAGTGGAATGTCATTTGCGGAAAAGCCGCCTTACTTTGCATGCCCTTCGGGGAAATTGGGGATTCTGTCAAGCATGTATACGGATCCGGATTACAGAAGAATGGGGATTGCCACTCAATTACTTGACAGAGTAGTAAAGGAAGCAAAAGACTATGGCTGTGGAACGATCTATATCACAGCTTCCGATATGGGAGTTAAGTTATACGAAGCATATGGTTTTAAGCACAACGGCAATTTCATGCAGTATCATTTTTGATCTGCGATATTCGCCTGAAGAACCGGAAATGCTCCGGGCCTGGAAAGCTGCACAACGAGGATCTTTTGGGGTTTCTGAATAGCCACACAGAGTTATTCACGTCGACAAGAAAAATATTGACAAACTATATCTGAACTGATAATATAATTATCGGTAATCTTATTATCGGTTTTCGTGGAGTAAATATGTCAGTACGTGATACAAGTATCGATCCCAGGCTTATGGATAGCGCGCGGGAAGAGTTTTTAAAAAACGGTTTTATAAAATCGGATCTTAAGACGATCTGCGATAAGGCAGGTGTGACTACGGGCGCGGTTTATAAGCGTTACAAAGGGAAAGAAGAACTGTTTTCGGCAGTGGTCAGCGATGTAGTGAGCGCGCTTAATACATTTCTTGAAAACCGGGCCAAGATTGATCTTTCAATCCTTACAGATGATGAGATCAAAGATTCATGGAAGATGAGTTATGATTCTATGCTCCCAATGTTCCGGATGCTGCGAAGCTACGGAGATGATTTTAAAATTCTCATTGATAAGTCTTCGGGAACAAAATTTGAAAACTTCAGTCACGATTATGTGATAAAGATGAGTTATGCGTATGAGCAGTTTTATAAGGAAGCATATAAGCGTGGCATAGCCAGCGAAAAGGTGAGCCGTGATGAGTTTCATATCCTGCTGACTTCTTTTTGGAGTTCAATATGTGAGCCGTTTGTTCATGATATGTCGGAAAAGCAGATGGAAGAGCATTGTCTTATGATGTGCAGATTCTTTGATTGGGCTGCAGTTGTAGGGATGGAATAGGAGTTTGTTAATAAGCCGTCGAAAAGACGGCTAAATATATACTCTTAGGTTAGTACTAACTAACCAAGATAAATATGAGGAGGCATTACAATGTTTAAAAAGGTTGTTCCGTATATCGGAGAGTACAAAAAGTATACTGTATGGGCGGCTTTGCTCATGTCACTTGGAATCGTTGCGAATGTGATTCCGTATTTTTTTCTGTATCAGATCATTTCTCCCATCACAAGAGGTGAACACATTGACCTGACGTATGTTATGTTCAGAGTAATTGCGGTGGCTGCATGTGAGATCGCATTTGCGTATTTATACGTAAAAGGACTTGAATTTTCTCATATAAGTGCATATAACACGCTTAAAAATCTGCGTATCTCTTTGCAGGGAAAGATGGAAAAACAGCCGCTTGGAAATATACAAAATCTCGGAACGGGACGTATTAAAAAGATATTCACAGATGATATCGATCAGATCGAATTACTACTCGCTCATGCCATACCGGAAGGAATAGCAAATATCTTTATCCCGATCCTTATCATAGTGCTCATGTTCGTCATGGACTGGAGACTGGGACTTCTGTCCCTGGTGCCGCTGGTGCTCGGTATGTTGGCGATGGGGATGATGATGAAATCCGGATTCGAGAAGATGAATGATTATTACGAATCCGCGGCAAAGATGAATAATACGATCATCGAGTATGTGAATGGGATGGAAGTAGTCAAAGTGTTTAACAAAGATGGCGATTCCTATAAAAGATTTGGTGATGTGGTGAGAAATTATCGTGACTTTACGATCGACTGGTATAAGGTATGCTGGCCGTGGATGGCTGCTTATGCAAGTATGATACCGTGTCTTGCCCTTTTAATGCTTCCGGTAGGTTCCTACATGGTATTGTCAGGCTCTTTGGCACTTGACAAACTGATCCTTGTTCTTTGCATGTCATTCGCAGTAGGGCCGTCATTCTTAAAAGCACTCAATTTCGCCGGTAAGTTCCCGCAACTTGATTACAAGATCTCTGAGCTGGAAAAGCTTATGGATCATCCGCCTCTGAAAGAGGGACAACACGAATTTACAGGCGACGGCATGGATGTCTCCTTTGAAAACGTCAGATTCGGATATGAAGATGAAGAGGTCCTTCACGGTGTGAGTCTTGAGATGAAACAGGGGACGACCACAGCTCTTGTGGGAGAATCCGGAAGCGGCAAATCCACGCTGGCAAAGTTACTGATCCATTACTATGACATAGATGGTGGTGCGATCAGGATCGGTGGTCAGGACATAACGGATATGTCCCTTGAAGCTTTGAACGATCTGGTTGCATATGTTTCACAGGAGCAGTTCCTTTTTAATACATCTCTCTATGAGAATGTATTGATAGGAAAACCGGATGCAACCAGGGAACAGGTACTGGAGGCCTGTCACAGAGCCCAATGTGATGAATTTCTGGAAAGACTGCCGGAAGGCATTGAAACAAAGGCGGGAGATGGTGGAAAACAGTTATCCGGAGGAGAAAGACAGAGGATCTCACTGGCAAGAGCGATCCTTAAGGATGCACAGATCATTGTGTTAGATGAAGCGACTGCTTTTATGGATCCGGAAAATGAAGAAAAGCTTAATGCTGCGATCGATGAGATTGTTAAAGATAAGACAGTGCTTGTTATCGCACACAGATTATCTACCGTTAAGAATGCGGATAAAATATGTGTCATGAAGGAAGGACAGTGTATCGCGGCTGACAGACACGAAAACCTTCTAAAAACCTGCGCTGAATATCAAAAGTTCTGGGAAGCATCTGTAAGCGCGAGCACATGGAAGATAAAGGAGGCCTGAAACAATGATAAAGATAGTACACAGATTGATAGGTATTACGGGAAAATATAAGACCAGGATACGGCTGTCCTATATCACCTCATTTATAAAAGGAGTCATGATGAAGGCGCCGTTAGTATTGTCATTCGTCATGATAAGTCTGTTTATGCAAGGGCAGATGGATGGAGAAAAATGCATGTACCTCGGGACAGCTATAGTTGCAAGTGTGATCATTGAGGCGTTATTTGAACATATAACCAATGTGCTTCAATCCGCTGCCGGCTATATGGTATTTGCTGATATGAGGATGAGGCTTGGCGATCATTTAAGAAAGCTTCCCATGGGTTATTTTACCGAAGGGAATATGGGTAAGATCAGTGCAGTCCTGTCCACCGATATGGTATTCATAGAAGAGAACTGCATGGGAGTATTATCAGAACTGGTATCTTTTATCGTGTCTCAGGGTCTGATGGTCCTTATGATGTTTGTGATGGATATACGACTGGGACTGATGTCCGCACTGATCGTACTGGCTTTTGTTATTGTAGGTAATCTTATGCTTAAGACTACTCTTGAGCATTCCATGATAAAGCAGGAGAATGCAGAATCTCTTACGGAAGAGGTTTTGGACTTCGCAGAGGGAATAGGAATCATTAAGTCTTTCAACATGCTTGGCGAAAGATCAAAAAGACTTACGGATGAGTTTGAAAAAAGCTGCGCGGAAAGTATTGATTTCGAAATCGCGTACAGCCCATGGGCAAAGGCTCTTTACCTGACATTCGGGATGGGGACTTCGCTGATGCTGGCACTGGCAGGTTTGCTCTTTGGCAAGGGGATGATCTCTGCCACCTATATGGTGGGTATGGCATTATTTCTTTTTGATATGTTTGTTGCTATCAAGAGCTATTACAGTCAGATGGCAAGACTTACGGTTACATCCGCAAGTCTCGACCGGATAGAGGAGGTATTCAGGGCAGAGGAATTAAAGGATGATGGAAAAAAGACGTTGCAGGACGTAAATGCTTTAAACACAGGAATTCCTGCGATAGAGTATGAGAATGTCAGCTTCGGGTATACCGGTAAGGACGTGCTGAAAGGTGTGTCATTTAAGGTAAATGCCGGTGAGATGACAGCACTTGTAGGTCCCTCAGGCGGAGGAAAGTCAACTGTTGCTTCACTTCTCGCAAGATTCTGGGATGTGGGAAGTGGGCGCATCCTTTTGAACGGAGAAGATATCAGAAGCGTATCGCTGGGTAGTCTGATGGACAATATCAGCATGGTTTTTCAGAGAGTTTATCTTTTTCAGGATACGATATACAATAACATATCCATCGGAAGACCGGATGCCACAAAAGAGGAGGTTGAGGAGGCTGCTAAAAAAGCGAGATGTTATGATTTCATAATGAAACTTCCGGACGGCTTTGATACTGTGATCGGGGAAGGAGGAACATCTCTTTCCGGAGGCGAGAAGCAGAGGATATCTATAGCAAGATGTGTCTTAAAGGACGCCCCCATTGTTATCCTTGATGAGGCTACGGCCAGTGTGGATGCTGATAATGAACGAGCAATCCAGGAGGCGATTTCGGAACTATGCAGAAATAAGACTCTGCTTGTGATCGCTCACAGACTTAAGACTATAAAAGATGCAGATCAGATACTTGTTATATCGGATGGTCAGATCACAGAAAGAGGGGATCATGATACGTTGTGTAAACAGGGTGGGATGTATTCACATATGGTTTTGCTGCAGGCTTGCTGAGCAGAGGATTACTGCCAAATCCAATAGCCACGATAGTTTATTGAGCCGTAAATGCGCATTTCGGCTGTGAATAGTAACGAGTTTATCAAATTGAGGGTATTAATATACTTGACATTTCGAAGAACGGATGATAATATATACGTGTTAGCTAATAGTGTTAGCGTACAACATTAGCAAAGGAGCTGCGAAATTGCCCAGAGACAAGTCGATTAGTCATATCAAGATCATGGCGGCAGCCAAAGCGGAATTCCTGGAGATGGGTTTTGAGAAAGCCTCCATGCGCAGCATAGCCGAACGCTGCGGCATGACTGCTGCAGGAATTTACCGGCATTGCATAGATAAAGAGGATCTCTTTTATCAGCTGGTATCTCCCGCAGAAGAGAAGCTGATGGAATGGGCGAAAGCGCATATGCGTAGATATGAGGAACCTGTGAGAAAGAGCCGAAAGGTGGTGTGGCGGGACTCCTTTATCGACATGATGCGTGAGGTAGTCTATCCGGATATGGAGGATTATCATCTGCTGGTCGCAAAATCCAAAGGCAGCAAATACGAAAACTATCTTCATGATATGACACAAATGGCGCAAGACAGTTTTCTGACCTATCTGGATGAGATGAGGGCGTCCGGTATTAATGTTCCTAAATTGTCAGCCGGGCAGCTACATCTGTTGTTGACGGCGTATATAACCGCTCTTTTTGAACCGGTGGTGCACAATTATCCAAAGGAAGAGGCTGATGAAGCGCTGACTACATTGGAGCAGTTTTTTCTACCTGGATGGAAGAAGCTGATGGGCACCTGACATTAGTAAAACCGAATAAAGATTTTTAATACTCACCGTCCGGTCCTGTAATGGGATCGGGCGGTGAGGTCGTTTCAGGGGTTAGCTAACAAAAAAGGCGAAATGTTAACGTAAGTCTGTATGAGGGGCAAATGACCCTAAAGACCAAGAAGAGGAGTGATGAAAACAATGAACGAAGAAACAACAACAGAAGAAAAGAAGTGGTTCAAAACCCTTCTTTCTTATGCGAAGGGCAGCGGAGGAAAGCTTTGGGTTTCGGTGATCTTTTCCATGAGCAGTCTTATCGCCGGACTTATTCCGTATTACTGCGTCTACAGGATCCTGGACCGGTATATTACGGGGGGTATCGATAAGGCTTATGCAGTGAACTGGTGTCTGGCAGCACTGTGTGCCTATCTTATAAAAGTGATTTGTTTCGGAATATCGACCGGAATATCACATTATGTGGCGTTCAATGTCCTGGAGGGATTAAGACTTAAGGTGGCAGATACCTTTTTGAAGGCGCCGCTCGGTGAAGTCTATTCACATTCGATCGGCGAGATCAAAGGTGTGATCATTGATAAGATCGAGGATATCGAACCGCCTCTTGCGCATGTGGTTCCGGAGGGGGCCGGACATATACTGCTTCCGATAGTATGCTTTGTTGCATTGGCCATTGTTGATATACGAGTTGCACTTGCTTCTCTGCTTGCACTGCCTCTCGGACTGATTTTCATGATGCTCACTTTTAAATTAAGTGGCCGGAACATGGTTAAATACCAGGAAGCGAATGCGGCTATGAGCAGTATGATCGTTGAATATGTGGAAGGCATAGAGGTTATCAAAGCCTTTGGCAAAACAGGCGTAAGCTATGAGAAATTCGCCGGATCGATACGTGATTACAGGGATTTCGTTATGGAATGGCTTAAGTCAACCTGGGTGACTATGAAGCTTGCGTTTGCATTTATGCCTGCGACGTTGCTTGGCGTAGTTCCGGCTGGCATTCTGCTTGTCGGCAAAGGGTGTATGACAATCTCACAGATGGCACTTTCTGTTATGCTTGCCATGTCCATGGTGATCAGCATGGCCAAGATAGAGGTCTTTTCCAACGGCTTAAGACAGATGCAGTATACAGTTCTGGAGGTTAAAAAGTTTCTGGATATAGAGAACTTGCCCGAACCCGAAACTGAGAGACTGCCAGATGAATATACGATAGAACTGAGTGACGTGCATTTTACATATGATGAAGAACAGGGGGAGGTCCTTCATGGGATCGATCTGAGGTTGAACGAGGGAAGTTTTACCGCTCTTGTGGGCCCAAGCGGCGGGGGTAAATCCACAGTAGCGAAACTGATCGCCAGATTCTGGGATGTGACCGGCGGAAGCATTAAGATCGGCGGCATTGATATAAAGGATATGAAGATCGAGACACTGGCTGATATCGTCAGTTTTGTTACACAGGATAACTTCCTCTTTTCCAGATCGATAAAAGAAAATATCCGGCTCGGGAAACCGGATGCAACCGATGAAGAGGTGATGCGTGCGGCCCGCGCTGCATGCTGCGATGAGTTCATATGTAAGCTTCCCGACGGCTATGATACATCGGCAGGTGAGGCCGGCAAGAGACTCTCCGGAGGTGAGAGACAGAGGATCGCAATTGCACGTATGATGCTCAAAGACGCTCCCATAGTTATATTGGATGAAGCAACCGCGTTTACGGATCCCGAAAACGAGACAAAACTGCAGGAGTCGATTGCCAATCTGACAAAGGGAAAGACGCTTTTAGTCATAGCGCACAGACTGTCCACGATCAAAAATGCGGACAGAATCGTGGTATTAAACGACGGCCGGATAGAAGATATGGGTACTCAGGATGAACTTATGGAAAGGTCAGTACTGTATAACAGAATGTGGCAGGCTCATGTAGGCGCCAGAGACTGGGCGGCCGGTAATATAAAGGAGGCGTAAGAAATGTTTCGGACAATAAAAAGGATCATAGACTGGTGTGGGGAATTTAAAGGAAGTCTCTTTATCGGATTTGTATTCTCTTTTCTGTCTTCATGGGCAGTGGCCGCACCTGTGGCCTATGCCGGTTATGTGATCGGAATGATTATAGAAAGTGTTAAAAAGGGGGAAGTCATCGACACGACGCTTGCGTTAAAGAGTCTGATCGTCATAACACTGATGGTATTTGCGAGATTCCTGTTTGATTACCTGAAAGCACGTTGCCACGAGAAGATCGGTTATGAGCTCGTGGCGAGAGACAGGCTTAAGATAGGGGAAGCTTTGAAGCGCGTATCACTGGGCTATTTTCAGACGAATGATACGGGGGCGATCCTTAATGCTATCACAACAGGACTGGCAACATTGGAGAATATGGGAATCCGCATGGTCGACGGCTTTATCGGAGGGTATCTGAATTTTCTATGCATATTACTGTTTCTCGGTTTTGTCATACCGGAATGTGCATTGATCGCATTGTGTGGCGTACTTGTGTCCTTTGTTTTTCTGCTGATGATATCGAAACACAGTACGGCAAATACCAAGGTCCTGAATGCCGAGAACGAACGCCTGACCAGGGCGACTCTGGAGTATACCCGTGGATTGCCTGTGGTCAAGTCCTTCGGTATGGCGGGCGCTTCCGTTAAAGATTTTACTGAGGCCTGTGCAAGAGCGAAGCGGATAGCACTAAAGATAGAGTGGGGGTTTATCCCATATAACTGTCTGCATATATTTGTACTCAAAGCTGCCAGTGTGTGGATGATCATTGCGGTAATATGTGCCGCTCTTGCGGGCAGACTGGAGCTTTCCATGTTTTTGATCGTGTCGTTCTTATCGATGTCGATCTTCAATTCAGTGGAACCTATTGCGGACAGCGCACATGTTTTGTCGGTGATCAACAACGCGTTTGATAAGATGGAGATGTTCTCCGATACCAATCTGCTGGATGCGCAAGGAACCGACATAAAGCCTGAGTCTTATGAAATTGAGTTTTCGAATGTAGATTTTTCATATTACAACGCCGGGAAGACGGAAGAGAGAAAAGTTCTTAAGGACGTTTCCTTTGTGATACCCGAAGGGGCAACTACAGCGATCGTAGGTCCTTCCGGCAGCGGCAAGACTACGATCTGCAACCTGATCGCCAGATTTTATGATGTAACGCAGGGCAGTATCACTTTGGGCGGAGTTGACGTAAAAAAGTACAACCTGGATAGTCTGCTTAAGAATATATCCATGGTATTTCAGAATGTATACCTGTTTCATGATACGATCCGTGCGAATATCTGCTTCGGGAGAGAAAATGTATCGGAAGAGGAGATGATAGAAGCAGCGAAGAAAGCACGCTGTCACGATTTCATCATGGAGCTGCCGGGAGGGTATGACACCGTGATCGGTGAGGGCGGAGGAACCCTCTCGGGAGGACAGAAGCAGAGGATCTCCATAGCAAGAGCGATACTTAAGGATTCGCCGATCATAATCCTGGATGAATCGACGGCGAGCATAGATCCTGAGAATGAGCATCTGATACAGGGCGCACTCACTGAGCTTTCAAGGGGGAAGACCGTGATCATAATCGCTCACAGACTTGCAACGATCGAGGCAGCGGATCAGATACTGGTCGTGGATGACGGGCGCATCGTGGAAAAAGGAAAGCATGATGAACTGCTTCGCATGGACGGCAGATATGCGGGATTTGTAAAGATCAGGCAGCAGGCGGAGAACTGGCAGATTACATAAGGATTATATTGATCGAAATTACTGATCTGCCAGGGGCGTGTCAATGCGATTAGTGATAAGAGTACATGAAACCAGGGTCTCGCTACAGGCATTCTGAAAAATACCTGAAAAAATGATTGACAGGCAGAAGCAAATATATTAAGATAACGGTGTTACGTAACAATGTTATCTTAATATGCGGGTATACTATGAAACATGACGTAGAATACAAAAAAAGAGAACTGTTGATCGAAGAGGCAAAGAAAGAGTTCCTGGAAAAGGGATATAACAAAGCGTCGCTGAGAAACATATGTACAAAGGCCGGTGTGACTACCGGAGCGTTGTATTTTTTCTTCAGGAACAAAGAAGAACTGTTTGCTGAAATCGTAGACGGTCCGCTGAAAGGATTGAAAAAGCTGCTTATAGAACATTTTCAGGAGGACACAAGGGTCATGTCCGGGGTTGCATCTCTTGGAGAAATAAAGCTGGATCACTCCGATGAAAGCGATATGTTCATTGAATATATTTATACGTACCGCGACAGCTTTATCCTGCTCCTTGGCAGCGCGGAAAACACGGTCTATGAGAACTGTGTGGATGAGTTTGTTGAGATGCTTGAAAAGGCGGTTCCGATGATGATGTCCGTTATGAAGGGATATACGATGGATGCATATATGTCCCATTGGATGGCACATCTGACAGTCGATGCATTTATCAATATCATAAAGCATATAGAAGATCAGGATGAGGCGAAGAGAAGAATGCGCCCGATCCTAAACTATCTGGTCAAGGGTTGGATTGAACTGGTTATGGTGGAAAAGTAAAAATGCCGTCCCGTTATGGGACGGTAAAAAAATAACAAATACATAACAGTGTTATGTGAAATTTCTATAGAGAGGAGAAAGCAGTATGTATCTGGAAATCAGGGATGTAAAGAAGAGTTACGGACAGGACGGAAGTTATGTTCAGGTATTAAAAGGCGTGAATACCGGTGTGGAGAAAGGTCATATGTGCGTGATACAGGGCACATCGGGATCTGGGAAGTCGACGCTTCTGAACTGTATCGGAGGGTTGGATGTTATGGATAGCGGATCCATTAAGGTGGACGGATCAGAGGTGTTCGGAATGAACAGGGAGACGTTGTCGGATTACCGAAGAGACAATCTCGGTTTTATTTTCCAGTTTTATAATCTGGTACCAAATCTGACTGTAAAGGAAAATATTGAGGTGTGTCGGTATCTGACGAAAAAACCACTTGATATGGATGAACTTCTGGAAGTACTTGGACTTGTTGAGCATCAGAACAAATTTCCTTCGCAGTTGTCAGGCGGGCAGCAGCAACGATGTGCGATTGCAAGAGCACTTATAAAAAACCCCAGACTTCTGCTCTGCGATGAACCGACGGGTGCGCTTGATTCGAACACCTCCAGAGATATTTTAGTACTTTTGGAGCAGATCAATGCCCGTTATGGAACGACAATGCTGATTGTAACGCATAACAACTCGATCAAAAACATGGTCCATAAGGTGATCTTTTTGAAGGATGGCCTGGTGAAGAACGAGTATATGAACGAGAAGAGAATACCGGCATCTGAATTGGAGGATCTGTAATGAAAAAAGTTTTGAGAAGAAGATTGCCCAGAGAGATCAGAGAAAATTTTTTCAGATACGCATCACTGTTTCTGATGATAACGCTTTGCATGTATATCGTTATAGCACTGGTTGATGCGGCCGAGATCATTATCGTAGGAACACAGAAGAATCAGGCGGACTCTCATCTGGAGGATGGCCAGTTTACGGTTTTTTATCCTCTGCAGGATGAGCAACTTGATCAGATCGAAAGAGCGGGAGTGACGGTTGAGAAACATTTTTCCTACGATATCAATGTGGATGACGGATCGACTCTGCGTATCTTCAAAAACAGGGAAAAGATCGACCTTGTCGTGTTGGATAAATATGGCGTGAATAATCAGATTGAAAATTATGGCACAGATCCGTGCCTTGCGGGCGGCAAAAATGAAGTGGTACTGGAAAAAAGGTATTGTGATGTCCATGATATCAGTGTGGGCGATACGATAAGGATCGGAGAGGAAAACTACTTTGTTACAGGTATAGGAAGCAGTGTGGATTATGACGCACCCTATCGGAAGCTTTCGGATACAGCCGTGGACAGCAAAACCTTTGGGACAGCTTTTGTGGCAGATGAGGAATATGAGAGAATCAAAGATAACAACTCTGTCGGAACCGAAGAATTCACATATGCGTTTTTACTGAATGATGCCATGAGCGAAGATGATCTGAAACAGATGATAAGGGACTTTGATTTTGATTATAAGAAAGTCGATGACCCATACTATCAGGAGATCCTGAGCGATACCTACGGAAAAAGAGACAAGATCACAGATGGGATAGACGATCTGGTGGATGGAGTTGAAGAACTTTATGATGGAAGCAGGGAACTTACGGATGGAACAGAAGAGCTGAAAGAAGGGATGAATGATCTGTGCGATGGCAGTGTAAGACTGCGGGATGGTACTGTGGCACTTGATGATGCATTGCGCATGGCAGGTCTTTCTTGCGGATCGGAAAAGGTGAGAGCCACAGCTGCTGATCTGGCGGAAGGAATCAGGAAGGCAGAAGAAGGAAGTGAAGAACTGGATGACGGTGCCTGTGAGCTTTTTGACGGCGTGGAGGAATTAAGAGACGGCGTGGCCGATCTGAAGGATCAGTCAGATGAGATGATGGAAAAGCTGTTTAAAGAATCGCCTGACAACATTATGGAATTTATGCTGCGGGAGGATAACCTCAGGATTGGCGGAGCCGCCGGAGATATCGAGATCAACAAGCTGGTCGGTGTTGTGGCAGGGATTATCGTCATCGTCTTATTCACTTATGTGCTCTCTGTGTTTGTCATTCATCAGATACAAAGTGAGAGCAGCGTGATAGGAGCACTGTATGCCCTTGGTGTAAAGAAGAAGGATCTGATGGTGCATTATATTACCCTGCCGACGGTGATCTCCTTTCTGGGAGGTCTTACGGGAGCAATTTTCGGCTTCAGCGGTCTTGGCAGCAGCTGGCAGATGTCGGATTCCTATGAATATTATTCACTGCCGTGGTTTGGAAGGGTGATTCCGGCATACCTGATCGTATATGCGATCGTGATGCCGCCGGTCGTATCGTTGATCGTGAATTTCCTTGTGATACGCAGGAGTCTGTCAAGGACAGCACTATCGCTGATCAGAAATGAACAAAAAGTAAGCAGGGGCAAGGATATTAAGCTGGGAGATATGCCCTTTATGAGAAAATTCAGTATCAGACAGATGCTACGGGAGAGAAGAACGGCGTTTACGATCATTGTGGGAATGATGATCGCGCTGCTTATTTTCGTGATGGGAATGGATTGCTATGTCCTGTGCGAAAGTGTCGGAAGACTCTCAAGTGAGGATACCGGATATGAGTATATGTACAGTTATAAATATCCCACAAAGGAAGTGCCAAAGACAGGAGAGGCAGCCTATGTGGAGACGCTGAAGAAGGAAAGATTCGGCTATACACTGGATATCACCGTTATGGGGATTGATACGGACAATCCTTATATAAACGTCAAACCCGTAAAGGGTAAGAATAAGATTGTGGCGTCTGATGCAGTGGCTTTAAGATACGGATTAAAGACCGGGGATAAGCTTGTGCTTACGGATAATAGCGATGACATCGATTATGCTTTTACCATAGCGGATGTTGCTCCATACTCTGTTGGACTTACGGTCTTTATGGATATCGACAGCATGCGGAAGCTTTTCGGGCAGGAAGATGATTACTATAATGTTGTCATGTCCGATCATGCACTTTCTATCGAACCGGGCAGGCTTTATTCGGTAACATCCCGGTCGGATGTTGTCAGATCATCGGACATTTTTCTTGATCTGATGCGACCTCTGTTTACGATGCTGATCACCATGTCCGTGGTCATCTTCTGTATCGTGATGTATCTTATGACCACGGTTATGATAGACAGAGCACAATTTGGTATATCACTTGTCAAGATTTTCGGGTATAAGACCCGAGATGTTAAAAAGCTGTATTTAAACGGTAACAGGACCGTTGTGATCATCGGTGCGCTGATTGGTATTCCGACTGCCAAGCTGCTGATGGATGCTGTTTTTCCGATGTTCGTAGCTAATGTTGCCTGCACTGTACATCTTGAGTACAGGTGGTATCACTACGTGATCATCTTTGCAGGGATCCTGCTGTGCTACCAGATCATCAGCATGATGCTTACGGCAAAACTGGGAAGGATCACACCGGCCGAGGTGCTGAAAAACAGAGAATAGGAATAAAATGACGAGATCGTGAATATGAAAATGCCACAGAATGAAGCAAAGTATCCGGTGGAGAAGGCGAAGGGCAAGGCGGATAAATGTGATAAACTGTAAAAACGCAATGGAGATTATTACCGGTGATGAAAGCCATAATCACTTCGGGAAAATAGTACAGTTATCTAAACAAGCGAATACGATGATAATTGTATCAGCATTTCTTTCAGATGATTTGGGAAAGATGTTTGATGATATGCCAACAATTAATATGGTGACAATATATACAAATCTCGGAGGTTATGAAGATGCTGCTGATAAAACGATTTCTTTGCAAAAGTATAGCATATATTGTCGTAAAAAAGGTATAGATTTGCTGATCAAATCTTATGCTGCAGAATTTAAAGCACAGGCTGTGAAGCTTGCCATGGAAATTGGTGGGCATAAAGCAACCAGGGGGATGCTGCGATTGGAAAAGACATTGCATAGTTTATATTTGAAGATATCAAGGAACGGAACGCACTTTTCTTTCTGCGCATTGCATTTGCGGAGAAGATCTCCGGTAAGTCCGTCATAGCAGAGCATGGGATGATATCCATGAGACTGATAGTGGTAGTTGAAACCTTCTTTCTTTCTTTTTTTCTACAGAGGTTTTGGGTTGATTTGGGATGCATCCTGTATAAAACATGTATGCAACATTTGATGCAAGGAATCCCTTGATTTTGGGCTTTTCAAGATCTCAAAACGTTAATTTTCGTTCTCAAAGAGATAATCCTTCTATTTATGAGATTACTCAAGATTTCAATATCCCGGAAGCCATATTTGGGCTTCCGGGTTTCTATTATTGTCATTTATTGACCACAAATCATCATTTCTCATTTTAAGTCAACCTATTGTTTCCAAGAAATTGACTGTA
>SVFN01000047.1 GCA_015056815.1 Lachnospiraceae bacterium | reverse complement strand
TGGCTGTATTGTGTTTGGAATTATCATGCTTTAAATGATACACTATTCTTAAATCTTTTACTATCTAAATGACATTGACCCCGTCCCCCCGGCTCACAGCAGGGACTGAATGCACTTCTCTACTTCAGCGACATCCACTGTAGGCTCAAATCTGGCTACGACATTTCCTTCTCTGTCGATCACGAACTTGGTGAAGTTCCACTTGATGTCCGGCTTCTTGTCCCAGTCCGGATCAGCCTTTGCAAACATCTCCTCCAGCGGCGCCTTGAACGGGTGCTCGCCGAAGCCTTCAAACCCCTTCTGGGATTTGAGCCAGGTATAGAGCGGCAGCTCGTCGGGACCGTTCACATCCGCCTTCTTCATCTGGGGAAAAGTTGTGTTGAAATGCATGGTGCAGAACTCATGGATCTCGTCATCGGATCCCGGTGCCTGTCCGCCGAACTGGTTGCAGGGGATATCCAGGATCTCCAGACCCTTCTCGTGATAATCACGGTACATCTGCTCGATCGGCTCATACTGCGGTGTGAAGCCGCATCCTGTAGCAGTATTGACAACAAGGATCACCTTGCCTTTATAATCCGAAAGTTTCAAATCTTCGCCTTTTCCGGTTTTCAGTGTGTAATCGTAGATCATAAATTATTTTTAGTAGCAGACTGTATTATAAGTATAAAAATCGCATAAAATAGATGTTTTTAACCTCTAATACACAAAACACTGTCTACTACGTCCTCCTTTCTAATTGTTTCTTTAGTCGTTCATTCTCAGATTTGAGTTCTTCATAATCGACTAATTGTATAATAAGTTTCTCTTTATCTTCCTCTAGCTTTTTGATCTGCAATCGCAAAGTAGCTATTTTGTCATCCTTAAGCTGCATCTTATCCTTTTTAACAGCTATTACATCTTCCAAAGGACTTGCCTTTGAGATTGCTCTAAGGCTTAAAATACGCTCTTTAAGCTGTGCATTGTTGTAAAGAGTTGCTCTTGAAACGCCCGACTCTTTACAGACAGTTTCAAAGTTAATAGGTTTGTTCCTCCTTTTAAGCTTATCTATAGCCTTGTTGACCTTATCAATGGTTTCTTTATTCTTAGCCTCTGCATGAGCCTTAATGCCTGCAACCTGACTATCCGACACTTTCTTTGCCATTTAACTGCACCTCCAGACTTTCTACCAATGGTTTCAGATACTTGTACTTAATGTACTGTTTCTGCCATTCACGTTCATGTCCCAGTTCTTTTAGCCTTGTCATTTCTTTTTCAAGAAGATCAAGCTCATCTTTCAAGATAGGATAGAACTGAACTTCGGTTATGTAGTTGGGGCAGTTGTAAAAGAAACAACCATCTCCATCAGTACAATTACCTCTTCTAAAGTCATACAAGCAAACCCCGGTAGGAAGAGGATTGAAGCTCATTGTCTTGGATAGATTGGTGATAACATCATCTATCTCTTCCTCTGTCTTTCCATGAAAAAGAGTTTCGAGTTTACCCTTTATCTCCTTTGCACGAAGTCCTGCTATCTTAGACTCAGGGCTTAAGATCATATCAGAATAGATTTCTTTGACCTCTTCCTCCTGTAAGGTAAGATAGTGTGCTGTCATTTCAATAGAAACATGTGAATACTGTTTCATAATCATAGAAATAGGTACTTTTCTCTTTATCAGTTCTCTTACAAATGTTGCCCTGAACTGATGTGATTTAAGCGGATATAGATTGCCTTTACTGTCTCGAATGTCATGCTTTTTTATAAAGGCACCGAGTTTTCTAAGGCTAAATCTGTCTGCATTATAGACATCAATCAGATTCCCTTTACCTCTATTCTTACAAAGGAACAGTTCTTTTAAACCACTTTCCTTACGCAGTTCTGCTGTTTCTTCTGAAAGCTCTGCAATGACATTTTTCACAAGAACATTGATAAATACCTTATGGATGATAGGTTCGCCTTTTTCGGTCTTCCCAAGTGTTACTTCCATGTAGTCATATCCATCAGATGTGCGCTTTACACACCCTTCCTTTATGGATAAAACCTCATTGATACGAAGTCCTGTCTGACTCTGAATGATAATGCCTGCCTTTGTAAGTATATCTTTTTCATCATGTACCGCATGATACAGCATCTTATCAAACACATCCTCTGGAATAGGCTTAGTCTTGTTGGTTTTCATAGACTTCTTTTTAGACCATAACTGATTAGCAGTCTCTGTCTTTGGCAGATGGAACTGTGGTACATTCCATCCCTTTATCTGACCGATACGGATGATTTCTTCGACCACATGGCATGGCATAAAGCCTGTTTGTTGTGCAACCTTCTTTTCATCCTTCATCCATAGATTGAAGGTAAGATAGTCCTCCAAAGATACATCTGCAAAACTGTGAATGCCATTGATAGAGCAGTATTCGATAAACATCGGAAGAGCACTATTGATATAGCTCCTTACTGTCTGTGGTTTTATTTTCCCTAACTTATAGTAAGCGTACTGCTTAACCGTTTCCTTTATATCAGCATCTTTTATATAGCTGAATAAAAGATACTTATGCGATTCCTGTGTTGTTTTAAGTTTGATAAATGGTCTTAAATCCCATATATCATCGCTGTATTTAGAATTACCTATCATTATTGTATTTAAGTCTGTATCAGGCTCTAAAACCTGTAACTGTAAAGCTAAGTTAGTTGACATTCTGTAACTCCTCCAACCTTTTAATAATGACCTTTAACACTTCAATAGTAGGTATGAAGTGTTCTGCATAATGTTCCCCATAAATAGCTCCTTCTTCAAGTTGCCTTTCAAGGTTTGCCAAGTGCTGTTTATGTGCCTCAAGGTATTCCGGTGTTGTAATGTAACGGCTGCATGTGTAGCATTTCTGCCTTTTAAGAAGTCTCTCACAGATATTTCCATCCACAACAGGCTTAGTACAGTAACCATCACACATACAAGCGCCTTTATCCTTGTTAGCCTTGAACCATTCAAACTCAGATGGATTATCAAAAGCACTGCTCTGGATCTGATTGATGTTTCCGATAATACCTACGTTCTTAAAGACCTCTGCACGTTCCTTATCCTTTACGTCTGCGTAAAATCGCTTTGTGACGGATGGATCTGAGTGCCCCAAAGCCTCTTGAATAACATTTAGGTTGGTTCCTTTTGAGAGCATATCTGTTCCAAGAGTACGTCTGAATTGATGGCTTGTAAGGTTATAGTAATCACCATTGGCATCTTTTATGTCGTGATCTTTTATGAAGTCATCTAGCCAATACATAAATGCTCTTTCTGTTGGAACATACACTTGGTCAGCTTTTTTACCACCTTTTGCTCGCCATATCATCAGCGTATCTTTATCTTTTTCATCAGCTTCTTCACGAAGCCCGGAAGTAATCTCAATAAGCTTATCTATTGCAGCCACACATTCACTTCTGACGGGCATAGGAGCTTTGTTTTTACGTCCTTTATGTTGAAACCACTCGATAGTATATCCGCTTATCAAATGAGGCTTAATACAGTCAATACGGAGTTTTAAGAGGTCTCCTATACGCATTCCTGTCGATTGAAGGATAATGATTCCATACTTAAGATATGGGTTTTCTTCCGTTCTAAGAGCCTCATTTATCTGTGCTACTACATCATCTGGAATGAAGTCGATCTTGAGCTTACGATTTACACCTGTATATTCATTTCCTGTGAAGATTTCTGTTGCAGGAACATCATTAGGTCTGTGGAGCTGACACCAATAGATAATAGATTTAAGAGTATCTAAAATACTCTTTTGACTATGATAAGACAGTTGTGTATGTCTTTGAAATGCCAACACAGTTTTGAGATATGAAACAAAATCATCTACATAATTATTGTCCCATTCTACAAATGATTTCATTCTGTTTGCGACCATAAATGCATCTATGTATCGAAAACTATCAAGCTTAACAGTTCTTAAAGAACTGAGTGTTTGGTTCCCAACCCTATAATTCTGCCAAACATAGTCCTTCACTACATCCTTGATCTCTTCGCTTGAAATATAGGCAAAATCAAGCTTGAAGTTTCTTCCATAGTGCTGTGAATTTTTATCGTTATCAACGATGTTCCATACATCACCATCTGGTCTATTTGCCATCGAAGCCACCTCCAATCAATGTACTCTGATTCCAATACCTTGAAAGGCTGTCCTCAATGTATGGATTGGAGAGATGCGTGTACTTCTGAGTAGTAGAGAGATGTTCATGCCCCATAATCATTCTTACAACGCTTACATCCATTCCAGACTGAACAAGGTTGGAACAGAATGTATGTCTCAGATCATGGAAATTGAAGTCAATACCAACTTCTTCCTGCACTTTTTTCAACTTATCATAAGCCGCACGATATGTGAGCTGTTTGCCAAGCTGTCTTTTTTGTTCTGAAACAAAAATGTAACTGTGATCTGTGTCGATAAGGTTTCTTTCTTCCATGATGAAATCATCAAGCTCTTTTATCAAAGACATAGGAACATACAAATCCCTTGTCTTTCCCTTTGATTTGATCTGCTGAAAACAGCCAACAAGCTGTGACATATCCGGTACGGGAACAGAATCTATTTCTAGGTCTAAAACCTCCTGTATTCTAGCCCCTGTAAGGTAAAGCATCTTGTACAAAAGAATGTCTCTGCGCTTGTTTAATCGGCTCAGGAAAAGCTCCATTTTATCGTCGGTAACAAGGTTTATCTTATAGTCACTTTCCTTGACCTTGAAGATAGACTGCTTTGTTTTGTTATCAGACCTTGCGTGTTCAAGAATACCTTTAAAAGCATTAAAAGGTCTGTTTACATCATGCATCAGCATAGGATTGTCTATTTCCTGCATATCAGCTTCAAACTGATAAAACATGTGAATCGTACTAAGAATACGGTTTATGGTTCTGTTAGTCCTTTTGCTTTCCTTGTTAAGTGCTATCACATCATCGTCTGATGCTCTGAGGTAGTCTATAAACTCGGAAATCATCTTTGGAGTAACCTTGTCATACTCATATCCGCTATCATTAAGAAACTCCCAATAGGTACGCAGATCACTTCCACTTGCCTTCAAAGTATTTAGGGCTTTGCCTCTCTGTCTTTGGAATTTCAGATAGTCATACACTGGCTTTACAATTCTCATCTCATTATCCAGTAGAACAACTGTCTCCCTTCCTTCACGTTCTATAACATGTAGTTCCATGTATTAAATGCCTCCAATACATTTACGATATGTATATAATGTTAAAATAACTCTTATCATGTATATTTTGCCACCATAAGAACGTATGTTCAACACTAATTCTACTGTATAATAATTATCAACTATTCATTTTTCAAGGTACACATACTTTACAACGATATATCCTAACAAACCCGCATATTCACTGAGCTTATTAGGATATATTTATTGTTTAACTTACTATACATTAACTACTAAAGATAACATGTTTCGTCCTCCTTTTCAATTCATTAAAATATAAAAAAACAACCTGTAAAGTAACCGTTCTTACAGCAGCCCCATGACCGTATCGCCGTGACGCTTCTCGTCATCCTTCACGCTCTGTACCGTGGGAAAACGCTCCACGAAGGGCCCGTATACATCAAGGGCAGCATATTCGCCCTGTGCGATCAGCGGATAAAGCCGCTTCTTGCCAAGGATCCGGTACAAAAGCGGCAAGAGGATCGCCCGCGTCTTCTTCGGCCTCAGCGCCTTTCCGGTGATCTCTTTAAATACGGCGCCGTGGCGCCCTTCATCTGCGGCAAGTCTCAGAAACGCCTCCGCGTCCTGTCTGTCCTTTACGACCCGGGCCAGCGCCTGATACATCAAAACCGCATTGATCTCGCCCTGCTGGGATTTGATCAGTGTCTTCATTTCATTATCTGTAACCATATGTACTCCTTTACCTGCTGCCATGCTCAGCCGTTTAAAAACTTATACAGCAGCCCGTACAGTTCTTTCGCTTCATCCTCTGTCAGCGGCAATCCGCTCGTCGTCAGCTTCTGCGGGATCTCCTTACATGCTTCCTTCAGCGCATTCCCCTTGTCGGTGATGCCAACCAGTGTGATCCGCTCATCCTCCTCGGAGCGCCTCCTTGTCACGTAGCCTTCCTTCTCCAGCCTCTTCAGAAGCGGCGTCAGCGTGCCGGCATCCAGCCTGAGGATCTCGCCGAGCTGTCCCACAGTCACGCTCTCCTTATCCCAAAGGACCATAAACACAACGTACTGCGTATACGTCAGTCCCAGCGGCTTTAAGTACGGATTGTAGGCATTCACGATCTTGCGCGCACATGCATAAAGGGGAAAGCAAAGCTGATTCTCCAGCTTTAACTGTTCATATTCCTGTGCCATCTCTCTACCTCACCTCACACAGGATCCTCTATCGGATCCTGACACTTGCAATATACTCTGCATCATTCGGGATCTCGATCCCGGGGTCACTGACCGTTATCTCGTGCTGCCTGCCCTGCTCGTCAAGGCCCATGGAAAAATGGCACAGCGCGATGCCGACATCGATCTTCTGCAGGTCGCCCGTCTTGCCGTTGACATAGCCCTTGTCTTTCTGTTCGTAAAAATGGTACAGGCCATCCTTCAGAATGATCCTCCACGGCTGCTTATTCACAGCGGAAGGTGCCCAGCGGACCATTTCCAGAAGGTCTGCCATATCATCAGCCGGCGTAAGCGGAGCGCCCCATTTTTCATTGAAAAAAAGCTTATCCGGCTCGATCCTGCTATCCGCCCTGATCCCTTTTCTCATCAGGACATCCTTGAGCGCTCTTTTTTCGGCTGGGTATCCAAGCGGGCTGACGCAAGGCATCATCTCTCCGGATTGCAGTCCGAAAGCCTGTTCAAACTGCTCCCGCTTCATGGTACCGCCGATCCAGACCGTGCCGATCCCGAGGCTCCATGCATACAGCACGAGCTTTTCAAACGAATAGCCAAAAGCCACATCCGCGTACGGTCCTTTCTTTACCTTGCCTGCCACATACAGCTTCTCGCCTGTCAGAACCGGACTCGAAAGCCCGCATTCCTCTGCATCAAGGAGTTTGCATTCAACCGGGATATCAAACGGATTGGGAATGCTCTTCATGCACTCTTCGATCTTCTCACGATGCTCCTTGCTAAGCGGATTGCCGTCAAAAGTCCGCACACTCTTTCTTCCTTTGATCGTCTCTAACAGATTCATTCTTACCGTCCTCGCATTCAACTGATCCTGCTGCCTCTTCTCATCCGAAGCAGTCTGCTGCCATCCGCCCGTTTAGATCTCATCAGCACCACGAACACGCTTTGCATCAACAGATAAAACGCCCTTCAGCGACGGGGAGAGTTTCTCCGCGGTCTTGCCGATCCCGCTTGCTGCGGATGTTGCAAAAAGGTGTACATCCTTACCGGACCAGTCATAGCCCTGTGCGAATGTGTGGATCACACGCGGCGCCTGGCCGTACCAGATCGGGAAGCCGATATAAACGGTATCGTACTGATCGAAGTTTTCGATCCTGCCCGCTACAGGAACATCCTTGCCACCCATCTGCTCGCGGTTGCATCTGGAGACCGGATTCAGATAATTGATATCAGCCTTTGTGTACGGCTTCTCCGGAACGATCTCAAAAACATCCGCGCCGATCTTCTCAGCGTATTCCTTTGCTACCTTTGCTGTTGCGCCGCCTGCGCTAAAAAATGTTACAAGTGTTGCCATTGCTATCTACCTCCGTTTTGTCTGACCGGCCCGAGGCCGTTTCTGCTTTTTGTTATCTTTGAGCAAATTATATTGTGCACAATGTATTGTGTCAAGAGTGTATAGCCAGTTTATATTTTTTTAAGAATATCAAAAGCGGACGATATCAGGATACATTCCTGTATCCTCCGGATCGCAATATGTCTTTCTTCAACTTTGCCACCTGCTCAAATCCCAGCTTTGCCAGCTCGTCAGTGGCGGTAGTAAGTGCGTTTTCAAATCTGCCTGCCATTTCGTCAAAAGTATGCAGAACCATTCTTTCCGCTATGCCTGCTTCGTCCGCAGCCTGCGCAAAATGAATGCGTTCGATTTTCTCTATATCCAATTCTCCCCCAATATAAAATGACATCTCAGATGTGGTTTTATATACCCTTGTTGCCACCAGATCATATATGGGCGCCAACCGTTTGGATCTTAGATCCGGTCCGTACAGAAGTGAATAGTTTTTCACATGACAATCCGTATTTCCGATCAGGAAATGAAATATGATACTCATAAGAAGCGCCTTCTGATCGTTAACAGGATCTGAAGAATGGTTCCTTATCAGTTCAAACATCCTTTTCATATACGCAGACGGCTTCTTCTCGTATTTTTCACTTGGCGAAATGCCCAATGCCTGCGCAAAATCCTCCTGATGCAATCGTAACGGGCACAGCAGGCCGTTTATCGATTTTTTATCCGAAAAGACGCGATCATATCGCTTTGTTGCAAAAAGCAATTCATCATCATTTGCACCTGTATTCGTAATAAAACTTTCAGGCACAGCGATACCCAGATTCTTTGCTGTAAGCATACATAACTGTTCATTTAGGACCAGATTTTTCAATCGCACATGACTCTGTTTAACGATATGTGTGCTTGGCGCATTACCTCTCGGCAGATACCACTTGTCAGCGGCTTCATCATAATACAGTCCCACTTTTCCTGTGGCTCCTGTCAATGACAGATGTGTTTCCATCAGAATCCGGGTGGATTCTGTCGCTCCTTCTGCCGCCAATTCTTTTATGCTTGCCTCCGGCAAACGCTCATACGCCGATTCACCGGTATCCTCACCTTCAACTATTTTAATCGCGCCCAGGCACTCTCTTCCCAAACAGGACAGAATCGTCAGGTAATCCTTCTCATCAGCTTTGATCCAATCAGCAACAGCTGTTCTGGAGAAACCCTCCGGTAACAGGCTTTCAAAATAGTTCCTTGTCCGTTCAGGACTGAAAGGCTCCTTTTGAAGTGGTAGTGATATAGATATCTGAGCCGGATTTCCTGCAGATAAGTATTCATCATGATATGAAAAAAACGCATCCGTGAAGTCATTTCCCCGAATCGTCCCAACGAGAGTCTGCTTCCCGCTTATCTCTATATATACTTTCAGTTCCCTCATGTTTTAACCTCTTTCATTCAGCTCGACATCAAGGCCGAGCAAATTTGCGACAGCAAGAGCTTTGTCTAGTTCTATCGTCTTTTTCCCATTTTCCAGATCAGAGAGAAAACTAATACTGATCCCGGTAAATTCAGATATGTATTTCTGCGTATACCCCAGTTTTTTCCTTCTGCTCTTTACTGTCTCGCCAAAAGATTTCGAATCTGTTATTTTCATAGGCACCTTCTTCGCCGTACGGCTCATTTCATGTCAGATAAGTGTAAAAATAGCCGTACGGCTCATTTTCTTTAACAGAATTATATAATGAGCCGTACGGCTAAGTCAAAGTATTTCTATAGGCGCTTTCTTTCCCTCCCGTGCCGCCCTCACGGTTCATAAACGTCTTTCAAACTTCATGCAGATAAGCGGAAATATATAAACGATATAGAAGATCTGTAAAAAGGAATCGACCGTCGTGCCTGCATGCCCGCCGATCCCGATGACGGCTGCCGCGATCTCCTTCTCCGGATGCGCATCCAGATAGGTTATGAGCTTCGATGTCAGATACATGACAAGCAGACCGAGTGACGCCCCGACGATCACATCCTGCGGCGTATGAACGCCAAGGAAATTGCGGGACAGCGCGACCAGAACGACCATCACGCCGAAAAGGATCCTCAGCCCCTTACGGAACTTCGAATAGAGCATGCCTGAGCCGAACATCGAAGCACCGTTGGTGGAATGTCCGCTCGGAAACGAATAGCCCGTCGCACCCGCCTTCGCGGGCGGATCCGGCAGGATCCTCGCATCTCTTATCCAGGGTCTGTAAACGCACGCCGTAGCTTTAAGGAATCCGTTTATAAGCCGGTTTGTGCTCCACCCGAGCCACAACCAGGCACCATACCTCTTGCTGACACACCAGTAAACGATCGCAACAATGACGATCACCGTCCCCTTATCCGACAGGAACGACATCTGCTCGAAAAATTCCGTAAACACATGCCCTGCTCCTTCCCGGAACTGCTGCAGTGCAAGTAAATATTCCATATCCATGATCTGCCTCCGCTTCTCGCTATTTTCGTGCCTGCACTTTAACCTCTTTAGCCACGCCCTTAATACACTTCAAATAATCTTCTTCCACCGGCGAAAGTGTATTCTCCTGATACTTACGGTATTCTGCCTTGGCCTTTTCAATCGCTTTCTCATGACTTACTGTTCCCGGCCCATCCAATAGTTTTCTGTTTCCAGAGGAAAGCACCGAATCAAGCTGATCCACATAATCACTCATATACATCGGTTTATGCTCGATCGCGTTAATCTCTGCCAGATCAAAATAACCGGATACAAGATTATTTAGGATCTTTATTTCGTCTTCCTTTAAATAGTTCTTGGCAATCCCGATATCTTTAAGCGCCGGCAATTCTCCCGAAAATGAAGTGAGTCCCATAAAAGGCTTTTCCGCATCCGCCCTTTCATAGATCACTTCAGCCGCAGTATGTCCGTGTGCAGCATAGTGCAGCTTATTCTGGACGATCTTAAAAAAACGAACCGACTCTTCGCTTTGAGGATTATAGTCCACGCTTGTCGCATATAGATCCAAAACCTGTCTATAAAGAACTTTTTCTGACGAACGAATATCCCGGATCCTATCTAAAAGTTCTTTCCAATAGTTTCCTCCGCCATTCCCTTTAAGGCGCTCATCATCCATCGCAAAGCCCTTGATCAGGTATTCCTTTAACACGGAATTTGCCCAGATGCGAAACTGCGTACCACGCTGTGACTTCACCCTATAACCGACAGAAATGATTACGTCAAGGTTATAATAATCAACATTGTATTCTTTATTGTCCGAAGCAGTATAGGCAAATTTTGCCCACACTGAATTCTTAAGCAATTCGCCTTCTTTAAATATATTGCGTACATGTTTTCCAATAACACTTCGATCACGCTGAAAGAGTTCCGCCATCTGATCTATAGAAAGCCACACCGTCTCATTCTCGAGCTTCACTTCCAGCTTGCTCAATCCGTCTTCAGTCTGATAGATTATTACTTCGCCCTTTTCTTCCACAAAAATGAACCTCGCTAAGTCAAAAACTTCAGTCACCTGCGTCCCTAGTTATTTTAACACATGATGCATATAATCATTATCGAACATATGTTCCCATTTGTAAACCCCCATTTCCTCAAAAATAAAAAAAAGAGCACGCAAAGTGCTCTTCTTACCCATATCCTAAAAATGCTCCACAACCCCAAGGGACCATTCCTGAGAAAATCCGTACCGGCCCAGGTTCATCCCAACCCCTTCGGCCCATTTTCGAGCGGAACGATCTGCAATTTATAACCCAATGGCACAAGCACTTTAAGAAGGCTATCAATCTGAGGCGAATGGACGGCCTTCTCCATACGCGCTATTGTCGGCTGCTTCACATCACACTTAAGCGCAAGTTCGGCCTGAGACAGTCCTTGCTTCTCACGGATATTTACCATCGTTCTGATCAGATCCTTTTCCAACTCGATAATGTTTTCTTCCTCCGGAGTAAGATTTAGTTCACTCCTGAATTTCTTCCATTCACTCATTGTTATGCCTCCGTCGATAATCCTCTATCCATAAAAATCAATGTCAAACATCTACTCCTCTTTCTGATTACATAATAGCAAATATGTTATCTATGTTCGATATCAAATTTGTTATTGCATCAATCTATAGTATTGGCGTCCATAGCTATGATCATAATCTGTATTCCGCACTTCCGGATACTATTATTGTGAACTCTGCATATGAGTTCACATTTATTAAAAACATAGATTGTTCTTGCGAAATATTGAAAAATTTATGCTTTGGGTATCTAATATGAATAACAATAATGTTGTCAGCAAAACGATCGCCGGAAAAGGGGGATTTTTGTATGAAAACAGCTGTGACGGACGGCATCTTCACGATAACCTGCGATGCAGTCTTTACGACTGCAATGGCCTGCGTGCTTCTTCTGATCGGATACTGGATCAAGAAGAAAGTCCATGTATTGGAAAAATATTGTATCCCGGCACCGGTTGTCGGCGGATTTCTGTTCATGTTCATTACCTTTTTTGGGCACATGACAGGAGCTTTTTCTTTTCAGTTTGATTCTTCTTTTCAATCTCCGTTCATGCTTGCGTTCTTTACCACCGTTGGCCTCGGCGCAAGCTTCTCACTTCTGAAGCGTGGTGGCGTTCTTCTCATTATCTATTGGCTTTGCGCCGGAATCATTTCCATCTGTCAAAATGCAATCAGTATTGCTGTCAGCAAGACGATCGGCCTCGAAGCCCCGTATGCTTTACTGGCAGGAGCGATCTCGATGATTGGAGGTCACGGAGCCGCTGCGGCATATGGCTCAACCTTTCAGGAGATGGGATATGAGGCTGCCGTCGGCGTCGGCGCGGCCGCCGCGACCTTCGGACTGATCTCCGGTGTTCTGGTCGGATGTCCGCTGGGACGTCTCCTGATCGTGAAACATCATCTGAAGCCGGAAGAAAACAATGACAGCTACGCAGGCATCGAGAGCGTCAACGCTTCCGATGCAGCGATGAATCTGACCGGCCTTGATATCATCAAAAACGTGGCGGCACTCATCATCTGCATGGCGGTCGGAACACAGATCTCCGGTTGGATCGGCACGCTGATCGGGATGTCTTTCCCAAGCTATGTCGGTGCGATGTTCGTCGCAGTAATTCTGCGGAACATCAACGAGAGAGCGCATTTTTACAAATTCAGTTTTCCGTTGGCGGACAAACTCGGCGATGTCATGCTGAATCTCTATCTGTCCCTTGCACTGATGACACTCCGGCTCTGGGATCTGTTGGATCTCATGGGCGGGGGGCTTCTTGTGGTGGCACTTCAGGCGATCTTTATATGCCTGGCGGCATACTTTGTGGTATTCCGGATTCTGGGATCAAACTACGATGCCGCCGTGATGTGTTCCGGACTCTGCGGCCACGGTCTCGGCGCGACTCCGAGTGCGATCGTCAATATGACTGCTGTCACCGAGGAATACGGAATGTCCCGCCGGGCCTTTATGATTGTCCCGATCGTCGGGGCGTTTCTGGTGGACATCATTTACCAGCCTCAGACGATTGCCTTTATCAAGTTCTTTGTTCAGGGATTTGCGGGATGACGGCAATGGAATTCTTCCGCGAGAAGGAAGATGAGTGAAAGCACCGAATCAAGCTGATCCACATAATCACTCATATACATCGGTTTATGTTCGATCGCGTTAATCTCTGCCAGATCAAAATAGCCGAATGCTTCAATTCACCGTCTTTAAACACATTCCCCAAATCATCTATACGGGAAATTCCAAAGCATTTCTTGCCGGCATATTTGATGGATGCACCTATATGATACGGCCGCCTTCTTGCCCGGAGTAAAACTTAGAATTCGGTGAAGTCGCAAATTGCGACTTCACGACTTCAAAAAAAAGGCCACCACTTCAGTGTCCTTGAATTAAGATTTGCACGGAATATGTGCAAAAAGAAAAAAAGAGCACGTAACGTGCTCTTTTTTTCAGTCCGAAACATCCACATCCGGTGCGACCTGGATCTCATACGCCGGATAAGCTTCCCGGATCTCATCGTATATGATCCGGATCCCTTCCCTGGGCCTGATATCGAAGCTCATGACGACATCAAACCGCATTTCCTTCGCCTTTGTGTCCACATAGAATCCATGGACCTGCATCGCCCAGGCATGCTTCATCACACGCTCACGGACATCTTTCTGTATATCGGCAGCTTCATCATTGCCGGTATTATAGGAATACAGACCGACGCCGGCAAGCACAACGCCGGTCTCTTTGTAGACCTTGCGCTCCAGCCTTCTTGTCAGCCGGTCGAACTCTTTGGCAGGCATGGTGTCCGGCACTTCCAGATGCACGGAGGCATAATCCTTATCCGGGCCGTAATTGTACATGACCAGATCGTAGGCACCTCTTACTTCCGGCTCATCGGAAAGCAGCGCTTTGATCCTGTCCGTTTTCTCCCGGTCCGCTCTATCCCCTAAGATCTCATTCAGCGTCTCCGTCATCATCTCGATACCGGCCTTGATGATAAAACCCGCTATCACAACGCCCACGTAAGCCTCAAGGGAAATGCCGCGCGCCATAAAGATGACCGCAGAGATCAGCACGGAGCCGGACAGAATGGCATCAAACATGGCATCGGAACCGGAGGCGATCAGGGACCCGGAGTGAACCTGCTCCCCTTTGGCCTTCACATATTTCCCAAGAACGATCTTCACTGCGACGGCCACCGCGATGATGATCAGGGAAAAGGTGCTGTATTCCGGTCTTTCCGGATGAATGATCTTCTTCACAGACTCTACGGCAGAGGTGATACCCGCATAGAGAACGATCCCCGCAACGATCATGGCGCTGAGATACTCGATCCTGCCGTATCCGAGGGGGTGCTTCCTGTCCGGAAGCTTCCCGGCAAGCTTCGTCCCTACGATGGTGATGATCGAAGCCAGGGCATCCGACAGATTATTCACAGCATCCAGAGTAACGGCAATGGAGTGAGACAGAATACCGATCACTGCCTTAAAAGCTGCCAGAAAGACATTCGTCAGGATCCCTATGATACTGGTACGAATGATCACTTGATCGCGATTCTCCGCCGAAGTTGCGGACATGCCCTTATTCTCCATCTTCGATCCTCCCTCTGTTATGAAAACTTACACAATCTGCCTGTCCCCGCGATAACGCCCCACGTACTCCTCGTTGATCTCCCGTAATTCCTTCTTCCCGTCGATGTAGTCCTGATAGATGTCCCAGGGGCTTCCGCCTCCCAGCCAGCAGGAGGAACAGTTCTCACAGCCTCCGCCACAATCAAGCGAAGATCTGATGATCTCCTCACGCTCTTCACGGGTTGTGTCTTTGATCAGAATCGATCTCATACCGAACTTCCTCCTCGTATTATATAGTCATACCCATTCTTTACCTTATCTACAGGTTTGGGTATGCTGTTAAAGATGCTGTGGAT
>SVFN01000009.1:3171-131022 GCA_015056815.1 Lachnospiraceae bacterium | reverse complement strand
CGTATTCAATTGTCAAGGAACTCGCCAATAAAGGCGTTTGGCACCACTATGAAAATACTTTTGGCGACCTAATCATTCTATAACAAAAAATCCGCAAATTCTGTATCCATGAATTTGCGGATCCCTTGCGTAGACCGACAGTAACCGGAAACTGCCGATTATTCTCTTTTGTCTTTCCCTTTACAGATCAGTCTGACGGAACACGCAGGTTTGGGTGTATCCTGTGTATCTCTTTTTCACAGTCTTCACTTCCCTTTCTTTCCATGCACATTCCGTATCGTTTTATTCTTTTTCGTACCGGCAGACTTCGTTTTTGACAGGTTCGCCCCCTGATCTTTCCGTTTAGCCTGTCCTTCTTTTCTGCTTTTCACATCTTTTGCATATTTGCCCTTCGCACTCTTTGTATCTGCCGTGTGCTGATAAATGCCGTTCTTTCGCGGTCTTATCAGACATTTTTTATCAAAGCCGATCAGATCTTCTCTGCCTGCCTTGGTGAGTGCCTCGTACACCAGATCATAATTGGCCGGATTACGGTACTGGATCAATGCCCTCTGCATTGCCTTTTCATGCGGATTTTTCACAACATAAACAGGCTTCATGTCACGCGGATCGATCTCGGTGAAATACATGACCGTGGACATGGTCGAAGGCGTCGGATAAAAATCCTGCACCTGCTCCGGCATATAGCCGATCTCTCGCAGATATTCCGCAAGCGCTACGGCCTCCTTCATGGTGCTGCCCGGATGTGATGACATCAGATAGGGAACTACAAACTGTTTCTTCCCCATCTGTTCGTTTAGCTTCTTATAGCGCCTGATAAACCGTTCATATACGCTGTTCTCGGGCTTACCCATTCTCATCAGCACCGGATCCGCGATATGCTCCGGAGCCACCTTAAGCTGTCCGCTGATATGATGCTCCACCAGCTCTCTGAAAAATGTATCATCCGCATCTGCCAGAAGATAATCGAACCGGATCCCGGAGCGAACAAAAACTTTCTTTACCCCCGGAAGCATTCGCAGTTTTCGCAAAAGCGACAGATAATCACTGTGATCCACATGAAGGTTCTGACAGGGCTTCGGAAACAGACATTGCCTGTTTTTGCAGACACCGTACCGTAACTGTTTCTCGCAGGAAGGATACCTGAAATTGGCGGTAGGACCGCCCACATCATGGATATAGCCTTTAAACTCAGGCATGGCAATGATCTTTTTTGCCTCCTCCACGATGGATTCGTGACTTCGCACCTGCACCGTACGTCCCTGATGAAAGGTCAACGCACAGAAATTACAGCCGCCGAAGCATCCTCTGTTACTGATCAGCGAAAACCGGATCTCCTGTATTGCAGGTACACCGCCCTTTTCTTCATAAGACGGATGATAGTTCCTCATATAGGGTAATGCATAGATATCATCCATCTCCTGCATGGAAAGCGGGGGCTGCGGGGGATTCTGAACCACATAAACGCCGTTCGGATATTCTTCCACCAGCACCTTTCCGGTGAATGGATCGGTATTGTCGTACTGTATCTTAAAACTCTCGGCATAATAGCGGTTCTCTTCCTTCATCCTGTCATAAGACGGAAGCCTGATCTCGTCAAAAAACAGATTCTCATCCTTAGTCTTGTACACCGTCCCCTTGACAAAAGTGATATCCGAAACATCCACGCCGCTGTTTAAGGCATCTGCGATCTCCACGATCGCTTTTTCTCCCATGCCATAGGAAATCAGATTTGCTCCGCTGTCAAGCAGTATGGATCTTTTAAAAGAATCCGACCAGTAATCGTAATGCGCCATACGTCTCAGACTCGCTTCAATCCCTCCGATGATGATCGGAATATCCTTATAGGTCTTTCTGATCAGATTGCCGTAAACCACAGTAGCATGATCGGGACGTTTCCCCATCTCGCCGCCCGGTGTATAGGCATCCGTCGGTCTGCGTTTTTTGGAAACAAAATAATGATTCACCATGGAATCCATGTTCCCACCGCAGATCAAAAAGGCGAGGCGCGGTCTGCCCAGTACGGAAATACTATCCGGATCCTTCCAGTCCGGCTGGGATATGATCCCGACCGTATATCCGTGTGCCTCTAAGATCCTGCTGATGATCGCATGCCCAAAGGACGGGTGATCCACATAGGCATCTCCGATCACATAAACAAAATCAAGCTGTCTGATATTCTGTTTTTCTAAATCTTCTCTGCAAATGGGGAGATAGCCAGACATTTTTCTTCCTCCGTAAGTTCCCGGTAAGCACCTTTTCCCAGATTGGGATCGAGGGAAAGGTTACCGATCGACAGTCTTTTTAAATAAATAACACGACCACCACAGGCAGCCACCATGCGTTTCACCTGATGATACGCTCCCTCCGTGATCGTAAGGATTCCTTCTGCCATACTTGCGCCACCGGATTTTATCAGAGCATCCTCTGACAGGCAGCCGTTTTTATCATGAGCCGCTTCCTCCCTAAGCAAAAGCCCGGCCGGACTGCATTTTGTGCCGTCCCGAAGGGTGATTCCCTGTGCCATGCGCGAAACGGCATCTGCATCAAGCGGCTCGGCCGACCGGAAATAATACCTCTTCTCGACATGTTTTCCCGGGCTGGTAAGCCTGTGTGAAAAATCGCCGTCATTTGTCACGATCAAAAGTCCCTCTGTATCCTTGTCCAGCCTTCCGACGGGGAATAATTCATCAAACCTGTCACAGCCCTTAAAATAATCCATAACCGTCTCATGCTCCCTGTCAGAACATGCGCTGACACAGCCTGCCGGTTTATGAAACATATAATAGTATAATTCCTGATGCGAGATAACTCTTTCATCTGCAAGAATGATATCCGTCTCACCAATCTGCATTTCCGGCGCTTTGACGATTTCACCGTTTACCCTGATACGGCCGTTTTTCAGAATCTTTTTCACTTCTGATCTTGTCCCGATATTATGTTGTGAAAGGAATTTATCCAATCGCATTTTTTCCTCCGGTTTCAGGTTCTAAATCCTGTTTCTGTCGTAATAAATTATGATATACCTTAAGCTGTAGCATACTTAAAAAGCAAAAGGACGCTGACTATGAAAGAATACGCCGCTCTCGGACTTTTGGCGTGGTATCGGAATATGATCCCCGCCCTCCTGCCATTCATGATCTTTTCCAATCTCATCCTGAACCTGAATCTGGAAAACCGGATCCTGCAACCCGTTTATCCTTTTCTGGAACCTGTCTTTCGCATAAAGCGGGAAATGATCTTTGCCATCTGCATCGGCTTTCTTTGCGGATTTCCGATGGGAAGTAAGGTGACGTGCGATCTCTACCGCAAAAAAGCGATCACGCGTGAGGAAGCACAGTATCTGCTCAGCTTTACCAACAATATCGGTCCTGTCTATTATCTGAGTTTCGTCTGTCCCACGCTTCTGCCTGACAAGTCCTTGCCCTTTCTGTTATTTGTACAGTTTGGAATACCGCTTTTTTACGGACTGTTTTTACGTTATACCGTCTATGGCCCAAAAATCTGTCACGCAAATTCTTCTGTCTTTACTGTCAGTAAGCTATCCGTTCCAAGCCTCTCGCTGCGGACATTTGCGTTCGCTCTCGATGATGCCATCAATACAGGGCTGCTCCAGATCGGATCGCTCGGCGGATATATGATCCTTTTTAACGTTCTCGTCTGGTTTCCACACTCTCTGCTTCGTAACAGACCGTTGGCAGGACTGTTTTGCCACATGCTTTTGGAGATCACAGGGGGACTTACGGAGTTCGAGGCCTTACTTTCCTCCGGACAGATCAGTCTGTCGCAAAGGCTTCTCCCGGTTCAGGCCGCGCTCTGTCTGAACGGCCTTTGCTGCCTGTTTCAGACGATCCGTTTTTTAAGAGGGACGGATCTTTCCATCAAAAAATATATGCTGCATAAAATAATTCTATGCAGCATAACTGTTTTGTATCTTACTCTATCTGTTATATAAGATCAAGACCGCCCTTTTCGCCTTCTTCTGATGTGTTCTCATCATTCTGTGTCTCCTGCGCCGGTAAAACCTCTTCGGTCGGAGGTGATAATTCCGCACGGTTGGAAACCACGATCGAATGACAATTCTGTAAGGATGCGATCAGATTATCGTATTTGGCCTGGGCCACATCAATGGAATGATCCAGAATATTCTCAACATTGCCCAGAATGTCATCGGTATACTGTACAGCAGCCTCTTTCATGGCGTTGGCATCTCTTGTGGCATTATCCAAAATCTCCTGTGCCTGATTCGTTGCAAGCGCAACAATCTGATTTGCCCTCGCATAAGCCTGCTGCACAATCTCGTGCTCGCTCATCAGTTCCGACGTCTGGGCGGCCGCCTCATTGACCATCTGCTGTGCCTTTTCACGCGCGTCTTTTAAGATCGCTTCCTTCTGGGAAATGATCTTCTGATAACGCTTGATCTCATCAGGTGTTTTCATACGAAGCTCCCGTAAAAGCTCCTGCAATTCTTCTTTATTGACCCGGATCACATCGTTCGAAAATTTTGCATACGGACATTGTTCGATAAATTCTTCAATCTCATCAATTAACTGTTCAATTCTGCTGCTCATACGTACCTCCCTATTTACTACGCTCTATTATACTTCACATTGATCAAATCTGCAACAAAGTTTGGAACACAAGGTGAAATGTCTCCTCCGAATGCAGCAATCTCCTTCACACTGGAAGAACTCAGGTAAGCATATTCCAGTGACGTGGTAAGAAACATAGTGTCTACTGCGCCTTTTGACAGCATCCGGTTCGTCTGTGCCGTCTGTAATTCATATTCAAAATCTGTGATGGCTCTAAGCCCCCTTACGACCACATGGATATCGTTTGCTTTGGCATAATCGATCAAAAGGCCGCTGAAGGAATCTATTCTGACATTTGGCATGTCTTTTGTGGCCTCTTTTAAGATCGCTACCCTTTCCTCGACACTAAACAATGCCTTCTTACTGACATTATTCAAAACACTTACGGTCAATTCATCAAAAATTTCGGAAGCACGCTTAATGATATCCATATGCCCGTAAGTCATGGGATCAAAGCTGCCAGGATATACTGCTTTCATTTTACCAACTCCTATACTGTTAAGTTCCGTATCCGCTCTTTCTTGATACGGCGTTCTGATTTATTTTGCGATTTTGCGACAGAAAACATGTTTATTTGTCTTATAGCATTTTTCCTTCACAAGCTCATAACCCAGCTTATCCAGAAAACCGATCTGCGTATCCAGTGCCGCTTCAAAAATGATCAGCGTATCCGGCGTGGCAAGAGAAGACATCGTCAGATACTCCAATACTCTCTGTTCCAGCTCATGATGATAGGGCGGATCCATGAAAATGATATCAAATGCACCCTTGTACTCCAGCATCTGGAGTGCCACAAATACATCTTGTTTCAAGACCTTCCCTTTCTTCTCCAGATGAGTATGTGCCAGATTTCGCTCCATACATCCGACCGCTGTTTTCTCATTTTCGACAAACACAGCTTCAGCCGCCCCGCGGCTGAGTGCTTCGATTCCGATCGCGCCGCTTCCGGCAAACAGATCTAAAAATCTTGCTTGCGGCAGGTCAAACTGCAGGATATTAAACAGTGTTTCTTTGATCCGATCCGTCGTAGGTCTCGTATCCAGCCCCTGTGGTGTTTCTAACTGAAGGCTTCTTGCCGTTCCTGCGATCACTCTCATGATAATCTTACCTTTACACCTTTCGTATCTCTTTTTCCAAGTCTCAGTTTATTCAGTTCGATCTCATGCTCTTTATAGGTGATCGAACCGGGCACCTGGCTTTGCATATAATAGACTTCTTCCACGGCATCATCTTTCCCTAGCTTCATGCCCCTGACACCGATCGCCGCTTTTTTCTTCTCCGGGATCTCCGACAGATCAAAACGCAGGAAATACCCCTGTGCTGTGCGTAGTACGATACCGGTCTGTTCTTTGATCGCACTGACGCTTATGACCTCATCCCCCTCAGACAGCTTGGTGGACGCCACCGTGCGCTTGCTGACATCAAATTCGCCGCCATCCACGACCTTGCACATTGCCTGCGCCGTCACAAATACGAGACGGTAGAGATTTAACTCTGACTGGGAAGAGATCAGCACGATCCGCTCTGTCCCGGAATCATACTGACTGATATTGTCAAGCGGCACTCCCTTATCCCTGAATTTACCGAACGGAATATCCGAGATCTTCATCGTATGCAGGATCCCTGTATTGGTAAAAACACAGAGCCTGCCCGTATTTTTACAAAGTACCACATATTTATTCTCGGCATCTGCCGTTTCTTTGTTGCGTTCATAGGTGGGCAGATCGATACATCTCGCATACCCGAAGCGGTCCACCAGGCAGATGAGCTGCATTTCTTCCTGCTTTTTCTCCTCATACACCGCTTCCTCTGCATTGGTGATCACTGTACGTCGTTTTCTGCCAAATTCTTTTTTGATCGCATCCAGTTCGTTGATGATCACCTGTGCCATAGAGTCACGCCGATCCAGAATATCCTCATATCGGTAGATGTTGGACAGTGTCTCATCATGCTCTTTCATCAACGCTTCGATCTCCAGACCGATCAGTTTGTACAGACGCATCTCCAGGATCGCATTGGCCTGTCTCTCTGTAAAATGAAGCTGCTCGGCCATGATCTTGGATCCTTTGGATTTAAACCGGATCCCGTCCGTCACACCGTCCACCAGACAGGCCTTTGCCATCGTTCTGTCCTTGGAGCCTCTCAAGATCTCGATGATCAGGTCGATCACATTGCAGGCCTTTATGAGACCCTCCTGCACTTCCCTGCGTTCCCGCTCTTTCGCTAACAGATTCGTATATTTGCGCGTATTTACTTCAAACTGGAACTTCACACAGCTTGCAAGCATCTGCTTCAGTCCCATTGTCTCCGGTCTGCCTTCGCTGACTGCCAGCATGTTGACGCCGAAGGTATCCTCCAGACGGGTCTTTTTATACAGCATATTAATGAAATTGTCCGCATCCGCATCTTTTTTAAGCTCGATGACGATACGGATCCCCTCTTTGGAGGACTGGTTACTGATATCCACAACGTCTGTAGTCTTTTTGCTCTCCGCCAATGCGGCCACATCCATTAAAAACTTGCTGATGCCCGCACCGATCATGGTATAAGGGATCTCGGAGATGACAACAAGCTGTTTGCCGCCCTTTCCCTTCTCCACATCTACCTTGCCGCGGAGTTTCAGCTTCCCGCTTCCGGTCTCGTAAATGGAAAGCAGCTCGTCTTTATTGCAGACGATCCCGCCGGTCGGGAAATCCGGTCCTTTTACATATTTTAACAGTTCTCTGGTCGTGATGTTCTCATTCAGCATATAGGCTTTGACCGCATCGATCACTTCACCCAGATTGTGAGGCGGGATCGAGGTGGCCATACCGACCGCAATTCCTTCCGCACCATTGATGAGGATGTTGGGAACCTTGACGGGAAGTACACTCGGTTCTCTTTCCGTCTCATCAAAGTTCGGCACAAAGTCCACCACATCTTTATCCAGATCCGCAAGATACGCTTCCTGCGTGATCTTCTGCAGTCTGGCTTCCGTATATCGCATTGCAGCGGCTCCGTCTCCTTCTATCGAGCCGAAATTACCGTGCCCGTCCACCAAAGGCAATCCCTTTTTAAACTCCTGGCTCATGACCACCAGTGCTTCATAGATCGAGCTGTCACCATGCGGATGATATTTACCCATGGTATCACCGACGATACGGGCACTTTTACGGTAGGGTCTGTCATAGCGGATCCCCAGTTCGTACATATCATAAAGAGTTCTTCTTTGTACCGGTTTGAGACCATCCCGCACATCCGGAAGTGCTCTTGCGATGATAACGCTCATGGCATAGTCGATATAAGACTGCTCCATGACATCGGAATATTCGGTTTTTAAGATTCTGTCTTCCATCTTTTAACCTGCCTTACACATCTAATAACGCATCTGTCGCGTGTTCATAAATATATGCCTTGCGCGGGGGAACTTCATTTCCCATCAGAAGCTCCGTAATATTGCTTGCCAGCATACTGTCCTCAATCTCCACCTGCTTTAAAAGCCTGCGTTCGGGATCTAACGTCGTCTCCCAGAGCTGATCTGCGTCCATTTCACCAAGACCTTTGTAACGTTGTAGCGTAAAGGCGCCTTTATGCGTCTTACGGTATTTCTCCAGTGCCCTGTCGTCATAAAGATACTGCTCACTGCCTCTGGAAGGCATCACTTTATATAACGGCGGCATCGCAATATACACATGCCCCTCCATGATCAGCTCCGGCATGAACCGGTAAAACAATGTCAGCAGAAGGGTACAGATATGCGCACCATCCACATCGGCATCTGCCATGATGATGATCTTATCATAGCGCAGCTTCGTGATATCAAAATCATTGCCGTAGCCTTCGGAGAACCCGCAGCCGAAAGCATTGATCATCGTCTTGATCTCGGCATTGGCAAGCACCTTGTCGATGCTGGCCTTCTCCACATTCAGGATCTTGCCCCGGATCGGAAGGATTGCCTGGTACATACGGTTTCTTGCCGTCTTGGCAGAACCGCCCGCGCTGTCTCCCTCTACGATGAAGATCTCACATTTGGAGGGATCCTTGGATTCGCAGTTGGCAAGCTTGCCGTTGGAATCGAACGAATATTTCTGCTTCGTCAGCATATTGGTCTTGGCCTTCTCCTCGGATTTGCGGATTTTCGCCGCCTTCTCCGCGCAGCCGATCACATTTTTCAGGGTATCCAGATTGCGGTCGAAGAAACGTACGATTTCCTCGGAAGTGACCTTGCTGACCACCTTGGAAGCATCCTGGTTATCTAATTTCGTCTTGGTCTGCCCTTCAAATCTCGGATCCGGATGCTTGATGGAGACGACTGCCGTCATGCCGTTTCTGACATCCGTACCGGTAAAGTTTACATCTTTTTCTTTTAAGATGTTTAACTCTCTGGCGTAGTTGTTGATCGTATTAGTAAATGCGGATTTGAAGCCGGTCAGGTGTGTGCCGCCCTCCGCATTGTAGATATTGTTGCAAAAGCCCAGAACATTCTCATGAAATTCATTCACATACTGGAATGCCGCCTCCACCGTGATCCCTTCACTCTCACCGGAAAAATAGACCACATCATGCACGGTCTCTTTGGCTTTATTCATCTGTTTGACAAAGCCGACAATGCCTTCCGGCTCATGAAAATCCTGAATATCAGGCGTATCCTGTCTTTGATCCTCAAAATGGATATGCAGCGCCGGATTCAGATAAGCGGTCTCATGCAGACGGCTCTTGATATCCTCCGCTTTAAAATATGTCTTGTCAAAGATCGTATCATCCGGCAGGAAATTGATGCAAGTCCCCGTCTGTCTGGATCTGCCGACGACAGGTAACAGTCCTTTTTCCAGCTTTTGTACCGGATTGCCTCTCTCATATTTATCTTCATAGATATTGCCGTCGCGGCTGACTCTGACTGTCATGCGGGTGGAAAGCGCATTCACGACAGAGGAGCCCACCCCGTGAAGACCACCGCTGGTCTTATAGACAGAATCATCAAATTTGCCTCCGGCATGAAGCGTAGTAAATACAACACGCTCCGCACTGACTCCTTTTTCGTGCAGATCGATCGGTATCCCACGCCCGTTGTCCGAAACGGTGGCAGAGCCATCCTTCTCCAGCGTCACGTTGATCTGTGTGCAATACCCCGCCAGATGTTCATCCACCGAATTATCCACGATCTCATATACCAGGTGGTTCAAACCCTTGGTCGAAACACTTCCTATATACATACCGGGGCGCAGGCGTACCGCTTCAAGCCCCTCCAGAACTGTTATGCTCTCAGCCCCGTAGGTCTCTTTCTTAGACATACTGAAAATCCTCTCTGTTTGATAATAGGCCAGATTTATCCTTTTTAGATAATCATACAGAATGTATTATAGCACAAATTTCATTTTTTTCAACAAAAAATACATGATGTTGGGTTTTTAAAAAGACTGTCCACATCATGTATCTTTTGTTTTCTCTATTCATAACGAAGGGCATCGATCGGATTCAGCTTCGCTGCTTTGTTGGCCGGATAATAGCCGAAGAACACACCGATAAATGCAGAAAATCCAACAGAAAACAGAATTCCAGCAACAGACGGTGCTGCACTGTATCCAAGCATATCCGATGCCACACTTCCGATCCCGATCCCTAAAAGGATTCCGAGCATTCCTCCGATCACACAGATGACGATCGACTCCACGATAAACTGAAGTCTGATCGATCCGTTTGTGGCGCCTAACGCTTTTCTTGTGCCGATTTCCCTCGTTCTTTCCGTAATGGAGACCAGCATAATGTTCATAACACCGATTCCCCCTACCAGAAGCGAGATCCCTGCAATGATCGAGATCGCGATCGAAATCGTGGAAAGCATGTCCGTCATGGTCGTAAGCATTTCCTCCATGCTCGTCACACTGATCTCACAGGATTCATTGTTGCTGTAATAATGGTTTAAAAACGTTTTTACCTCCTGCATAAAGGTCTCATTATCGGTGTCTGTCGTTGTCACGATCGTAAACTGGGTATATCCTTCCTCGGAATGATTCTGCTTTTTGGCTGTTTCATAAGGTATATAGATTTCCGTCGTAATATCCTCATCCGAGGAAGAGTCAAAGTCCTCTGAAGTATATTGATAGACTCCGATGATCGTATAAGTTATATATTTATTATCGATCTTTACATCTACGGTGTTGCCCACTGCTTCCTTATAATTTTCACCAAAGATGCTTTCCACCAGTTTATCGGAAACGACTGCCACATTTTTCCCTTTTTCCTGATCGATCTGTAACAGATTCCTGCCAGCCAGGATCGTCTGCTCATTCGTTTCGACATACCCCTGATTAACTCCCGATATCGTGACATTTGCATAGGCTGATCCGCTTTGTGCCGTACCATCCCCGGCAGACTCCGAGAAGGAGATCGTCTGAATCTGCTCCCCGTATGATTTCTTCAGCTCGTCGATCATCTCATCCGTTATATAATCCTCCGGCGAGATAGAACGCCTGAACCCTGCGCCAAAATTCATTCCGTTCGCATTGCTCTCTCCACTGTTGCTTTTCTGCTTTACGCCCACAGTCAGATTTTTTGCGCCCATCTCCTGCATCGAAGTGACAATGGAGGTATTCAGGGAATTTCCCACTGTCATAATCGAGATCACCGATGCGATTCCTATGATGATCCCAAGCATCGTGAGAAGTGTCCGCATTTTATTGCTTCGTAATCCCGTAAGTGCCAACAGGATATTTTCAACGATCAGCATATTCCTCACCTTCCTTACCGTTTTTCTCACCTGTTATGTATCCGTCTTTGATCGTTATGATGCGATCCGTCTGTGCTGCCAGTTCCTCCGAATGCGTGATCAGGACAATCGTCTTCCCCTGTTCTTCATTCAATTTATGAAATAAGTCCATGATCTTTCGTCCGGTTTTGGAATCCAGCGCTCCCGTTGGCTCATCCGCCAGAATGATGGAAGGATTGTTCGCTACCGATCTTGCGATCGCAACTCTCTGCTTTTGCCCACCCGAGAGTTCATCCGGATTATGGCTCATACGCTCCTCCATTCCCACCAGCTTAAGAAGCTCTTTTGCCCGGCTTATGCGCTCCTTTCGCTCCACCTTTGCGTAAAGCATCGGAAGCTCCACATTCTTTAAGGCGCTCGTCCGTGAAATCAGATTATAGGTCTGAAACACGAAGCCTATCTTTTTATTCCGGATGCGGGACAATTCCGAATCCTTCGCCTTGCAGATATCCACTCCGTCCAGCAGATAATTTCCCTCTGTCGGTCTGTCGAGGATCCCGATGATATTCATAAGTGTCGTTTTGCCGGAGCCTGACGCGCCCACGATGGAAACAAATTCCCCCGCCCTCACCTTTAAATCAATCCCATGCAGTATTTCCAGTTCATTTGGCTTTCCTATATAAAATCGTTTCACGATCCCGCTCAGATCGATCATTACATTTTCTTCCATATACGTTTTTCTCCATAATCTATCACTTATTCGGTCGTCTTTGCCGGTATATCAGGTCACATCCTGCATTTACTGCTTTCTTCTGTCTTTTCGTCCCTGTCTGTCAGACTGTTAACGGCTTCCTCCCGGATAGCCGCCCCGGCTCTGTCCACTGCTATTTCCATTCGGTCTCGAACCCCCCTGCGACATGGAGCCACCCAGCATGCCCGGCATTTCAAAGCCGGTTTTTTCAGTCTTCTGCTTCGTATCTTTGGCCTCGGTTGTTGTCTGCGGAGTAACGACCTGCATTCCCTCCTGTAATTCATCACTCTTTATTTCCACATAATAATCACTTTCGATTCCCTGCTCGACTTTTATCTTTTTTATGTTCGCATTGTTGTCTTTTGTGTCCTTTTCGCTGCTTTCTTTTCTTTTTTCCTTCGAAGCCTCCTTCGCATCCGACTGGGCAGAATCTCCTTCCAGAACCGTAATGTAAGAATTTCCTTCCCGATCTGTCTCGATGCAGTCATAGGCAACCGCAAACACCTCTTTTGCAGATTCCAGCACAATACTGGTTTTTGCCGTCATTCCAACTCTGAGATCTTCATTTTGCTCTGTCAGATCGATCCGTATGGAATAATTGGATCCTGACGTCGAATTTCCCATTGATGAAGTGGAAGCATCCGGGGTCAGCGCCACATAGCTTACAATCCCGTTCAATTCCAGTTCTCCGGTTGCATCTGTTTTGATCACCGCCTGCTGGTCTTTTTTCAAAGCAGCGATGTCATATTCATCTACGGTTGCCTCCACTACAAAATTTTCCATATCCTGTATCACAAACAAAGTATCTGTCCCGTTATAAGTATCTCCCTCTTCCACATTGATCTGCGTCACATAGCCGCTTATGGGTGCACTCAATACACACTCTCCCAGCTTTTCCTGCGCTTTTACCACCTGCTTCTTTTGGGAAGTCAGATTCGCACTTACCTCCGCACTGGTAACAGAAAGCGACTCTTTGCTGTCACTTATGTTCTTTTCATTCTTTTCATTCGTATCTGACTGTGTCTGCAGTGCATTGTTGTATTGACCCGATCTGGATGAAACATTACTGCTCGCTTCCTCGTAAGCAGACTTCGCAGCATTTTCCTTCTCCTTGGCCTCCTCGTAGGCTTTTTCAGCCTCCTCGATCGCATCATATTCCTTTTGTGCCTTCTCATAATCGCCCGAAGCCGCATCGGCTTCGGTCTGTGCTGTCGTATATGCCTGATAGGTACTGGTATAGGTATCTTTCAGAGTCTGATAGTTTTCATCTGTTTCTGCGGCATATTTTATATTGGCTTCAGCCGTTTCAAATGCTGTTTTCGCCTCCTCCAAAGCTTTTTTCTTTTCATCATCGATCTTCTTTGCTTTTTCCAGAGCTGATTTATATTTGCTTTTTTTCTCTTTTAATTTTTCATAGGCTTCTTTCGCCTTCCGGGTATTGTTCTGCGCCTCCTGATAGGAAGACAGTGTCTCTGCTTCTTTTGCCTGCGCTGATTGATAATCCGACAGGGCTTCACTGACCAGCATTTCCTGCTCCGAAACCCCTTTTTGATAAGAATCCTGTGCCTCATCCACCTTCTCCTGTGCCTGGGACAGTGACTGATTTTGTTTGATGCTGTTTAGTTCATACTCACTCTGCGTCTCCTCATACGCCTCTTTAAGCTCCGTATCATCAAAGACAAGAACCGTATCTCCTTTGTTCACATAATCGCCCACACCAACACGCACTTCTCCGATCTGCGTGTCCTTCATATCTGCCACCACTTCTCTTTTATCCGCGCTTGCGATCGTACCGGTCACACTGACGGATTTCGTCAGATCTCTCTTTTTTAAGGTCGTAGTGCTGACTGAATTTTCCGCTTTCACTATCGTTTGCGCATGACTGATCCGGTATCCGAAAAAAACAATCCCGCCGACTACGATCCCTGTCGCTGCAAGAACCATCATTTTTCTTTTTCGGATGAAATCACCCAATCTGCTTTTTTCTTTCCGGGTTTCTCTCACTTCTTCCATTTTCTGCCTCCTTCTTTCCGTGACCGGTTTCCATACTGTAACTGACCGGGTCTTCTCTGTTTTCAGACAGTACGTTTCACTGAAAAAAGTCTATCGTCAAATTGTGTTCAACTGTTGGAAAAAATGTGAGAAAAGAATGATCATTTTGTGTTTAAGACGTGAAAATACATGATGCGGGCTGCAAAAGCCAACACCATGTATTTTTAGACCGGCAGCAGCCTGCCGCTTCGTTTTTTGATTTTTATTTGAGCACCTCGGAAACCGCCAACGCCAGTGCACCCGGTCCGATATGGCACGAAACACTTAAAGATAACGGATCCATAATGATCTCGCATCCGGGAAATGCTTCCTGAACTTCTTTTTTCCATACCTCGGCTGCCTGCCTGTCTCCGGCGTAAGCGATCGCAAGGTGTACATTTGCAAGATCATCTCCAAACCGGTTCGTGATATCGTTCCTGATCGCGTTGATCATCGTGATCTTGCCCTGCGCGCTGGTACGTGCCTTCGCAAAGGCATCCAGCTTCTCACCCTGAATCTGCAAGACGGGCTTCAGCCTCAAAAGCTGCCCCAGTGCTGCAGCAGCCGGTGTGATACGCCCGCCTTTTTTCAGATAATATAAAGTGTCCAGCATAATATAGATGCTGGCGTGGAGTTTGCACTCCATTAAAATATCATGAATCTGCTGTCCGCTCTTTCCCTCTTGTGCAAGAGCCATTGCATCAAACACGGACTGTTTCTGGGTAACGGAAATACGCTGATTGTCCACAACGAACACTTTTCCCTCATATTTATCCTCCATGGAAAGCATTCTGGCTGTCTGGCAGGCACTGCTCAACCCGCTTGACATCGGAATATGCACCACTTCGTCATATTCTCCCAACAGTGCATCCCAGGCATCCATTACGGACTGCGGAGACGGCTGAGAAGTGAAGATCTCCTCTCCTCCCTGCAACTTTACGTAAAATTCTTCCTGTGTCAGCGAAATATCTTCAAAATAAGTCTGCTCCCCGATATTAAAAGGCATCGGCAGTACTGTGATCCCTAACTCCTTTGCTTCCTTCTGTGTGATTCCGCTGTTACTGTCTGTCATGATCGCAACTTTACTCATATTCTACCTCATTCCGTACTGTAATCCGTCTTAAGATCAAAGTACATCAATATATTGTTCCTCAAAATATTTTTGACATCTCCTTTTACATATTATATGAGTTTCCTCATTTAGTAAAGGGTCTGTTTTCATAATTTTACCGATATCTTCCGAAGCAGCCATCAGCATATCGGAATCGGCATATATATCCGCAAATTTAAAACAGAAATCTCCGCTTTGCAAAGTGCCGGTCAGATCACCGGGTCCTCTTTGTTTCAGATCCTCATTTGCGATAAAAAAACCGTCATTGGAATGATTCAGAATATCCAGACGTTGTCTGGAGGTCCTGCTTTCCTTTGTATCGATAAAAATACAGTACGACTGTGCACTTCCACGCCCCACACGCCCTCTGATCTGGTGCAGTGCTGCCAGCCCGAACCGGTCGGCATTTTCCACCAGCATGACTGTAGCATTCGGTACATTGATCCCCACTTCGATCACAGTGGTCGACACCAGAACATCGATCCTGTGCTCGGCAAACGCTGTCATGATCTCATTCTTTTGGGCCGGGCGCATCTTACCATGCAAATAATCCACACGGATCTGCGGTGATAATTTCTGTCGAAGGAGTTCACTGTAATCCGTCACATTTTCCAGTTCGTCCATGACGCCGCTTTCCACCATCGGACAGATCACATACACCTGATGACCCGAAGCGACTTCTTTTTCGATAAAGCGGTAGGCTTTGTCCCTGTCGTTTTTCTGTATGACACAATTCTTGATGGGAAGTCTGTTGCCCGGAAGCTCCGGAATCGTGGAAACCGCCAGATCTCCGTACAAAATGATCGCCAGGGATCGCGGGATCGGTGTCGCACTCATCACCAGTGTATGCGGACGTTTTTCCCCTTTTCCGGATAAGGTATCTCTCTGCTTAACGCCAAATCTGTGCTGTTCGTCTGTGATCACCAGCGCCAGTTTCTGATAGGTAAGCCCTTCCTGGATCAGCGCATGCGTCCCGACAATGACATTGCAGTCTCCGTCCGCGATCTTCGCATAAGCCTCCCGTTTTGCTTTCGCCGTCAGGGAACCTACCAGAAGGACCGGCTGAAATGGAAGTTTATATTTTTTTGTCATCTCCCGGATCAGTTCGAAATGCTGTACGGCAAGCACCTCTGTCGGCGCCATGAGCGCTCCCTGATAGCCGTTGGCGGCACACATCAGAAGGCTTAAGATCGCAATGATCGTCTTGCCGGAGCCCACATCTCCCTGTATCAGTCGATTGGCCGGATTCTCACACATCATATCCTGTTCGATCTCTTCCCATGCCTTTTTTTGCGATCCGGTAAGCTGATAGGGAAGAGACTCGATCAGTCTTTTCGTATCTGCCACCTGTATGAACGGGATCCCTGTTTCCTCATCCGCTTCCAGAAAGCGTTTATACTTCATCGCCATGATAAAGAAGAAAAATTCTTCATAAGAAAGCCGTTTTCTGGCTGCGATCATCTCCGGCAGGCTCTGCGGCATATGGATCTTTATCAACGTATCCGCATAATGATCAAATCCTCTCTCCTGTATGATCTCTTCCGGTAGAAATTCCTTTACCGGCTCCAGCTCCTTTAGCGCCAGTCTGATATATTTGGAAAGTGTATCATTCGAGATTCCCTTCGTAAGGGAATACACCGGCTGTAAGGAACCCATGAGTTTCCGGTATTCTGCCGGTTTATACAGCTTGGGATGATCCATACAGATGAGACTCCCCTTCTCATAAACAGTGCCGTAAAAAACATATTGCTGTCCCGGCTGTAAGGAATTCTTCAGATAAGGCATATTAAAAAAGGTGACCCTTACACTGTTTTGCTGCATGTCACGAACAACCAGCGTCAGAATCGCAAGTTTACGCACGTATTTCAATGCCGGTGCCGCACTGACCGTTCCGAGAAACGAACCGCTCTGTGGAGTTTCGCCTAAGATCTGCGCCAGTGTGCGCGGTTCTTCAAATGTCTTATAATCTTTTGGAAAGTGCGTCAGAAGATCTCCGACTGTCGCAATATTCAGTTTGTTAAAGATCTTAGCGCTTTTTTCGCCGATCCCTTTGATATCTGTAATGGGACTTGCTAAATTCATAATGAAAAAAGGGCACAGAGCTTTCGCTCTGTGCTGTTACTCCTTTTATAATAATCCGTTCTTTATTCTGCGGAGATCACATAATAGTAAATGGGCTGACCGCCAAACTGCAGCTCCACATCACATCTTGGATACTCTGCCTCAATGCGCTCCTTTAAGCCTTCTGCATCTTCCCGCGCCACATCTGCTCCGTAATAAATGCTGATCAGCTCTACAGCATCACTTCCGATCATTTCTCTCGTCATCTCAACTGTCGTATCCGCAATATCCTGTCCTACAGCAAGGATGCCACTGTCTCCGATTCCCATAATATCATTCTCTCGGATCTCTTTATCATCGATGACCGTATCACGCACAGCGTAAGTAACTTCTCCCGTCTTTACATTGGCGATCTCTTCCTTCATCGTCTCTTCATTCTCTTCCGGTGAAAGATCCGGTACATAATTGATGATCGCTGTGATGCCCTGCGGAATCGTCCTGGTCGGCACTACGATGATCTTTTTATCTTCCACAAGCGACTGCGCCTGATTGGCTGCCAGAATAATGTTTTTATTATTCGGGAAAATAAAGATGGTATCCGCGTTCACATGCTCTATCGCTGTCATGATATCATCCGTACTCGGATTCATGGTCTGGCCGCCCTCGATGATATAATCAACTCCCAGGTCTCTTAAGATCTCATTCAGTCCTTCTCCGATAGAAACCGAAATGAATCCGACTTCTTTGTGCGGCATCTGCTCTGCCACAGGCTTCGTTGCCGCTGCCGGAGCATTATTCTCTGTCTTCGCTTTCTCGGCTTCTTTAAAGAGTTTTTCCTTGTGCTCTAAGCGCATGTTGTCGATCTTCAGATTGGAAAGTTCTCCAAAAGTCAGAGCTCTCTGGATCGCAAGTCCAGGATCATTGGTATGCACATGCACCTTCACGATATCATCATCCGCAACTACCACGATCGAATCACCGATCGACTCGAGAAACGCTTTGAAATCCATCTCATGCTTGATGTTGAATAGCTTGTGAAGCAAAATAATAAACTCTGTGCAATAACCATATTTAATATCAGAAGTCTCTGCTGCGGAACTGTCTACATTGGTCCTTGGCTTGGCAGCAGCCTCGGTGATCGTCAGATCCAGTTCTTCCCCGCGAAAAGCTCTCTGTGCCCCCTTCATGACTTCCATCAATCCCTGCCCGCCGGAATCCACAACGCCGGCCTGTTTCAAAACAGGAAGCATCTCCGGAGTCTGCGCAAGTACCTCATCGCCGTACTTGATCACTTCATCAATAAAGGCATCCATATCCTCCATCTCGCAAAGCTCTTTGGCTTTTTCCGCCATTCCCTTTGCAACGGTAAGGATCGTGCCTTCTTTGGGTTTCATAACAGCTTTATATGCGGTCTCCACTGCCTTCTCATAGGCCAGTACCAGTGTCATGACATCGATTCTGTCTGATGTCTTGATCACCTTGCAAAGACCTCTTAAAATCTGGGATAAAATAACGCCCGAATTACCACGGGCTCCTCTTAAAGAGCCGGAAGACATGGCTTTCGCGATCTCTTCCATGGAAGCGTTCTCATCAAGTGCGGACACTTCTTTCGCCGCTGACATGATCGTAAGTGTCATATTGGTACCCGTATCTCCATCCGGAACCGGGAATACATTCAATTCATTGATATACTCTTTCTTAGCCTCCAGATTTTTGGCGCCTGCTAAAAACATGCGCGCAAATAACTGTGCATCAATTGTATTTGCCGCCACGATCATATCCTCCTTAATCTATACAACGGACGCCTTCCACGAAAACATTGACTTTTTCTACGGAAAGGCCGGTAAATTCTTCTACTTTATATTTGACATTGCTGATCAGATTATCTGAAACGGTAAGAATATTAACACCATATGCAACGATCAGATGAAAATCTATAATCAGCTTGGAATTCTCAACTCTGACGGTCACACCGGTGGAAAGATTTTCCATCTTTAATAACTTCACAATACCATCTTTCACATTCACACTCGCCATGCCTACCACGCCAAAGCACTCTATCGCTACGCTGCCTGCATAGTTAGCGATCACATCACTGTCAATAATGATATTGCCCATGTGTGTATTCATGATACTTTTCATTCTGCATCCTCCTTCACTATCTGCTCATAGCTATTCCTATTATACATACTTTTCCCCCGATTGAAAACCAAAATTTTAGAAAAGTAAAAAAAATTTATTTTTTACTTGCATTCTGTCTCATTATCTGATACAATTCCTTTGTTGTGAGTTTTAATTTGAGGAGGTGTAAAAATGGCAAAATGTGATATTTGTGGAAAAGGTGCTCATTTCGGAAACAATGTAAGCCATTCTCATAGAAGATCCAATCGTATTTGGAATTCAAACGTTAAGAATGTAAAGTGCAAAGTAAATGGAGCTTCTAAAACACTTCATGTATGTACATCATGTTTGAAATCCGGCAAGGTTGAGCGTGCCTAGTTTTGAAACAAAAAGGACCGATTGATTCGGTCCTTCTTTTTTTGTTTCTCCTTTATCTTTACCGCACTCTCTCGAAATACAGTTTGAGTTTCTCATATTCTCTGCCGATCTGTCCGACCGTCTCCGTATCTCCCCCCGAATTGTCCGGGTGGAAGATTTTCATCAGCTCTTTATATCGTTTTTTGAGCCCCGCCTGATTACGCACCCCCTTGAAGAAGAAGCTGTCCTGAGGCTCATTCACATTACAGGGTGTCGGCTCCGGATCCGGCTCCGGCCGGTAAAACTTCTGTCGGTATTCATAGGCTCTTTTTTCCGCAGCAAACTTCTCTTTATCCTGTGCCAGTTGCTTAAACCCGTTTTCAAGAAGCTTGAACTTTTTATCAAAAAAGCTCGTCTCCTGTGCAAGTCTGGTCTTTTCATACTGGATCTGTTTGCTCCATTCCTTCATCTCACGCATGAATTGTTCTTTTTCCTTATCAAACCGTTCTTTCATATCGTTGAGATCTTTTTCTTTGGACGCAAGGCGGATATTCTCCTTAAACAGCCAGAGTTTCCATTCATCCGGTTCATAAGGCATTTCCATATCTTCCAAATCAATGCTTCCATCCCCGACCATTTCCTCATTGATCTCTTCTTTTACCATCTCAGCCTCAGCCATATGCTTCCACCCATTCCCCGGCTGCCATATTCTCTGACGGGACACATTTCTCCCGGTTTGTTCTGGCAGATTCCCTGTTTTACATCCATCGTTTAATAAGTGTCTGTTTGATCCCCAAAAGCGATATCGACCGCTTTGTCATCACTCACTTCCGCCTCTTCTTTCGTCGTTGTGAAACGATCGATCAGATCCGGAACCATCTCCACGATCTTCGTAACAGTGCTCTGATCCTTTACATTCACCAGTTTTGTCTGTCCGTTATGAATGATCAGCACAGCGCTCGGAGACATCTTTCCGGCCATACCGCCTGCTCCGCTGTTTTTATGCTCGTTGACATTCGCTCCCGCACCAACGCCGAAGGAAACATCCACTAACGGAACAATGATCGTATCCCCCACCTGTGTCGGCTCTCCTACTACCGTTTTGCTGGTAAGAAATGACTGCATTCCGTCCATAAGAGAATGAATGACCTCGCTAAAATTATTATTCATGATCCAATGCCTCCATTTTTATTTGATACCCCGGTCTGTCTCCGGTTCTGTAAACAGTCTGATAAACTGCTTGATCTCTCTATCTGTAAGAACCTTGAACCCCACTCTCAGAAACGTAAACAGTGTGATCCTTCCTTTGATGTCACCCGCCATTTCAAACCGGAATCTTTCAAAATCCGGAGTAACTGTCACCGTATCCTGAAAGACAGGAATACACAATCCAAACACTGCCAGGACTTTTCCCGTAAGCTCCGGATCCTTAAATCCAAGAATCAGCGCCACTCTGCTTTTACGCGGTCTGACGCCTCTCCAGATCATCTGAAGCAAGCGGAGCAGTTTCTGCCTTGCGCTCCTTGTGTTTTCTCCTGTGAGCGCATCCACATAATAACCGGTCTTTTGTTTTGCCTTTCCGATCTTGTGAATAGTTTCAATTACAGTGTACTTGATATGTGCTGTTTTTTCAAATATTTTTTTGACACTTCCGGTTATTTTGTCAAAAAACGATCGAAACGGCAGCTTTTCAACATCCATATCCACAGGTTCTGCTTCGGCATCCGGCTCGGGGATCTGCCCGTCAGCGGACAGATCTTCCACTGCTGCAGTGCCCGCAAACTCCTCCTGCGGTTTCAGACTATCCTCTTTTGACATCTTTTCTTTTTTCCCGGTGCCCGGAGCATTCTGTTTCTTTTTCGCCGGTTTCTGTCCTGCAGGATGACTTTTTTTCCGCTTCCGTTTCGGTTTAGGATGAAACAGATCCAGGATCGTGATCCCCAAAAGACGGATCTTGCAAAACATCTTCTTTTTGATCTCATTCAGATCAAACGACGGCGTCTTGTCAGCATCAACCTGCCCATCCAGCTGTAGCTGAAAATGTACGGAAAAAATATGCAAAAGCCAGGAAACTTTCACCCGGATCTTCGTCTCATTCCGCATGGCCGCCTGTCCAAACGACGGATGTTCCAAAGAAGCATTGACCGGCGTAGAAGCAGTCAGAATCCGATAGCGGACCGGTACAAACAAAACGGTCAGGAAAAGTGCCACAAGGACCGCAAGGATGATCAGCAAAACAATTCCTATTATTTTTAATATGTGCAATAAAATTACCAGCATACCTTACCGCCTAAAATTCTTTTCTTCCCGCACAGGAAACAGCTCCTTAAACCGTAGGATATCATATTTTGCATGAAAATCGCTTACCATACGGGTGCATAGTTCCACAGCTTCCTCTCTGCCTCCGGCGATTCCCATCACGTGCAATTCCTTCCCGGGAAATCCTTTCTGCTGCAGGACGGCACAATGAAAAACATCGAACAGTTCTTTCCCGGCGGCCAATGAAATTACATAAATATTTGCCTGTCCCCTGTTATGTTTCAGATTCCAGCATACCTTTCTGCGCTTTTTTTTCAGGGAATCTGATACATATAGTCGTTTATAAAAATACATGTTCACTCCTGCCCTGTCAAAAGACCATATTCAAGAAAAAAAGAAGTCAAATATTCTGACTCCTTAGATTCTCTGCTATGGTAAACCTTATCCATCCTAAAAATACTTCTTATTTCCCCATAGATTGCTTTTCTTAAGATCCAGATACTCTGCATAAGCCTTTTCCAGTATTGCACGCTCATTTGCAAATTTTAACAAATGATATGCCTCATGGTATTTGTAAAATCCTGAATCCACAAAATACTCTACGCGTTGTGGTTTGCTGTAATAGCTGTCCGCCATCATTAAGTACCAGTGCACCTCTTTGGAAACTACGTCATTCGGTACATTGAAGGTGTATTCACTCATCCCCACATACTTGATAATGGATGCTTTGGAACCGGATTCCTCAAGGACCTCCCTAAGCGCAGTGTCCTTATACTCTTCTCCCGGTTCAACGGTTCCCTTCGGTAATACCCATCCCTCATATTTGTTCTTTACATTCTTATATAAGAGAAGAATCTTCCCCCGGAAAATAACCACACCGCCACAGCTCGTTGCTTCAATCATTGCAATTCCTCCTGTTTCATGGTGTGCCGTAAGTTATATCAAGTATAGCCCATTTTATCCATTTACGCAACCTAAATCATGATATCCTATGACTCAAAAAGTTTTTTGATCACATTGATGATCTCGTTTGGCTCGTATGGTTTCGTAATAAATTCGTCTGCGCCGGCCTTGATGCACTCGATCATTTTATTTTTCTGACCGGCTGCCGTTACCATAATGACTTTCGTATCGGCATTGAGTGCTTTGATCATTTTTAAAGCCTCGATCCCATCCACTACAGGCATTGTGATATCCAATGTCACCAGATCCGGCTTTAATGCCTGAAACTGCTGTACTCCTTCCTGCCCGTTTACGGCCTCGCCCGCAACCGTATATCCGTTGCTTTCCAAAACATTGCGAAGTACTTTTCTGGATGTTCTCGAATCATCCACAATTAAAATATCTGCCATTTTTATTTACACTCCTATTCTATTGTAATATCAGAATCCACTGCCAGAATGAAATTGATCGTCTGCTCTTTGATCGTAACAGGGAACACACAGATCTTTTCCCCCTTGATCGTTACCGGCTGATCATAAAACTCCGGCGGAAGCATGTCCACGTTGATCTTGCGGTGACTCAAATCCGATGCCAGAAGACCATTAATGCAGTTCGTAAATTCTCCGACCGCATCCAGTGCATCCAGATCTACCATTCCGAAATCTTCGTCCGCAAATGTATCCGCAAGAGTCAGAAGACTGTTGCCGGCTCCCGTAAAGCCGGATATCGTGCTGTGATCGCCGTCCATACGCTGTACTGCAAGTTTATCAGTCTGAAGCTCATTGACGATATATGCTTTGGACACATAGGCCTTATTGTCGATAATACGCAGAATGGTACGCACAGCAACACTGCACAGCTCCCCATACAACGCAGACAGATCCGGCAGGAATACCTGAATGGTACGGTCAATATTCCCGCTGACCAGATTATCCATGTCAGAATGTGTAAATCCTTCCATAGACTGGTAATCGGAAAGTGCTTCATCAATCTGCTCTAACTCCATGAAGCCTTTATCCACCAGCGTCTGACAAAACAGCATATAGATATCGTCCTGCTTCTTTAACAGATGCATGACATTCTCCTCTGTAAGGTACCCTTTCATGATCGCGATATCACCAAACCGCTTATCCATGATCGCCTGTAATTTATTCACTTCTTCAGCCTGCTCCTGTGTCATCAGCTTCTCCGCCACGGCAAGCAGTCCAAGTTTGACACGTACCCCTGTCTCATACTCGATCACTTCATCAAGCTGGCTCTGTGTCAACCTCTCAGAATCTACCAGATATCTTCCAAAAATCTGATCAAACATAACCTTCCTCCTTCATCAGGATCTCCCCAAAAATAATACTAGGAACATTATACTATATCTTTCACAAAATTACCAACCTATTGTGAAAAAAATTCGTCAAAAATTCTTTTTGCCATGGGAACCGCATAATCTCCACCAGAACCTGCGCCTTCCACAATGACCGTAACGCTGATCTTAGGATCTTCTACCGGGGCAAAACCGGTAAACCATGCATGGGAATCGCTTTTTTCCCCGTTATATTCTGCCGAACCTGTTTTGCCTGCAGCCGTATAGGAAAGTCCTTTCAGCTTTGTGCCGGTACCGTTTTCCACTACGCCCTTCATCAGATCGGTCAAAAAATCTGCTTCCGCCTGAGTCATGAGCCTACGCGATCTGTTCACTTCACAGTTTTTGATCAGTTTTCCCGAATAGTTCTCGATGCGCGAAACCAGATAGGGATATTTTACCTCGCCGCCGTTGGCGATCGCATTGGTGATCAGATTCATATGAAGCGGTGTGATCTGTGTCTTCCCCTGTCCGATAGAAGTCTGCATCACATCATAGGAATCATCATCCACCCCGAGCACAAAGCTGCTTTTATTAAAAGGCAGTTCATAGGGCAGATCGCTGTTAAACAACAGTTCTTTGCAGGTATCCTGAAGCTTCGCCACATCCAGCCCGACACCAATATTCGCAAAAGAAGCATTGCAGGATTTCTCAAAGGATTTTTTCAGATCCTCCGAACCGTGGGATGATCCGTGATAACAATTGATCCTGTCTCCGTTATAACGGAAGGAACCATTGCACTGATAGTGGTAGCCGGAAACATCCTGTCCGTTTTCTCTGTAATATTCCAAAGCTGTCACGATCTTAAATGTAGACCCCGGCGGATAGAGTCCCTGTGTCGCTCTGTTGAGCAGGACACTGCTTTCTTTGTCATTAATCAGTTTATCCCAGATCGCATTTATCTCATTCGGGTCATATCCCGGCTTTGAGACCATGGCCAGGATCTCGCCGGTCTTCGGGTCCGACACAATGATCGCTCCATCGTAAGCTCCCAGCGCTTCGTAACATGCCTTCTGTAATCCGACATCCAGTGTTGTCACCACATTGTCTCCATAGTTTTTGACACTGTCCACTTCATTCTGAATCCTTACCAGAATAGGATCATTGCTTGTCAAAAGATTGATATTCTCGGAAAGCTCAATCCCGCTTTTTCCCTTAGTGGCATATCCCACAACGTGGCAGAATATATCTTTATAGGGATAATAACGTATCTCAACTCCCTGCTCATTCCTCCCGGTCTGTGCAAGGATATCTCCGTCCCGTGACAGGATCTTGCCACGGATATTCTTGGTCGCCAGTATCTCCTGCCTGGTATTGTAGGAATTGTTGATTACCGTCTCACTGTCTTTCATAATGTAATAGACCAGATTTCCCATCAGCGCCAGCATCAGAAACACAAACAGATATGTGATGATAAAGTATTCGGTTGTCCGTATCTTTTTCTTTGCTGCCGGCTTTTCATCCAGATCTTCGATCTCGATATCCTCAAGATCAAAATCGTCTTCAAAGACCTCTCCACGGCTTTTACGTTTCTTTCTCATTCTTAGCTCCTTCAAGGGAACGAACCCCGTATAATCCCTGTATGATCGAGAACATGATGATCGTCGTCAACACACTGCTTCCTCCATAACTGATCAAAGGAAGTGTCACTCCGGTCAGCGGAATAAACCTTGTACCGCCGCCAATGGTCAAAAAAATCTGGAAAATATACATAACGCTCAGTCCTACTGCGATCAGACGATAAAACTCTTCCCGCAGACACATGGATATATGCATAAACATCATAAAACAGCTGACACAGATCAGGATCAGACACAATGCAAACAGCACACCCTGTTCCTCCGCGATCGCCGAAAAAACAGAATCTTCTTCCACATACGGGATCGATGTCGGATCTCCCTGGCACAGTCCCATTCCAAACCAGCCACCGGTCCCTATGGCAAACAAAGACTGTGCGATCTGGTATCCGGAGCTGTCGATGTATGTAAGCGGATCCTGCCATGCCTGCACACGTACTCTGACATGCGAAAACATATGGTACGCCACCACAGATGCCCCCGCACCGGCTATAAGCCCCAGGAAAAAGTAAAAATAATTGTGTGTCGCAATGAAGACCATGACCACATATGCCACAAAAAAGATCAGTGCACTTCCCAGATCTTTGGATATCACAAGAATGATCACATGGATCGCAGCCGCCAGAGATGCTGTCGCGATCTGCAAAAAGTCCTTGGAGGCTGCCAGCATGCTGGCCACAAAAAATACAAACACGATCTTCACGATCTCAGATGGCTGAAAGGTATAACCGCCAAAAGTGAATGTAATCTTACTGCCATGCGTGACCGGTCCTAAAACCGCTACCAGCGAAAGGGACGCGATCCCCACAATTCCGTATACCCAGGAAAGATTTTTCAAAAACCTGATCTTTTTGACCAGAAACGGGACGACCAGACCGATTACAAGGGAAAATGCAACAATCTTAAACTGTCTGACCGCTTTGCTGTAATTTAATCTTGTCAGGATGACAAAGCCGATCGACAAAAGCATGCACATATTATTGATGATCAGTTTATTGGACTCCGGATAGATCAGCCTGAACAGTGCGATCGTCGCAAACAGCAGAATCTGTTGGAACCCGTAAAAAACAATGTAATTCATCTCGCCCGTCTCCAAACAGATCGCGGCAAAACCGATAAAATGTGTCAGAAACATACAGATGATCTGGCGCATATAGATGCCGCTTCTCTCCTCCTCCGTCCGGAAGCGGAATACGGCAAAACATTCCAATGTATAGATGACGATAATGACCGCCATCACATATTTTGATAAATCGGATATGACCAGTGCCATATTACTCTACTCCTCGCTTAAAATAGCCTTTCGTAAATTCATAATCCGGAACATACTTTCCGTTTCCACCGGAAAGGTCTTCAAATGCCTGCAACACTTCTTTTGTCTTATCATAGGACTCTATCGTAAAATCAAGCCTGACCTTACGTCCTGTTTTTTTTATCCTGTCCCACTCTCCGAACAGGTTCATGGGTACGGAATTATAGATCGTATTCTCACACCGTTCACAATGTGTCTTTGCATAAAAGGTTTTGTGATAGCGATCGTGCAATTCATAAATCCGCGGCTCATGCCGGCAGACATCCATCGTCTTAGCCACACAGCCGGCAGACTCCATCAGTGGCAGATAACCATAGATCACATAATAAAACGGGTACTCTTTGCCCAGTTCCATCTGCTCATGATAAGACGCTTCATACGGAACCGTAAAGGAACTGATGCCCTTTTGTGCCAGAAACCTGCACGCCTCCTTATTAAACGTATAGAGTCCTGCGTCTGCTATACATTCTTTGAAGCTGTCTTTAAAAACAGCCAGTCCCTCCAGCGAATTGGTAACGATCCCCGCTATCTTCCAATGGCCCAGTCCATCCAGAAGCTTCCGGCTCTGCTCTGCCGCCCTGCGCCGCATCACTCTCGGAAGTCTGATAAAAACCGCCATCTTCTTCTCTTCCCATTTCTGCCGGCACATCTTTTCCGTCTGAGGCTCTTTCAACAGTCCGGAAACAACGTCTGTGGATAAAAACAGTTCAGATACTCTCTCCGACTCCAGACATGCCCGAAGCTGTTCCAATGTTTCGACCGACACGGTCAATCCTTTGAAGTCCTCTCTCTTTTGTGCGACCTTTATCAAAGAATCGGAATCTTCTTTTGTATCGTCTGCGGATAGTATGCTTCGTTTCAAAGCAAGCAGATCCATCAGCCCGTCAACAGCTGTTCTTCTAAGCTCATTTAAAGATTTATTCGGGATAAAGAGATCCGAATCACACCGGATGTCCAGAGCATGCAGTTCAAATGCCGTATTCCCCAGCTTACGAAGCTGCTTGCCGATCTCCTCCTCTGTCATGGAACGGTTATTGGCTTTTTGTACCTCAGCTCCCATGACCCTGAAAACCTTCCTGTCCGGGCAGCTACTGTCTGTCCGGTCTTTCTTCGCCTTATTTCGATCCGCTGCAGGTACTGCCTCCAGCTGCAGCGGATGTCCGATATGCGCCTCAACAGTCATATCTACAGCTATTTTCTTCTTTGTGGTATCCACAGGATATTCTGCTGCAAATCCTGCGATCTCTTTTTCGGAAACAGAAAGATAGCCCGGCTTTTGCATTGTCACAAGCTCTCTGCCGTTATGCCGGTAAAAATATCCCTCCTGCAGATCGGTCCTGACATAAAGATTTTGCAATATATACAGATCCCTGTCACTGACCGTATAGTGCTTCATGACTTCTTCTCCGGAAGAATATCTGCCTGCCAGTTCATATACCTGATCCATATATTTCCGGTAGATCGCCGTAACGATCGCGACATACTCCGCACTTTTCATTCTTCCTTCGATTTTAAAGGAATCAAGTCCCGCAAAGATCAGTTGCGGAAGTATCCCGATCGTACAAAGATCCTTCAGACTCAGCGGATATTCTTCCCTCCTTTGGGAAAGCAAAACACCATCCCGACTGATCCGGTACGGAAGCCTGCAGGGTCCTGCGCATCTGCCGCGATTGCCGCTCCGGCCTCCTAATACACTGCTGAACAGGCACTGTCCGGAATAGGCATAACACATCGCACCATGGATAAACACTTCCAGTTCCATGCCTGTCTGTTCTTTGATGATGCCAAGCTCTTCCAGGGACAATTCCCTTGCCGGCACCACGCGACTGACCCCCGCTTCCTTTAAAAGAGCAGCGCCGTTTGCCCCAGTCACTGTCATCTGCGTGCTGGCATGTATCTCCATCCCCGGAAAATTCCGTTTTAAAAATCGGAGTACACCAAAATCCTGTACAATGACGCCGTCGAGTCCGGCTTCGTAAAAAGGCCGGACATACTGATAAAGCAGTCCGAACTCTCTCTCTTTGATCAGAGTGTTTAAGGTCAGATAAGTCTTCACCTGAAATAAATGACCGTATCGTACTGCTTCGCATAATTGTTCCGTTGTGAAATTGTCTGCATATGCCCTCGCTCCGAATTTATCTCCCGCGAGATAAACTGCATCCGCTCCGGCTCTTACCGCCGCGAGGAAACAATCCATATTCCCTGCCGGGGCAAGCAGTTCTGCCTTTTTATCCGGATCGCATTCTGCCATTCTCATACCACTGTTCTTCCTGTTTCAAACTATTTACGCTTTCTGCCTGTTCGAAAGTTTGGTGATCTCTTTTTCCTTCTCTGCGATCAGTTTATCCTTCTCACTGATCTGACGCTCTTTTTCTGCGATAAGCTCCTTGTATCTGGCAATCTCCTGCTTCATACCATCCATCGTCTTATCAATACTTTCCCTCTTACATTTCTCTGCGATCAGATCATGCTTCAGATCACAGATCTCCTGATCCTGTGACTCAATGTCTGCCTCCAGGACTGCGATCTGTTTTTTAGCTTTAAAGTAGTCATCCGCAATATTTAATTCCATCAGGATACACTGCGTATCCGTTGACTGCCGCTTAAAGCTCTCGATCTTTTTATACTCCGCGATCTTATTGTTGATATATAATGCAATTTTCTGCAGATATTCTTCACTTTCATATCCGCTCAGTGTAAGTACTCTTCCGCCTATGATAACCTCTGTATCTGTCTTTGACGTCATGTTTTTCTCTCCCATTCGTTTCCCGTCCTGTACTCTCTATAGTAACTATTTCGCCTGATCGTCATGTCATAGATCATTTCCGTTCTTTACAGTTTCCGTATTCGGGACGAACACCTTTTTTGGCACTACATGTGCCATTTCCCCGGAAACACAATACAAGATATATTATAGCAAAAAAAAACAAGAAAACAAGGTTTTATTCCTATATTTATAAGGAAACAGGCAAAAATCCTATGGAGCCGCAAAGATCCTTTGCCGCTTTGCAACATCGCGTATGCCCAAGGAGCCAAAAACAGCCAATCCCGCAGCCTTATCTTAAGATCATCCCGCACACACATCTGGTAAGGAATGCCGCGATCCAGGCTACCATACACTGCCAGAAAACAACACCGGCAGCCCACCTGGTACCCAGTTCCCGTCTGATCGATGCGATCGCCGCCACGCAGGGGGTATACAAAAGCGAAAACACCAGCATAGTTGCAGCCGACACTGCAGATAATGCAGTCGTAATACCGTCTCCAAACAAGATCTCCATCGTGGAGACCACACTCTCTTTTGCCATAAAGCCACTGATCAAAGAGGTAACGATCCTCCAGTCTCCCAGACCAAGCGGCTGAAACAGCGGAGCCAGTACCCCCGCCATCATTGCCATCATACTGTCAGAGGAATCTTCCACCAGATTCAGATGCAGATTAAAACTCTGCATAAACCACACAATGATCGTGGCAATCAGGATCACAGAAAATGCTTTGCTCAGGAAATCTTTTGCCTTTTCCCATAAAAGCTGTGCCACGTTGCGTATACCCGGCATACGATAGTTCGGAAGCTCCATCACAAACGGAACCGCTTCTCCCTTAAACAGCGTATTTTTGAATAGAATCGCGATCAGGATCCCCACAAGGATCCCCAGAAGATACAGACCGGTCATGATCAGTCCGCCTTTTTTCGGAAAGAACGCATTCACAAAAAAAGCATAGATCGGGAGCTTTGCCGTACAACTCATAAACGGTGTCAGAAGGATCGTCATTTTCCGATCTCTTTTACTCGGCAGAGTCCGTGTGGACATTACAGCCGGAACCGTACAGCCAAAACCGATCAGCAACGGTACGATACTTCTTCCGGAAAGACCGATCCTTCTAAGAAGCTTATCCATAAAAAACGCAACCCTTGCAATGTATCCGCTGTCCTCCATGATCGACAGGAAGAAAAACAGCGTCACAACAATCGGTAAAAAGCTCAGGACGCTGCCGACTCCTCCAAAGATTCCGTCAACGATCAGCCCCCTCAATGCGTCATTTATATGGGCGGATATCATCAGTCTCTCCACACCGTCAGTCAGCCCCTCGATCCCCTGTTCCAGCAGTCCCTGTAAAAATGCTCCGATCACGTTAAATGTCAGTAGAAACACCATCGCCATGATCACAATAAAGCAAGGGATCGCGGTCCATTTGCCGGTAAGAACATTATCAATCTTTTCGGAGCGTATCCGCTCTTTACTCTCATGCGGCTTTTGTACCGTACTTTCACAGACACGCTCAATAAAATCAAACCGCATATCCGCGATCGCCGCACTCCGGTCCATACCGCCTTCCTTCTCCATCTGAAGGACCGCATGCTCGATCATCTTATTCTCATTCTCATCCAGTGCAAGCTGCTTTAAGATCAGTGGATCTGCCTCTATGACCTTCGTCGCCGCAAACCTAAGCGGCAATTCCGCGCGCTCCGTATGATCCTCGATAATGGATTCCACTGCATGGATCGCTCTATGGATCGCCCCGCCGTGATCATCTTTCGAGCAAAAGTCCTGCCTGGCCGGTTTTTCCTGATATTTGGCAATATGGACAGCATGCTCTACCAGCTCGCGTACACCATGGTTCTTCGCCGCCGAGATAGGCACTACAGGAACACCGAGAAGCCTTTCCATCTTATTGATATCGATCGCCCCGTTATTGCCTGTCACCTCATCCATCATATTCAGCGCTACCACCATCGGAATATTCATTTCCAAAAGCTGCATGGTCAGGTACATATTCCGTTCTATATTAGTCGCATCCACGATATTAATGATCGCTTCCGGCTGTTCTGTCAATACAAAATTACGGGAAACGATCTCCTCACTGCTGTAAGGAGACATGGAATAAATCCCCGGCAGATCCGTCACCAGAGTATCCGGGTGCCCTTTGATCGCACCGTCTTTTTTGTCTACCGTAACTCCCGGGAAATTGCCCACATGCTGATTCGAACCTGTAAGCTGGTTAAAGAGAGTCGTTTTACCGCAATTCTGATTGCCCACCAGTGCAAAATGCAAAACAGTACCCGCCGGAAGCAGATCTCCGTCTCCTTGCGCATGGTAAATCCCATCCTCTCCAAGTCCCGGATGATGGGACGGCTGGATCTTCTCAATACGTTTATGAAGATTGCGTCGTTTTTCGATCGGCTCGATGTCGATCTGTGCCGCTTCCGCGAGTCTCAGTGTCAGTTCATAACCATGAAGCTGCAACTCCATGGGATCGCCCATAGGTGCGAATTTAACCACTGTCACCTCAGCTCCCGGTATCACTCCCATATCCAGAAAGTGTTGTCTGAGTGCACCCTCGCCACCCACTTTCTTAATAACGGCACTCTCATTTACCTGTAAATCCTGTAGTGTCATGCTATCACCTTATCTCATACTTCTGTATTCCAGGTATCCGCCGCTTCCGTGCGTTTCCCCCTCATTTAACCTTGCCATGAACAAAAATTTTATGATCTTTTTCTTGATCACTGCTGTTTTTGTTCCTATTTCACGATAGTTCTTTTCTCATTCACCTGCCATATCCAGTCCGAAATGCTGATAGGCATGTTCAGTGGCAACCCTTCCCCTCGGCGTACGCATGATCAGCCCGTTCATGATCAGATAGGGCTCATATACGTCTTCGATCGTACCGGAATCCTCACCGGTCGCTGCCGCAAGGGTATCCAGCCCTACCGGCCCTCCGCCGAATTTGTCGATCATAGTCATCAATATATTACGATCCACATGATCCAGTCCAAGTTTGTCCACATCCATAATATCCAGTGCCACCTTCGCCACTTCTTCCGTGATCCTGCCATCATAACGTACCTGTGCAAAATCCCGTACTCTTTTCAGGATCCGGTTGGCAAGTCTCGGCGTACCGCGGCTGCGTCTGGCAAGCTCCAGAGCACCCTTTGGCTCAATCTCCACTTCAAGAACCTTTGCGGAATGCATGATGATCGTCTTTAATTCCTCTACTGTATAAAACTCCAGTCGGTGTATCACGCCAAACCGATCACGCAAAGGTGCTGTCAGAAGTCCTGCTCTGGTCGTGGCTCCTACCAGTGTAAATCTTGGCAGATCCAGCCGGATACTCCTGGCGGAAGATCCTTTTCCGATCATGATATCAATGGCAAAATCTTCCATGGCCGGATACAGTACTTCCTCCACCTGGCGGTTCAGGCGATGGATCTCATCCACAAACAGAACATCCCCTTCTTGCAGATTGTTTAAGATCGCGGCCATTTCCCCCGGCTTCTCGATTGCCGGTCCGCTTGTCACCTTCATATGAACACCCATCTCATTGGCAATGATCCCGGCAAGTGTCGTCTTGCCAAGTCCCGGCGGTCCGTAAAACAATACATGATCCAGACTGTCGCCGCGCTGTTTTGCAGCCTCGATATAGACTTTTAAGATTTCTTTTGCTTTTGCCTGTCCGATATAATCCGCAAGCACCTGCGGCCGGAGTGATCCTTCTATCTTCTTGTCTTCTTCCGTAATATTCGTCTCAATCACACGTTGTGGCATAATTATTTCCTTATCATTCTTTTATTCCTGATCGGATACTGTGCCGATCAGCTCTCACAAATTCTTATCCCTACAGTAAATATTTCAAAGATGCTTTCAGAATCTCGTCCGCAGTCGGATCCCCGGAAACATCCACCTGCTTAACAGCTTTTGCGGCCTCTGTCATGCCGTACCCCAGCGCTACCAGTGCATCGATCGCATCCTTTCGGTTCTGACCCAGTTCATTCGCCCCTTTGACCGGAGCAGCTATCTCCTCCAGACCGTCCTGCAGAGTCTGTTCGATATCGATCTTATCTCTCAGATCCAGGATCAGGCGCTCTGCTGTCTTTTTCCCAATGCCGTTCGCCCTTGAAATGGCTTTGACATCAGATGAAAAAATAGCAAACCTAAGATCCGTTGCCGACATTATAGAAAGGATTGCGAGTGCTCCCTTGGGTCCGATCCCATTGACAGTGATCATCATCTGAAACAGCTCCAGTTCTTCTCTCGTCGCAAAACCATAGAGTAAAAAAGCGTCCTCCTTCACATATGTATAAGTATGCACTTTCATATCTGTCCCAACAGGCGGAAGCTCTGTCAGAAATCCATCCGAAACGCGGATGTTGATCCCCATGTTCCCTATGTCCAATACAATATGATCCTGTCCGGTCTCTGCAAGTTTTCCTTTAACATATGCTACCATCTTGTCCTCTTTTCCTACTGTATATATCGACAGAAGCATTCCTCGTTACGGCCGATATCCGATCGTATGTTTTCTCCCTATCAGGCAACGCTCCTGTCAGTGCCTCTCTAAGAATAGCACAAAACATATGTTTGTGCAAGAAAAGAAACAGGACCCCCGGAAGCGGGATCCTGTTTCAACTGATCATTATTTACTGAATCGTCCAGGTCTTTACATGACCGATCACTGCTTTGCTGAATAAGTTTGTCTGAGAAACTTTTTTATCTTTCACAACTCTTACAACAGCCTTGGGATCAATCCCCTTAAACGCCTTGGAACCGATCGATTTAAGTGATTTGCTCTTAACGGTAATGCTCTTTAATTTCTCACACCCGTAAAACGCTTTCGCACCAATCTTCTTAACGTTCTTGCCGATCGTTATTTTTGTCAGTTCTTCACATCCGATAAATGCTTTTGCATCAATCTTTGTGACCTTTACACTGACCCCTTCGATCTTGACGGTTGCCGGTACTGTAAATGACTTGATGGAATCATTGTCACATTTTGTAAAGGCTACTTCTGTCGGGATGGTCTTTCCGTTCTTTTTCTTGGTCTTGGTGACGGTATAGCCCATCTTCTTTACCGTAACAACAGAACCTTTTTTGATCTTGTCTTCTTTTTTCTTCCAGTTCGCATGGAACTTGAAATCAGAAGTCATTCCAATATCGATCAGATATGTCATATAATTGTTGCGGAGTGCTTCACCGTCTTTTGTCACTGTCCAGCCGGTAAAATCATACCCTGTCTTCTCCGGCGTGCCGACAAGGATATACTCCTTCATTTCAACTGTATAATCTTTTACCATATTAGTAAGCGTACCGCCGTCCAGATTATATGTGATCGTGTATTTATGCGGTACAAAATTTGCTTTGAACACAAAATCAGAGGTTGTTCCGATCTCGATCGTATACTCATCATAGGTATTATGAAGCACTGTCTTATCCTTTGTCACTGTCCAGCCTTTAAAATCATAACCCTTTTTCTCCGGTGTACCGACCTTGATATATTCCGTCATCTCTGCTGTATAATCTGTCACTTTGTCTTTTAACGTACCGCCGTCCAGGTCATATTTGATCTGGAACTTGTGCGGAACATAATTTGCCTTAAATACAAAGTCAGAGGTCGTTCCTTTTTTGATGGTATACTCTTTATATTTGCCGTTTAAAACAGCATTATCCTGTGTGATCGTCCAGCCCGCAAAATCAAAATTCTTTAATTCCGGCGTACCGATCACGATGTCATTGGCGGATACGGAATTATCGGATACAGACTCCACTGCATATTTTTCCCATTTTGTCTTCAGAGTGCCACCGCCAAGCTCATACTTGATCGTGTAGATATGCGGAACAAATTTCGCATGCAACTCATGATTTTTGGCAAGGCGTACCGTAGAAGAAGCTGTGATCATATTGTCTTCTTCGTCATACCAGTTCTCGAAATCATATCCCTTTTTGTCTGATGTCGGGAAAATATTCCCGTAAGCAGAACCGAAAAGTACCTCTTTGGTTTCGTTCAAAAGCTTACCGTCTGCCTTGAAGCTGACTTTATACTTATTCGGTTCATAAGAAGCGTAAACCGCCATATCCTTTTCGATCTGCTCATCATTGGTCACTGCTTCTTTGAAAGTCTTATCGTCTGTGAACCAGCCGTTAAATTTGTAACCGGTCTTGGACACATTTTCCTTGACAGCAGAAAATTTTGTTCCTTTTTCAACCTGCACTTTTTTAATGGACTTGTTATTGGCAAATATTCCCCCGTTCGCATTCATGGTAACGGTATATACTGTTTTGTAAAGAGCATATAACTGGAAAGATGTATGCGACCCGGCATAGTTTCTGATGTCTTCTGCCGTTGCGGCAACCGTTCTTCCTTCCAGATGCCATCCGCAAAAAACAATGTGCTCCGTATCAGTGGTTTTTACACTGTATTCTTCCGTAATCTTTGAATAAAAATTATCAATATCATCTATCAGTACATTCTCTGTACAGATGATCCCATTCCCGATCATTACATTCGAACCATCATAGATCTTACCGACATCTCCCGCATTTAGCATGATCGTTAAGGACTGATCATCCGCTTTCGCCGGTACTGCCGAGAAGGGCGATAAGATGAGGCATACGGCAAGGAACATCGCCATAACCTGTTTGATGGTTTTGCTTGCATTTTTCATAACCTTTTTCTCCTTTTCTTTATCATGATAAATTCTTATCTTTTTGTCACTCTTCAGCCTGTGTATCATCCAGAGCTGAGCTCATGATCGCATAGTGATATTTATGAAAACCTTTTACCGCTATGCCTTCCCCCAGGTATGAGCCGTTCTTATCTCTCATCCCCCCTCATAGATCCCGCTTTGCTTGCAAGGCTGTCAGGCTTTAGCGGGACTCCCTTTTGTAAAAATGCTCAAACCTCTAAATATAGTAGCCTACTTTCCATGAAAATGCAAGTCCTTGATTTAAATCTAATCTTAAGATTTTCGAAATAATTCTTAACGATCTGCCATAATACTTCCGTTTTACCCGCTTTTTCCGATATCTGTTTCCCCTTTTGACTGCGATGGTCAAAAAAAGCGAGCCGGTGTCTTCCTATACCATGAAGATACCGACTCTTTGTTTTATTTCTGATTAATATAATTTACCAGGCCCTCAGAAGCAATGATCTTTTGCATAAATTCCGGGAATGCCTGCCCTTTAAACTGTGTCCCTTTTGTCAGGTTCCTGATGATTCCGGTGTCAAAATCCACTTCTACTTCATCCCCTGCCCCGATACCCTTGCTCGCTTCGGGACATTCAATGATGGGAAGTCCGATATTGATCGCATTCCGATAGAAGATCCTTGCAAACGTCTCTGCGATCACACAGCTTACTCCTGCCGCCTTGATGGCGATCGGTGCATGCTCCCTGGAAGAACCGCAGCCGAAGTTTTTATCCGCTACGATGATATCACCTTTTTTTACTGTTTTCACAAAATCTTTATCGATGTCTTCCATACAATGGGTGGCGAGTTCTGCCGGATCGGAAGAATTCAGATATCTCGCCGGAATGATCACATCGGTATCTACATTATCCCCGTACTTGAATACGGTTCCTTTTGCCTGTTTCATACTGTATGCCTCCTGTTTTAAGTTCCGTGATAGATAATAATACATTTTTGAATACTGTTTAGCGATTGGATCGGCCGGACTGTCCAGTCTAATCCATGATCTCACAAGGACAGGAAATCTTGCCGGTCACAGCGCTGGCTGCAGCAACTGCAGGAGATGCCAGATATATCTCGGAATCCACATGTCCCATACGTCCTACGAAATTACGGTTTGTTGTGGAAACACAACGCTCCCCTTCTGCCAGGATACCCATATACCCTCCCAGACACGGTCCGCAGGTCGGTGTGCTGACTACACATCCCGCCTCGATAAAAATCTTAAGAAGTCCTTCTTCCATCGCCTGCATATAAATATGCTGTGTGGCCGGGATCACGATACATCGCATTCCCTTTGCCACCTTTTTGCCCTCCAGGATCTTCGCTGCGATACGAAGGTCATCCAGACGTCCGTTCGTGCAGGAGCCGATCACAACCTGATCGATCTTTATCTCTTCTGTGATCTCGTCAAGTGTCTTCGTGTTCTCAGGAAGATGTGGGAACGCTACCGTCGGTTTTAATGTGCTTAAGTCAATGGTATATTCTGCATCATAAACCGCATCCTCATCTGCCTCATAGATCGTGTAAGACTTCGTGGAATGCTCTTTGATATAGGCAACTGCCAGATCATCCACCGGGAAAATACCGTTTTTACCGCCTGCTTCGATCGCCATATTCGCAATCGTGAAACGGTCATCCATACTCAGATATGCGATCCCGTCCCCCGTAAACTCCATGGATTTGTACAAAGCTCCATCCACACCGATCATGCCGATAATATGAAGGATGATGTCTTTTCCGCTGATCCATTTTGCCGGTTTACCGGTCAGGTTGAATTTAATTGCCCCCGGCACCTTAAACCATGCCTTGCCGGTAGCCATACCGGCTGCCATGTCTGTACTTCCAACGCCTGTGGAGAATGCTCCCAGTGCCCCATACGTACAGGTATGTGAATCCGCACCAATGATCACGTCACCGGCCACTGTCAGTCCCTTTTCGGGAAGCAGTGCATGCTCGATTCCCATCTGTCCCACTTCAAAATAGTTGGTGATCTCATTGCGATATGCAAATTCTCTCACACATTTGCAATGTTCTGCTGATTTGATATCTTTATTCGGCACAAAATGATCGGGTACCAGCGCGATCTTATCTTTATCGAACACACCGTCCACTTTCATTTTCTGCATTTCCTTAATGGCAACAGGACTGGTGATATCGTTGCCAAGAACAAGATCAAGATCCGCCTCGATCAATTGTCCCGCCACAACACTCTCAAGTCCTGCGTGCGCTGCCAGAATTTTCTGCGTCATTGTCATTCCCATAGGTATTGCCTCCTTCTATGTCTCTTTTCGCTTCAGACACATCTCAATCCTAACATAAATCCGGCTATAATGAAAGTACATATTATTTATGTTTACTATGAACTGTAGTTATGATACTATTACTATGAAACAGGTGTTTGATCTGTTTTGTCGATTACAACAGGAAATACTTTATGATCGTGCAGTCTCATAAGTTTTATGATCATTGATTTTGATCGGGAAAGGATTCACTATGGAAAACAATCTCAATCTGTATTACATTTTTTATACAGTCGCCAATCACAAAAACATTTCCGGAGCAGCGAAGGAACTCTACATCAGTCAGCCTGCGATCTCCAAAGCCATTTCCAAGCTGGAATCCGGACTGAACACAAAACTCTTTCTCCGGAGCAGTCGCGGGGTCACACTGACTCTGGAAGGTGAAATGCTCTACGGCCAGGTCCGCAATGCCTTTATCAGTATCCATAACGGAGAAGAACAGCTCAAAAAGTCCAGGGAATTAGGAGTATCCCATCTTTCCATCGGAGTCAGCGTTACCTTATGCAAATATATTCTGCTTCCCTATCTGCAGGCTTTTGTAAAAGATAATCCCCATGTGAAGGTTTCCATTACCTGTCACCCGTCTTTGGAAACGATCCGTGATATCGAAAACGGTATCTCCGATATCGGTCTGGTTGGAATGGGAAACGGGACAAATTCCTCCCTGATCTATACGCCTGTCATGGAACTTCAGGATACTTTTGTAACTACAGATCGTTATCTGGAAAACTTTAAGATCCGAGAAGGTACCACGATCCAGGATAAATCCGCACTGTTTCAAAATGCAACATTTATGATGTTAAACAAGGAAAATGTTTCCCGCAAATATGTGGATTCCTATCTGTTGAACCAGCAGATCTATATGGAAAATGTCATCGAGATCAACACGATGGATCTTCTGATCGAACTGGCCAAGATCGATCTTGGCATCGCGTGTGTGATCAAAGATTTTGTAAGAGACGAGCTTGCCGACGGGACATTGAAAGAACTGGTATTCCGAAGAAGTATCCCAAAGCGGCGTGTCGGATTTATTTATCGTGCCGACGCAGAGCTGACAGAACCGATGCAGAAATTTCTAAAATACTTCGAACAACCATAAAAAGGAAGTCTGTTGCCAGACTTCCTTTTTATGATCTATTTGCTGCTCAGATATTCATCAATCCCCTTTGCAGCCGTCTTACCGGCACCCATTGCAAGGATTACCGTAGCCGCTCCTGTCACGGCATCGCCGCCGGCATATACGCCTTCTTTGGTCGTCTTGCCATGCTCTTCATCCGCAACAATACATTTCCATTTGTTCACTTCAAGTCCTTCTGTCGTTGAAGAGATCAGCGGATTCGGGCTGGTACCGAGTGACATGATAACAGTATCAACTTCCATCACAAATTCACTGCCTTCTTTGACAACCGGTCTGCGTCTCCCGCTCTCATCCGGTTCACCAAGCTCCATTCTCACACACTTGATGCCGTTTACCCAGCCGTTTTCATCGGACAGGATCTCTACCGGATTCGTCAGAAGATCAAAAATAATTCCTTCTTCTTTCGCATGATGGACTTCTTCCACTCTGGCAGGAAGCTCTTCTTCACTGCGGCGGTATACAATATGTACTTCCGCACCGAGACGAAGCGCTGTTCTTGCAGCATCCATCGCCACATTGCCGCCACCAACAACAGCAACTTTATTGCCACGCATGATCGGCGTATTGGAATTCTCATCAAACGCTTTCATGAGATTGCTTCTGGTCAGGTACTCATTGGCAGAGAATACACCGTTGGCCTGCTCTCCGGGAATGCCCATGAATTTGGGAAGTCCTGCTCCCGAACCGATAAATACGGCATCAAAGCCTTCCTCTTCCATCAGCTCATCAATCGTAGTAGACTTACCGATCACAACATTGGTCTCAATCTTAACGCCGAGAGCTTTCACATTCTCGATCTCTTTGGCCACCACATCTTCTTTCGGAAGACGGAATTCCGGAATACCATATACCAGTACGCCGCCCGCCTCATGCAGCGCTTCAAAGATTGTCACATCATACCCCATCTTCGCCAGATCTCCGGCACAGGTAAGGCCGGCAGGACCTGAGCCGATCACTGCAACTTTTTTGCCCTTCTTTTCTTTTGCGCCTTCCGGTTTAATGCCGTTCTCTCTTGCCCAGTCAGCCACGAAACGCTCTAACTTACCAATAGAAACCGGCTCTCCTTTGATACCGCGGATACATTTGCCTTCACACTGGCTCTCCTGCGGGCACACACGGCCACAGACTGCCGGAAGTGCACTGGATTCGCTGATGATCTGATAAGCCTTCTCAATCTCTCCTTCTTTTACCTGCTCGATAAATGCCGGGATATTGATCGATACCGGACAGCCTTTGATACACTGTGCATTCTTACAGTTGATGCAACGGGTGGCCTCATCCATTGCTTCTTCTTTATTGTAACCAAGACATACTTCCTTGAAATTCTTAGCTCTTTCTTTGGGATCCTGCTCTCTTACAGGTACCTTCTTTAATACGTCTGCCATTATTTGTCACCTCCACAATGTCCACATCCACCATGATGTGTATCGCCTTCCTGCTCCTTTAACAATGCACGCCCTTCTGCGGTCTTATAGATCATCTGGCGTTTCATTGCCTGATCAAAGTCAACCAGATGTCCGTCAAATTCCGGTCCGTCCACACAGGCAAACTTCACTTCCCCACCAACCGTCAGACGACAGGCACCGCACATTCCGGTACCGTCCACCATGATCGGATTCATGGAAACGATGGTCGGAATATTCAGTTCTTTGGTTGTCAGGCAGACAAACTTCATCATGATCATGGGACCGATCGCCACGCAGACATCATAAGATTTGCCTTCTTTTTCAACCAGATCCTTTAATGTCTGTGTAACCATTCCGCTTCTTCCGTAAGATCCATCGTCTGTAGTCACATACAGATTGCCGGCCACCTTTGACATATCGTCCTCATAGATCAGAAGATCTTTTGTCTTGGCACCGATGATCACATCTGCGTCAACACCATGCTCGTGCAGCCATTTTACCTGAGGATATACCGGAGCCGTACCAAGACCTCCTGCTACGAAGATGATCTTTTTCTTTTTCAGTTCTTCCGGATCTTCTGCTACAAACTCAGAAGGTTTTCCAAGAGGACCCACAAAGTCGTGGAAAGAATCTCCCGCCTTCAGATCTCTCATCATCCAGGTACCCGCACCAACAGTCTGTACCACGATGGTAATGGTTCCCTTTTCCCTGTCATAATCACTGATGGTAAGAGGAATCCTCTCGCTGTCCTCATTCATTCTCACTATTACGAACTGTCCCGGCTGGCAGGCCTTTGCGACTCTTTTTGCTTCTACTTCAAAAAGATAAATGTTTGTCGTCAGTTCTTCGGCTCTTAAAATTTTAAACATAATCATCCTCCTCGTCGTCTTTTGCCTGAAACGTTACTGCACAAGATTGTGGAATTGTCCAAAACCCTTTTTCTATATTACGTTATAATTCCAAAAAACGCAATGAAAATATAAAAAAATTATCAATAAGCTGTTTGGCATTATTGCAAAGGCTCCACCCAGATATTACCGTGCTCACCATTGATCGCATGGCACACTTCTGCGTTTTCCACATTGACGGAATATAGATTTCCCGTTTTAATGCTGTTTCCAAAGGAATCGATCTGGCTCTCCGCAAACAGATACCATACAGCTCCCTCTGCCTCAAAAACCGTGTTGCAGTTATACACACGGGTGTCCTCGGAATTTGCAACATGACCGTCAATATCCTGGATCGTTCCATTGATGATCAGATTCTGCAACAGCATGATATGCGCCTGCTCCATCGGAATCTGCGCGTTCTCCAGAACCAGTTCGTAGGACCGCTCCGCCACATCACTTGCCACACCGTCCTCATCATAGAGGATGAACTTAAATGTGCTCTTACCCAGCGGAAGCAGTATGGAGTCTTCGTATTTGATCGAAGACAGATCCGGTGTGGATCCGTCTGTCGTATAATAGACAGAGTACGTATCATCCAGCCGGAAAACATCGATTACCTGTGGTTCATGGTAGGTGCCGGATTCCAGACTTACCTCCGGTTCGTCCGGTGTTGCGATCTCGATCTCATACTGTGCTGTCGTCACCGGACTCATGACGCCGTATTTGTTGATAAACACTGCCCGGATCTCGAATTTACCGTTTTCCAGCTTCACCGGAGAGAGATATTCGTCGCTGGACGCGTCGGGATCATCTCCGTTGATCGTATAATAAATCTTCCCCTCTCCGTCATCGGAAAGCTTCAGATAAACAACCTCCGTATAGCTTCCGGATGCCACATCAAATCTTGGCGTATTACAGATATAAGAACTGTACTCTGTCAACAGGCTTTCATAGGTGACATCTGACAGGATATCCGCCATTTCCCTGTAGTTTTCAAGCTCTTTTTCCAATTGAAGCCACAATTTGTACAAAGGCTCTGTATCATCCAGCAGATCGATTCCTTCTTTCAGGCAATCGACTGCTTTTTGCACCTCACCCACATAAATATATGTTTTGGTCTTAAGCAGATAGGCATCCTGCAAAAGCTCCTGGCTTGTCGTCCCTTCTTCGAAAGCCCTGTCGATCTCCTTCATGGCATCATCATACTTCTCCAGACCATAAAGATCCTTCGCCCTTTGCAGATACGTGGAAAAATCAACCGGGGCTGACAATTTGCTGATACAATAGAGAACCGAAAGCGCAGCTCCCAGAACAGCAACGATTGCGATCAGATAGAGGCTGAACCGGCTTTTTGCGCTTCTCCCCGTCTCTTTCTGTGTCTCAACCGTATATTCAGTTGTCGCGTCAGTATTGTCTTTTGCGTTCTCTGTGCCATTTAATGTCTCCACCACGCTCTGTAGTGACGAGCTCATTTTTTCCTCAACCTCGGGTTCAAAAAGCGGAACCAGATGTATCTCTTTGCCGCATCCCTCGCAAAAGACCTGACCATCTTTCATTTCTCTATGACAAAATGGACATTCCATCTGTTATGCACTCTCCAAATCAGAATAATCCTGTGATTCTGCCGTCTGCATCCACATCAATATTATATGCAGCAGGTTTTTTCGGCAGTCCCGGCATTGTCATGACCGTCCCGGTCAAAGCAACTACAAACCCCGCACCTGCCGATACGTATACTTCGCGTACATTCATGGTAAAGCCTGCCGGTCTTCCCAGAAGTGTCGGATCATCCGAGAGTGAATACTGCGTCTTAGCCATGCATACCGGCATAGATCCAAATCCCAGTTCCTCCAGTTTCTTTAACTGTTTTACCGCCGCCGAGGAATAAGCGACATCTGCCGCACCATAAATCTCCTTCGCGACCGTTTCGATTTTTTCTTTCAGCGATAAGCTGTCTTCGTAAAGCGGTGTAAAATTGCTCTTCTTTTCTTCCAGAGTCTGCAATACTTTCTCTGCAAGCTCTACTCCGCCTTTTCCTCCTTCTCCCCAGACTGCGGAAAGCGCAAATTCACAGCCACGTTCCTCACAGAATGATCGGATGAAAGCAATCTCCTTCTCCGTATCTGACACGAACGAATTTAAGGTAACCACAACCGGCACCCCGTACTTGTGGAGATTCTCAATGTGTTTCTCCAGATTGACGATCCCGGCTTCAAGCGCCTCCAGATTCTCAGTATTCAAATCCTCTTTTTTAACACCGCCATTATATTTTAACGCACGTACCGTAGCTACCAGTACAACCGCATCCGGTTTTAAGCCTGCAAGCCTTGATTTGATATCAAAAAATTTCTCAGCGCCCAGATCCGCGCCAAATCCGGCTTCCGTAATGACATAATCAGCCATCTTCAGTGCCGCTTTTGTGGCACGGACACTGTTACATCCATGTGCAATATTGGCAAACGGCCCTCCGTGTACCAGTGCGGGAGTATGCTCTAATGTCTGGATCAGATTCGGTTTGATCGCATCCTTTAACAGCGCTGCCATGGATCCCACTGCACCAAGCATCTGTGCCGTCACCGGATTGCCATCAAGATCATAAGCCACAATGATCCGTCCAAGGCGCTCCTTCAGATCTTCCATATCTTCCGCCAGACAGAGAATTGCCATGATCTCAGATGCCACTGTGATCACAAACTGATCTTCCCTGACAACTCCGTCTGTCTTATTCCCAAGCCCCACAACAATATGTCGCAAAACCCTGTCGTTCATATCCAGACAACGTTTCCATACAACCTGTCTGGTATCGATACGCAGCTCATTTCCCTGCTGAATATGATTATCCAAAAGCGCTGCCAGCAAATTGTTGGCTGATGTGATCGCATGGAAATCTCCCGTAAAATGAAGATTCAGATCTTCCATGGGAACCACCTGCGCATATCCGCCGCCTGCTGCACCGCCCTTGATCCCAAAACAGGGACCTAAAGAAGGCTCGCGAAGTGCCAGCATCGCCTTTTTCCCGAGGACGCCAAATGCTTCTCCCAAACCGATGGAGATCGTGGTTTTTCCTTCCCCGGCAGGTGTCGGATTGATCGCTGTGACAAGAATCAGCTTCCCGTCCGGTTTGTTTTTGATCTTTTCAAGATACTCATTGCTGATCTTGGCTTTATATTTCCCGTATAGTTCAATATCTTCTTCGGTAAGACCGATCGTTTCTGCAACCTGCTTCACAGGCCAAAGTTCTGCTTCCTGCGCGATCTGAATATCTGTTTTCATCCTTATTCTCCTTCTATTAAAATCATGTACCGTTTTTCTCTAGATCTCTTCCAACAGCTGTTCGAACTGTTCCATCGACATCAGGACTTTCCTTGGTTTCGTCCCTTCTTCCTCCCCGACGACCCCGTAATCCGAAAGCTGATCCATAATACGTGCAGCCCGGTTAAAGCCAATCTTGAACATTCTCTGCAGCATACCGATCGAAGCCTTATCCTTCTCTATGATAAACTTCCCGGCATCCGCAAAGTATTCGTCTCTGGATGAGCCGTCACCACTGCCGCCCGTCACGGAAGCGCTGCTTTCCATATTTGCTATCTTTTCTGCGATCTCTGCAGAATAGGTATCCGGTCCGTCGCATTGCTCTTTTATGAAATCAACGACAGCGGCGACCTCATCATCGGATACAAAGGCTCCCTGCACTCTGGAAGGTTTGGGATAACCCTGCGGATAAAAAAGCATATCTCCTTTTCCCAAAAGCTTCTCCGCACCGTTCATATCAAGGATCGTACGACTGTCTACACCGGAAGACACCGCGAATGCAACACGGCTTGGCATATTAGCCTTGATCAGTCCGGTAATGACATCCACGGACGGTCTTTGCGTCGCAATGACCAGATGGATCCCGGCAGCACGTGCCAGCTGTGCCAGACGGCAGATGCTAGTCTCCACTTCCCCGGGCGCTACCATCATAAGATCCGCCAGCTCATCTACAACGATCACGATCTGCGGCAATTTCTGTGGCAGTTCTTCGCCCCCGTTCGATGTCATCTCTGACACCTTCTTATTGTAGCTTGCCAGATCTCTGACACCCAGTTCCGCAAACTTATTATAGCGATTGTCCATCTCTGCCACTCCCCAGTTCAGGGCGGCGGCAGCTTTCTTGGGATCGGTTACCACAGGCACCATCAGATGCGGGATCCCGTTATAGACACTTAACTCTACCACCTTGGGATCCACCAGTATCATCTTGACTTCATCCGGTTTGGCTTTGTATAAAACACTCATGATCAGCGTATTGATACACACACTCTTACCCGATCCGGTCGATCCGGCAATCAGAACATGAGGCATCTTGGCAATATCCGCCACTACCACGCTTCCGGAAATATCTTTACCGACCGCAAACGCCAGCTTGGACTTAAAATCGCGAAACTGAGCAGCTTCTAAAAGATCCCTGAGTGCCACAGCACTGTTTTCTTTATTCGGCACTTCAATCCCCACTGCGGCTTTCCCGGGAATCGGTGCCTCGATCCTGATATCCGTAGCTGCCAGATTCAGTTTGATATCATCGGACAGATTCACGATCTTGCTTACCTTAACGCCGATCTCCGGCTGTAGTTCATACCTCGTCACGGCAGGCCCTTTACTGATATCCGTCACTGTCGCCTTTACCCCGAATACTTCCAGTATGTTCTGCAATTTCAACGCAGTTTCTTTCAATTCCCTGGTGGAATCACCGTTTTTATTCTCACCTTTTTTCAAAAGTGAAAGCGGTGGCATTTTATACGGTTTCACAGGCTTTGCCACCTGCTTCATATCTGCCGATATTTCCAGGTCCTTCGGCTCCAGTTTCACCTTCGCACTTGCATTCACTTCGCTGTTACGGATACTTGTCTGTGCTTCCTGCACGATCTTCTCTGAAATATCCTCAAAGGAAGACGCTTCCTCCGCTTTCTCTGCCTTTGCCGCAACAGTCTCTGTACCGGCAGGCTCCGTCTTTGCAACGGTCACAGGCTCTATCAGGATCGGATGATTTCTGGATTCACTCTTGATGGGTGCGATCGGCTGTGAAACATCCTGTATCCCGATATCACTCACTTCCACTCCATTTATCCGCACTCCCGCAAGAGGATCTTTTCCTTTTTCATTCTCACTCTTTGTATCCGTATCCTGCGTCTTGACAATTGCTGCAGCATTGTTTTTCTTTTTCGATTTTTTCGGCTCTAATTTGGTATCGTCAAAGAGATGATCTTTTTGCTTCCCGCTTCGTTTCTTCGGTATCTTAAACGGAAGCTCCTCCGGCCACTCCTCGTCTTCTTCCTCCTCATATTCTTCCTCGTACATGGCACTTTCCAGACGCATCCGTTCTCTTTCTTCACGGCGTCTTTCGCTCAGTTCTCTGCGGCGTTCTCTGTCTTCAAGCGCATTATCATAAATCCTTCTGCTCTTGTCTCTGACGCCGCCGATAAAAGACTTCTCTGTGATCACAACAAAACACACGATCAGCATGACCAGACAGATACACACCGTCCCCGCCATTCCGATCATTGAATGCATTGCCGCAGCAAAAAAGCCGCCCAATACACCGCCGCCTGCCGAGTAATCCGCAGAATATGTATAATAGGAAGAAATCCTTGTACCGATCCGGTCGATCCCGCCGATTAACGCCGCCAGAATATCCAACACAATAAACAGCAGAACTCCGGCAATCAGCTTAATCGTCGCAATATGATTCCCGTAATTGATCGTCCCGAAAATGATCGCAACAAAGATCAGAAGCGGAGCCGCATATGCCAGCCAGCCAAATATCCCGAACATGATACGGCTTAGCGCATCCCCGACCCTTCCTATAATATGAAAATTACACAGAAACAGCAAAAGCGCGACAGCAAAAGAGATGATCATTGTCACTTCATCTCTTACCTTCGCGTCCATGCGTTCCTGTGCCTTCGAGGTATTCCGCCTTTTATTCTTCCCGGTCGCTGTAGTCGTTTTTTTCTTCGCTCCTGTTTTACGCCCTGTAGCAGCAGCCATAAATCATTTGCCTCCCTGTACCGGCATGAAACTTTTTGCCGATTGTTTATACATTCACCCAAATTACCAAACTTAGTATAGTATATCACTATTTTATCCACTTGTCATTATTCAGTCACTTTCTTTTTTTTCTGTATTTCATCATGTTTTTGTAAATTATCTCCAATTTCAAAGCTCATTATCTGTATTATTGTACCAATGATCTGTTCTGTCCGGTTCTATCCTCTGTTCCTGCCGTTTTGGATACATACGGTCGCCGTTTCTGAAAAAACTTCATTCACGACGCGCTTCGATCAATTCATGCAGCTTATTCAAAGCTTCTTTCATCCCGCCCACTTCGTCAATGATCCCGGCTTCTACCGCTTCTGCTCCGACCAAAACAGTTCCTACGTCCTTCGTCAACATTTCTGTCTCCATCATAAGATCCATAAGTCTCTCTTTTGTGATGCTGCAATGCTTAATCACAAATCCCGTTATCCTGTCCTGGATCTGTTTAAAATAATCAAATGTCTGGGCGACGCCGATGATCAGGCCGTTCAGCCTCACGGGATGGATCACCATGGTACCCGTCTCTACAATAAAGGAATGATCCCCGCTCACTGCAATGGGTACGCCGATGGAATGGCTTCCCCCCAGAACCAGCGTGACCGTCGGCTTACTTAAGGACGCGATCATCTCCGCAATAGCCAGTCCCGCTTCCACATCTCCTCCCATGGTGTTAAGCAACAAAAGCACGCCATCCACTTCCTCATCATCCTCTGCCATGGCAAGCTGCGGCAGGATATGCTCATATTTCGTCGTCTTGGAACCGCTACCCAGATTATCATGTCCTTCGATTTCACCGATGATCGTCATCATACGTATCTTATGTCCTTTTTTCCCCTTTCGCAGCGTCGTCTGTCCGATCTGTTCCACTTCACTTCTTTCGATCTCTTTTTCTTCAGCCTGTTCTTTCTTTTCCGATCCTGCCATAGTCCTCCCCCTTTTGATCCATATCTGCCCGGCAGGCCGTATACAAAGCTGCCGGATGCTTTCCCTGAACCTGTTGTCCTGTCACTGCCTGTTATAGTATGTGTAAAACAGTCGGAAATATACAAAAAGACAGGCATTCCTGCCTGTCCTTATTCATTCAATATCAAAATGATCCTCCTTCGGATCCTCTATATCAAAATGCATCTTCTCCGGTGAAACCGTATAATCATAATCCATCTCCACATGCTTTTTTCTCTCCGGTACCGGAAGTGGATTCGGGATAAAATCCGTTTTAGTCGAAACGCCCGGCTTCGCCAGCCCCGCCTCACTCTTTGCAGGCAGATCCGGCTGACTCTTCCCGTTCTCTTTTTCCCTGATCATATCATCAAAATATCCCATAGTGATCACCTCTTGCCTGCTTTGGCATTGTCCATACCGTAATACTCATCTGCCAGAACCGTCTCGATATTATACCGCGGCCGGTGCTTGACCTCAATATAGATCTTGCCGATATACTGACCGATCAGTCCGATCGCAAACAACTGTACCCCTCCGATAAACCAGATCGACAAGATCAGGGAAGTCCAGCCTGCCACCACATGCCCGGATAAATAGGATCCAAACGCATATACCGCAGCAGCTATGCTCAGTAAAATGATCATCATTCCCAGCCATGTGATAAAGCTGATCGGTTTCACACTAAAAGATGTAATACCGTTCCACGCCAGAGCGATCATTTTCTTGATCGGATACTTACTCTCCCCCGCCGCACGCTCTCCTCGCTCATAGTAAACACAATCGGTCTCGTAACCGATCAGAGGCATCATACCGCGCAGAAACAGATTCGTCTCTGTGTACTTTGAAAACTGCTCTACGGCACGCTTACTCATCAGGCGGAAGTCCGCATGATTGTAAACAGTCCTGACTCCCATCATCGCCATGACTTTATAAAATCCCTGTGCAGTTGTCCGCTTAAAGAACGAATCCTTCTTACGGTCATTGCGCACACCATAAACGATGTCTTTCCCCTCGTGGAATTTATCGATCATATCCTCGATGACAGTAATGTCATCCTGCAGGTCCGCATCGATGGAAATAATGACATCTGCCAGATCCTTCGCTGTTAAAAGACCCGCTGTCAGCGCGAACTGATGTCCGACATTGCCCGCAAGCTTCAGTCCGAATACCTGTTCATACTCTTCATGACAGGAAACGATAAACTCCCATGTCCTGTCACTGCTTCCATCATCCACATACATCACAAAGCTGTCTTGGCTGATCTTTTCTTTCGCAGCCAGATCCTTAAGTACCTTATTCAGTTCAGGAACGGTAATTGGCAGCACCTCTTCTTCATTATAACAAGGTACCACGATTGCCAGTCTGTCCATGATCTTCTCCCTCAAAACCTGTTTACCGCCTGCCCGCTCTGTTTTCGCATACTCTCTCCTGCAAGAGCGCAGTTCTGTCGTTTCTTATTCATCCCAGTTATGATATACCGCCTGTACATCATCACTCTCGTCCAAAAGATCCAGGGTTCTTTGCAGGTTCTTGATCGCTGTCTCGTCCGTAAGCTCCACATAGTTTTGCGGAAGCATCGTTACCTCGGAAGAAACCATAGGAATACCGGCCTCAGTCAACGCGTCATAAACTGTCTGAAAATCATCGGGAGCGGTCAGGATCTCGTAACTGTCCTCTTCTTCATTAAAGTCTTCTGCGCCGGCATCGAGTGCAAGCATCATCAGATCATCTGCCTCCGTCTCACATTCTTCTTTATCCACAATGATCTGTCCCTTTTCATCAAACATAAAGGATACACATCCCGGTGTACCGATACTGCCGTTTCCTTTGGTAAAGGCACTTCTTACATCCGCTGCGGTACGGTTCTTATTGTCTGTCAGCGTCTCCACGATGATCGCGATCCCGTTGGGCCCGTATCCTTCATAGGTAATATGCTCATAATTCACACTGCCGTTATCTCCGGCTGCTTTTTTGATGCCTCTCTCAATGGTATCATTCGGCATATTGTTCGCCTTTGCCTTGGCGATCACCGCTGCAAGCTTGAAATTGTTCGCCGGGTCCGGTCCGCCTTCTTTGACCGCTACCGCGATCTCTCTTCCGATGATCGTAAAGATCTTACCCTTTGCAGCATCGTTTTTCTCTTTTTTGTGTTTAATATTCGCAAATTTTGAATGTCCTGACATTTTGTCTCTCCTTTTCCTTTCTCTATCGAAACTTTCTGTCTCCTATCCGGAATGTCCTTCCTCCCGCATAGCATCACCGGAAAGCTTGGTGATCAATACCTTTCGCACAACTTTATCCTTAACGATCAGTGCTTTAAAATGATAATCCGCATAATCCATCTCGACATTCTCGCCGTCCTTCGGAATATGCCCCAGATGTGCGATCATCATCCCGCTGACTGTCTCGTAGATCAAAGAAGAAACATCAACATGCAGCAGCTCTTCCAACTCCTCCAGTGTCATCAGTCCGTCCGTCTCATAGCTGTCATTCCCACGTACGGTGATGTTATCTTCTTCCTCGTCATATTCGTCGAAAATATTGCCGACGATCTCCTCCAGGATATCCTCCATCGCCACAAGACCAAGTGTCTGACCATACTCGTCAATAACAATGACCATGTGGATTTTCTTTGCCTGCATGCCCCGGAACAGATTGTTAATACTCCTCGTCTCCGGGATAAACACCGCTTCACGGATCAGTCCCTTACACTTTTTGATCATCACTTCTTTTCTGTCGGGGAAATCCTCTAACATCCTGCAGGCATCCTTCAAGTGCAGGATGCCGATAATGTGATCAATATCATCTATGTAAACAGGATAGCGGCTGCACTTCTCATGGAGCATCAGAGTCACTGCCTCCTTGAGCGTGGTGCTTCCCTCGATCGCAATGATCGAAGATCTCCTGGTCATGATATCCTTTGCTTCTTTGTCCGAAAACTCAAAGATATTCGTGATCATCTGTGCTTCGCTTTCCTGAAGATTCCCATGTTCCTCCTCGGAAAGCATCGAAATGATCTCCTGCTCTATCTCGTCTTCCTTTTTTCTGTCTGCACCCTGAAAAAAGCTTTTGAGCTTTTTAAAGAAATTCTCTTCTTTGGGTCCGGCATCCTCCATAAGACAAACTCTCCTTTTAACAACGCAATGAATCGCGTTCGTTAGTATAACATTTTATCTTACTTTCGTCAACTTCCCCTATGTATTTAGTTCGAGACTGATACACAGGGCTTCGTTTACTTCCGACATAACAATGGAATCCAGATGACAGATCTTATCCTTCAAGCGCTTTTTATCTATGGTACGAAGCTGCTCTAAAAGGATTACCGAATCTTTGACCATATGATATCTGGACGCGCTCAGTTCGATGTGGGTAGGGAGCTTCGCCTTATTCATTCTGGACGTGATTGCTGCACAGATCACAGTCGGGCTGTGCCTGTTGCCGACATCGTTCTGTATGATCAGCACGGGACGTATTCCACCCTGCTCCGATCCGACCACCGGTCTTAAATCCGCATAATAAACATCGCCTCTTCTCATGTTACAACCCAGCCTTTCCCGATCACAGCCCTCATAATGGCTGTATATTCTCTCTTATCTTTAGCATTGCCGTTTTATGATCGTTGTATACCATGAGTCTGATGGTTTTTCGGTATTTTTCAGATCCGTCCTTTTAATTCCTGCTCCCGCCTGTTCTTCGAGAAGTTCTTTCTGTCAGCGCAAATCCCGTTCTTTACTACTCTGAAAAGTAATCGACGCTTCCGATCTCGATTCCGTCTTTCACAAACACTCTCGGGATTCTCTTACCCAGATCACAGGCAAGTTCATAATTAAATCGTCCCGAAAGCTCTCCCAGTTCTTCCATCGTGATGCACAACTCCCCATCCTGTCCGATGAGAGTTACTTCGTCATATTCCACTGCCTCCGGGATATCTGTCACATCCACCATGAACTGATCCATACACACCCGTCCGAGTATCGGAGCTTTTTTCCCATGGATCAGTACATATCCCTTACCGGAAAGCTGTCTTGGATAGCCGTCTCCGTATCCGACGGGAATCGTTGCAATCTGCATCTCTTTCACTGCCGTAAAGGTACCGCCATAGCTTACCTGTTCACCGGGCTTTATCGTTTTGATAAAAACAATGTGGCTTTTTAGTGACAAGGCCGGTTTCAGCGAAATGATATCCTTTCGCACCTCATCCGACGGCCACAATCCGTATAATGTGATCCCTGCACGGACAATATCCATATTCGCCTGCGGCAGCTCGATGATCCCCGCACTGTTCGAACAGTGTTTGAGTGGTATCTCGATCCCCTCGTCAGAAAGCCTCTTCAAAAAATCACAATATCGCTTAAGCTGTGCATTCACCGCAGTCTTATCCTTTTCATCCGCCTTGGCAAAATGTGTAAAGATGCCCTCGACCGTAATCCCCGGAAGCGACATAACTTCTTTTATAAAAGAAAGTCCGCTCTCATCGGGACGTATGCCGATACGTGACATGGCCGTATCCACTTTTATGTGCAGGATCGCCTTTTTCCCCTGCTTCACTGCCTCTTCGGACAATTGCACCGCCATATCCTTCTTAAAGACAGCCGGCCGGATCTCTTCCTTTACAATATCCGCATATGCATATGGGAAAGTATACCCCAGGATCAGGATTGGCTTTTTTACTCCATGTCGTCTCAGGATCAAAGCCTCCTCTATGGTTGCTGTTGCAAATCCATACATATACGCAAGAGGCTCGAGTTCCTGTGCAATCGGAACGGCTCCATGTCCGTAACCGTCCGTTTTGATCACACCGATCATTTTTGTCCTTGGATCGATATTTGCTTTCATATGGTCCATGTTCTCATGGATCACCGTCAGATCCACATAAGCGCATGCCCGTTCATAATGGTTCATGTTATTCCTCCGTCATTCTCCGGTGCCCTGACAGCACCTCTTTATCTCTTCCAGATATCGTATATCTGTCTTTTGCAATCCACCTATCAGATCCGAGGCTGTCAGAAAGCGAGCATTCGTTTCCTTAGCGCTCAGATCTCCTCCAAGACCGTGGATGTACACACCCAGACAGGCTGCTTCAAAAGCCTCAAGTCCCTGACCTGCTAACGATGCGATCATTCCAAACAGGACATCTCCGCTTCCGGCTGTCGCCATACCGTCATTGCCCGATCGGTTCATATACAGCTTTCTTCCATCGCAGACCAGAGTGACAGCATCTTTTGCTGCCAGGATCACGCCATATTCTTTTGCAAACTGCATAACATACTGCGGCAGATCTTTTTTCAGTTCTCTGACAGGCACACCGGATAATCTGGCAAACTCGGCCAGATGCGGTGTCAGGATGATCGGATGTTTGCGCATTCCGGCCAAAGACTTCAGCTCCTGTTTCAGCACTTCATCTGCTGCCAAGATATTGCAGGCATCCGCATCCATCACCAGCGGCTTCTCACTTCTTTGCAAAACATATCCCGTCATTTCCCTTGCCCACTCATCGGTGCCAATCCCCGCTCCGATCGCAAGGACATCGGATTTTTCTGCCACTGTATCGCAAAGCGAAATCCTTTCGGATATCGTCATTTCTTCCTTATAATAAGAAGCTACCGCTTCCGGAATCTGTGAGAGCATACCGGCTCTTGCATTTTCGTGGGTAAATACTCTGACATACCCGCTTCCCATATGATACGCAGCTTTGGCAGACAGTATAGCTGCTCCGCCGATCGCCGCACAGCCGGCAAAAAATCCGATCTTGCCAAAGCTGCCCTTGTTACCTGCCGGATCCCGGTGCGGCAGCAGGGAAAGATCTTCCGGTTGTAAAGAAAAAGCCACAGGCTCAACGCCGCCAAAACTCTCTTTCGTGATCCCTATGTCATGGCATCGCACTTTTCCCGAATAAGATGCTCCCGGATAAAGTAACAGCCCGCGCTTTACAAAGGCAAACGTATCCGTCACATCCGCCCGGAATGCACACCCATGGATCTGTCCCGTATCCGCATCGACCCCTGACGGAATATCCACCGCAATCCGGTAAGCATCCAGCCGGTTTGCCTTCTCGATCACCTCCGCTACCCTGCCGGAAATCTCCCGGTTCAAGCCGACCCCGAAGATCGCGTCGATTACTATATCGTATGCCGCCTCCGGCCACTGAGTGACAACCGGATCGGTAAGATCCAATGTTTTTGCATATTTTTCATAGATCTCCCACTGCATCCGGCAGGACTCCGACAAGTGATCCCTGTTTCCGCAAAACAGCACTGTAACCTGTTTTCCTTTCAAAAGCAGCATTCTTGCCACCGCAAATCCATCCCCGCCGTTATTGCCTCCTGCGCACAAAACAAGAATACGCTCTCTGTCTGTGAAGTCATGTCCCTCCACAACAGAAAGCGCAGCTCTCTCCATAAGAGTCAGTGCAGGAACCTTGTAATAAGAGATCGTGGTTTCATCATACCTTTTCATTTCTTCCTGCGTTACTATATATTGCATGGTTCTTTACTCATTTCCTCCGTCTTTGCCGATCTCACCTTTTGGCATGCTTCTTTTCACCTTGCGTTCTTCCGGATTGTATGCCATATCGAAGATCTCGATCACATCAGCACCAAAGATATCATGCATGTAGGAATACAGATTCTGGTTATGGATCTCGATCTCCTGTTTGCGGATCACATTTTTCTTTAATTCGATCCGGACATTATTGATCCAATCCGAAATCTCATCGATTTCCTGCGTATTAAACTTGATCTGCTGATAACAAAGCTCCATCGTACGGAGCATCAGCTCGTAGTTTACTTCATCGATCTCCTTCGGCAGATCCAGAAGCTCATCCTGATAAGCATCCAGCTTCTCGTTACACTCTTTGATCAGCTTCTGATTCTGTTCCTGTTTCTTAATGCTCTGTGTATCCTGCTCTTTGCCTTCCTCCGGCATCAGAGATACGATCTCGTCCATCAGCTTCGCTTTCAGCTTGCGGATCTCCTTGGACTCTGTATTTAATTTTCCCTGTCTTTTTAACAGATCGTTCAGTCTTTCTTCCAGTTCTTTGATCTCGCCAGTCGTTCCGGTCTGGGTAAACAACCTGTACCATTTATTATCCAGCGTCAGCACCGGAAGTTTCTTTCCGGCCAGTGCCGGTTTGTATACTTCATCTGTACGCGACATTTTCTCACCTCTGTCCGTATCTGCATTCTTCTTATGGATCGATCGCCCGATCGGTTTGCTCCCTGTGAAGCTCAGCATAGTTGCATATATTATAAGACAGTTTCATCAGACTGTCTGACAAATGTACATTTTCAACCTGCACTTTTGGCGGAACCTTCAGATCCACATGGGCAAAATTCCAGATTGCCTTGATCCCGCACCGTACGAGTCTGTCCGCCGCCGCAACTGCCGCAGTCTTCGGGATCGTAAGGACTCCTATATCGGCATGATGCTCTATGATAAAAGACTCCAGTTCTTCCATGGGGCGTACCTTGATCCCCCGGATCTGCCTGCCTACAAGCGCCGGATTCTGATCAAAGATTCCCTCGATCAGAAAGCCTCTTCTCTCAAAATTCACATAATTGGCAAGTGCCTGACCGAGATTGCCTGCTCCGATCAACACCAGATGATGGATCTGGTCAAGCCCAAGGATCTTTCCGATCTCCGTATACAGCTGCTCCACATTGTAACCGTATCCCTGCTGACCGAACCCGCCAAAATGATTCAGATCCTGACGGATCTGCGAAGCGGTCGACTGCATCAGTTCACTCAGCTCCTGAGAGGAAATCCTCTCCACTCCGTCGTCCCTTAATTCTCCAAGATATCTGTAATAGCGCGGAAGACGGCTTATGACCGCCTGTGAGATTTCTTTGCGTTCCACTTCTTTTTCCCCCGAAACATTCAAGCTAAACAATATTATATTCCTTCGTTATTTTTCTGTCAATCACGTTATTGGAGAAAAGCGAAGCGAGAATCCAAAACCGGAAAGAGGCAGCGGGACATTACTCCCTCTGCCTCTTTCCGGTTTTACAGATCGATCGTCATGCGGATCTTCGGACGTTTCGTATGAACATGTACAGAATAAACATTTTTGTAACGGTAAACGCTCAGAATGATCCCCATCAGTGTATAGCAGACAAGTATGCAGCTTCCTCCTGCCGAAAAGAACGGAAGAAATGTCTGCGAAAGCGGGAACAGACCCATATTTTCCAGAATATTGATCATCACATTGATCCCCAGGATCAACACACTGCCAAGCCCCATGATCATACCAAGCCGGTTCTTTAGCTTCAGGCAGATCACAAAAGTACGGATCAGGAGTGCTGCCAGTACTGTACACAATGCAATTCCCAGGATCATCCCGTATCCGGATGAAAGGTAAGTATAAAGGAATCCACTGTTAAGATCCGGCAATTTCTGTGAAAGTTCCTGTCGTTCTCCGCCAAAAAGCCTGCCGTTTTTGACACACTCCCTTAAGACGTTGGTCAGGTAATTCGCACTGCCCCCTCCTGTCACAAAGGCTTTGAGTCTGTCCGTCTGATAAACCGGCAGGCTCCTCCAGAAGATCCCCAGTAAAGCAGCCGGCACCAACAGAATCACAGACCATAATGCAGCCACGATCCTGCGTGCTTTCAGATCAAACCAGCCTTTGCATAATACGATGGTAAGTAAAATGCTCATGCTGAGTAAAAGCATAAAGGCAAGTGAGATACTTGGAATGCGAAGCGCGATCCATACCGGAAACGCCATCCAGAAGAAGGCTTTTACCAGATCTTTGTATTTCCTGTAAAGCATTTGAAACTTCCCGTCCGTTTCCTTTGACAAAAGCATTTTTTCCTTGTGATCCCTCGAACATTGATACAGAACCGCCCCGTACAAAGGCACATAAAGCATCATAAAAGAAAACAGGCTGACATTGAGAAAGCCAAGCCGGATACAGTAGCTCATCCCATTCACATAATTTCGCTGACAAATTCCAAAGATGCAAAGCACACAGAAAGCTCCGGCTGTGATTTTGGCAAAACGCCCGATCAGCGTATAGTCAAAATAACAGACAGCCAGCATCACAACAAAGCTCAGAACGGCATAGCGTGCAAATCCATGTGTCCCCAGCATGGACTGAATCACAATGGCTGTGATCGTAAGTGCTGCCATGAATCCGATCATGCCCCAGGCATTCTTCGGTCTGTGTATCTTATCCAGTGCGATTCCTGCCTCTTTCGGGCTTCCCATGTCTCTTACCGCTTCCTTCTGCGCTTCCATGGCGGACATTCCGGCCGCCAGGTTTGCTTCGATCTGTTCTTCCATATGACTTTGCAGTTCTTCGCGGATCACAGGTCTTGCCTTTTGATAACGGATCTGCTCCAGCAACAGGTTTAAATATTCTTCCATCTCCTACACCCCCATCGCCAGCACGCGGACCACTGCATCCGAATACTGTGTCCACTCGTCCGTTTTTTTCTGAAGCATCTTATGCCCCTCTTTCGTAATGCGATAATACTTACGCACTTTTCCGGTAACTTCCTCCTCATAAACGGTTAAAAGTCCCTTATCCTCCATGCCATGCAAAAGAGGGTACAATGTACCTGCCTTTAATTCAAACACATTTTCCGAACGCTGCCTGAGCGTTTCGATCATCTCATAGCCGTACATATCCTTCTCTGACAAAAGTTTTAACAAAAGCATTGTCATGCTTCCGGATACCAGTGATTTTTCAATTGCCATCATGCTTCCTCCCTGTTATATAGATTTTCGATATATCGGTTATCTATATAATATATCGATAATCTACATATGTCAAGTTTTTTTCCATCCTTTAAACGGATATTTGTTTCGATTCATAAATATTCGCATTGGATGGATCCTGCATCTGTTCCGAATCGTTACGGATTATTATAAAAGAGACAGGGAACTCTTCCGCTCCCTGTCTCCTTGCTCTTACTTCGTTATCTTCTGTTTCTTTCCTTTTATGCCGCATGCCTTTAAGATAGCCCTGTAAGCCCTCAGCTTTTTCGCCGGGACTTTTACTTTCGCTTTCGCACTGATATCTTTAAAAGCATTCTTTCCGACTTTTTTCTTCGTCAGTTTCTTTGTTTTGATCGTGATCGACTTAAGTTTCTTGCATCCGTTAAAGGCATTTTTCCCAATACTTGTCACATTCGATCCGATCACAAGTTTTTGCAGTTTCCCACAGCCTTTGGCACAGTCCGGGGCAATACTTGTCACCTTGAAGCTGATTCCCGCGAGTTTTACCTTTTCGGTCGCAGCGATTTTGGTACAGTTTATATTGTAGGGTGCCATATATTCCACGGTACCACCGGTCACTTTACCGCCTTTTTTCACAATCTTCGTGATACGGTATTTGCCGCCGCTTTTTTTATCTGCGATCAGTGCATCCTTCTCAATGCTTTCCGGCTTCATGTTTTCTTCGATCTGATACTGCTTTCCATTCTCATCCGTCAGGATCTTTTGATCCGGCGAGATCGTCCCGACGCCTTCAACCGGCTCACCGGGTTTCCCACCTTCGTTCTTTCCGGTATTTCCGCCCGGTCCTTCTGTGCTTCCGCCACCCGGTCCTTCCGGAGTTTCACCGCTTCCCGCTTCCGCAAGCCTGTCAAAACAGAAATACACCGAATCCTGCAGCGTTCCTTCCTCATCGACGCTCTTTCCGTTGATATATTTTTCGCATTCCGCATCAAGCCCATACGTCACATCCCGGTTATAGACATCACCGAAAGCCGTCACGATCAAAAGAGCGATTTGATGCATTCCATATACGTTGGTCCGATAATAGTTCCCGGCTTCAAAGACCGCATTGGGGTCCATATTCACATAGTGAACACCATCCTCCGAAACCTGCCAGTATGCAGAACTGTCAAACTCATTTCCTCCTTTCATGGCATTGGCCGGGATCGTCTCAAACGTGATCTTTCCGGGCTTTTGTCCCACAACAGGAGTCGGAATGGTATAATCCATTCTCTTGATATTGTCTCTGCCCATATTTCGCACTCTGACGATCACATACTCACCGACAATATCGCAATCATCCACTTCTGCCGGATAGCCGGATACCGTCGCTGTGATCTTTGTCAGATCAGTCGGGAACAGTTCTCCTTCCTTTGCTTTTACCACGATATCCGTATAATACGCACGATCCTTTTCAAAGATCAGAGTTTCCTTTGCCTGAGTACCGACATCGGTTCCGCCCATCGTCCTTCCCCATTCGATACCGTTTTTCATCAGGTCAGAGTTTAATCCGGAGTAAATTTCGTATTTCTCACTGCTTTTTACCGAAAAACCATCATAGGAAGCCGTTGTTCCTGTTCTTGGCGGTTTATAGCCTGAGATCGAAATACTCGTGATCGGGCTTTTTGTCTCAAATTCAGCTGAAATATAAAGCATATTGTAGTATTCCGTGCTATTATATCTTTCGATTTTGCAAGAAGTGGCACCTTCCACACTGATATTCATCTGCTCAAGTTGCTGCATCCAGTCGGAAAAATACTGATTCATTTTTCCCTCTAACCAGAATTTCAGCCGATACGTTCTTCCTTTCTCAAATGTATCCCCGAACATCTGCGAATCCTTCGTCGGATCATTCTGATCAACCACATACCAGAAAGGCTGTGAAATATCACATTTATCATTTCCGATCGGCCATGAAGACCATCCCTCTGTAGACGGTTTCTCCCCTGCGACCGGAGCGCAGACCCCTTTTATCCGGATCTGTTCCTTTACGCCGATCGTCGGAAAGGAATAATCAAATTCCACGTTTACTCTCTGACGGCCGGCCATATTCTCCGTCTTTACAGATTCCCCATTGATTTTTTCACACAGTTTTTCACTGAAAGCATAGCCTTCATCCTTTAATTGCACTGCCGCATATGCCCGATACACATGTCCTTCGATAAAGGTATCCGAAGCATCCATAAGTTCCTTCTCCGTCAGATCCATCCAACTGACATAGGTCCCCAGATTATTATTATTCGGATCAGCCTTAACGTAGCCTGCATCATTCGGGATCGAATAGTCCCGATCCGGCTTTTTGCCTGCTTCCGGCAGTTCCAGCCCGGTCAGATCCACCTCGCTTATCATCTCTTTTGCCATCCCGCATGCATAGTAAGGATCCGTCAGGTCCCATCTGTTCTTATCGTAGTTATACGATACGGTATAAGTGATATCATTTATCTTACATTCTATTGTGTCATTCAGACCGATATAACTGGTCTTTGACGCCGGATCTTTGAGTGCTTTCAGAACATCCTGATACAAAAGATCCGGTATTCTCGTCTTGTAATAGCATCTTTTCCTGAAAGAAACATCTGCCGGCTGTTTGAATGGCCCGCCCGCCGCTGTTGCTTCGACCCAGCTCTTTGAATAATCTTTGCTCTCCAGATAAGCTTTGTCGAAATCGGTATCTGCTTTGATCTTCGTCACTTTTATGCTTTTGATCAGCTCTTCTCCCACCACAGGAGTGTCAAGCGTGCACTCTATTCCCTTAATGCTCTTATCCTGATAGATCGTAACCGCTAAATCTTTATAGTTTCCGTAATCTGTGGCATATCCTTCACACTTCATGCCTGATGACATGGCTCCGTTAGACCCGAACAGTTTCCCGTCGACTGTGGAGGTTATTTTTTGGCCATCCTTTCTTGCCACAAGAATATGAACGATATAATCCTGTGCATGAAACGGCTTTGTTATATCTACAGGTTTATTCGATCCATCCGTCCATTTGACCCCGTTGGTATATCCGTTCTGATCATAGTCCACAACTTCATAGCCTTCCGTTTCCACAAAAATATCCCTGTTACTGTTGTCAGACGGATACTCTCCGATCATCGGCGTATTCATATGAATGTTAAGCTTCAATACATAAGGCTCCGCATATACCGTTCCCTTCTTTCCGGCTATACAGATGATCAGTCCGATGATCATAAAAAGGAACTGTGCTTTGGTTTTTCGTTTCCATTGTTTCATATTTTTCCCCCTTTGCATATCCAAAAGCACACACTCCCAAATCGTTCATGCGCTTTGGCATCTGTGCACTTCAAACTCTTTTACTGCTTCTTCCCATTGTTTGCCGTCCGCAGAGTCTGCATTTTAAAAGATTATACCATAAATCTTTCGGGGGCACATCATCCGAAGTGATGATTTTTTCATTCTTCTGCACAAAAAACAGGGAGGCGTTTTTCTTGTCATCGTCTCCCTGTCTGTCTTTGTTTTATTTTATTTTTGCTATCGTTTTACCCTTTAACAGTTTCCGATAGGCTTTCATTTTTGCTTTCGGCACTTTGATCACAGCCTTTTTGTGAATGCCCTTAAATGCTTTACCACCCACTTTTTTCAGGCTCTTGCTCTTGATCTGCACGGATTTCAGCTTCTTGCAGCCTTTAAAAGCATTCTTGCCGATCTGTGTGATATTGGGTCCTATCACAACTTTGGCAAGCTTTGTGCAGCCCTTGCCGCAGCCGGCACCGATCGATGTCACCTTAAAGGTAATGCCTGCCAGTTTCACCGAATTGGTCGCTGCGATCTTCTTCGTATTCTTATTGTAAGGTGCCACGTATTCAACTGTACCGCCGACCACTGTCATCACAAGTCCGGCGCCAAGCTTCGTATAGATCTGAGTGATACGATACTTACCGCCCGTCTTCTTATCCGCCACGGTAAGTCCCTTTTTCAGTTCTTCCGTCGTAACGGTATCTGCCACCCGGTATGTCTTACCCTCTGTATCGGTCAGAGTCTTCCCGTCTCCGGAAACAGTTCCCACTCCGGGTTCTGTCACCGCACAACCTGCTGTAATGCGGAACGTCTTTTTGATCGTTCCTTTCATTTTGCCGATACCGGTAATGATCACGCCGGCCTCTCCGACTGCCGTATTATTCGTATAGGAAACCGTATAATCCTTGCCTTCTGTCAGCTTCGTGCCACCTAACATAACGACAATCTCCTGTCGGATCTCACTGCCGGTATACACTTTATCCACAATGCCGCTTACAACCGCTTCCGAAATATCAGCAGTAGTACTGATCTCTTTTGCCGATTCCCAGATCGTGAAGCTTCTTTCTATGTATCCCGCATAATTACCGCTTCCTGTCACGATCAGTTTCGCTTCGCCCGGCTCCACATTATTCTCATAAGAAACCGTATAGTCGATACCCTCTTTTAAAAGAACATCTCCCAGTTTCAAAGTGATATCCTGTGTAAGCGCGCTGCCTGTATAAACCTTATTCCTGACATTGGAAAGGATCGCCGAAGCGATGTCTATTTTTTCTGTTCCATCCAGCTTTCCAAAATCACAGCGGAAATTCTGCGCCAGATCCTTCCATACACCGATCAGCTGATCATTCACATATACAGATGCATCCGCTCTGATGCCCAGAGATCCCTCTTGAAACCGCGCCTTATCGCCAATCATCGTTTTGATGATCCCGACCAGCTTTGTACCATAGTATTTACCTTCCACAAAGGTTTCTGTCGTCATCGGTACGTATTGCATATCATCCGTGGATTCCAGCCATTGATCCTGAAGATTCTGGAGATTGTAACCATAGCCATGACCAATATAAGCACTGCTGAAAAATGGATCCACCAGCTCATTACCATTATCCATAAAATAAAATCTGCCTGTATCGGAAGGCGTCATACCCGCTACCGGTCTGCTCGGAATCACGATCCTTACATCAGTAACCGCATTGAACGGCTCAACCAGCACCCGTATCTGTGCTCTCTCGGCTGTGCAGCTGATCAGTTCTGCCGTTCCAGAATTTGCGGAAACTAGCATGTTATTTGTCCAGTATTCGCCTGCCGGGAAGCAATTGCCTTCTGTCGGCTCTAAAATATAATCGATATAATATCTGCTGTCGCTTTGGATACATGGGTCATTTGATACCGTGAATGCATTGTCTTCATAATAATAACTCCACTGTATCCCGTTCTTTCTTGTGGCAGAATCCTCTTTTCCGGAAAGCTGATATCTGTCTGCACCCATCTGAGCCGTGTATACCGGTGTATCACCATTTCGGAAAACAGTATCATTGATGACGAAAGAGGATACACTCGGCAGAATATATTCATACTGAAGCTCCAGCTCTTTCTCATCATCTCCCTGTGACACTTCTTTTATCTTGATTCCGTCAAGATACCATTTTACGTTTGGGGCAAAACGGTATTTATCCAAACATCCTATTTGGCAAGTAACCCTGTATCTGTCACCGGCGATCAGGTCATCACCGTTTTTTACTGTTTCCCAGTCTGTTTTGTTCCAGTGCTCCCATTTTACACCGTTTGTCCATCCGGCCTCCTTGACATTTTTCTTCGTATACGGATACGATCCGTCAGCCAGTTTACCACGAACCGTATCCACATCCAGCTTATTCCAGTTATCCGCATAGGCAGCTGTTCCATCACCTTCGCCTAACAGTCCGAAGTTACCTGTCGTCAGATAAACACAGTCCACTTCCTGCGTGATCTCTTTTTTCCAAAGGCCTTTTGCTAAAGTCTCATAATAACCAACTGCCGCTTTGCCGTTGATCGTAAACTGAATTCCCTGTGTTCCCGTCAGCTCAGGCAGTATAGGCAATACACTATATGACTCATTTGATCCCTTTTTCGCATGATTTTTTTCTTGCGTATACAGATGAAAATATTCTCTTTTCACAACATCCATCGCTGTAGTCTGATAATAATAGCCCGGTTCAAAAACATCCTCCCCCGACACTTTTTCCCATTGTTCTAAAGAAGCGGAAGGATCTTTATCATTTTTCAGACGATACCAGGAGTCTGCAATGTTTATGCCGCATTTGACAGATTCCTTCAACACTTTGCCGTCCTTCACATCCGTGATCTTGATATCTTCTATTTTTTTGCCGGCTTCCGGCTCATCTATGGTAATATCAAGCTTTCCGCGAAATGTTCCAAACAGATTACTTTTCAGAAACGCAATCTTTACAATACATCTGTCTTCATTCACAATCTCTACTTCTGCCGCATCATCAATATAATGATCCGGTACATCCTGTGAATAGACCTCAAAAGCTGTGCTGTCCGCAGGAAGCTCCCAGCTGTTACGGAAATAGCTTACTCTGTCGAGCATAATGTACAGATAATAAAAGTCGGTTTCCTCCTCACTGTCTCCGAATTTATCATCTGCTCCCATGGTCTCCTCTTTCCAGCCGCAAAAAATACCGTAACTATTATAGTCTTTTATCAGCCTGGTCCATTTGACACCCTTTCGAAATCCCTTTTTATTATAATCCGGGATTTCGACCATATACTTATTCTCACCGCCAAATGTGATGGTCTTTTGTGTTCCGAGCGGAGTCGTCCTGTCCTCATAACGATAGATACTTTCTCCCACTGCCGGTCCGGGAGTATAGATCTTAATCTTCTCCATCACCTTCGCCTGTGCGTTGATCCTTCCTGCCCCGATTGTCCCGAACAATATACAGATCGCAAGCAGTATCCGCAACAGACTTTTCTTTTCCCCATGTCGTTTCATAAACTTTTCTCCTTTCCGAAAATCAGATTTGTAAGTAAGCATGGGCTGTTTTAGCACGCCGTTTATTATAATAGCACATTTTTAAAATACCTACATCCTCATAAGTAATGAATTTCAGGATTTATGTTGCTATTTACAGTCATTTCGTCCGGGAACAGTACCGGTTTTATACACCTTCCACCACTGCAAGCCCCCAGGGCGAAAGTGTCAGCATCTGATTCTCACAAAGCTCACACTCTGTCAAAAGTTCTATTCCTTTCTCCTTTATACAGACATTCTGAAACGAGTCTGAGTAATTGAGATAGTAACAGATCCGCTTTCCCTGCTCATTTTGCCCGCTTCGCAGGATGATCGGAAACTGTACATCAGGCAGGGACAATCCTGCATTCCGGACCGTATCCATGACTATAGCAGTCAGTGCTTTTTTCTCCAGGCCACATCCAAGATAGGTTGCCTGTCCTTTCTTGTAAACGTTTCTGGTCACCGCCGCAAATCGTTTGTAGGCATAATGTTCATAGCCGGCTAACACCTTTGCCGTCACAGGCTCCAAGCATTCCATGAAATGTTTCACTTCTCCCGTCAGATGCTCAATCTTCTCCGATGAGATCCCCACATTCTCAGGCAGGGTAAATTGACTGTAGCAAATCCCGCAGACTTTTCCCAGAACATGAGGTGTTTCGTCACTCCACACTTTATTGTTTTCATCGGCGAAGCCCGATTTGAAGGTTGTAAAAATATGACCGCCTTCTCTTACATACTGTTCGATTGTCTGCAAAAGTGTTTCGGACGCCGCATATAATGCCGGGATCAGCACGAGCGAATAGCGGCCGATGTATTCTGCGGCATTCTGCGGGAAAAGGAAATCACATTCCAGATTGTTTTTGTAAAGAACCTCATACAGCTCCATCAGTACTTCATTATACCGGTATAAAGGCTCCTCTTTTTCACTGATCGGGAACCACTCCAGCGCAGTCAGCGCCGTATTGCTGACCAGGATCGCAATCCTGTTATCCTTTTTTAACCCTGCCAGATGCTCTCCGTACTTTTTCCACTCCTTTCCGATCCGCATAACCTCCCTGTAAGTATCATTCTCCTTAAAATCCTGAGAAAGCACACCCTTCCAGTAAGTCTCACATCCATTATGCAGGGAGTGCCAGTGCCAATACTCGACCATGTTTGCACCGCCTGCCAGATGCGAATATGCCTGCAGCCTGAGTTGCCCTTCATAGGGCAGCCAGTCGATCTGTCCCTGCGCCTGCGTTTCCAGCACCAGATAATTATCTCTTTTGACTGATCTGGTCAGGTCTCCTCCAAATGCAATCTCCATCCCGGTAAGTCTGCCCTGCGACGGATGATAGATATCGGTGCCGACAACCGTCATCGCCTTTGCATTTTCATAGACATCCGTTTCGCTATTCAGACCATAGGAATGTCCGATCCAGCTGTAATCCGTATTGTGGGTAATAAACTGGTCTTTACGCAGATACGGCTCTACGATCGTTCTCTGCCATATCAAAAAATCTGCCAGAATCTTTCTTTGATACCTTGAGAACTCTGCCCCGAGACTACCGTTGATCGTTCCTCTCACATCCGGGAAATCCTCCCAGGCATTGATGCGGTTACTCCAGTAGTCAAGCCCGTATGCCCGGTTCATGGCATCGAGGTCATCATGGAATTTTTCCCGCAAATATTTCACAAAGCCGTGCTGCACATTCGGTCCCGCCGTGCCATACGCTTTGGTCTCATTGTCCAGTTGTACGCCGATCACATTCGGATAGGAAGCGCATGTCTCCATCATCTTCCGGATCACGCGCTCTGCGTGATGTCGGTATGCCGGATGTGTGATATCCATGTTCTGTCTCGTTCCGTAGATGCCGCGGCCTTCTTTTGTGACTGCAAGGATATCCGGACAGGCTTTGACCAGCCAGGTCGGGATCGCATAGGTAGGCGTCCCCAAAATCACTGATATACCCGCTTTGTCCATCGCTTCGATCACCCGGGTCAAATGCCTCGTGTCAAACACATGATCCTGCGGTTCCATCGTACTCCAGGTGCTCTCCCCGATGCGCACGACATTCATCCCCGCCTTCGTCATCATCCGGATATCTTCCTCCAGCCGCTCATAGGGCAGGTATTCCTCATAATAGGCAGCTCCGTATAATAGTTTATCCATTTGCTTCTTCTCCTTTGTTTATGATCTTTCTTCCTTCGGATTCACGTGGATCATCACATGCTTGACATTCAGAAAATTCTGTTCCACACTGTCATGTACATCCTCCGCGATCGCATGGGCATCGATCAGCGAAATATCCCTTTTTACAGCAATCTCCAGATCTACATAGATCTTATTGCCAAACTGTCTGGTACGCAAAAGATCGATCCGCTCCACCCCGGGTTTTGTTTCAATAAACTGTTTAAGCGTCTGCTCAAAGGCATCCCCGCCGGAAGTATCCAGCATCTTGTTGAGCGCATCCCCTGCAATATCATATGCTACTTTCAGGATAAACAAGCAGATGATCACGCTCGCGATCGGATCCATAAGAGGGAATCCAAGCTTCGCCATTCCAATTCCGACGAAAGAACCTACCGATGAGATCGCATCCGATCTGTGATGCCATGCATCTGCCTTAAACACCGCCAGATCCAGCTTCTTTGCATAAAACATCGTATAATGGAACATTCCTTCTTTTGTGATGACAGAAACGATCGCTGCGATCAGCGGCAAAAGCGTCGGAACCACGATCTTTTCTCTTTGAAATAATAATTGTCTCACACCTGTATACCCGATGCCGAGTCCCGTGCCGGCAAGGATCAGTCCGAGCGTCAAAGCCGCCACACACTCCAGTCGTTCATGTCCGTAGGGATGCTTTTCATCTGCCTTCTGCCCGGCAAGTTTTACTCCTATGTATGCGATAAATGTGGCAAATACATCAGAAAGAGAATGCACGGCATCGGAAACCATGGCTCCGGAATTACCCAGGATACCGGCCAACAGCTTGAACGCTGCCAGGAGCACATTCCCATAGATCCCGACGTGTGACAGTCGTTTGATCACTTTCTTTTCATCCATATCAATCCCTCCTCAAATAAATATAAAAAGAGCACATCGCGGAACATACCACTGTCCCGCAGATGTGCTTTTCACGCAATCTGCTGTCGCCTTCACGACCCGGCCACATACATGCATCCTGCACGGAAAATGTATTGCCTGCTCAGTTTGTACTGTAGAAAACGCTTATGTGTTTTGCAGTGCAAAGAGTTAATTATATCCTAACATTTTCCGGTGATTTTGTCTATTCTTTTTTGCATAAAGATCCCGGCTTAAAGATCCCGGCTTGTTACTATGCCACATAAACCATTCCGTTACGCTAAAGTCCTGCACTTTTTATCATGCCAGAAACAGAAAGCTAAGTGTTAAACATACAAACATAAATATGGAAAGCTTCATCAGATAATCCGTCTGCATAAGCAGTGTTCTTCTTTTTTTTCTTTCCTGAAGAAGGGGACCCACGAAGTAAAAAGCAAAGAAATAGTAGATCAAAAAATATCCGATCATGACATATCTCCACTCGATCTTCATGAATGTCTGCGGCAGTACCGTAAGTACGAACACAAGTCCCGCCATCCATTTTTCTTTTGCGACGATCTCTTTGTTTTTACAGAAAGCATACATTCCCGAAAACAGTACAAAATAATTCCACAGGCTAAATATCATCCCCACCGTTTCGCGCCAGGGCACTGCTCCGTCTCCCGGATGCGCGATGTTTGTTTTCTGGTCAAATCCGATCACCAGTTTTTTGGCGATCAGCATCAGCGTTTCCACAGGCGATTCCATATAAATGTCAAGAAGCTGCTCCAGACTCAGCGGTGTTTCGTTGTTGTAGGATTTGTTCTTCATGGTTCTCATCTGGTCATCCGTTGCCAGCAGCGGGTACGCGATATTTCCGTTTGCCAGTGCCCAGTCAGAACTCCACAATGTAACATATCTGTCATAATAAGCATGCGGATTGTCATGCGCAAGCAATCCTGCATGATCCCTGTGCAGATTAATGGCAAGCTGCGGTAAACAGATGATCACAAATGCCGCCGCCCCTGCCAACATCCCGATAACTGCTTTTTTATGTGTCTCTTTCTTTTCTTTCCAGAGAAGGATCAGCGCATAGACGACAAACCCGATGATCCCGACAAAGTATGCTGATCGAAAGCTGCACGCAACCGATGCCGAAATTCCGGTCCATACGGCGGTAACAGCTTTTTTATCCTCCAAAAATTGAAACAGACCGTACAGAAAAAACCAGAATGCCATCATTCCATAGGCATCCATCAGCACGCAGGTCAATAGCTGTCTCCAGGTTGTCAGCAGAATGATGACAAACGGTATGACCTGCAGACGTCTGGCTTGTTTTTGTGTCATCCTTTGGTAAAGTTTCGGGAAAAACGCCATGATCAGAATGCTCCAGCTGAAAGTAACCATCAGCATCCACAAAATACTGGGATCGATCCCGATCCTTTCTCCGATTTCCTTCGCGATCGTCTGCGGAACATAACACCAATAGCCGCGTGGAGAAAACTGTGCTGCCAGAAAATCAAGATCCAGCTTTCCATTCTGAAACAAAGTTGTTTTCCAATAGCCTGCTTCATCCCCTACCTTCAGATAATTCGGGATTCCTTCAACTTTATACTGATAAACAGCAATTCCAAACAGTATAGCAAAACACCCTGCGATATCCGCCTTCTTCGGCGGTGCCAGAAAGAAATCCGACATACTCGTTTTGTTCAGGAACAAATCCGCCAGGATCAGTGCCCCTACAAAAACCAGCAGGAAAACCACGGAATAGATTGCAATCTTTACCAGGATCAGTCTGCGATCGTGTTCAAAAAGGTAGACTCTGCAGATCTCGCTTTTTTCCTGATCTTTATAGCAGTCGACCGTGATCACCTTCTCTCCGGCCTGTATCTGTACGATCCCGCCGCCGCGATTGCACAGCAACGTCAGATATTTTCTCGGCGATCTTTTTGTGGTAATCGTCAATGCGGTGGATCCCGGCGTATCACTTAACATGGTCCAGCTCTTTCCCAAGTCCCCTTTTGTATACTTCCAGGCATGACTTTCGGCATCATTTTCTTCCTTTAATTCCAGAAATAATTCATCCGGATTATGCTCGTATTCCTCATAAAGGATCGTAACATTACGTCCTGCGGTCTGATCCGTTCTTTGTATCGTAACCGGTACCGGCAAAAGCAGCTTTTGTGCAATGGGATTGACCACGTCACCCAGGCAGGCCATGATCAGTAAAATCAGCAGGAAAAAACCGATCCGTCCTTTTTGCGAAGTCTCTTTTATCATTTCTTTCACACTGCCCGTCTCCCATCTTTTTGTCCACTTGTGATGTAATGCAGATAATATGCCCGGATATCTGTTTTTAACTCTTTTACCAGATCCGGATTGTATTCAATATAGGAATTGACATCAAAGGATTCTTTTGCCCTTCTTCCCTCGGACATGCCATAACAGATAAAATGGTTCAATAACCGGACCGGATCCTTTCCGTAAGCCTTACGAATATCCGGATTATACTCTGCATAGCAATCCGGATCAAACACCGGATCCCAGTATCCTTTCTCCATATCCATCAGCCGCTTTCCCTCCTTGCGCGCCCGATAGCGCTCTTTTAAGAAACTCTGTACACTTACAGAACCGGAACGGATGAACACATTTATGGTATCCAGATAACTTTTTGCCTCTGATTGAAGGATTCCGATCTGTCTCTGCAGATTCCGCAGTTCTCCGTTAAGTGTCTCTTCCTGTTCTTCCTTTTCCCTGCGACAGATCAGAAGCTGCTCTTCCAATTGACGGCTTTTATCCACTTCTTCCATAAAGCTCTGCCGAAAGCAGTCTTCCTGTTCTCTGCATTTTTTATCGCATTGAAGCTCTATCTCGGCGACCTGTTTCCGGTATTCGATCTCCTTTTCGGCCAGTTGCTCTTTAAATGCCAGCTCCTGTTCTTTGAAACGCTGTTGAAATGCTTCCTCTTTCTTTGCTGACATCTCCTCGATCTGTTTGGTCAATTCGTTGATCTTCGGGTTAAGCTCCTGATTGATCATATCAACATGTTTTTGATATGCAGTTTTATAAATCTCAACATTTTCGTTGCTTAACTCTCTCTGATGGCGCAGTGCGACATTTTCCTGATGCTTTTGGAACAGTGCCGACTCATAATCCCTGATCAGGTCGATCACGGATTTCTCTCCCCGTCGAAACAGCATTGCCTGTACGGAAATAAAAGAGGCATCAAATCTTACATCATGGTAAAACCCGCGATAGGCAAACTGCTCCACCCAATACTCCGGGCTGTGCACACTGACATGTGTCTCCTCCTCATAGTCAAAAGGCGTTGAGGAAAACAGGATCTGATCGGAGGCATTACAAAGATTATCGATCGCATCTGCTATCTCATCTTCTTTTAAATGCTCCATGACCTCTATACAGGTGATCAGATCGTATTTTTTCGAGATCGGATCCGTCAGAGACTGCAAATGACAATACGGTTTGATGTCCTCCCTGGCACAGGATAATGCGTATTCTGAGATATCGATTCCTTCCGCATCCACGCCCCGATCTCTGAGTCCTTCCACAAGATACCCCACGGCACATCCTGCATCAAGCACCGTATTGACCGGAAGCTCTCTGATGATCCTGGCTGCCTGTTTGGAAAAGATTTCTTCCCATCCGTTGTTTCGTTCATAGTTGGTCCCGCAATGAGATTGATAATACTCAGCATCATACTTTACGTTGTTCATCTTTTTCCCCTTCACCTATCCAGAATGTTATTTAATAATGTTTCGACTCTTCTTACCTGGCATCGCCCGGAATACTCTTTGAGTGCGATCCTTCTGATCTGATTCTGCATTTTTTTATCCTGTCCTTTTTGATAGATCCTCTCAAATGTATCCAGCCATTCCCCCACATTGCAAAGGTATCCGTTCTCTTTGTCTTTGATGGCTTTTGCATACGTATAGCTGGGCGTGGCGCAGGTGATCGTCCCGACGATCGCACTTTCAAAATACTTCAGCTCCGACTTGCAGTTTGAAAAAACATTGTTGACCAGAGGAACCACGTTGATGTCCACCTTCGCCTGTTCATACTGCAGCCCGATAAACGTCTGAAACGGCAGATATTCGATCCTTCCCTCCGAAACCAGTCTGTCATACTGTGGAGGCAGCTGCATATATCCCACAATCCTTAGCACAGCCTCCGCATGTCTGTTTAAAAATTCCTCAATCTCCGGCATGATCGTCATCAGATCCTTCAGATGCGTCGGAGAACCGCTGAAATATCCGATCACAAATGGATTCTGCGGCTCTAAGAGCATCTTTTTTTGAAAATACGCTTCGGAGATGCGTTCCTGATAGCCGTTTAAATAATTGGGTAACGTATAGCAGGGCTTATCAAAATCTTCTTTTATATATGCTGCAAGATAATCATTGGTCGTAATAAACGCATCGCAAAGAGAAGCGATCTTCTCATTCCGGTACGTCAAGCCAAACCAGAAATTGGTCTCCACATTTTCCTTAAGTCCCAATGCCTTTATTACCTCGGGCATATAACGCGGCGAATAGATCAGATCATCCACGTCATAGCACAGCCGTATCTGACAGGATCGCACTTTTTCAAAGAAGGTGTCGGACTGTTCATCCCAGGGACAGCGGATCACGACCAGAATATCGATCCACTGCAGCCCCTTGATCAGTTTTTCCCTGTCCGCATACTGAAAGCACGCTCCGCACCAGTAAAAGCTATAAGTAAGCGTCTCCGCAATATTGTAGCCTCTGTACCGGAACGTACTGCTGTCAAATTCCGGATATAAAAAGGCAACCGTCTTCTGCCCCAGTTTTTTTGCTTCTATCAGCCTGTTGATCCGGTTTTGATATGGCTCATCCCACGGAGTATCCGGATACACTCCCGCTACACACTGCTCTATCTGATACATTCTTTATTCCCTTATCCATTCATGGTCCAAATACAGAAGACCTCTTTCCTCCTGATAGGTTTCCATCTCAAAATCCGCAACATTTCCCTGAAAGCAGAAAGTGCTGCCGTCCCCTCTGGCCACATGCAGGTCAAAATGATATTTGCCCTTTAACAGATTCATCGCAGCAAAACTCACGTCTATCTTTTTTAAGCCCTTCCAGCTTTCACATCCGATCGCATCCGTCCGCGTGGAAAGCCCGTAGCAGAACAGACCATCCGCCCTTACAAGATTTAGCTCTATCACATAATCGTCAATCTGTTCCAGCGCTTCTATCTCCAGTTTAAGCTGCAGCCTCTCTCCCACAAAGAAAACACTTTTTACCTCTCCCAGCCGGTCTGTCACAAAGACTTTCCTGATCCGGATCTTTTCTTCTTTTTCACTCTCTTCTTTTTCGCACTCTTCTTCGCGTTCTTGTTCTTTTGGGACAGAAGCGTTTAAAGTCTTCTGTCCCTGATTCCGGTTGGAACACATGTAATTCATATAGTCTCTGTTGAGATCAAACGGACTTCCTTCCTCCCTGATCATCCCATCCTGCAGCCAGATACATCTGTCACAGATCCGTTCGATCTGCGACATGGCATGAGACACCAGTACAATGGTGGTTCCTTTTCCTTTGATCTCCATCAGCTTGTGAAAACACTTTGCCTGGAAGTTCACATCCCCCACGGCCAGGATCTCATCGATCAGCAGGATATCCGCATCCACGTTGATCGCGACCGAAAAAGCCAGTCTCATATACATACCGGAGGAATAGGTTCTCACCGGATCATCAACGGCTTCTCCCAGCTCTGAAAACGCAATGATATCATCCATTCTCTTATCGATCTCTTTTGCGGACAGGCCGAAGACAGACGCATTCATAATGATATTCTCCCTGCCGGTCAGATCCGGGTGAAATCCCGCTCCCAGCTCCAGAAGGCTTGATACCCTGCCTTTGAGCTCGATTGAGCCGGAATCCGGATAAAGAATCCTGGTCAGTAATTTCAATGTCGTACTCTTCCCGCAGCCGTTTTGACCGATCAGTCCGATGGATTCTCCTTTTTTTACCTCAAAGCTGATGCCTTTTAATACCTGATGGATCTCATAACGGTTTCTGCTTAAGTGTATGATCTTCTCCTTTAACTGATTGCTTTTATCCCTGTAAACTTTGTAGTTTATCGAGACATTTTTTACTTCGATCACATTCTCGGGTTTCATTATAACTCCTTTGCAAATCCGCGCTTCAAACGTAAAAATAACAGTCTGCCGATGGTATAAACAACCAGCGCCAGTATCCATGCATTGGCCAGTGTATCTACTTTCGGCACCCTTCCATAATACAGAATATCCCTGTATGCTATCGTAATGGAAGTCATCGGATTCAGATAAAACAGTCCCAGATAATCCTTTGGAACAAATTCGATCGGATAAATGATCGGGGTCAGATACATCCACGCCATGGCGATGATCGATAAAATATGTTCCAGGTCTCTGAAATATACGGTTATTGCAGATGTTATAAATACGATCCCCAATGAAAATACAAATTCAACCGCGGCCACAAGAGGCAGAAACAAAAGTGCCACCGGATCGATCGCTATCCTGCTCAAAAGCATCACGATAAAGATCACGATAAAGCTCAAGAGCATGTTGATAAACTGGCTGATCGTAAAAGCGATCGGCAGCACTTCCCGCGGAAAATAAATCTTTTTCACCAGATCCTGCTGTCCCAGCACCGCTGTTGTTCCATAACTTAAGCAGGTACTGAAAAAGATCCAGGGAACTAATGCCACAAACAGGAACAGATAAAATCTGTCAATGTCCATTTTAATGATATTGTCAAATACAATGGTATAAATGCACAACTGCAGCAGCGGATTCAGAAACATCCACAAAAAGCCCAATACAGAGCCTTTATAGCGGCTTTTTAGGTCTCTTTTTACCAGACTGCGCACCATTTCCCGATATTGCCATAATTCTTTAAGCATCTGCATCTTCCTTTTTCTATGGTTTTATAACGTATATGGTATCGTCAAGAGCTGACACCCTATCTTGCCTATTATACACTTCATTGCTTTTTTTAACAATAATAATTCTTCCCCGTTTGTTGCCCCGTTTGTTGCTTTGCCCGGCAGTTTGTCATTGCCATCGCTTTCTCCAGAGTCATTTGACATACGTAAAAAATTGGTGTAACGTGGAACTATTCCACAACGATATCCCTTAACAGGAATCGTTCTTTCTTGTATTTGATCAATAAGGAGTTCGTTATGTCGCTTGAAAAGAAAAAAACAAAAACCTCCGGGAAATATGAAATCGATATGTGCAATGGTCCCCTCGCCGGGAAACTGCTTTTATTTGCGATCCCTCTGATGCTCTCAAGCATCCTGCAGCTTTTGTTCAATGCCGCCGATGTCATCGTAGTCGGAAAATTTGCCGGAAGCGAATCCCTGGCAGCAGTCGGTTCAACCTCAGCCCTGATCAATCTCATGACGAATCTTTTCGTCGGGATCAGCGTCGGTGTGAATGTGACCATCGCACACTATTATGGTGCCGAGAAAGAAAACGATATCAACGAAACGGTTCACACTTCGATCCTGGTATCGATCCTGGCAGGTGTTTTTCTGACTGTTTTTGGCATTACATTTGCAGAAACCTTTTTAAAATGGATGGGCTCTCCCGATGATGTGATCGGTCTGGCTTCCATCTATCTTCGGATTTATTTTGGCGGGATGATCGCCGTGCTTGTCTACAATTTTGGCAGTGCGATCCTGCGCGCTGTCGGGGATACCAGACGCCCTCTTTTGTATCTGACCTTCGCCGGTGTGATCAATGTCCTGTTTAACCTGCTGTTTGTAATCGTTTTTCACATGGGAGTTGCCGGCGTCGGCCTTGCCACCGTAATCAGTCAGTTTGTATCCGCTATCCTGGTAATTCGCTGTCTGATGCTTGAGAAAGGGAATTTACGGCTTAAACTTCACGCGCTTCATATTTATCCGGATAAACTCCTGTCCATTATAAAGATCGGTATTCCTGCAGGTGTACAGGGTACGATTTTTTCACTTTCGAATGTGGTGATCCAGTCAGCGATCAACTCCTTTGCCTCCATCGTGATGGCAGGAAGCGCCGCTGCCGCCAATATTGAAGGCTTCGTATATATGTCCATGAATGCATTCCATCAGACCGCCCTTACCTTTACCGGTCAGAACTACGGTGCCGGAAAGCTCAAGCGTGTGGATCGTGTAGCAGGACTCTCCCTGCTCATGGTGACCATCACCGGACTGCTCCTTGGCAATCTGGCGGTCTTTTTCGGGACTCCTTTACTGCATTTATACTCCAATGATGAAGCCGTTATCGCTGCCGGTCTCGTGCGCCTTGCCTACATCTGTGCTCCCTATGCCCTGTGCGGGATCATGGACGTCCTTGTGGGAATCCTGCGCGGTCTTAACTGTGCCATCCTGCCGGTGATCGTATCCTTGATCGGTGCCTGCGGACTTCGCCTTGTCTGGATCGCAACGGTTTTTCGCAGATATCCTTCCCCGCAAATGCTGTATATTTCTTATCCGATCACCTGGACCATTACTCTGCTCGTTCATTGCATCTGCCTGCTTTTTGTCCGGCATTCCCTCTTAAAGACATTTGAAAAGGAGCCCGCCTGAGAGCTCCTTTTCATAATCTTCACAATATTCTTATTTTCTTTACACCCTACCGGCTTTCTTCTTAACTCCTTACTCATGTAATTGATATTCCTTATCCTCATCAATGATCGAAATCATGCAGGCTGCTATATCCGGATCAAACTGTGTGCCGGCATTCTTTTCGATTTCCGATCGTACAACCTTCTGCGGCAACAGATCACGGTAGCTGCGGTTGCTCGTCATGGCATCATAGCTGTCAGCTACAGCAATGATCCTGGCTAAAAGAGGAATATTCTTGCCTGCCTTTTTATCCGGATAGCCTTTTCCGTCATACCTTTCATGATGCCATCTGGCACCGATCGACAGATCCGGACGGCTCTTGATCTGCGCCAGAATATCATAGCCTACAGCCGGATGTGTTTTTACCACCTCATATTCTTCCGCCGTCAACTTTGACGTACTATTTATGATCTCATTCGGGACACCGATCTTTCCGATATCATGCAAAAGTCCCATATAATATACATTTTCGCAATCTTCCAAAGGAAGTCCTATCTTTTCTGCCAGCATCCTTGAATAGTCTGCCACCCGTGCAGAATGTCCTCTCGTATATTCATCCTTTGCATCGATCGTCTGCGCCAGCGCCTTCATGACTTCGATCGATAGGATCTTATTTTCGTTTAATGCACTGATATTTTCTGCGATAACGTGATACACCCATATAAACAGGTAAACAAGGAGCGTTGAAAAGATATAGATCACGAACACCAGCATATCGTCGAGCTGATCGGAAGTCTGCGTCTCCTCGATCGTAAATATGGCATACAACAGCGAAAAGATTGCAGGTGGATACAAAAAAATCTTCCAGTTGATCCTGACCGTAACCTGTGACAGCTTCGGAAGGGATCTGATATCCAGTCGATAAAGCAGCCAGACTGCCACAAACATTATGATATTTCCTACGATATCCACGATCCACCCTAAATACGGAGTGGCAAAAAGGGTATCGTCCCCTATGTCTCTGACCGAAATGACCGCGATCGATGCAAACAAAAAATACAAAAATCTCATTGGCTCATTTGACAAAAGGCCAAGATATTTTCCGACCAGCCACGAAGCCAAAAGTATCATGACCAGATAGATCACAGCAGAACCAACCGCAAAAGCCAGTTCACTCTGCATAACTGTACTTTCGGTCAGGCGATACAACTTATATAATATATTTGACGCAAGCAGAAACGTCTCAACCATGAGCGCCAGCGGATTGAGGAACAAAGACAGGAAAAACAGCCCCGCCTTACTCTTTCCTTCCCCCCAGAAGCATAATTTTATCGAACGATAAAACTGGATAATAAAAAAAACAAAGAAAGCTAACAGAAACAGCCCCGCTACATCGTATATGACTTTTTGTGTCATTTTCTGATTCTCCCTTACATTCGATCATATCGTTCATTTACCGTAAACATCTGTTACTTCAGTACCATTCATGATAGTTATCATAGCGTGAAAAAGGCAAAATTGCAAGATATATTCGTAAATTTACAGTCTTCTTTGTCTCTATTCTCCTCAAAATGTCTTACTTTCTTTCTGTTTTGTGCATTTTATGGAAGTTCTCACAAAAAATGCTCCCTGAATTTTCCATTCAGGGAGCATACGCTCTTTTACCTTGCGTTTTTCTGTCTTCTTTTATACATGTGCCAGCTTTCGTACTGCTTAAAAATCCACTTCTGTCCCATAATAAGTACACTCAAACAGCTTCTCCATCGTCACCGGGTCGATCTGTCTCGGATTGGATCCTGTACAGGCATCGGAAACCGCTCTCTCGGCAATTCCCGCTTTTTTCTCTGTAAACTCTTTCTCATCCACACCAAATTCTTTTAATGTTTTCGGGATGTTCAGTTTCACATTAAACGCATCGATCTTCTCAATCAGACTGTTAATAAGTGCTTTCTCGGAAGTCCCGCTAAACCCCATTCTTCTGGCAATCTCTGCATATCTCTTGGCTGCGACCGGATCCTTTGCATTATATTTGATCACATAAGGAAGATAGATCGCATTGGCGCATCCATGCGGGATATGCCCTGTAGAGAAAGCGGCACCTGTCTTATGCGCCATGGAATGAACGATACCCAAAAGCGCATTTGAGAATGCCATGCCGGCCAGACACTGTGCATAATGCATCTGTTCTCTCGCTTCCATATCACACTGATATGATGCCGGAAGATAATCAAGCACCATCTCGATCGCCTGTAATGCAAGGGGATCCGTAAACGGTCCGTTTAATGTGGAAACATAGGCCTCGATCGCATGTGTCAGAGCATCCATTCCCGTATATGCCACCTGTTTTACCGGAAGACCTGCAACCAGATCCGGATCCACGATCGCCACATCCGGTGTGATATTAAAGTCTGCCAACGGATATTTCACGCCGGTCTGATAATTTGTGATAACCGAAAAAGCCGTTACTTCCGTAGCCGTGCCGGATGTCGTGGGGATCGCACAGAATTTTGCCTTCTGTCTCAGCTCCGGGAAATTGAACGGAACGATCAGATCCTCAAAGCTTGTATCGGGATACTCATAAAAAGCCCACATTGCCTTCGCAGCATCGATCGGTGAGCCGCCGCCCATAGCCACGATCCAATCAGGTTCGAAGTCTCTCATTGCCTGTGCGCCTTTCATAACTGTTTCCACAGACGGATCCGGCTCCACTCCTTCAAAAAGCTCTACTTCCATACCGGCTTCTTTTAAGAAAGAAACCGCCTTGTCCAAAAATCCCTGGCGCTTCATGGAACCTCCGCCCACTACTAAAATCGCCTTTTTTCCCTTGAGGTTTTTTAATTCCTCAAGGCTTCCTTTCCCGTGATATACGTCTCTCGGTAAGGTAAATCTTGCCATAGTCAAACCCTCCAAATCATATTATAGTTTTTGGATGCCTCCGATCGGCAGCATCCGTTGTGATGACACACATCGTAACCAGTATAACTTATTTGAATGGTATATTTCAATCTGTTGATTCTTAATTTTTGTTAATATTTGCAACAGTTTTCTCCAGTAGATGTTCTACTCGGCGGGATGATAAGCGATGATCCTATTTTACGATACCATTCACTATACGGATACCGGTTCTCCCAATACTTCTGCTTTATCTTTTTCTTCTCCGTGGATTCTGTGTCCTCAGACGAAAAGTATCCGGTATATAGGATGATCATATCTTTACAGTTCTGATCTTGCTCCATTCAGATCTGATTTTTTTGCCATTCACAGTTTTATAGGCTCGTATACGCACATAATATTTTTTCCCTTTTTTCAGCTTTTTCACCCAATACGCTGTTTTTTTTGAGGATATTCTTTTTGTCCTTGCGGATTTGAAACTCTTTTTCAATGAATATTGCAGTTCATATCCGTCAATATCTGTTACTTTTTTCCATTTAGCCTCAAACGCTCTTTCCGCTTTTTTAAATTTTTTCAAGGCTGGTCGTTTGAGAGTTATTATCTGAGGCTCCTTTTGCCTCTGGTTATTTGGAACATACAATGCCAGGATCGTCATATCACTTATAACGGTCAAAGAATCGGAAATATTCCATTTTCCGGTAAAACCTTCTCTTTGTGGCAGTATTGGATAATCTTTGGAAGAAAGTACTGTTCCGGCAGGTAAGATCATAATCTCTGCGTCCTGATCCTCATATTCGAAAACCACTGTTTTCCAATAAGACGGATCGTCCTTCCATTTTGCATAAAGTATGGTATCTGTCTGCACTTTATCCGTCCCAAAAATCCATTTTGAATCATCGGTAAATTGAACATCTTTGTACCAGCCGTCAAAAATATGTCCCGGATAGACAGGATTCTTGGGCTGTTCCATGAGGCTTCCTTTCTCTATGTTTTCCAAAGGACTTATCTCTTCTCCTCCGCCTGTCACAAACAGTACCTTGTAACCAATACTTTTCGTAATCTGCGGCATATCATTTTGTTCAATTGACAGCTTTTCCTGATCCAAAGATATCTTAACCTGTTTATCCGTTGCCTCACATGATGCCGATGTTTCACTAAAGTCAGAATAAGCTTTTATTTTCATTGCTCCCTGCGTTTCGGATGCTTTCATCAAAATTGCGGAATCTGCCTGCTCCAAAGTGACCTCTTTGGCATTTAGACTTATTTCCAGCCGGTCATAGGGTTCTTCATTGTTATCGATCGGCATTCCAACCGTAATACCGGAATTCTCTCCTAATGCTTCTACCGAAATAGTTCCATCTTCCTTCACCGAAAACTGAACCGGCCGCTCCGATTTAATACTTCCAAGGAAGTCCCCTTCATAGGAAACCATAATACATTCGGGGGATTCTGCCTGACTATCGGGATCGGCAGATATATGAAGGCAATCCTTTATATTACTAATCTCATATTCATAAAGCAAATCTTCCTCACCCGTTACCGATTTCAGTTCAACATTAATTTTACCGTTTACACCTGAACCGATCACTTTTGTTTCATTTTGATCACCGTCCCAAATGGAAAAAGCAGGTATGTGTGTCCATATCCTATAAGTTTTTTCTTCGCTTTGTTCTGTTTTTTGATTCGACGGATAAGAAGCTGTATTATAGGCACCGTAGTTTTCCAATCGTTCCTGAAGATTAAAGCGGTCAAATTCATTTAATGAATAAACTCTATGAAGCATCAAGGTACCGCTTGATACATCAAGGCCACTGTATTTTCCTTTATCACTTTTGAAATATGCATCACTGAAATCGGAAGCTATTATCAGTTCACTTGCCTTACTGTTGGGATCGATCAAATGAATGATGTACTCTCCCTTTTGGTTTCTGGTGACTTTATAGGCTGCAACGGAATGAAGTGCTATTTCCTTATGTTTGATTCCAAAATCAGTTCTCCATACAAATCTTTGCAGACTGATATGTACAAAGCTTTGATTTTTCTCAGCTTCTTCTGTCATCTTAACGATTCTTTGAATGACTTCTTTTTGGGACATGTTTTTATCAGCATTTTCTAATTCATTAATATAATTTGTTCTTTGAAGAAGATGATAATAGTTGATCATAGAAATCACCGGGCTTTTGGGATCCTCCTGTAAGGATTTTAATTCCCATACATCATTTGCACGATATCCGGACAGCGATGCAAAAAAATCCGGTGTCATCCTGCCTCTCTTAAACAGGGATAAGGAAGCTGTAATCCCGGTGCAAGCGCCAATCCAGCTGTTTCGTAATACATTAATTCCGTTTATCTCAGCCTTTGTCAGATCCTTTTTTAGAAGCATGTAATGCTGGTCATTAATGTAATATTTATCATTTTCTGTGCAATAGTTTGCCTTACTATTCCCAAATGAATATAAATCTTTTGATGAAATAGAAATCGTTTTTTTCGTCCATTTTGCATATAACGTAAGATCCTGATTGATCGTGTTGATACGAAATTCCCATTTTTTACCGGTGCAGGATGTATTGGGATACCAGCCTTCAAACGAATATCCTTCTCTGGACGGTGATATCGGCGCAAGTGCATTTTTCCCCGCTAATACAATCTGATCTTCAATATTACCCAATCCACCATTTGTATCAAACTTAACCCTGCACTGTTTTACAGCCTCTCTATTGGAAACAGACCATGTATTCTGATTCAGATCAAGCCATAACGCAGGAACAATTGCTATATAATCGTATCCAATACGATTTCCCCATTCAGTGGCTCTTCCCGTATTCATAATGCTGGCTGCAAAAGTATACTCATGACCGATTGTTCTTAAATACCAGTAACAATACGGAGTATAAATACTTCCCATAGCTTTGCAGTAATCACTTGCTTTTATCTGTCTGGTTGAAGAATTGCAATCAGGATCCGGACAGAAGCCAAAGGATTGGTTCCGAATATCGCTCCAGGATAACAAAAAAACGTTATCTATTGTATCGTTTCCTCCCTGTGCTCCCGTAGAAGGGTTATTTTCATTCGCAAGCGAAACCGGGATAATCGATTTTCTTTCCTTTTCATTAAAGGCTGTCGTATAAAAACCTTGTCCTGCTGTAAAGCTTTTCCCGTTGTCTTTATCCAGTTCTTTAAATCCGGCATCACTGTTCAGCCATTTGCGTAAAGAGCACTTTTCCCATGTCATATCTTTACAGGCAGGATTTTTTATCTGCTTGTCTGTTTCTATCTCATAATAATCATCTTCTTCGTTATAGTCCTGACAATCCAAACCGACATCTGCTGACACAAGCGCCTTGCTCCCCTCTATTTTCAGCACTTTCCAACGGATTCTCTGCCATTTAAAATAATGATATTCCGATATTTTACCCGCATAATTTGTATCATTTTTACCAATCTTGCGATAGTATTCCCCGTTCACCCAGACGTCACCACCGGCTCCCGGAAGTAAACGATCAATTTTTTTGATCGTGGAAATATCTTCAACCTCTTCCTGTGGATACGATCCAAAATAGATATAGCTCCAGTCTGAATAATCCTTCTCTTTTTGCTTTTTTGTGTCACAATAATGAACCGGATCATTTAATTCTTCCGAAATAGTCAAAGTATTGTTTTGTACATCCTGCCCATTAACATGAGAAAGGTTTACTCCTCCCCAAAAGGCCAAAAACATAAATATAGTTATGACTTCAAAACATATGCTTCTTTTGCGATACATTCAATTTCCCCCTTCTTGTCATCGGTATACCGAATTCATCCTGTAAGTTCTCTGGTCTACGCTCCGCCCCGGTTCCAGGACAGTCACCTTATCTTGGCATAAAAGCATCCAGGCAAGCACTCCCTCATCATCAGCATACTCTGTAGATATCATATCAAACTCAACACGTCAACAGTATGTCACGTTTATTATAGCAGTGAAACTATTTTTTCGCTAAGAAAAAGACCGCCGACAGACTAAAGAGTTCCATCAGCGGTCACCATCATTACATCTCGTTTTCTCCATAAACTCTTCATAGTCTTCATAATATGTCGTGTAAACCGGCGTACATGTTTCCATATCCTCATGAAAAACATACTGGATCGGATTTATGCTGTCATAGCAGATCAGTTTCTCGGACTGCCAGAGATATCCCATCTTGTAGTCATCCCGTGAGTTCAGCACCTTTGAAAGCACATACAGAAAATTAATATAGAACTTGGTTCCTGTACGCCTGGAATGCTCCACCAGATCGGTGACATCTATTCTCGCGGTCATGGATGTTGAGCATTTGCAATCCTCCGTAAAATGGCGGAATACTCCACTCCGATAATACTTTTCCTTGTCTATAACTCTATAATTCATATCAATGTGTCCTTTCTTCGCCTGACACCTCATATGCAGTATATTCATGATCATATTCATACGCTCTCCGAATATAATCCGTTTCATTTTCCGACTCGTCGTATAACTGATCTGCCGGTTTATTGACCGACAGATGATTAAAGTCGATCTCTGCGTCGAATTTAAGATATTCCCTGATATCCTGCATAAATAACGATACTTTCATTTGATTCCTCACTTCTTCAGATACACGTCGCAGAAATACCGTAAGTGCTTTTCGATGTATTCCATGCATTCTTCCTCATATCGTGGCTGCCTGTCTGACCTTGCAATCTGCAAAACAGCAGACGCGGTAAGTTCTACCGTAAGGAGCTCCGGATCATCATTCCACTATACGGATGCCGGTTCTCCCAATACTGCTGCTTTATATTTTTCTTTTCCGCCAAGACAGACCATTGTCACATTTGCAGTTCCAATTCGTTTCCATTTATTATACTACATACTCCATATTTTTACCATGAAGCTTTTCTGGTATGAATATATGAAAATTATACCAATAAAGCATCTCTCATCTACTCAGATCGTGTGAAATTCTTGTTTGAAATCGTAAGCATAGAAATTTCAGATCATACTTCTGATCTATTAGATGTACAGATTTGTTTCAGAAAATGAAATACCATATGCTTGATGATTATCATAACAAAAATTGATAAAAAGTAAAAGAGGAAATGTCAGAATCAGATTGATCGATATTCATCTACTGTTTATCATTTTGAAACGGTCGCCCCTAACCGGTACCATTATCGTAACATAAAACTTCTCATCCTCCACTTTGATATCCATTTCGTATCCAAGCATCTTCAGATTATTGTCCGCAATAGCAAGTCCCAGTCCCGTTCCGTAATGTTTGCGCGATTCGCTTCCCTTAACGAAGGGTTCTCTCAGTCGTTCTGCATTTTCTACTTTTTCTGCCGTTTCATTTACAATACTCATACCTCTCTCATCGCACTCTATTTGAATGGTGCTTCCCTCTTTAGCATATTGCACAGCATTGTTGATCAAGTTTCCGATTGCCTGCGCAAACAGTTCCCGGTCTGTCACATATCTGATTTTTTTATCCGTAAAATGAACCTTCAAGGCCTTTTGTTTTACAAATGGTTCATGATCTGTGATACAAGCAGAGATCACTTCTCCGATATCTATTTCCTCCTCATTCAGCCCAACCAAGTTTTCTGATTTGGAAAACTCTAAAAAAACATTCACGATCTTATTCATTTGCCAGACCTTTTCCGATATTCTGGCGGCATAGTAGGAACGTCTTTCTTCCCTCGTATCATTTTCCATATTTTCTGCATAAGTTGCAATTGCCGTCATGGGCGTTTTCAGGTCATGCGCCATAGCATCGGTTAATCTGCGTCTGTATTCGTAGATTTCATAGTCTCTCCTTTTCTTGTTGTACAAAACAGTCGACGGCAGCAATGAAAGTATAAATACTGCCAAAACACCTGCCACGACAGCTGTTCGGATCTCATTCCGGTAGCATTCTTTAAACGGAGTTTCCGGAACTTCGTCCTCCTTTCCCCCATAATAAATTCCATAACTGTTTAAGATTGACCAATGTCCGACATCGTATACCCGTTCCTCTCCGACAAAGCCTGCGATTTTCCCCAAAGCATACTCCGGAGCATCTATCTTAACATGCGTATATTCCTCCACGCTGACAGAGCCTTTTTCAATCGGTATGCTTACCGTTTTACCGGTTGACGTCCAGTCCATATACGTATAAATCTCACATACAACCGGTATGAACTTCAGGTTCTCAAAGTCTATGTATGCCTCACTGCAGCTAAACCCGAGTACTTGATCAGGTTCCTTCGGAGTATATTCTTTTTCATATTCTGTATCCCAATAAGGCAGCAGTTCGTCCGTTTTAAAATAATCCAGATAAGACAGGTCTGCCAGTTCAAATCCAGTCCCGTTGTAATGCATTATGGCTGTCTGTGATGCGTCTGCCACATCTTTATGGTCATACCTTGCCTTAACATGCTGCCCTGTTTTGGCATAATGGTTTACAAGACTTATCTTTACGTCGGTAATATCTGCCGGCGTTATTTTTTCCTTATCAAAAGAAGCTCCCAGTATTCCATCCAGTTCCGTAAAATATGTCGAATATGCTAATGTAAACTCATTCCGATACGCCTGAAGCTGATAATAAAACACTCCGGCTCCAATGCATAAGAAAAATGCAAGGAGCACAAGCAAACTCTCAAAATAATAGACCGGAAACTTCGGTTTCTGAATGCCTTTCCCATTATTCCTACTGTTCTTTTTGATTCCTTTCAGCCGTGTTTTCTTCTTGTTATCACTTACCTCTTCCATCATCCTTTTCCCTCCGTAATCTTATAACCCCTTCCAAAAACTGTTTTGATCTGCCTGCCTGCTTCTCCCAGACACTCTCTAAGCCTTCTGATGCTGTTATCAACTGCTCTGTCGTTCACCTCATAATTGTCGCTCCACACATGGTCTAAAATACTTTGCCGTGATAAAACCACATTCTGATTGCTCATGAGATAAAACAACAGTGTATATTCTCTTGATTTGATGTCGATCTCACAGCCACTAACCGTTACACTCATCGTACCTTTATTAACCGCAATGGCTCCACAGGTCAGTATTTCTTGTCTTGTTTTTTTTTCAGCTCTACGTAGAAGTGCAAGACATTTGGCATACAGGTGTCTCATGACAAAAGGCTTCACCACATAATCGTCACACCCCAGTTCATACCCTTTCAGAATAGTATTCTCTGAACCAAGTGCCGTTAAAAGAATGATCGGACAATCTCCTCTTTTCTTTGCTGCCTTACACAGATCAAATCCCGACACTCCCGGAAGCATAATGTCTAAAATCATCAGATCAAACATTTCTTTCTCTATCTTTTTTAGTGCATCCGAACCATCCGATGATCTGACAATCTCCAAAAGCCCCATTCCTTCTCTTAGAAAAAAGTCACAAATGTTATCCAGTATTTCCGGCATGTCTTCCACAATCAGTATTTTATATGTCATATCGTTTGTCCTCCCTGATTTCTATTCTACGATTCAGTTATGTCGTGATTATGTCATTCCGATAGCATTTCATCTTCTGTCATGACAGCAGCTAATCTCCACAAAGATTTATGCAAAAAAAGAACGCTTGTGATTCCCACTTTAAGTATCACAAACGTTCTTAATCGTGATCGAAAAAAGGTTCAAATGATCGTGATGATCTCATATACCAGCAAATGCTCTTTCTTTTTCTTCATGTTCTTCTATCTCCTTACCAGGACCATCGCTTCGCCGGATGCCTCAAATCCAAACCGTTCGTAAAGTGGCCGTCCTTCTTTGGTGGTATCCAGGCTGATCTCCGTTACGCCTCTTTCCCACGCTTCTTTGATCAGCATTTCCAGCATTTTCCCGGCTATTCCTTTTCTGCGGTATGTTTTTGCGGTGTATACATTCATCAGATGCGCCCTTTTGCCGGTCGGATGTGAGAACGTAGGCATGATCGTAATATAACCCATGGAAGCACAGCCGGCTGTTCATCATAAGCTCCGTGTCCTTCTCGTCTGCCACTTTGTATTCTGTCATCTTTTCATCTCCGGATGCTTCTCATAATACAGCCGCTTATCTTCATACATCCTCTCATCTGCGATCCTGAGAGCTTTGCGCACATTTAAGCGGTTACTCTCATAGCTTTTTCCGATCGCGAAGCTGACATGTTCCTGTTTATCAGCCATTTCCCGGATCTTTGCCACCCGCCTGTCAAGTTCATCTTCCGTGATGCCGGTGATAATGATCGTAAACTCATCCCCTCCGGCTCTGAAAATTTGTTCTGTTTCAAAAACTTCTTCCAGAATCTTTGCCGCATTCTTAAGCAGTTTGTCTCCTGCACTGTGCCCGAATCTGTCATTTATACGCTTCAATCCGTTCAGATCTGCAAAAACGACTCCTACCGGATCTGTCGTGTCTTTACTCAGCCTCTCCACATAGTTGTTCATTTCGTTCCGGTTCATCACCCCGGTCAGCATATCTTTTGAGCTCAGTATTCTGAGCCTTTCAAGCAGCAAAAAATTGCTGATTGCAGATGCCAGAATGGCCGCGGAAGTTTCAAAGGTCTCTTTTATGCTGACAGCTCTATCTATATCATAGTTGATCGCCCAGATATAGCCAAGAAGATCCCCCTTGAATTTCAGCGGGAACAAAACGATGTTTTTCCCATGCGCGGAAGTAATCGACTCATACCATACAGGATTTCTTTCTTTGACGATCTGCATATCCTGTTCATCTTTTACAACAAGACAATTGCTCCCGGCGATCAGATCCGACCAGCTTTCCGCAATATCATAAAACCTGTCATCCAGATACTTGTTCATAGTCGTCAATACCGTATTCTCAGACAGTGCTTCGCAAAGGACAGAGCACTTGCGCTCATAGCTGTCCATAAGGAGGATACAGCAGTGCTCTGCATGGAACATATCCCTGATGTCTTTTATCACATCATTCATTAATTCATGGAATTCCTTGGAGCTCTTAAGCTCCAGGCAGATTTTAATCACGTTTGCCGTAACGTCAGCCCTGAGTGTGGAAAGCCGTTCCAGATTCGCTTCAAAATTGATCTCCATGGTATAGGTGCAATAACACAGGTTTTCTTCTTCATAAGCCACCGGCAGGAATATCATATTAAACCAGATACCCTGCATTCTGTCGGGGCTGGCATAAGAGGTCAGACATTTCTTTTCCACTGCCGCCCGATAACAATAATCTTCAAAATTCAGATCCCTGGTAAGATACTTGGTATATTCCTGATTCGGGATAAACTTCCGTGTGAGAAGCTCTGCGCCCGGCGCCGGATTCTCAATCGATTCCACATACGCTTTATTGCCGGCCACAATGCGAAATTTGCCGCGTCTTCCGTCCTGTGGTTTTTCAACCGATACGATGCATGTCATGGCTCCAAAACCATCTACGTACTTTTGTAAATCCATCTCTCAATCCCCCTCATTCCAATGTTTTCCTGATTTTCCAATCGTTTTTGCTACATCTGCACATTAAACAGATTGCGGAGCTGGTTGATGATATCATCGGTATCCGCTTTGATCAGGGCCGCTTCGTTAATATTGGAAAGCTTTTCCAGTTCATCCGTATTATCATAATTATAAGCGATGGAATAAACCGGGATCTGCAGTCCTCCCACTGTGTTCGTCACTTTCTTCAGGCTGTATCCGGTATTCGTATCTCCGTCTGTCAGGACGAAAAGCATCAACTTGGCATCCGGCACTTCCTCGGCTTTATCCAGGAGCATATTCAGTCCCACAAGCACTGCATCATAGGTAGCCGTCCCGCCTCCCGCGTCCAGTCTGTTTACTTCTCCGGCAAAATAGGAACGCTGTCTGTCATCAAACTGTCCGATCGGAAGATTGATGATCACATCGTTTGAATAGCTTACCAGACCGACATAATGATCAGAGCTGATGTAGGAGGTTGTCTTAATCAGGGAGTCCTTCAGACTGTTTAACGGCTCTCCCGCCATGGAGCCTGATGTATCCGCCACAAAGACAGAAATGATCGGTCTGCCTCCGTTTTTATTCTTTTTCCATACTTTCTGTGCCGAAGTATACTCTGCACCACTCATGCCATCGTCCGGCGCTTTGTAATCCTCATCCATGTTAAAACCTCTTTTGGAAGCTGCTGTCTGTGCCTTTTCCGTCAGACAGTAATCCACAAACATAGCGGCTGCCATTTTTTCTTCCTCCGTATCCCATTCAAAGGTATAGACCGGATGATCGTGCCGTATTCCCGCCGGGATAAAGACGAAGTCCCGAAGCTCCGGCGTATTGTAATAGGCCTGTCGCTCCATTACCATGGCATCTATGATCCCTCTGGCCGCCTGATTTCTGAGAACTGCCGTAGTGTATGCGACGGGCGGTGCTGTCTTCTGATATTTTAACAGCTCATCTGTCGCCTTCTCGGAAAGCGGATTGGAAGTGTCGAATGCCTTTAGCATCTCACACAGGATGTTCAGACCGGTGGAAGATGTATACGGATTGGTGTAGGCGAATTTCAGATCGCCGTTCATGGATGCCTCCAGGATGTTTTTCATGGAAGCTTCCTTATATTTTTCCAGAAAAGAGTCATATACATTTTGCCGGATCAGAACTCCGGCCGTATTGCCTGCGATCCGGTCGGAGATCTTGTCGATCCCGATCCCATCACTTTCTAACATTCTTCCCCATGCGAAATTGCTTGGGATAAACACATCCGGCTGATACCCGCCATCCCGGATGTAAGTCACGACCTCTCCGGAAGTGATCTTCCGGACAGACACCGAAACAGTCTTCCCGTTCACCTCCATCTTCTGCTTATTGAAGTCTTTGGCCATCACGTTAAGCCAGTCATCCGGTGAATCGGAGCTCATTTCCGTAGCGGCCGCGATCTCAATATCGATCTGACCGTTTCCCTGAACGGTCATGGGAAAGGTATCAATGTCCGCAAGCATACTGGCCTCAGAGATCTCATCTTCATAGATATAAAGGGCAGGATCTGTGACCTTACCGGTATCTACTTTTGTCAAAAGCGCCTTCAGTTCCTGTTTCGCATCTTCAAACGACGGATAAGTATCCTGTCCGAAACGTTCCGCCCCGCATCCTGTCAGCAGAAGTACTGCGCTGATCATAATCGCCATTCCTTTTGTTCGTAGTGTTTTTCTCATAGTTCTGTCTTCTTTCATGTATTTTTTAGCGAATCCAAAATCGTCTCTTTATAGATCTGAAGCATAGATACATCATTTTCATTCTCACCCTGCCGGTTTAAAAACTCTGCCAGCGCATACAAAAACTCTTTTGTCTGTCCGAGCTGTGCTTCGTTGTCCTGCACACACTCCTGTATTTTTTCTCTCGCACTGACCTGATCCCCCTGATCTGACGGATCGCGTATCTGTATGTGATTCAGCACTTTTCTGACATTTTTGCAGATCTGTTGTTCGACTTTTTCCAGTATTTCCTCCGTATCCGAAAGGGAATCTGCTTCGTTTGTCTGTAAAAGCCCTGTCAGCTTATCCTGCAGTTCATCCATTTCTGCCAGTTGTCTGCGGCATTGTCCCAATTCTGTTTGCAATATCTGCCATTCTGCCTGTTCCGCTTTTTCTAACATTGCACAGAGTCTGTCGTTTTCAAGCTCCTCCTTCACAGACAGTACTGCTGTGTTTCTTTTTGTTTCGTCCGATTCTTCCCTGCTTCTTAAACGATCCTGCAACTGTGTTTTTCTTTTTTGGTGCACATACGCAAAAATATGCCCGCAAAGGTTCACAGCACTTGTGGCCGCACAAATCATAAGAATCGTGCGCACCCACTTGTATGCACCGATTCCCAGATAGACAATACAGTTGTTTTTCCCCAACAGGACAAAAAGACAGGACAGAAGGATGATAAGGGTAATCGCAGCTCTTTGCGCGATCTTCTTTGGGCCTGTTTTTATCATGACTGATTTCCTTCCTCCAGTAATTTTTTGAAATACGAATACAGTGAAAGATTCTCCGCCTCCGTTTTTTGTCTGAGTGCCGTTTCGTTCTGTCTCATGATCCGGATCAGACCTGTCAGCCTTTCGATTTCTTTTTCTGTCTCATGAATAAGCGGCTGCAGACAAAAAGGCTCCGTAGTGAGCTTGTCTGACTGCTTCTTTTCCTGCGCCAGCAACACTCTGTAATCGCTCAGCAGCAGATTCGATGACAGCAGATACATACCTGTCTCACAATATTGCTTCTCCTGTGCACTTTTTTCAATCTGTTCGTATAGTTTTGATGTCCGTTCGGATAACCTGAGATATTTTTGCTGCAGCAGTCGCACTTCTTTATCCTGCCATTTATTCTCACAGGTCTTATCGTAACGTTTTTCTCCCTGTTTCTTCATACGCATTTCCCTTTTTCAAGACTCTATTTCATTGTAATGTTAAAGCGCAAAAAAAACAATAACATCCACAAAATTTGTCATCTTTTTGTATCTCACAAACACTTCTTCTTTCACTTTTCCTGTTTCTTTCTTGTCGACTTTTTCATTTTCTGATTCTTTTTCAATCATTTTTGCACAATAAATTGACAGTTTTTATTCTGTCATCTTATAATATTATTATAATTTTCCGATATATTCAAAACAACAACCTGATTTGAAAGACAAACTGCCTGCACCTTTTGTCAGATATAAATTTGAGGGATTTCCGACTTGGTGTTTATCCTGTTCTTCCGGGCAGTCTTGTTCTTATACTTCATGTTGCTTTGAATCATTGCGAAATTTGATCATCAATCGTAACCCGTTAACCTGTTTTCAATGAGAGAGGGATTTTTTATGAAAAAGTCAAAAGAACAACACTTTACTGTTAAAGCCCGCATTCTTCTGCTATCTATGCTGCCGGCCTGTGTAATCGGTCTGATTCTGCTGATCACCGGTATCCTGTTTATGAAAAGCGGCATGGAAGAAGAAGTCATCGAAGGATTACTGGCATCCTCCTATGCATATCGTGATCTTCTTATGGATCATTCAGACCGCCCGGAGGGGGAAAATGCTCTGGAATCCGAATTGAAGTCGAATACCGGCTATGATTATACATATTTCATTGGTGATACCAGGCATAATTCGTCTCTCGGTACTTCTGTGATCGGCACACAGGCTGCTCCGGAGGTCATCGCGCAGGTCATCAACGCTCAAAAGACTTTTATCTCCAAAAATACAAATGTCGCAGGGACTGCTTATTTCGTGGCATATGTCCCGATCATACAGGACGGTCAGGTAGCTGGCATGGCCTTTACCGGCAAGTCAAGAGCCTCCGTAAATAAAGCAATTCAGCGCTCCACCATCATCATGATCATGATCGGCTCCCTGTTGTTGATTATCTCGATCATTGTAGCGGTCAGCTCAGCGCACAGGTTTGCCGGCGCCGTAAATGCCATGAATGAAAGCATAGAAAATCTTTCGGAAGGTAAATTCATCAAAGCGACCAGATATCTTGAGCGCAACGATGAGATTGGTTCCGCTCTCCGCCACACCAACGAACTGGTTGATGTTCTCGACGAAGTAGTGAAGGATGTAAAGAACACAACGGAGGTTCTGCAATCCAGGGCTGTGGATCTGGATGCTACTTCCCGACAGATTGCCGAGACCGCTTCCAGCGTATCCGATGCGGTCAATGAGATTTCAAGAGGTGCTTTAGAACAGGCAGAAGCCGTACAGGATATGGCGTCGAATGTTACCAATATTGACGAGGCTGTAACGCAGGTTACTGCTAATGCCGATTCTTTGGCAGACACCGCCGCATCCATGAAAAGCAGCAGCGAAGAATCCGGCATCGTATTCGAAGATCTTGCGAAGAATTTCCGGGAGATGAAACATAACACCGACGAGATCTTCAAAGCGATCCAGGATACCAGCAATGCTGTTCATGTCGTAAACGAAAAGGTCACAATGATCAACAATATCGCATCCCAGACAAACCTGCTGGCACTCAACGCTTCCATTGAGGCTGCACGTGCCGGTGAAGCCGGACGCGGTTTTGCGGTAGTTGCTACGGAGATCGGTAATCTTGCTACGGATTCCAATACAACCGCGGATGAGATCAAGGAAGAGATGACCTCTCTGTTAGCCGTTTCCGACATGGCGACCAAAAAGGTAGCTGCCGTCCAGGAGATCAGCGATAAAGTGACCCGGGCTCTTTCCGGTTCGATCGACAGCATGAGATCTATGGTATCCCAGATCAACGAAACCGTCAGAAATGTGGATTCCATTTCTTCCAACACCGTTACCTGCATGAATGCCAAGAATGTGGTGGTAGATGAGATCGCAACACTGTCCTCCATCAGCGAAGAGAACTCTGCTTCGAGTGAAGAAACTTCCGCTTCCATGATCGGACTGAATGAGTCGATCCAGTCTTTGCATGCATCAGCCGATGAATTGAAAGGTCTGGCAGACAAACTGGATCAGGATATGGCATTTTTCCAGTTATAAGGTTTCTTCTGTATAAAAATATCCCGACAGTTTTCTGTCGGGATATTTTCTACCCTGCTGTTACAAAATGTCTATATACTCTCCGGCAAGAGCTTTATTCATACTCCGGACTGCACAGAATTTGCCACACATACTGCAGGTATCGCTATGGTCGTCTTCCGGCTTGCGACTGTCGCGGATCGCCTTCGCGGTTTCCGGATCCAGTGCACAGGCATATTGTGCATCCCAGTCAAGATTCCGTCTTGCATCCGCCATTTTATCATCGATATCCCTGGCTTTCGGAATACCCTTTGCAATATCGGCGGCATGCGCCGCGATCTTGGAAGCGATGATCCCCTGTTTCACATCTTCCACATTCGGCAGCGCCAGATGCTCCGCCGGCGTCACGTAACACAGAAACGCCGCACCGTTCATAGCCGCCACAGCTCCGCCAATGGCAGAGGTGATGTGATCATAACCGGGCGCGATATCCGTTACCAGAGGTCCCAATACATAGAACGGTGCTCCCATACATATGGTCTGCTGCACCTTCATATTGGCGGCTACCTGATCAAGCGGTACATGTCCAGGTCCTTCCACCATAACCTGTACGTTTCTTGCCCAGGCGCGCTTTGTCAGTTCTCCCAGTCTTACTAACTCCTCGATCTGACAGACATCTGTCGCATCGGCCAGACAGCCGGGCCTGCAGGCGTCTCCCAGCGAGATCGTCACATCATGTTCTTCACAGATGTCCAGTATCTCATCATAATATTCATAAAACGGATTCTCCTCTCCAGTCATAGACATCCATGCGAATACCAGAGATCCTCCACGGCTGACAATGTTCATCTTGCGCTTATGACTGCGGATCTGCTCAATCGTTTTTCTCGTAATACCGCAATGAAGTGTCACAAAGTCAACTCCGTCCTCGGCATGAAGACGCACCACATCAATAAAGTCTTTCGCTGTCAATGTGGCCAGATCCCTCTGATAATGGATCACACTGTCATAAACCGGCACGGTACCGATCATAGCCGGACATTCCGAAGTCAGCTTGCGACGGAAGGGCTGGGTATTTCCATGACTTGACAGATCCATGATCGCTTCTGCTCCCAATTTCACGGCACTCATAACCTTCTGCATTTCGATTTCATAATCCTTGCAGTCTCTCGATACCCCAAGGTTGACATTGATCTTCGTCCGCAGCATACTACCCACCCCTTCCGGTTCCAGGCAGGTATGGTGTTTATTGGCACAGATCGCTACCTTTCCCTCAGCGACAAATTTCATAAGTGTCTCCGGCTGCATATGTTCTTTTTTCGCAACGATCTCCATCTGCGGTGTCAGGATTCCTTTTCTGGCCGCATCCATCTGTGTTGTATACCTTTTCATAAAGTTTACCTCCTATAAAAAGAGCAGATACCCCACAAACATAGTGTATCTGCTCTCAGACTTTCATCTTTTAGATTTCCCTACGCTGGCATTATCCAAATCAGGTTATGGGTCAAGACCTTATGGTCTACTCTCAGCCCAACCATGAGCTCCCCGTTTTCAATTATGTACTATTTAAGCACATTCTTTTCTTTTTGTCAAATTACTCCAGCGTAAATTTGTCAACCACATTGTTCAGATCCTTGACAATCTTCTCCTGTGCATCCGACATATCTGTAATATCCAGCACATGCTCCGAAACAACCTCGATGGAAGCACTGATATCCGAACTCAGTTCCGTCGTACTCTCGGTCGCCTCCGCAATACTTTGTACTGCATCCGTAACTTCCTGCATGATATGCTTGATCGCCTCGGACATGTTCGAGATCTCATTGGAGGTGGAATCAAATTCTTCGGCATCCTTCCCATACTGCTCTGCCACTGTCACAAAATTACTGTAATCAGGTGCTACTGTGTTCTGTACAAAGCCCAACATGCCTTCTGCATCTTTCACCAGCTCTCCAAAGGCATTCTTCACATCCGCGATCGTCGATTGGATCTGTTCGACGGCCTCTGTGGTATTACCGGCCAAAGAACCGATTTCTGTCGCCACGACTGCAAAGCCACGACCGGCTTCTCCTGCTCTTGCCGCTTCGATCGAAGCATTCAGGGAAAGCAGGTTGATCTGCTCCGCGATTCCCGAAATAACATTGGCAAGCTCGCCGATGCTCTCTACCACCTTTGCGTTCTCGATGCTCAGTTGCAGTCGCTTTTCAAACTGTCCGGAAAGCTTCGTCGCTGATTCATAGGAGCTTCGGCTGTTCTCACCGACCTTATCCGCTCTCGCCTTGATCTCCTCTGCCATCTGCATGCTTTTGCCCGCCTCGGATGCAAGAAGGTTGACATTGGACAGCACTTCCTCCGTTGAAGCATTTACCTGCTCTGTCGCAGCACTGGTGGAAAGCATGGCTGTGTTCACTTCATTCATGTATTTCTGGATCTCGCCGAATTTACCTGACAGGATATTCGCCGCATCACGCAGTCTCACACTGGCACCGTCGATTTCCATCGTGCGGTATTTGATATTTGTGATCACTTCTTTATTATTGTCAAACATCAGGTTCAGGGAATCTCCCATCTGCCCCAGTTCATCCCTTGTTGTAACCTTAAGCGGTGCGATCGTAAAATCCCCCTCCGCCAGAGAACCCGCAAACTTCTGTACTGCTCCGATCCCCTTTGCGATCGAGTTTACCTGTAACAGCACGACCAGAATGACTGCAATGATCGCGATGACCGATACCATAGAAAGATTTTTCATGAGGCTCTTGGTCGATGCATTTAACTCTGCCTGCGGGATCTGCAAGATCAGCTTCCAGCCTGTACTGCTCAAGGTAGAAAAGTACAGATTCATCCAGCCTTTTTCCCCTTTGTAGGAAACCGCTCCGTTTTGCGCACTCACGATCTGTTTGCCCGCCTCTGCCAGTGAAGCATTGGTGTCAGCTGTAATGTTCATCGCATTCTGTACCTTTGTCGCATCCACGCCTGCCAGATAAGTACCGTCTGCTGTCGTTAACATCGCACTGCCCGCCTTGCCCACTACGATGTTATCGATCAGAGTAGTCAGCGTCCCGAGCTGGATATCCACGGTCACACATCCCTGAAACTGTCCGTCCGCAATGATCGGACAAGCGCAGGTGGACATGACCACACCGGAAGTCGGATCATAATAGGGATCCGTAAACTGTGCTTCCTTCGCATTGACACACATCGTATAGTATTCCTGATTAAAGTAATCATATTCCGCATTGCTGTAGTCGAAGGTAGTGGTAACACCGCCGCCGTCTTTATAGACATATGGTCCCATGTACTCCTCATTCTCGTCAAAGGCATAAGGTGCAAACCAGAGACCGCTTCCCATCACCAGCTCATTGTCCATGATGATATTACCAAGCATACCCTCATATTCTTCCCATTTTACCTGCTTGTAACTGGTCTCTACCAGATCAGCGATCGTCGTCGCCATGTTGGAAACCGAGTCCAGATACTCTCCCATCTCTCCCTCTCTCGCCGCAAGCTCAGCATTCATGGTCTGATCAACCTGCTCATGAATGGCCGTCTTGCTGGAAGTGATACTGACAGCCGTCAACACGATCATCGCAATGAGCACAAACGGCAGAATCAATACCATCATTTTGGAACTGATTCGTTTAAATTTCATTCTCCGCACCCTCCTGTTTGAATTTTTTATAACTTTTACCCTCTATTACCATCCAAAAATTGTAGAATTTATTCAATTTTAGACAGTAAAATATATGTTTATTCTACCTTGTTTCAGCATATTTTACAATTCGTCTATTCATCAATTTTTTTTTCTAATCTTTGGTGATTTTGACCAGTTTCATAACATGATGTCGGTGTCGAAAACCGATATCCGGATTGTTCCGTGCTTCGTGCTCCATGTAGGGTGGGTCATAACATGTTTTCTATAAAAATCCCGTATCCCCTGGCCGGATCATTTACCAGTACATGTGTCACAACTCCGATGATCTTACCGTTTTGCAAAATAGGACTTCCGCTCATTCCCTGCACGATTCCGCCGGTCAGTTTCAGTAGTTCTGCATCCGTGATCTCCAGTTCCATATCCTTATGACTGTCTCCGGCATGATAATCCACAGACACGATCCTTGCATCATAATAACAGGGTTCTTCTCCGATCCTGCACAGGATCTTCACTGCACCGGGCACGATCTCCTCTTTGTATCCTACCGGGACCGGTCTTTCCAGACAGGACCACAGTCTGCTTTCTTCCGTCAGCGCTCCGAAGATGCCTGTGTCCGTATTGGAATGAATCTCTCCCATCAGTTCGCTGTCCTGCAAAACGATCAGTCCCGTCAGTTCTCCCGGATCGGCTTTTTGTCCTCTTTTGATCGATATGATATCCGCATCATACAAAGCACCGTATCCCAGCTTAAGAACAGCGTCGGCATCCACATTGCTGATTCCATGCCCCAACGCTGCAAATTTTCCTTTCTCGTCGATATAGGATAATGTGCCGATTCCCTGCGCACTGTCACAGACCCAGACTCCGATCTTGTAGTTTCCGTCTTTTGCCATCTTTGGAACAACCTTGACATCAAATTCTTCTTCTTGACGGCGTATTCTCAGTTTCAGCTCTTTTCCCGCCGAGTTTCGCACCATCCGGATCAGTTCTTCTTTGTCATCTACACAAAGGTCATCGATCCGTTCAATATAATCACCTTTTTTCAGAATATGCTCTGCCGGGGAATAAGTCCGGCTGTCTGCTCCCTGAAGTTTTGAGCAGCCTAAAACAAGTACCCCCCTCGTATGCAGGTAGATACCCACCGGGATCCCGACCGGATATACCTGTCTGTTCTGCAGTACTGTCACATCAATTTCCCTGACCGGGATCATTCCAAGTAATCTGACCTGCATATGGTACGTATCCTCAGCTCCGGCTCTCAATCTGACCTGGCTGGTCAATTTCGTATTCTTTGTCTCTTTGTTTACCACATCATGACTCAGCGCGGTCATTACCGTAACAGGCATATCAAAACGCAGTTCTCTCTCAGACTGCTCATTCAGATAGATCCGTGCCGGAATACGATCACGAAAGTTCAGATAGCCGGTTGTAAGAAACAGCATAATCATTATCCACAATATTCCTGTTAAAAAGCGTCTGTAGATCAACAGTCCGTCTTCCATATATTTCACCTTCCCAGATCCTGATTCGTACAAAAAAAAGACACATCTCTAGTATGTGCCTTTTTCCGGTTCTTTAATTAGTATTGTTTTGTCTCGTCTGCCATTTTTTTCAATTCGGCAGCATTATTTATGACTGCTTCGGTCAATTCTTCTCCTCCCAGCATGCGTGCCAGTTCTCTGATCATCTCATCCCTTTCCAAAGTGATCAGTTCTGTCGTTGTCTGATTCTCATTTGCACTTTTTTGAATAAGGAAATGAGAATCGGCCATTGCCGCTATCTGTGGAAGATGGGTTATACAGATCACCTGGTGATCCCTGCCCAGCACAGCAAGTTTTTCAGACACCTTCCACGCTGTCTTGCCGCTGATACCGGCATCAATCTCATCAAAGATCAGTGTCTGGATCTGATCCTGCTTTGCAAACACCGTTTTGAGTGCCAGCATGATCCTGGACAATTCACCGCCACTGGCAACATCTCCCAGTGATCTTGGTTTCTCTCCCGGATTCAGAGAGATCACAAACTCAACATCATCCATTCCCGTAATGCCTGCGCGATTTTCATCCGTCTCTATCCGTATCCTGAATTCCACCTGCAGAAAATTGAGTTCCACAAGTGCCCGGCTGATTTCTTTTTCCAAAACCGCTGCACGTTTTTTGCGGATATCCGAGACCTTCTTCGCATGCGTCAAAAAGACCTGTCTCTGTCTCTCAATATCGTTTTTCAGTTTATCCCGGTAAGCGGAAATATCCTGAACCTTTTCCAGAAATGCCGTTCTTTCTTCCTGATACTTCTGTATTTCTTCCAAGGTTTGTCCATACTTGTCTTTTAAGCGATTGATCAGATTCAGCCGGCTCTCTGTCTCCATATAATCCGTCTCGGAAAACTCAATTCCATCCATATATCGTATAAGATCATGGTTGACATCATTCAAGATTTCTCTGGCCGCCTGAAGCTCTTCTGTCATATCCGCAAATGCCGCATCATACTCTGTCACCGAATGCAGCTCCCGCAGTGCACGATCCGTCATCGTGGACGCGTTTTCCATATCCAGCCCGCCTATGCAGGAAGCCGCATTTTTTACCGCTTCCCCGATCTTTCGCGCATGATTCATTTTGCGAAATTTCGCTTCCAGCATCTCGTCCTCTCCGGGTTTTATCCCGGCTTCTTCGATTTCTTTACATTCGAATTCCGCCAGCGCGATCTCTTTTCCGCTGTCTTTTTCCAGCGACTCTGCTTCCACAAGCTCTTCTTCCAGTGCTTTCAGTGTCAGGTATTGTTCTTTTACAGACTTTGGTTCTTCTCCCAGTTCTTTCGCACAATAGGCATCCAGGATGCCCAGATGCTTCTGTTTTTTTAATAATGACTGGTTATCATGCTGCCCATGGATATCCAACAGGATCCCTGCCGCCTCCCGCAGTGTCTGACTGCCGATCATCTCTCCGTTGATCCGGCAGACACTTTTGGCAGGCATGATCCTTCTTTGTATGGAAAGCATTCCATCCTCCGGATATACTTCCAGCTCCTTCAACGCTTTTTCCTGCTCTTTTGTCACACTGAAAACCAGTTCTACAAGTGCATGATCCGCACCGTTTCGAATAAATGACCTGTCTGCTTTTCCTCCAAGTGCCAGTTTAACGGATCCGATCACCAGTGATTTGCCGGCACCGGTCTCTCCGGTCAGGATATTCAGCCCCTTTGAAAAACATACCTCCGTTTCATCGATCAACGCAAGATTTTTTACACGTAAACTTTCTAACATCTCTTCTCCTTCTACTCCGAACACGTAGAATACTTCTGTCCTTACTCTTCCAGCATTTTGCCCAGCTTTTTGATCAATTCTCTCGTATCCTCAACGGTACGCACTGCTGCCATGATCGTATCGTCTCCCGCAACGCATCCCACGATCTCATCGAATTTCATGGCGTCCAGGGCTGCTGCAACAGCCATCGCCATTCCCGGAACCGTTTTCATCACCAGAATATTCTGTGCCATATCCATAGAAACATAGCCTTCCTTACATACCTTCACATATTTCTCACTCATCTTCAGATTTTCAGGATCTGCCACCACATATTTCTGATGTCCCATTCCCACGGAAACCTTGGATAACCTTAACTCCCTCATATCTCTTGACATGGTTGCCTGCGTTGTATGAAAACCTTCTTTTTCCAACAGTTCCACAAGCTCATCCTGCGTCTCTATATCATACTTTTCAATCAATTCAATGATCTTTTGCTGTCGTTTCTTTTTCATGTTTATCCTTTCTGAAGGTTTATCCCTGCATTTTTGAATGCCCCCTCTTAAAATTCCCTGCCGACGTCATTTCATCCGTCAACACCCCGCTATTTGTTCATCTTTCGATGCAGATTCTCCAAAAAGCCTGACTGATGTATCCTGAGGAAACGCGTCTTGTGCCCGGAGCGTTTCACAAGGATACTGTCTTTCGCTTTCAGTCCGTATGCCGCATTTCCGTCAAAATTAACGCCGGCCTCTATCCGGTCCTGCTTTCCCCCTGCGCCGATCCTAATCTCAATGGTATCCTCCGGCGAAAGAATGATCGTTCTTGGCGATAGGGAATGCGGACAGATCGGTGTCATAAGTAAAAGCTGTGCCACGGGCTCTACGATCGGCCCGCCTGCCGACATACTGTAGCCGGTAGAGCCGGTAGGCGTCGCAATGATCACTCCGTCCGCCTCATACCTTGTCAGATATCTTCCGTTCACATAAACATCATACGATACGATCCTGAGCGGTCCCTGCCTTGTTACGACCACATCATTCAAAGCATGCGCCTGAATGGTCTGTGTCTGTTGTCCGCTATCATCCGCTCCCAAAAGCAGACTGCCATCTAACATCATGCGCTCTTCGATCTGATATTCGTCACGCATCAGGGCATCTACCGCCTGTTCGATATTTCCCGTTTCCACTTCTGCCATAAATCCAAGATTACCCAGATTGACGCCCAGTAACGGTATATTCTTGCCAAACGTATCTCCGGCGGCCCGAAGCAATGTCCCGTCACCGCCAAGTACCAGAATGCATTCCGTATCCCCGGTAAGTCCCGTCACATCTTTGCCCACCTTACAGGAAGCTCCTCTTTTTTGAAACATTTCCTGTATCTGTCCGGTGATCTGATAATCCGGATCCTTCTTCTCATTTGTGACCATATAAAAATGTCTCATGCCAGCTCTCCATCCGCTTTTGTCACCACTTCATCTACCCATTCCAAAGGGATATCCTCCTGTTTTTCGGGCTTCTTCGCCATCCATAACAAATACTCTATGTTCCCTTTCGGCCCTTTGATCGGTGAATAGTCCAGTCCCAAAATGGTAAATCCTGTTTCTGCGGCAAAAGTCATAACACGTTCCACCACCTCTTTGTGTACCTTCTTATCGGTCACAACACCGTTCTTGCCAACCTTTTCCCTGCCTGCTTCAAACTGAGGCTTGATCAGGCATACCATCTGTGCATCTTCTTTTAACAGATCATACGCCGGCGGCAGAATTTTCGTGAGTGAGATAAAGGAAACATCACAACAGGCAAATTCCATCTCCTGTGGCAGATCGCCTTTTTGCAGATACCGGAAATTCGTCTTTTCCATATTGACAACGCGCTCATCATTCCGGAGTTTCCAGTCCAGCTGTGCCGGTCCCACATCGATGGAATAGACTTTAACAGCTCCATTCTGTAATAGACAATCCGTAAATCCTCCCGTAGAAGCTCCGATATCCATGCAAGTAAGTCCGCCCACGCTGATCGGAAATACTTTCAGGGCTTTTTCCAGTTTCAGACCACCTCTGCTCACATACGGAAGGGTCTTTCCTCTGACTTCCACCCTGGCCTTCGTGATATCAAAGGTCGTACCGGCCTTATCTTCCTTGTTGCCATCCACATAGACGATCCCCGCCATTATGATCGCCTTAGCTTTCTCTCTGGAGGGAGCCAGGCCCTCCTTTACCAGCCATATATCCAAACGTTCTTTCATATTTTTCATTCCTTCATCCGATCGGTATCCCTTTACAGATCCTCTTTGATCTTCCCGATGATCGATCCGGCATCGATCCCGACCTCTTCTTTTAAAAGATCCACATTGCCATGCTCTACATATTCATCCGGAAGTGCGATGATCCTGGTCTTTACCGAAAGTTTCTTCTCATTGATGTAGTCAAGCACCTTTTCTCCAAAGCCGCCGCTTCTCACATTTTCCTCCAGCGTTACGATCAGTTCGTGTTTGCCGGCAGCTTCTTCGATCATTGCCGTATCCACCGGTTTCACGAAGCGGGCATTGCAAAGACTGCAGGAATACCCTTCTGCTTTCAGTTTCTCTCTTACCTGCTGTGCTGTTTTGACCATACTCCCCACTGCCAAAAGAGCGATCTGTGACTCTTCATAAATCCACTCGGCCTTTCCGTACTCTACAATGGCCCTGTGATCCTCCAGTCCGTCATAGGCTTCTCCTCTCGGATATCTCAGTGCGATCGGTCCCTGAAACGCAACAGCATATTTCAGCATATCCGCAAGCTCCCACTTATTTTTGGGTGCCATGATACTCATATTCGGTATGGAGGACAGATAGGAAAGGTCAAAGATTCCCTGGTGTGTCTCTCCATCGCTTCCCACCAGTCCGGCTCTGTCGATCGCGAATACGACCGGAAGGTTCTGAATACAGACATCATGAAGGATCTGATCATATGCCCTTTGCAAAAAAGAAGAATACACTGCCACCACCGGTTTTAATCCGCCTGCTGCCAGTCCGGCCGCAAATGTCACCGCATGCTCCTCCGCGATCCCCACATCAAAAAACTGTCCGGGGTGCCTGTTTGCAAAGCGCTTTAGTCCCGTCCCATCCGGCATGGCCGCCGTTATCGCCACCAGATTTTCATCCCGGTCCCCGAGCTTATTCATTACCGTTGCAAACACATCGGTGTAATTTGCCTTGCGGCGTTTGTTTTTGGGAAGTCCCGTCTCGATTTCAAAAGGCTCCGCTCCATGAAATCTTGCCGGATGCTTCTCCGCCGGTTCGTATCCTTTCCCCTTTTTGGTCAGGACATGAACCACCACCGCATTCTTGACACGTTTCGCCTCTTTTAAGACCTTCATCATCGCCGCAATGTCATGTCCGTCAACCGGTCCTAAATAAGTGATTCCCATATCCTCAAAAAACATACCCGGTATCACCAGCTGTTTAAAGCTGTTCTTCACATTCTGTATGCCCCGCACGATCGGCTTTCCGTATTTGGGCATATCCTTCAGCTTATAATAAATGCTGTCTTTCAGATCCAGGTAATTGTTGGCAGTACGGATATTATTCAGATACTTCGACATACCGCCCACATTTTCAGAGATCGACATATTATTATCATTGAGCACAATGATAAAATTGGAGCCCATCCGCGATGCATTGTTCAGCGCCTCATAAGCCATACCTCCTGTCAGGGATCCGTCACCGATCACCGACACGACCGTATGATCCTCCTGCCTGATATCCCGCGCCCGCACAAGCCCCAGTCCCGCAGAGATTGAAGTGGAACTGTGTCCGGTATCAAAACAATCACATTCACTTTCTTTTCTCTTTGGGAATCCACTCATTCCGCCAAATTTTCGCAGTTTTTCAAAGCCGTCCCTTCTTCCGGTCAGAAGCTTGTGCGTATAAGACTGATGCCCAACATCCCAGACAATCTTATCCTTAGGCAGATCCAGGGAAAGATGCAGTGCCATCGTAAGTTCAACAGCACCCAGATTGGATCCCAGATGTCCTCCATTGACACTGATCGTGTCGATCAGAAAATCTCGTATCTCCTGCGCCAGTTCTCCATAATCCTCCGGGTCGAACTGCTTGATATCATTGGGTTTGGTAATCTGTTCTAAAAACATCTCACATTCTCCTATTTTCTTCGATTGATCAGACTCCCGATCAGCTCTGCCAAAAACGTCTCTTTTGCTCCTATTTCGCCAAGCTTCGAAATAGCTTCCTGCGACAGCTTTTCTTCATCCTTTCGGGCAGCTTCCATTCCAAACAAAGTGATATAGGTTTCTTTTCCCTGTTCTTTGTCGCTGCCGATGGGTTTCCCCAGTTCCTCCAGCGTCCCGGTCACATCCAGGATATCATCCCGGATCTGGAATGCGATCCCGACATTATATCCGATCTTTTCCATCGTCTCTACCGCTTTGGTATCTGCCCCGGCCAACACCGCCCCGATCATAAGAGGTGCCTGTATCAGTGCTGCCGTCTTATTGGCATGAATATATAAAAGCTGCTCTTTTGTAAGACGCAGCCGCTCCTTCTCTGCCAGAACATCCACCGTCTGTCCGCCGACCATACCATAGATTCCTGCTTTGGAAAGCAGGATGGAAAAGGCCCGTTCAACCGTTTCATCCCCCGGCTTAAACAGAAAGGCCTTCGCCGCAGTTTCATAAGCCAGATTGAGAAGTCCATCCCCTGCAAGGATTGCCATTGCTTCCCCATAAACAGCATGTGTCGTTTTGCGCCCCCGCCGGTACAGATCGTTATCCATCGCCGGCAGATCATCATGGATCAGGGAATACGTATGTATCATTTCGATCGCCGCCATAAAAGGCTCGATCACTTTTTCTTTCCCTCCAAACAGTTGGTAGCTCTCCAGCATCAGCATGGGACGCAGTCTCTTACCTCCTGCCAGCACACTGTAATTGATCGCTTCCATAATACGTTTCTGAAGTCCTTCTTCCTCAGGAAGATACTCACAGAGCAGTTTTTCGATCCGCTCCAGACGTTCTTTGCGTTCTTCTTCAAAATTCATAGGTTTCACCATTCTCCTGCAAAAGCAGTACCTTTTTCTCTACTTTGTCAATTGCACTGTCACAGTATTTTAAAAGCTTCATTCCCTTTTCATAGAGTAAGAACGCTTCTTCCAGCGGGATTTCCTCCGCCTCTAAGCGCATCAGCATCTCATCCAACTGTTCAAACACTTCTTCAATGGAAAGCTGTGTTTCCTTTTGTTCTGCCATCCTGTCCTCCTGCCTCCTATGGCTGCCGATCACTTTATGATCCGTTCCACGACTGTTTCCAACTGTCCTTTGTAAAGACGGATCTGCAAATGATCCCCCTCTTTTACATCCTCCGCCGCCTTCACGACCTTTCCCTCAGCATTCTCCACATAGGAATAGCCATGAGAAAGCATGTTGAGAGGTGAGGCAGCTTTGTATCCCTCGATCAGAATCTCCATGCGGTGTCTGACCCCGACAAGCTTCCACTCCATTGCTTCCGAAAAATGCTCCTCCAACGCAGTCAGGCGCATACGATTATCCTGAACCCGTCTTACCGGGCTCAGCCTTTCCAGTCTCTCCTGATATCCGAGCCTTTTCATACGCATCATGCGGCAGTTCTGATCCATGACAAAGTCCAGCTTACGTTTATAGACTTCCATGGCATCTAACAGTCTTCTGACTTCAAAAACTGCAAGCTCCGCGGCCGCAGAAGGTGTGGGAGCCCGCAGATCCGCCACATAATCCGCAATGGTCGTATCCGTCTCATGTCCGACAGCGGAAATGACCGGGATCGGACAGTCGAAAATAGCCTGTGCCACCTCCGGTTCATTAAATGCCCAAAGATCCTCCATAGATCCGCCGCCACGTCCCACTATCATCACATCAACTCCATAGGCGGTAAGTGCCCTGATCCCTGCTGTAATACTCGCTGCAGCGTCCTTTCCCTGCACGATCGCCGGATAAAGAACAAGCTGCACAAACGGATTTCTCCTTTTCGCGATCTGGATGATATCCCTGACAGCAGCGCCCGTCGGCGCTGTTACGATCCCGATGCACTGTGCATTTGCCGGAATGGGCTGCTTATATACCTGCGCAAACATGCCCATTTCTTCCATCTGTTCCTTCATTGCAAGAAAGCGCTCATAAAGAGCGCCTTTTCCATCTTCTTCAATTGCTTTGGCATAAAGCTGATATTTACCGTCGCGCTCGTATACATCAATATTCCCGTTTACGATCACCTGCATGCCTTCTTTGAGCACGCAGCCAAGACCGCTTCTGTTCCCGGCAAACATCACACCATTCATGCAACCCGTATCATCCTTCAGTGTAAAATAGATATGTCCGGATCCATGATATTTGACATTGCTTAATTCTCCGCGTACACGAACAGAACGCAGCATATAATCCTGCGCAAACATATTTTTGATATAACGGTTAATCTGTCCGACCGAATAAATATTCTTAGAATTTCTCTCCATCATGCCTTATCTGCAAACTTGGCCAGCACACCGTTAATAAAAGAGGAAGACTCCTCCTGTCCAAACCGTTTGGCCAGTTCCACTGCTTCATTGATCGCTACAACGGTCGGTACATCTTCATCAAAGCAGATCTCATATACGGCAAGCCTCAGTATCGCAACATCCACCTTTCCCATACGTTCCACGCTCCAGCCGGATGTCTTCTCATTGAGCATTTCATCAATCTGCGCAAGCTTATCCAGTATCTTCTGGAATTTTACCTCAATCTCTGCCTGTTCAAGCTCTGTGGCTGTCAGTTCATCATCTTCAAAAAAATATCGCAGCTGTTCCGGCATTTCCTCCGGCTTATTAAACTCTACACGAAATAACAGCTTAAAAATCTGTTCTCTTAATTCTCTTCTTCTCATAAATCACTCCGGTGGTTAATCATATCTGATCGTTTATTCTTCCTGTAACTTTACCCCTGCAATACGGATATTCACATGATCCACCCTTAATCCTGTCATGTTTTCAATGGAATTCTTCACTCTCTTCTGTACATTCTGACAGGTTTCCGGAATATTATAACCATATTCCATCATGATCGCCAGATCTACACGCACCTTATGATTCGCCACTTCCACTTTAACACCCCGTGTCAGCTTCTTCATGCCAACCTTGCTCATCAGCTCATTCGTAATATTGCCGACCAGTGAATTTACACCGCTTATTTCAGTGGCTGCCAGCCCCGCGATCATAGCCACAACATCATCTGCTATCTTAACAGCACCGATTTTTTCGTTTTCCTGCAAAACAAATGTGCTGCGTTCCAGTTCCTTCTCCATATTACGCCTCCCTGTTTCTATTTAAGTTGCGTATCATACATTCACGCTTTCTATGATATTATACCAAACTCTGCCGCATTTGCAAAGTCTATCTTTTCAGCCAGAAACAGATTGTGCCCATCCGTTCGTCTTCATAATAGGAAACGGAATCTCTTTCTTCAATAAAATCAAATACCTTCTGTTCCGTCAGCAGATATTGTTTCAAGCTCTCATATACTTCACCATCCACCGCTTTAAACGTAATGGTATTTCGTCCGTCCGCCTTTGCCCTAATAAAGCAGTCTGCGACCTTGGCTTCATCCATGGTCTCAAATAAAGTCCCCATGCGCACATAATAATTATCCGTCACAGCGGTACATACCGGGAGCCTGTAGTCCGCATCCGGCGTATGGGTTTTCAACAGCTGTTCTGTCGTGATCAGGAAATAATCATAATTGACCGGCATGTTGTCCTCCATGCTTTTTTCTCCCGTCACACTTCTGTAATCCACGTCTCCCCATGTTGTATCCAGATAGTAGTATTCGCCGTCTGCCCTGACCAGATTCCAGGCATGTCCTCCGCCTTCTGCTTCACCTGTCACAACCGCGGCTTCAAAACCGAGTTTTTGCAACAGATACTGCGTCGCTTCCGCATACCCCTGGCAGACGCTCTTCTGATTCATAAAGACAGAGCAGATATTCTGGTTCTCAGAAGCCTCCGGCACATATTGTGTCTTCCCGATCAGGTAATCATAAATATACTTGATCTGTCCAAACTGATCTTCTCCCCCGGGCATCCGGGCCAGACATTCCTGCGTATAAGCAGCCACCGCCTGCTGCCTTCTTTGGATCTCTTCTTCGTCCCATTTGATCTTTGCGGAAAAAGTCAGTTTCTCAAGTCTGTCCCCTTTCAGATGTCTGGTGCAGACATAGCCTTCCGAATAAAAGATCTCCGGGTGATCCATCATCACAAGCTGATAAATATCTTCCAGCTTATCCTGCTCCAGCGTGGAGACAACTGCCTCCTGCCTGTTACAGATTGCCAAATATACTTCTTCATAGATCTTTTTATCCTCTTCCGGCAAGGTATTATAATAATAATAGGAGATCTGTTCATCCATTGCCTCTTTGCGCGCTGTCTCATCATAGACCGCCGGTTCGATCAGCTTCGGTTCTGCGACCGGAACACATTCTTTCACTTCCTGCTGTTTCGGTACTACCTCCTTCCGCTTTTGCACTTCTTCCGGCTCTGTTTCGATCAGTGTTTCTTCCACCCGGACTTTCTCAGTCACTATTGTGTCGGAAACGTCCGCACGCTCTCTGCCGCAGCCTCCAAAGCCCAGCAGTACCACTGCCGCTATCAGACTTATCCTCGTCCCATTCCATTTTTTCATACAGATACCTTGTCCTACACTTTTTGCCGTTACCGCCCCGCTCTTAGTTCCTGGAAAATTCAGTCAGAACCAATCCTTCATTGCGATCAAGGGTCATCCCCACTGACCAGCTGTTGACAAAAAGAAGAAGCGGATTCCCTTTCAGATCTTTGACCTTCTTCATATCAGATGTACCTGTGATCTTATCCAGATCGATCTCTTTGTTCTCAATCCAGCGTATATGCTCATACGGCAGTGGCTCCAGCTTTATCTCCACATTGTATTCGTTCTCCAGACGATATTTCAATACATCAAACTGCAGCACACCGACAACGCCGACAATGATCTCCTCCATGCCGGTATTATATTCCTGGAAGATCTGGATCGCGCCTTCCTGTGCGATCTGGTTTACTCCCTTGATAAACTGTTTTCTCTTCATGGTATCCATCTGTCGTACTCTCGCAAAATGCTCCGGCGCAAAGGTCGGAATCCCTTCGTACGAAAAATTCTCCTTTGGTGCACAGATGGTATCGCCGATTGAAAAGATACCCGGGTCAAACACACCGATAATGTCTCCAGCATAAGCTTCCTCCAGTATCTTACGGGAGTCTGCCATGATCTGCTGCGGCTGGGAAAGTCGCATGGTCTTGCCTCCCTGTACATGTTTCACCTCCATGGAAGCATCAAACTTTCCTGAGCAGATCCTCATAAATGCCACTCTGTCCCTGTGCGCTTTGTTCATATTCGCCTGAATCTTAAAAACAAATGCGGAGAAATCATTCTCTACCGGGTCGATCAATCCTTTATCCGACATTCTTGGCAAGGGAGTCGTCGTCATTTTCAGGAAATGCTGTAAAAAGACTTCCACACCAAAGTTTGTCAGCGCAGATCCGAAAAATACCGGTGTCAGTTCTCCTTTTTGTACAAGTTCCAGATCAAACTCTGCACTCGCACCGTCTAATAGTTCGATCTCATCTGATAAAAGTGCTCTGGCATCCTCTCCGATCGCCTCTTTTACAGCTGTCTCATCATCGATGCTGATCACAGTCGTGTCTCCCTCTTTTGTACCTTTTTGTGTATCTGAGTATGTAAAGATACTCCTACTTTCTCTCTCATAAACACCCTTGAACGCTTTCCCGGAACCAATGGGCCAATTTACCGGACAGGTCGCTATCCCAAGCTCCTTCTCAATCTCATCCAGCAGTTCAAAGGTATCATTGGCATCACGATCCATTTTGTTGATAAATGTAAAGATCGGTATATGTCTCATAACACAGACCTTAAACAGCTTTCTGGTCTGTGCCTCCACTCCCTTGGATCCATCGATGACCATGACCGCTGAATCGGCTGCCATCAATGTACGGTAAGTGTCTTCCGAGAAATCCTGATGTCCCGGTGTATCCAGAATATTGATGCAAAAATCATCATATTCAAACTGTAATACGGAGGAGGTAACGGAAATACCTCTTTCCTTCTCGATCTCCATCCAGTCGGAAACCGCATGGCGGGCAGTTGCTTTCCCCTTTACGCTGCCGGCCAGATTGATCGCTCCTCCGTATAACAGAAACTTTTCCGTCAATGTGGTTTTTCCGGCATCGGGGTGCGAAATAATGGCAAAGGTTCTTCTCCTGTTTATTTCATTTGCATAATCACTCATAACTTCCTCCTGTATCACTATGTACCTATCAAAAAACGCAATCCTTATGATTATAGCACACTTTTCTTATGTTTACACCCCTTTTTTCCGCCATTAATCCATAACGGCATTTCTCCACAGATGTATCTTCTCCCTAAACCCTTTTGCTTATGGATTACTGATCGGAGTGATCACAATATTTTCAGCTGCAATCTCTGTCTTTCGCTTTACGATATCTTCGATCTGCGCCCTCTGTGCATCCGTCAGTTCACTGGCGGCAACCATCACATCAGCCCGCTCACCGCTGATGCTGACAACTGCATGCTCAAATCCTTTGGCTTCCAAAAGGATCTGTGCATCACACTCTTTTTTCGCGATTTGCGTCATTTCCACCATACTGCTCACAGCCTGTGTCTTAGCCTCTTCGGAGATTCCTTTATGATTGATGATTCCAAGAAGTGTCTCACGATTCTGTGCCCTTACCTGTTCCCGCATCAGATTTGCCTGTTCCAAAGACAGGACTCCGGTAGTATTGGTAAATACCGCTTCCCCCGGGTTCTCTCCCTCTTTTGCCCCTTTTGCAAACTCTTCTCCTGTCACTGCCTGTGCTTTTTCCGTTGATGCTTCATCCAGAGGCAGGTCCCTGGCCGTTGTTTCTTCCAGTTCCGGATCTGCCAGCTCTTCCATAACCGGATCTGTTGTTTTTGCTGTCATATCCTCATCAAGGCTTTCTATATCCGCTGATTCCTCCAGATCTTCCATGGAAATGTCGTAAATATAATCTGCGCTCTCTTCCGGCTGCAGACTGTTCTGGTTTGCCACCTTCTTTGTATCCTCCGCGTTTTTTCCCCCGATCGATGTATAAATCGCCTCTTTTTTCAATTCCCTGCCTGTAAAATTCAGATATCCGGCCAGCGCGATCATACAGGCTAACGCTGTGATCATCACCTGATTGCGTTTCCATATCTTATTCCACTGCTTCTTCATATTTCATAACTCTCCTTCTTTGCTTAATCAGATCTCATTTCAGCTATTTTTATTTTATGCACATCAAGATCAAATAATGCCATTATCGCATCGCTTATCTCTCTTTTTACTCTCGCGTTTCCTCCGCCCTGGCAAACCACAAGCACTCCGGTCACCTTGGGGTTTAGTTCCTTTGCGATAAATGGCAATTCCTTCCCATCGGTGTCCTTCCAAAACACCGTTGTTTCCTCATCTTTCATTGTACTGCGACTTCTGTTGCCACCCTGAGCGTCTGTTTCATTCAGGTTCTCTCTTTCGTATGGCCGGTCTTTTTCCAAGACCAATTCCCCGGATCCGTTCGTCATGAGGATCACATCTGTTTTACCTGCGCCTTTGATCTTGGAAAGTACTTCCTTCAATCTTTTTTCCGTATTCTCTATATAATCCTGCGAGTCCATGCCCGTCCCGTCCATCCTCTCTTTCAAAACCCGGGCCGATGGATTCTTTGTGGTATCTGTTTCTCCCTTTATCTGCTTTTCTTTGTCGTTTCGAAATACTCCTGCGTATTCTGATACCGGCGAACTGACCGCCAGAAGAAGCGCACCGGCGATCATCAATATGACCAGTCTGTCCTTCCCGATCTGTTGAAACCACCGGTTAATCTGTGATAACGACTTCAATCTCAACATTCCCTCCTTCCTCCCGTTTTAGTTGTTCCTTCTCCTCTAAATCCCAAAGGCTTTTTTCAAACTGTTTCTCTGAAGCTGTTTTCATTCTGTTCTCTATGGTCTCCAGATTTTCTGTTAAAAACTCCCGGAATGTTTCAGGATACCGATCTGTTTTTGCACTCACTCCGTCCAGCAGTGCGGCCAGAACGATCACACCTGCCAGAAACATCATATACGGATCAAATTTTCTGGAAATCTTTCCCTCTGACAGGATATCCATCCCCAGGCACAGGATCACCCACCGATACATATTCTCACTCCCCGCATTCATAACTATCCATGACTCGTACAAAGCGCGATCACTGCCAGACTTATCAGAAGGATTCCCGCTTCGCACAGCAAAAGCCTTACAAAACAGAACTGTGCAGTTCCGATCTGATCAGCTATTTCCGATATCCTTTTTTCCCCAAGCATCTGCAGCAGGCTGCCAATCAGCTTCATCCCAACCCCTGCGGCTCCGGCCTTCAGGATCGGAACGATCAGCAATAATAAGATTCCAGCCGCCCCCGCAATGCCAAGGCAACTCTTTGTCAACTGTAGCGCACCGATCAGAATCGAAGAGGCATTTTCACTGATATCCCCAATCCCCGGTATCATCCCGACGCCTTTTATCAGGAGATTTCTCCTGTTTGCATCCAGTTTCGGATAAAGAGATCCCTGTAGCCAGAAACTTCCGATCCCTACATACATTCCCGCTTTTGTCCCCCATTCAATAACCTGTTTGCACAGATTCTGCATTTGTTCAAACCGCTTTTTCTTTCCGAGATTATTCAGCAGAACAAAAGCTGCATACACCCGGATCGCAGGAAAAAACACACATTTTATCACAAGCTGCATATAATACAGGATCAAAAGTGTAAGCTGGTAATAGCCATACCCCGTAACCGCTCCGCTTTCCAGCGTGAGCGTCATGCAAAAGACCGGAAGCAGGATCTGCAAAAACTGTTCCTCCTTTGCCAGAAAAGCACTGCAGATCTGATAACCCTCCTCGCAGATTCCGAGCAGGATCGTTGCAGCGATACAAACCAATAAATATTGTCCGGTCTGCGCGATCTGCTTTTGTATTGCAGATTCGGAGACAAGCTGTAAAATGCTTCCAAGAATTCCCATTAGTAACACAGACAGCAGCAGTTTTTTCCCCGCACTGATCTGCGAAACCCCCAATCCTTTGATGCACTCTGACAAATATGCAATACCTTCCTGTATTCGTCCCTCCAAAAGCATCCCAAAAAATGTACGATAGGAAAAATTCATTTCCCCAAACAGGGCTGCCATCTGGTTTTCCATGTTTTCCAGCATTTCTGAGGGCAGCACTTGTGTCAAAAGACCGTCCATGTCACAACTCATCTCTCACTCTCCTACCCCCGATCTTCTTAGTTTAAAAAACGCTGTAAATATTGAAAAATCGTCGCCAGTACCGGAATTCCCAGTGAAAACACCGACAGTTTTCCGAGCATCTCAACCTGCGTACTCAAGTTTTGCATTCCTTCCTCTTTTGCAATGTTCGAGACAAATTCACAAAGATAACAGATTCCCATCGCTTTCACAAAAATCCTGATGTAAGAGGCATAATCCCGGAAAAAGCAAAATACTTCCCCGTATGACAGATAGAACTCCTCAAACCGTTTCATCACAGTAAGCGCAAGAAATACGCTTCCTGAAATCTTCAGCACAAATGCAATCTTTGGATTCTCCTGTTTAAAATAAGCGATCATCATTACCAAAAACAATGTTAGCAGACAGAGCTTTGCATCCTTCATTCTCTTTTCCTACCCTAAATCAAAAAACGTCTCTACTGTCTGAAACAGTTCATAGATATCAGGAACGATCCAACCCAGTACCAGGATCAGTCCCGCCAGCGTTACCAAAAACGACTGTTCCTCCCTGCCACTGTGTTTTAATACCTGAGACAGGATCGTAACCAGAATTCCAACTGCACCTATCTTAAACAATACTCCGACTTCCATAAAATCCTCCTACCACAGCAGAATGCAAAAAAACAGTCCTCCCATGATTCCTGCTGCATAATATACCCTCATCCTTCCTTCTCTTTTCTCCTTCCGTATACGAATCCTTTCCAACAGTTTTTGACGATATCTTTCCAGGATCCTAAGCTGCATTTCCCGTTCCAGATAGCCGGACTGTTCCATCAGATTTGCAAATTCTTCTTTCTCTTCCCCCAGTATCTCCCAAAAGATCTCACTTTCTTCTCTCCAGATCTCACCCAGTGTTTCTCCCTCTTTCTTCCCGATCCTCTCCAGCAGATTGTTTACAAAAGCCTTTGTTTTTTCCCCGGTTTCTCCCAGCACGTTCATCAGTGCTTCGGTCAGGGAAGCCTTTTCATAGGAAATATATCCGATCAGCCCTGACAGCAGCTGTTCGATCTCTATCCATCCGTTCAGTCTGTTTTCATACTCCTGTGCCATACAACTCCCATATCCTCCCATTCCCAAAAGAATGCACACGCAGCCGGCTACACGCAGCATATAACGCCTCCCTTTTGATCCAGTATCTCGCTTGTTCTCTTTCCTCCCTCTTTTTTTAGTACGACAAAGCGTTCAAAGATCTGATTCCCCAGGAGTCTCTTCATTTCCTCCTTGTGCTTCAGTTCTTCCAGGCTCTCCCCATGGATTGTGACAAGTACACGGCAACCGCAATGTACAACTTTCTGCAAGGCCTCGATATCTTCATTTCCTCCAAGCTCATCAATCGCCACGATCTGTGGAGACATGGACCGGATCAGCATCATCATTCCTTTTGTCTTGGGGCAGGCATCCAGCACATCCGTTCGGATTCCCATGTGATTCTGCGGGATTCCCTGATAACATCCTGCGATCTCGCTTCGTTCATCAACCACACCGACCTTTTCCGGTGACACCAGGGCATTTCCATCGGAAAGCTGTCTGATCAGATCTCGAAGCAACGTTGTCTTACCTGCTCCCGGAGCCGACAAGATCAAAGTCGATAAAAACTTCTTGTCTTGAACGATGCAAGGCAGTATCCGATCTGCTGCTCCCAATATTTCATGAGAGATACGGATATTCAAAAATCTTGCATTTTTCAGACTTTCCACCCGCTCTTTATCTGCCAGGATCTGCCCCGCCACTCCAATCCTGTGTCCCCCTGCCACAGTCAGAAATCCACGCTTCAGTTCTTCCATATATGCATAAGGTGAGTACTCACAAATATGTTGAAAAACGGCGTCAAGCTGTCTGGCTGTAATCGTAAACGCCTCCTCCACATGTCCGGTCAGTTCTCCTTCTTTACTCAGGAAATACTCTTCCCCCTGTAAGTATATACACACCGGCATAGATACCCTCAGCCGTACCTCTTCGATCATCTCCGCTTTTTCCCAGATGATCTCAAACGGTTCCCGAATTGAAACCGGAAACAGATTTTTAAGCGATTCCTTCTTTCCCTCCATTCTTTTAATCCTTCTCTCAATTTCTCTAACAATATATGTACAAACATCTCATTTCAGAACAAGCTTTCTTTCAGAACCAAAAAAAGACCGTTATCATTCTGATAACGGTCTTTTGATAAAGTATTCCTTATTTAGCGGAGCTCTTTTCGTCGCCTGGCTTATTCAAAAGCAGAAGGTGCCTCAACCGGAGATGTCACAGACGGAGTCGGAACAGATACTGTCGCCGCTGCTGCCCCATTGTCCTGTAACTGCAACTGGAGAATATCAACTTTCTCCTTATACTGATCCATCTCTCTCTTAAGCGCAGCGTTCTTCTCGCGATATGCAGTCTGCATCTCTTCCATCTGATCGCTGTACATCTGTTTCATCTTGTCCAGTGAATTCAGTTTTTCGTCTCTCATCTGGGAGATTTCCTGAGTCTGAGCTTCTTTCAGTTCTCTGATCTCAGCAGCATGTTTCTCCTCAAGCTCCTGAACTCTCTGTTCGAAGCCGGCATTCATAGTCTGCTTCTCTAAGTCAAATGCTGAAGTAAGTTTCAGTTTTTCTTCTTCTACGACTCTTTCCGTAGATGCTCCGGCCTCTTTTACAGCTACTTTTACACTTTCCTCAACGAACTGAAGCTGTGCTTTCATCGTATCCTGTAATTCCTGAAGCTGTCTTGCAACAGAAACCTCGATCTCTGCAAGCTGTGATTTAACGCTCTCTGAAATCTGAGCTGCCTTATCCGCCACTGTACTGCCCGCTGCATCCATATCTTTCTTCCACTGCGGAGCTTCTTCTGCAACTACCGGTACCACTGCTTCTGCAGGAGCCATCCCCGGTACTGCTTCCGGCTCTGTGACCGGTAAAGGATTATTCATGCGTGCAACTGCCTCCGCTGCACTTGCTGCAGGCGCATCATATCCACCTGCAAATCCCTCTGATGCAACTGCTTCCGCTGCCGGTGTCTCAGCCACAACCGGCTGATTCGAGAAGAACGAATTATTCTTCATTGCCTCCACTGCATCTCTTGCTGACTGAATAGCCGAATCATCTGCTCCTATCTCCGTAACCTGAATTTCATCAGACGCCGCAGGTGCCGGTGCCGGTGTCTCCGGTGTCTCATTATTCTTGTGTTTGAAACTGTCAAGATCAAATAAGCCCATCTTTTCTCTCCCTTTCGTTTTTAATATATATCATGGGAAGCTGAACACTTCCCACATATTCAGTTAACAATTAGCCTGCAGCCAGTTTTTCAAGCTGCTTGTTTACCCGCTCCAGCTGTGCTTCCAAAGAAGCGTTCTTATGGCGGAATGCTTCTGCCACTTCCTGCAGTTGCTCATCATACAGCTTCTTCATCTTCTCCAGCTGAGCTTCATCCGCCTCGGAATTTTCCTTATATAAAAGCATCTGCCGCCTGTATTGCTCTTTTTCCATCTCGATTGCTTCGATCTGCTCCTGATACTTCTCGTGGATATTCTCCACAAGCTCGTCCGTGATCCTGCGCATTCTCTCCAGTTCCGCTTCATGTGCCTCATGCATGATACGCACATCATCACGTTCTTTCTGTGACATTTCTTCGCGTATGGAGTCATTCTTATTATGGAAAGCTTCCTGAATCTCATCAATCTGCTCACTGTAAAGATTCTTCATCTTCTCCAGTTCTGCTTTCTGACGCTGAGCCACGCCGCCTGCCACTTTCACTTTTTCTTTATACTCTTCGATCTCTTTTTCCAAAGAAGCATTACGATTGCGGAAAGCTGTCTGAATCTCATCAATCTGTTCATAATACAGATTCTTCATTTTATCCAGTTCCGCATTATGCGCTGCATTTAACTCATCGGCACCACTGGATGCTTTATAGTCCTCCAGCTCCTTTTTGAGCGCCCCCGTCTTATTCCGAAACGCTGTCTGAATATCCTCGATCTGCTCGTAATACAGAATCTTCATCTTATTTAACTCTGCATCATGTTCTTCCTTAAGCCGGTTCATTTCCTGTTCATGTTCCCTGCTTAAACGGAGTTCTTTTTCCGCAAACTCCTTTTGAAACCTTGCATACATAGCCGCTTCGGCTTTTTCATTCTTTTTCCCGCCAAACAGATTTGCAAAAAATCCCATGCTTAACACCCCGATAATTCTTTCAAGCATCTTTATTTTAACATTTTTTTGTATAAAAGTAAAACAAAAATTGCTGATTTTTCTATATTTTTTTCACAAAAAGAGACTGTTTCGTTTCCGAAACAGTCTCTGATATCCGCCTTAAGCCTGTTTTACATCTTTCATGGAGAAACTGATGCGCCCCATCTTATCTTTGCCAAGGCATACAACCGTAACCTTGTCGCCTAATGTCAGGACATCTTCCACATGATTGATTCTTTCTTTTGCAATCTTGGAAATGTGCACCATTCCCTCTTTGCCCGGTGCAAACTCGATGAATGCACCAAACTCTTTAATGCTGACAACCTTACCTGTAAAGATCTGTCCCTGTTCAAACTCTGTCGTAATGATCTGGATCATCTCAACTGCCTGATCCATCATTTCGCGGTCTGTGCCACATACAGATACCATACCGTCGTCTGTAATATCAATCTTAACACCGGTACGCGCAATGATCTCATTGATGGTCTTGCCTCTCTGTCCAACCACATCACCGATCTTATCCGGATCGATCTGTAAAGAGATGATCTTCGGTGCAAATTCACCAACTTCCGGACGAGGCTGCGCGATTGCTTTCTTCATACAGTTATCCATAATAAAGATTCTTGCTTCACGACATCTTGCAATAGCGCCTTCCACGATCGGTCTGGTAAGACCATGGATCTTGATATCCATCTGGATTGCTGTGATACCTTCGGTCGTACCCGTCACCTTAAAGTCCATATCGCCGAAGAAATCTTCCAGGCCCTGGATATCGGTCAGAAGTACATAATCGTCATCGGTGTCTCCCGTCACAAGACCACAGGAAATACCGGCTACCATCCTCTTGATCGGAACACCCGCTGCCATCAGTGACATACAGGAAGAACAGGTGGAAGCCATGGAAGTGGATCCATTTGACTCAAAAGTCTCAGATACGGTACGGATCGCATAAGGGAATTCTTCCTCTGACGGTAATACCGGTAAAAGTGCTCTCTCTGCAAGTGCTCCATGTCCAATCTCTCTTCTGCCCGGTCCGCGGCTGACTTTCGTCTCACCAACGGAATAAGACGGGAAATTATAATGATGCATATAGCGCTTTGATGTAATATTCTCATCCAGACCGTCTACCTTCTGTACCTCCGAAAGCGGTGCAAGGGTACATACATTACAGATCTGTGTCTGTCCTCTCGTGAACATGGCTGAACCATGGACACGCGGAATGATATCGACTTCTGCGGCAAGCGGTCTGATCTGATCCAAAGCTCTTCCGTCAGGACGCTTATGATCTTTTAAGATCATCTTGCGAACAGTCTTCTTCTGATACTGGTAAATCGCATCCGGCAAAATAGCCAGCCACTCTTCGTTCTCGGCAAATGCTTCTTCCAATTTTGCTGTAATGTTACGGATGTTTTCCTCACGTACCTGTTTCTCATCGGTAAAGACAGCTTCTTCCATCTCTTCCGGTGTTACGATTTTCTTGATCTCATCAAACAGCTCCTGAGGCACTGCACAACTCTCATAAGTATGTTTCGGCTTGCCAACCTCAGCCACGATCTCATTGATAAACTTGATAATGGTCTGGTTTACTTCATGCGCCATATAGATTGCTTCCAAGATCTTCGCTTCAGGAAGCTCATTTGCACCGGCTTCGATCATGATCACTTTCTCGGCAGTAGAAGCTACGGTCATGCGAAGATCTCCCTTGTCCCATACAAGCTGTCCCGGATTCACAACGAATTCTCCGTCCTTCATGCCGATCTGTGTCATCGCACAGGGGCCGTCAAACGGAATGTCAGAAATGCAGGTCGCGATAGAAGTACCTAACATCGCCACAAGCTCAGGTCTGCACTCCGGATCCACACTCATTACCATATTGTTCAATGTAACGTCATTGCGGTAATCCTTCGGAAATAACGGACGCATCGGACGGTCGATCACGCGGCTTGTCAGCACTGCGTTCTCGCTTGCCTTACCCTCACGCTTATTGAATCCTCCTGGAATCTTTCCCACGGAATATAATTTTTCTTCATATTCAACGCTGCAAGGGAAGAAATCAATCCCATCCCTGGGCTTCTCAGAAGCGGTCGCCGTTGATAAAACAGTGGTGTCACCATAGTGCATGAATGCACATCCATTTGCCTGCTTGCCGACTCTGCCGATATCAACAGAAAGTGTACGGCCGGCCAGTTCCAAACTGTAAGTCTTATACATATTTTTCTCCTATTCTGCGCTTAACGATTATTCTTTGTTCTTAGACAGAAGACACCGAAACTACTGAATAAAACACACCGGATCTCGTGTTTCCATATATTCTATTCAGTGGTCTCGGAAATCTTTTTCTGTCCAGTTCTGTTCACATTGCAGTTTCCGTCTGCTTGTCCCATACAGCTACTCACAAAAGTAAGCGCTTCTTTTGTAAACCATCCGTATGTTCCAATGTAAAACATGAAAAGGGCGGAAATGTTCCGCCCTTACTAACCACCGGATTATTTTCTGATTCCAAGTTTCTCGATCAAAGCGCGGTATCCTTCCAGATCTTTTTTCTTAAGATAGTCCAGTAATCCACGTCTTCTACCAATCATTTTACGAAGACCTCTAGCTGAATGGAAATCCTTCGGATTCTCCTTCAAATGCTCAGTGAGCTCTTTAATCCTTGCAGTCAGAACTGCGATCTGTACCTCAGGTGAACCTGTGTCACCGGATGTTCTTGCATACTCATTGATGATTGCTGTTTTCTTTTCCTTTGAAATCATTTGATTTCCTCCTTTTCAATATGGCCGAACCAAGTAACGGGACACTCCCGTAACCTAGCGCCGGTTAAAATCACACTAGAAGAGTATAACATCTAATCAGCTGTATGTAAACACCTAAAATCATTTTTTTCAAAATCCCATTTTATGGTAAATATCCCACTGATCCAGCGTTGCAAAATAGTCCTGTGGGGTTTCTGCCCTGCGGATCAGTTCCACATTGCCGTCTTCTTTCAGTAAAAGCTCTGCCGATTTCAGTTTACCATTGTAGTTGTATCCCATAGCAAAACCATGAGCACCCGTATCATGGATCACAAGATAATCTCCCTTATCAATCTGCGGCAGCATCCGGTCAATGGCAAATTTGTCATTGTTCTCACACAACGATCCTGTCACATCGTATTTATGATCACAGGCTGCATCTTCTTTTCCAAGTACCGTAATGTGATGATATGCACCATACATGGCAGGGCGCATCAGATTGACTGCACAGGCATCTACGCCGATATACTCTTTATGCGTGTGCTTTTCATGGATTGCTTTTGTCACAAGCGCACCGTAAGGTCCCATCATAAAACGCCCCATTTCAGTATAGATCGCCACGTCATCCATTCCTGCCGGCACCAGCACTTCTTCGTATACTTTACGGACTCCCTCCCCGATCACTCTGATATCATTGGGCTCCTGATCCGGTGTATAAGGAATACCTACTCCACCTGAAAGATTGATAAAGCGGATATGCGCGCCTGTCTCCTCTTTTAATTTGACCGCCAGCTCAAAAAGCTCTTTCGCCAGCATGGGATAATACTCATTTGTCACCGTATTGCTCGCCAGAAATGCATGAAGCCCGAAGTTCTCCACTCCCTTTTCCTTCATGATCCGATAACCTTCAAACAACTGTTCTGTAGTAAATCCATATTTGGCATCTCCGGGATTATCCATGATACCGTTACTCATCTGAAAGACTCCGCCCGGATTATAACGGCAGCTAAGAGTCTTTGGAAGTTTTCCCAGTGTTTCTTCCAGACACTGAATATGTGTAAAGTCATCCAGATTGATGATCGCACCGATCTGATCCGCATATTCAAATTCTTCTAACGGTGTATCATTCGAAGAAAACATGATGCTCTCACCATCAAGTTCCATGGCATGGGAAAGCATTAATTCTGTCATGGAAGAACAGTCACAACCGCAACCATATTCTTTCAGGATACTGATCAATGCCGGATTAGGATTGGCCTTTACCGCGAAAAACTCTTTAAAGCCTTTGTTCCATGCAAAAGCCTCCTGTACCGCCTTTGCATTTTCGCGGATCCCCTTTTCATCATAAATATGAAACGGAGTCGGATATTTTTTTACGATCTCTTCAATCTGTTCCTTTGTTACAAAAGGTTTCTTTTCCATAATGTTTCTCCTCTTTTTGTTTTCCTTGCAGGTTTCGGATCCGTCCAAAGCCCCCTTTGGCTGTGGTCAGAACATCTCCATGCTCTATATGCAGGCGCTGTCTGCTGCCTATACATTCTCAATCTGCCAGTCGATCGGTGTCAGTCCGTTTTCCTCCAGAAAAGCATTTGTCTTGCTAAACGGTCTGCTTCCAAAAAAACCTCTGTATGCTGACAAAGGACTCGGATGCGGTGCTTCCAGAATCAGATGTTTCGAATTATGAAGCATCTGTTTCTTTTTCTGTGCCGGTGTTCCCCACAGAATAAATACAATGGGGCGATCCTGCCTGTCCAGGATCCTGATAGTCGCATCGGTAAACTCTTCCCAGCCGATCCCCCTGTGGGAATTAGCCTGATGTGCCCGTACAGTCAGAACGGTATTAAGCATGAGCACACCCTGTTTTGCCCATTTGACAAGATAACCGTTATTCGGGATCGTACACCCCAGATCATCGTGCAGTTCTTTATAAATATTGACAAGCGACGGCGGGATATCCACATCCGGCTTCACGGAAAAACAAAGCCCGTGAGCCTGCCCCACATTGTGATAGGGATCCTGTCCGATGATCACAACCTTTACCTCATGCAGAGGAGTCAGGCTGTAAGCATTAAAAATATCATCCGACGGCGGAAAGATCACATGTGTCCTGTATTCTTCCACGATCTTCCGATACAGATCCTTATAATACTCTTTTGAAAACTCCGGTTTTAAAGGTTCCAGCCAGTCATTGCTGATCGCTGCCATCTTTTATTCTCCTTATTACGTCTTTAATACTTTATCAGATTGAAGTGTTGAAATCAAGTATCTGCCATCATTTTCTTTTTTAGAATCGCACCGAGATTTCCCGTTCTCTCAGATACTGCTTTAATTCCTTGATCTCCAGCTCTTTAAAGTGGAATAACGAAGCGGCCAGAGCCGCATCTGCTTTTCCTTCCGTCAGGGCATCATAAAAATGTTCTTTCGTCCCCGCGCCGCCTGATGCAATAACCGGTATAGAGACACTCTCCGCAATTGCTCTGGTCAATTCCAGATCATATCCTGCCTTCGTGCCATCACAGTCCATACTGGTCAAAAGAATCTCACCGGCACCGAGTCTGTCTGCCTCGATCGCCCATTCCACTGCATCGATCCCCATATCGACACGACCTCCGTTTTTGAAAATGTTCCATCCCGAACCATCCGCTCTCCTTTTGGCATCAATGGCTACCACAACACACTGGCTTCCGAATTTCTCCGCCGCCTCCGAAATAAGCGGCGGGTTCATGATCGCTGCCGAATTGACACTTACCTTGTCCGCACCGGCGCGAAGAATCTCTCTGAAATCTTCTACCTTACGGATTCCCCCGCCTACGGTAAAAGGTATAAACACATTTTCCGCCACACGTTCCACCATGTCTACGACCGTTCTTCGCGCGTCCGAGGAAGCTGTGATATCCAAAAAGACCAGTTCGTCTGCACCTTCTTTATCATAAGCCTTCGCAATCTCCACAGGATCGCCGGCATCAATCAGATTCACAAAATTAACACCTTTTACGACTCTTCCGCCGTTTACATCCAGACATGGTATGATTCTTTTTGTATACATGATTATTCCTCCCTGCCGATTTTTACAAAATTACGCAGAATCTGCAATCCTGTTTCCGAACTCTTTTCAGGATGAAACTGACAGGCAAATACATTTCCCTTCTCGACGGAAGCATGAATCAACGTACTGTATTCTGTGGTGGCTGTTACAATTTCTTTCTCTTTTGCCTTAAGATAATAAGAATGGACAAAATAGACATAAGATTCTTCCGGTATTCCTTTGAACAGTCTGCCTTCATTCGGATATTTCAAAGAATTCCAGCCAATATGCGGAATCTTTAAGCCTTCCTGATCAGGTATCCTGACTACTTCGCCTCTCAAAATGCCAAGTCCCTCTACGCCTTCACTTTCTTCACTGTATTCAAACAGCAGCTGCAGTCCCAGACAGATTCCCAAAAGCGGGATATTTCGTGTTGCGACCTCTTTGACTACATCGGTCAATCCGTAACTGTTCAGTTTATTCATCGCATCCCCAAAGGCTCCAACCCCGGGCAGTATCACTTTTTCGGCATGCAGGATCGTCTGCGCATCTCTGGTGACACAGACTTCTTCGCCCAGATGCAGCAATGCTTTTTCCACACTTTTTATATTTCCGGCATCATAATCAATAATCGCTATCATGTTATCCTCCGTATCCGATTGGTCTTTCCGTTTCATATTAACATATATTTATGGTCCTGCAAATGAAATTTTGTTATTTCCTGTCGGATTTGTATAGTTCCCCATAAAAGAAATGCGCATGGGAAGTACTGGTCCGACACTTCCCATGCGTTTGATCGATCTTTATATGATTCTGTTTTTCCTATTGAAGTTCTTCCGGCAGGATATCTTCATATTCTTCCATCGGATCCGTTTCTTCCACCGGTTCGGTCTCTTTTGTAGCAGATTCCGTCTGTTTTTCTGTCATCGCACTTTCCGGAGATGCCTCCATGCCAAGTATCTGCCTGATCGCCTTGGTATAAGCCAGATCTGTCTGCATGGCATTGATCTCTTTCGCTCTTTCTTCCGAAACACCGAAAGTATCTTCAAGTGCTGCGACGATATTGTCATGAATGTCATCAACCTCATCCAGAATACCGAAATCTTCGGCTTCCTTTTTCAGCTTTTCGTATACAGCCTGTCCCTCCAGCAGCGCATTCAGAGCCTGCGGCTTCATGCCAACTGCAAGGAAATTTTTATAAGCACTGTATTTACGCTGTACCTTCAGGATAATCGTCGATTTCTCAAGAATGATCGAGTCGCTCTCATTCAGCTTCTTTCCGATCATCTCCTGATAAGTCGTCAGATAATCCTTTTCATAAAATGCCTTTCGTGCATTGCTTAATGCTAATACTCCCGGCAAAATATTTGCTATCAGAATGATCATTACCATCAAAGAAAAGCTGAGTACAAAGATACGGATGACCGGTTTCTTTGGAAGTTTCTTTCCATCTTCCTCCGACGGCTTCTTGGGCTCTTTGGGCTTCTTTGGTTTCTTCTCTTTTTTCGGCTTTTTCTTCTTTTTGCCGTCGCCTTCAGCATCCATTTCTTCCAAAATAGCACCGTTATCATCGGCATCGGCAGCCTTCTTGCCTTTTTTATCTTTCTTCTTTTTTTCTTTCTTGGCTTTTTTGTCCGCAGCTTTATCTTCTGCTTCTCCTTCTTCCGGCAACTCTTCTTCTACTTCTTCCAGCAAAGAACTGAAGATTTTTGACAGGAAACCTTTTTTTCCGGTTTCTTTCGCCTTGCCATCTTTTCCTTCCTTAGCAAGCAATTGGTCAAGCTGATCCGGAGACATAGCCTCTTCCGCATCTGTTGCAGCTGATGTCTCAACCGGCTTTATGCTCGTTTCTGCCTGAGAACCTTCTTCCTGCTTTTCACTCGCCGCCATAAAAGCATCCAGAAATGCTTCGTCCGCATCCAGATCCTGCGCCTCCCGGTTCTGAACCGTTTCATTGGCTGGTTGTGCAAGTTCTTCCGTCTGCTCTTCTTCTTTTTTACGTTTCCACGGGAAGATAGATTTGCGTTCTTTTTTCTCTTTCTTTTCTTTTTTCTTTTTGCGCTTCTTTCCGGTTTCTTCTTCGGCTTCTGCATCCTCTTGTTCAAAAGGCTCCGATACTTGTCTGTTTTCCGCCGGTTCCGTTTCTGCTTGCTGAGTCTCCGAACTGTTCATTCCCTGTTGTAATACAGCCAGCATATCATCTGTATCCACCAGTTCATTGGCATCGGATTTTTTCAAAAGATCACTGATCTCAGCAAGGTCATCATCATCCGTATGCATTTCATCAATGATCTCTGTAACATCCTTATCCTTGATCCCCAATAAAACATCCAAGTCATCTGAATTATTCAGATCCAGTTCAACTTCTTTTTTGATATCCTCCGGAGTCTTCTCTTCGGATCTTTCACGAGTATCATCTGCCTCTTCGTCTGTTTTTTCCATTGTGGAAATATCATTGCTTGTCGCGAACAATGCTGCAATCTCATCCGCTGACAGGCTCTTATTCGGATCGCCGTCCACAACCGGTGCCTTTACCTCTTCTTCAGCTTTGGCTTCGTGATCCTCCGGCTCTTCTGACTTCTCCGTTTTTTCTGCCGGCTCCGGTTTCTCCGGTTCTTCTGCCGGCTCCGGTTCTTCTTCGATTTCATCCGGCTCTGCCAGAACGGATGAATCATTACCTGCCGCAAACAGCGCTGCGATCTCATCCGCCGATAACTTCTTATTCGGATCGCCGTCCACAACCGGTGCCTTTACCTCTTCTTCAGCTTTGGCTTCGTGATCCTCCGGTTCTTCTGCCGGCTCCGGTTCTTCTTCGATTTCATCCGGCTCTGCCAGAACGGATGAATCATTACCTGCCGCAAACAGCGCTGCGATCTCATCCGCCGATAACTTCTTATTCGGATC
>SVFN01000009.1:0-3071 GCA_015056815.1 Lachnospiraceae bacterium | reverse complement strand
TCTTATTCGGATCGCTGTCCACAACCGGTGCCTTTACCTCTTCTTCAGCTTTGGCTTTGCGATCCTCCGGTTCTTCTGCCTGCTCCGCTTCTTCTTCAATTTCACCCGGCTCTGCCAGAACGGATGAATCATTACCTGCCGCAAACAGCGCTGCGATCTCATCCGCCGATAACTTCTTATTCGGATCGCCGTCCACAACCGGTGCCTTTACCTCTTCTTCAGCTTTGGCTTTGTGATCCTCCAGTTCTTCTGCCGGCTCCGGTCCTTCTTCGATTTCATCCGGCTCTGTCAGAACGGATGAATCATTACCTGCCGCAAACAGCGCCGCGATCTCATCCGCCGATAACTTCTTATTCGGATCGCCGTCCTTGCCTGGTGTCTTTGCTTCTTCCTTCCCTTTGACTTTTGCTTTGATTTCTTCTGTCATTCGCTCGTCCGACATTTGTGTTCCACCAGGATTTCCAAATAAAGCTGCTATCTCCTCAGGCGTCAATTTCCTGTTCGGATCCCCACCCTCAAGAATATGATTGGGGTCATCAATTTCAACTTCTTCTTTTTCTTTTTTCTCTTCCGTTTTTTCTTCGCCCTGTCGTGATTTTAAGGCATCCTCCAATGTTTCCGCTTCTTCTTCCGGAGACAAATAATGCTCACTCTGTTCTTCTTCCATAACCGGTTCATTTCCAGACGCAGCAAACAAAGCTGCAATCTCATCAGGTGACAGCTTTCTGTTTGAATCATCATTCGTGGTGGCCACATCAGGCTCTGTCTTGGGTTCTGCTGCTTGTGCCGGTGAAGAATTTGCAGCAAAAAGAGCTGCTATTTCTTCCGGTGACAGTTTTTTGTTCGGATCGTCATTTGCCATCTTCAGTAACTCTCCCTCTTTGAAGCTTTATCCGCCCCTATTACACATCGTTACTCACACTTCAATTATAAAGAAATATTGTTCTTTTTACAAGCCAATATTGTATCGACAGAATTTTCACTGCGCGAATAGCCTCTTTCAGATATTTCCGGTGTAAGCATTGACAAAGTCTCATTAATTCTAAAAAAAGTGGATTTCTGATTATATAAAACCGTTTTTTCAAACGGCCATCTGATCACAGTGGGGAAATTCATGCCTACGCCAAGCTCCAGTACAGCCAGCTTTTTATTAACAGTCCCTTGTAACCATTTCATATAGATTTCCCATTTCTTTTCATAACCAGCTTGCGAATATTTTTCAGCATAGATATTATTGAACACAAGTCGACTTCCACAGTCAATGCATTTACATTTGTTTTCAAGACCCTCATTCTCACATATTTTGTTCAAGTATTCTTCTAAATCCGCAATCATCTCCTTTACAGCCACAAGCCTGCTTCCACATTTCTCTGTGCATTGTAAAAACTCGTGATTGCCACATGGATTCACATACTTTTCTTCTATAAAACCATATTTTTTTAAATAGGGATCCAGAGTTTTTGAAACTATAAAATAATTTTTATTTTTCAATAACGTGTGCAGATTTTGATAAGCAAAAGCGAGTTTATGCGGTATTTCATTTTCATAATATAAAGCTATCCAAAAAGGAATCCCTCTTTCCAATTGTCCTGCCTTCTCCAAACGTTCATACAGTAAACGGTATTTTTCAATTTTCTTTATCTCATCCGGTTGCACCCACCATTCTTCGCCCAGTCCCACCAAAACAAATTCTGCTTCTTCTATGGTTTTCTCCAATAAGGACAACTCTGCCAATTTCATAAATAATCCCTTCTTGTTCCCCGTTTTATTACTTTTTTCTAACAGTAGTTTCTTCTATAAAAGCCTAAATGCTGTCAATCGTCTCTATCGAAACTGCTTAAAAAAAAATCAGACCGGATTCATCATCCGGTCTGTAAAATATCTTATTTGTTAATTGTTTTTCCGGCATCAATCATTTTAGTCATTATTCATTACAAGTCTATCTATCTCTTTTACCAAATTACCGATTTCCGGCTTTGAAAGCTGAGCATCTGCGCCTAATGCTTCTCCTTTTTTTCGCATTTCTTCATTGACCAATGATGAGAAAATCACTACAGGAATATCTTTCAGTTCATCATCATCCTTGATCAGCTTTGTAAGCCTATGTCCATCCATAAGCGGCATCTCAATATCAGTGATCACACAGGCAACATGCTCATTCAAAGTTCCCTGTCTTCTAAACATCTCAATGGTATCCCATGCCTCCTGACCATTCTCGGTATGAATCAGATTATCATAACCTGCTTTTTTCAAAGACTCTACGATCATCTTATTCAGGAAAACAGAATCTTCTGCGATCAAAATCGGAATATGACTACGCTGTCTGACTCCCAATTCATCAATCTCGTCTACCTTCAATCCGGTATCCGGACTGATATCCGTTACAATCTTCTCAAAATCAAGAATAATGATCAGTTTCTCTCCAATCTTGATAATACCGGTAGATATACTATCCTCAGCAGTAGATACAGTAGATCCAGGCTTAATGATATCTCTCCACGATACTCTGTGAATACCGATTACCTGATCAACATGGAACGCAATATCCAATTTGTTGAAATTAGTTACGATAAAAAGTCCTTCTGGTTTAGACTGTCCTTTTTGCAAACAGTTCTTTAGATCAATTGCTGTGATCATAACATCACGCGGCATAAATATTCCCTCAATGCTCGGATGAGCATTGGGAACCGGTGTAACCTCCTGGTAATTAATAATCTCACGAATCTTAGCTACATTGATTCCATAAGAATTACCATTTAATACAAATTCCAAAATTTCCAATTCATTCGTTCCGTTTTCAAGTAAAATCTTTGTATCCATAGCCCATACCTCTCATATATTTACAAGTTACTAATTTCCTACATGAATTGATTATAGCATATATTTCCTCAAAAATATATATATTTTTTGCAAAAAATCATCAATTTGCATAAATATTTTCAGTTTTCAGCTGTACCAATTCATGGATCATATCGTTCCTGCGTACTGAAGTTTAAAATGCAACAAAAAAACTACTATATAAAATATAGTAGCTCTTTGACACTCTTATTCCCGTGCCTTCAAAACCGAAC
>SVFN01000046.1 GCA_015056815.1 Lachnospiraceae bacterium | reverse complement strand
TTACTAGGCTAATGAAACCTCTGTGAGACCTCCACGCTTAAGGTGCACGCTCTTTCTCTCCATATATCCGCCACATCTACTCTGCTACTACAAAAATGATAGTTATTGGACTTCGTTGCTTTTAGCCAACTTATCTCTCGTAGCCTAGCCTTATATGTGATTTCTGTCCGTCGGACCAGAGATTTGCTTACAGTTTCCTTCAGATTCCACCTCACGATGGACACCCTTGCTGTTCAGCTATACACTTCCCACTATCCGGGCGTGTTCGGGACTTGCACCCGTTAGAGCGCGCCCATGGCGCGCAAACTAAAAACCCGGTTATCAAAAGATAACCGGGTCTTCCACACATTATTATTCACATGTATAAGGCATAAGTGCAATATGGCGAGCTCTCTTGATTGCTACAGTAAGCGCTCTCTGATGTTTCGCACAGTTGCCGGTGATACGACGAGGAAGGATTTTTCCTCTCTCGGATACGTATCTTTTTAACTTATTGGTGTCTTTGTAATCAATTACATTATCTTTACCACAGAATACACAAACTTTTTTTCTTCTGCGAATACCGTTTCTTCTCTTCATGGGAGAATCGGTCTTCTCTGCCTTATTATAAGCCATGATTTGCCTCCATTTCCTGATTCTAAACAGCGCTGCAAATTAGTTAAACGGTAATTCTTCGATTCCGTCCGGAATATTCATGAACCCGTCGCCGGCTGCCATAGGCTCCGGAGCTCGTCCGCCCCCTGCCGGTGCAAAGCCACCGTTATCGGAATTCTGGCTGCTGTTCTTGCTCTCTGCGAATTCCTGATTCTCAACGATCACATCTGTCGTATAGACTTTCACCCCGTCTTTATTGGTATAGCTGCCTGTCTGAATACGTCCTTCCACCAGCATCTTTGTGCCTTTGTGAAGGTACTTCTCCGCGAACTCACCCTGTCTGCCAAATGCCACACAGTTAATAAAATCGGCTGTCTGTCCATCCTGACTGTTACGCCCCCTGCGGTCTACCGCAAGTGAATATCTGGCGATCGCCATCGGTGTTTCCCCTTGGGAATATCTTACTTCCGGGTCTCTTGTCAAGCGCCCCATTAGAATAACTTTATTCATATGATTTCCTACTTTCTGTTATGCCTCGTCCTGTTTTACGCATAAAAATCTGATGACATTATCCATAATACGGATACGGCTCTCGATCTGAGCCGGAGCTGTTGTCTCTGCATCAAACTGAATGAAGTAGTAGTAAGCTTCTCTCATCTTCTGAACTTCGTAAGCAAGTCTCTTCTTACCCCATTCATCGATGTTCGTAATCTGTCCGCCGAATCTCTCAACTAAAGCTTTTACCTTATCCACAGTAGCAGCTCTTTCGTCGTCTTCGATCTTAGCGCTTACAACAACGGCTAATTCATATTTGCTCATTTACGTTACCTCCTTTTGGTCTCTGGCCTCGTGTGCATCACGAAGCAAGGAAATATAAATATATCACAGAAATCAATACTACCATAAGTATTTAAAATAATCAAGCCTTTTTTCGGATTTCCTTTGTGTTTTTTTCAACCAGCTTTCTGGCGATCATGATCTGATGCCCACAGCCGGTACATTTCAATCTGAAATCCGCCCCGACTCTTAATATTTCCCATTCAAAGCTGCCGCAAGGATGTTTTTTTTTGAGACGGACAATGTCTCCGATCTGATATTCTTTCTTTTCCATATTCAGTGCACCTGAATCTGATCCATGATCTCACCTATGCTGCCGTGAAGCACCAGATCCGCTCTTTTGTCCTGCGGTGTCGGCGTCTTATTGATCAGGACCAGCTTATTGCCTTCATAGTAGTCGATCAGGCCTGCTGCCGGGTAAACCGCCAACGACGTTCCTCCGATGATCAGCATATCCGCTCCGGAGATCGCGGCCACCGAAGCCGAGAGCGTTCTCGAATCCAGTCCCTCTTCGTACAAAACCACGTCCGGTTTAATATCCCCACCGCATTCACACTTAGGGATCCCTGCGGAATTTTTGATAAATTCTGCATCAAATGACTTCCCGCAGCGCAGGCAGTAATTACGCAGCACACTTCCATGGAGTTCATAAACCGTCCTGCTTCCTCCCGCCTGATGCAGTCCATCGATATTCTGGGTTATGACCGCCTTGCATTTGCCCGCCGCTTCCAGCTCGGCCAACTTACGGTGCGCCGCATTCGGTTTTGCATCCAGAAACAGCATTTTGTCCCTGTAAAAATCATAAAACTCTTCGGTCCTCTCCAGATAAAAGGTATGGCTCAGGATCGTCTCCGGAGGATATTTATACTTCTGATTATAAAGCCCGTCTACGCTTCTGAAATCCGGAATACCGCTCTCGGTAGAGACACCGGCTCCGCCAAAGAAAACAATATTATCACTGCCATCGATCAGTTTTTGCAGCTGTGCGATCTGCTCTTTCAGTTCCTCTGTCATTTCATAACCTCCGTTCTTTTACGTTTTTTCTGGGAATACAGATCCCCATCCGCGGTATCCATGATATCTGCCAGTGAAACTCCATCATTGCACAGAAACTCACAGATACCCACACTCATACTCACATAATACGGCTTATCCGTCTCCGCATTCATTTTTTCTGTGATCTTTGTGATCCTCTCCCGGAGCTTCTGAATATAATTATCCTGATTCACCAGCGCAAATGCTGCAAATTCATCTCCCCCGAAACGTCCTACGATATCTGCACTTCTGAAAGATTCTTTGAGCATGGAGGCCACCAGGCGCAAAGCAAAATCTCCTTCCTCATGCCCGAACTCATCATTGATCACCTTCAGATTGTTCATGTCCGCATAAATAACGATCGCCTTCTTGTCACAGTTCATCGGATCGTTCAGTTCTTCCTCCACCGCGCTGATAAATCCGCGCCGGTTGTAAATCCCGGTCAGTTCATCCCTCTTCGACATCTCATTCAACACCCGGTTATTGGATTTGATCTGCCGAAGGTTGTTCTCAAGTGTATCGGTCAGCTTCGCATTCTGCCTTAACAGATGGATCGTCTTGACCGCAGAGGAAAACTGTCTGGAGATCGAGCGTAGAAATTTGTAATTCTGCGCTGCTGTATTTACCACGAACACACCGTACTGCTCTTTGGCTGTAAACAGGACCGTTGCGACCAGCGTATGTCTGGAGCTGCATTTCACATATGGATTGTCGAACAGTTCATTTCGTCCGATACTCTGTTTATCTCTCTCCGGCATCCCTTTTTCTTCTTCGTTTTTATATAAACGCAGATTCATATGAGCCGGCAGACGCAGATCTGATTTTTCTTTATAGGAATAAACCTCCGGATATACATAAAGATACAGTTCCTTTAAATATAAGGAATCGATCTTATCGATCATGGACTCGTAGCTTCGCTCATCTCCGTCCGTATAGTCCAGCATATCCCTTGTCAGAACTGTCAGGATATAATTGATCCGCTCTGCCCGGATTCTCTCCTCACCGCTCATTTTATCCTTCAGGATATAAGCGTCTCTGTATACAGAACGGATCATGGCCGCGAAATCAAAGCAGGAACCGTCATCCGGTAATGATTTCACCATGATACTGTAAAGATATTCGAGGACTCTTACCCTGCGGCGCGCCGAAATATTGTCCTCCAGGCGCATCCAGGCATCCAGCTTTTTCTCCAGAACATCATACATGATGATATTGGAAGGCTTCTCATATACCATGGCAAAGCTGTAATCCAGACAATCTCTGATATAACGGGAATGATTCTCGATCACCTCTTTGTCAAACCAGCCTTCAAACAGGATATGGGTAATCTCTTCCCACGCTACTTTCTTAAGCTCTTCCGCCGGCATCATGGCAACTTCCTCATCCAGACCGGTATACTCATTTTTGGTATCCCCTGTGGATTCTCTGGCGATAAATTCTGTCTCGATCACCAGATTCGGCTTCAAGCCGTTCACCAGATCCATACATTGTTTCACTGCCTCATATCCCAGCTTGACGGCATCGGCTCTGACTGTGGAAAGCGGCGGTTCCATTTTGATCGCCATGGGAATATCGTCAAAGCCCATAACAAACATTTCCGAACCGATCTCGATCTTTCGTCTTTTCAGAACGCGGTAACCGCTGACTGCCATCCAGTCATTGGAAAAAACAATGGCTTCCAGATCGGGATTGTGATCCAGAAGTTCCTCGATCAATCCTTCACAATTGTCGCAGAAATTTCCATAGGCAATCCTGCCGACATCATAGGCAATACCATAATCCATCAGGGCTTCCCGGTATGAAAAGAGGCGCTCTCTGGCATCCATATTGTCCGGCGGTCCCGCCACCAGTCCGATCTTTTTACAGCCGTGCTGCGTGATCAGGCGCGAGATCCCTTCGTACAGGCCATTACCGTTATCGAAGCAGATATAGGGGTATCCTTCCACTTTGCCGCCGATCGTGATCACAGGGGTATCTTTAAACTGCGCCAGAAAGCTTTTCATGCGTGGCGGATCATCCATCCCGAGAGCTACAGTCCGGATATCGACCATGATCGCATCAAAGTTGTTCTCTGCCGCATAATTATAGATCACATTATGCTGATAGGCATAAACATTACTGTTAGCATAAATTCCCGAAAAATTATCTGCCATGGAATCATAACGGACAGTCATCGGCACAAGTGAGCGCCCGGGCATGATCACCAGATCTGCATCTATCTCGATTGCCGCTGTCTCAATTCCCTCCAGCAAAGACTTGATATACTTTTCCTCCAGATCAGATACAAACACTCCGATCCTCATTCTTTTCCCCGTTTCCAAATTTACATCCATTCTCATAGTCTCTTTCTGCTCAATTATACTTAGATACCGGTACATAGCAATACCCACTGTTATTATAGTACGAACCACCTGTTCTTGCAATTAAAACTTCGTAGTGATGCCGTGATCTTTGCACGGTTGACAGCCTATGTATAATTAAATCAGATATATTATTTCAACCAAAGGAGAATATACTCATGCAAAACCTTTATCCTGTCTTTTTAGCTTCCGCTTCTCCCCGTCGCAGGGAATTACTTGCCCATGCCGGATACACTTTTGAGATCATAGTCTCTGACAGTGAGGAAAAAAGCGACTACACGATCCCGCACGAATTTGTCACGGATCTGGCCCTTCAAAAAGCTCTGGCAGTCTATAACAGGATGGAGAAGGAGCAGTCCTTTTTCGTAATCGGCGCCGATACCGTTGTTGCCTGTGATAATGAGATTCTGGGGAAGCCTTCGGACGAAGCCGATGCAAGAAGAATGCTAAATCTGCTTTCCGGCCGTACTCATCAGGTCTATACAGGAGTCGGCATCTGCTTTTATGATCATAAGAAGCAAAAACTGAAAAAGCATTCTTTCTATGAAAAAACCGATGTTACTTTTTATGAGATGTCACCGGAAGAAATCGAGGCCTACATCGCCACAAAGGATCCTTTTGATAAAGCCGGCGCTTACGGGATTCAGAGCGGCGCCTCCATCTATATCCGGAAGATCCACGGCGATTACAACAATGTGGTCGGTCTCCCCATCGCCCGCCTGTATCATGAACTGAATCTGCTGTTCTGAAGCATTTCCAATACGTCAGAAAGCAGACACCCGTAGATGTCTGCTTTCTGATACTTTGCAGTAGTTTTTATTGTGCATTACAGCATATGTATCCCGTTTTGCTCGCAGGCCGCCAGCATCTCTTCGGGCCAGACCGATGCCTGCACTTCACCGATGTGGGCTTTTTCAAGCATAAGCATACAAAGTCTGCTCTGTCCGATGCCGCCGCCGATGGTAAGAGGCAGGGTCCCATCTGCTATCATCTTATGGTAATCAAACTTCATTCTGTCTTGCGCATCAAGTTCCTTTAACTGTCTCTCAAGTGATACATTATCCACTCTGATCCCCATTGATGAGATTTCGAGGGAGTCCTGAATAACGTCATCCCAGAACAGAATATCGCCGTTAAGCTCCCAGTCGTCATAGTCGGGAGCACGACCGTCATGACGTTTTCCGCTCTTTAACATCTTTCCGATCTGCATAAGGAAAACGGTCTTCTTTTCTCTCGTGATCTCGCGCTCACGTTCCTTCGAAGTCAATCCCGGATATCTGTCTTCAAGCTCCTGCGTCGTGATAAAGAACGGCTCGTCGCAGATGGCAGCTGACAGCACAGGATAACGCAGACTGACTTTTCTCTTGGTGAATACGATCGCCTTTACTATGGATTTGACGGTTTCCTTAAGGAACTCCTCATTTCTCTGATCCCTTGTGATCACCTTCTCCCAGTCCCATTGATCGACAAAGATCGAATGCACATTGTCCATATCATCATCGCGGCGGATCGCATTCATATCCGTGTAGATCCCTTCTCCGACATGATAGCCGTAACGGTAAAGGGCAAGTCTCTTCCACTTCGCGAGGGACTGTACCACCTCCGCCTCTCCGTTCTCGCTTTTCATATCAAAATCAACCTTGCGCTCCACGCCGTTAAGGTCATCGTTGATACCGCTGTTTCTGCGAACGATGAGGGGAGCTGTTACACGGTCAAGTGTCAGTGCAAACGAAAGAGTCTGCTGAAACAAATCCTTGATATATTTGATTGCGTGCTGTGTTTCCCGAAGGGATAGTGCTGATCCGTAATTCTCCGGAATATAAAAATCTTTTGACATAATCAATCTCTCTTTTTCAACTAAATTAATAGATATGCTCATAGGTACGCGGGAACTGCAGTACGTCACGAATGTTCGTCATTCCCGTCACATACATTACCATTCTGTCCAACCCCAATCCGAATCCGCTATGCTGAACGGATCCGAATCTCCTTGTATCCAGATATCTTGTATACTCTTCAATGGGCATATTCCTGTCTCTCATAGCCTGCTGCAGCTTCTCCAGATCCGTCTCTCTTTCACTGCATCCAATGATCTCACCGATTCCCGGAACAAGCAGATCTGTAGCAGCAACTGTTTTTCCATCCGGATTCTGCTTCATATAGAAAGCCTTGATTTCTTTAGGATAATTCTTCAAAAATACCGGTCTTTTGTATACTTCTTCAGTCAGGTATCTCTCATGTTCGCTCTGCAGATCAGCTCCCCAGTATACGGGATATTCGAATTTCTGCCGGCTTTTTTGCAAAATCTCGACTGCTTCCGTGTAATCCACTTTTGCGAATTCGCTGTTGACAACATGATTCAGTTTATCAAGAAGTCCCTTCTCCACAAACCGGTCAAAAAATGCCAGCTCTTCTTTGCAGCTTTCAAGTATGTCACGAATAATAAACTTGATAAAATCCTCACCGATTTCAATAATCTCATCCAAGTCAACAAAGCATACTTCCGGCTCCACATGCCAGAATTCCGCTACATGTCTGGCTGTATTGCTGTGTTCCGCTCTGAATGAAGGTCCAAAGGTATAGATTCTTCCCAGACCGCCCAGAGCAGCCATCTCGCCTTCCAGCTGACACGAAACAGCCAATCCTGCCTTACAGCCAAAATAATCCTCCGAATTATACTCTTCTTCCGTTTTGTAATCTGTGGCCCAGGGCTGTGTCGTAACTCTGAACATTTCTCCTGCGCCTTCACAGTCGCTATTGGTGATGATCGGAGCCTGAACATACTTATACCCGTTTTCATTAAAGTATTTGTGAATCGCATAAGACAATCTGGCTCTTACCGTGAACACTGCCTTAAATGTGTTTGTTCGCAATCTGAGATGCGGAATCGTTCTCAAAAATTCCATACTTGTTTTCTTTTTCTGAAGCGGATAATCACCGGGGCATTCGCCTAAAACCCTGATCTCGGAAACCAGCAGTTCAACCACATTCCGCTCCGAAGCAACAAGCTCACCTTCCGCATAAACCGCAGTACCAACCGGTAATGCCGGTTTAATACGAAGCTTGTACTCTTCATCATCGAACCGAGTCTGATCTATCGTAAGCTGTAAATTTTTTAATGATGTCGTTCCGTCATTGATCTGGATAAATGTCATCGGCTTTACTTCTGCACTTGTTCTAACCCAACCACATACTTTCACCGCAGTGCCGACATATTTTTCCGAATCAGAAAACAATAAAACTATATCTGTGTGCTGCATATCGTATCTCCATTCTATTTTTATTACATAGAGAATATTATACAACTTGTCGCATTTTTTATCAACAGGTCTTTTATCAAACAGTGTTACTATTCACAGCCGTTTTGCCTGTGAAAGTAACGTTATTTCCTATTTCCCTGTTATTTACTGCTCCTGTGACACACGATACTGCATCATCTCATAGGCAAGCCTTGTGCCCTCGCCCACCGAATCCGGCAAAAGCGCACGCGCAACACACTTCGGTTCCGCATCCAGATCGTTCACAAGCTGTAAATAAGCATAGTCTCCATCAATTCTTGTCACTGTGTAATCCATTCTCTCAAACATATCTTATTTCCTCCATTTATAGTTCCGTATCCGTATTTAATAAAAGCCCATCCGACTGGGAATGGGCTTTAAAATCCTGATCTTTATTCCGGCTTATCTCACACGATCCTGCGAATGCTCAGGATGGTCCGGTATGTCGCTGTTCCATATTTGATCCCTGTCTTAGGGGTACTCGCATGCACGATGCTTCCGTTTCCAAGATAGATCGCCACATGACCTGCATAGCAGATGATATCACCCGGTGCAGCTTCCGCATAGCTCACCGCACGCCCGGCACTTCTCTGACTGGTCGAATCGCGGGGAATGGAAATCCCGAAATGTGCATAGACAGACTGCGTAAATCCCGAACAGTCTGTTCCATTGGTCAGACTTGTCCCGCCAAACACATAAGGATTGCCGACAAACTGACAGGCATAATTTGCCACCGCCTGTCCCGTAGCAGATCCTCCGGAGATCACAGGCGCCGGATCGGAAGGTGATGCGCCTGCAGCGCCCGGGTTCCCTCCTCTTACAGCTGTCGCCTTGGCTGCTGCCGCCGCCGCTTTGGCCGCTGCCGCCGCTGCCTCTTCCTGACGCTGTTTATCCTCTAACTGTTTGATCTCTGCATTTTTCTTCTGAAGCTCTGATTTGTAATCGGAAACCTTCGCCTGCGCGTAGCTTAACTCCTGTTCAAAGTTTGCAACCGTCGCCTGCTTCTCTGCGATCGTTCGCTTCATCAGTTCTTCTTCTTCCTCTAACTCAAGCTGACATGCCAAAAGCTCTGCTTCTTCCTCTTCCAGATTGTCTTTCAACATCCCCACCGCATCTTTGGTATTCTGATACTGTTCGAGAAGCTCTCTGTCATAATCATAAACCTTCTCAACATATTCCGCCTTGCTGATCATCTCACCAATGCTCTTGGACTCCAGACACACCTGCAAATATGCCGTATCGCCTTTTTCATACATGAACTTCATACGGGTCTTCATATCCTCGTACTGTTCCGTCTCGGCGCCCTCTGCCTTTTTCAGATCCGCTTTTACCTGTTTGACCTGACCTTCCTTATCATTGATCTCATCCTTACAGATACTGATGCTGGTCAGAAGATCCAGAAGCTCCTCGCCCAAAGCATTCAGTTCATTGCTGACTGCTTCTTTTTTGGACTCGATCCCGGCGATCTGATCATTCAGATTACTGATATCATTCTGCAACTGTTGCTGCTGCTGTTTTTTCGCCTCAATGCTTTTCTTGGTCGAAGTAGCATCCACCGGCTGAGCCGTCAGCATGATTCCCATTATAAATGATAAGCCGATACTTAATAAACGTCTTTTCATACAGTACCCCTTTAGTGGTTATGATTGCCTGTATCCCGTTATTCTGCTGCTTCCTGTGCGCCATCTTCCGCAGCTTCTTCTGCTGCTGCATCCTCTGCTGCTGCATCCTCTGCATCCTCTGCATCCTCTGCTTCTTCTTCAGCCTCCGCAGCACCATCTTCTGTCAGCACATTATCCTCTTCTTCCACATCATCGCCGTCGATCACGATCTCTTCTTCGTCCCCGAAGTCTTCCTCATCCAGCTCAAGTTCTTCATCCGCTGAAGCATCAGGACTGTTATAGCTCTCAACAATATTGAGCTCTTCACCGGCTGTGAATTTGACAATGCCGTTAAGATATTCGTCTACTTTCTCCTGAAGCAGATATTGTCTGAAGCTTTCCTTTCCCACTTCCTCTAAAAAGGCATCTGCAGAATCATAAGAATAATCTGCATACTCTGCCTCGGCGCGGGATTTGATCTCGTCCTCCGTCACTTCCAGCTTGGCTTTCTTCGCGATCACTTCCAGTACCATGCTCTCCTTGGCTGCATCTGTGGCACTGTTCTCGATCTCTTTATTGAAACTGTCCATATCCATCTGCATATAGTTCTTCACGAACTCTTCCAGCTCAACGCCATAATTGTCCGCATAAGACTTCGCATTCTTACTGATCTGCTCTTTAAATGTCTCCAAAAGTTCCCCGGGAACCTCTGTCACTTCACTCTGCTCCATGATAGCCGCCCAGAGCGCATCCTTCTTGGAAGTCTCCATCTCTGTGTCGCAGGACTCCTGAAGCTGATCTTTTGTCTCTTTGCGCATCGCCTCTACGGAATCATAATCCATATCCAGAGCCTTGACACTCTCATCGGTCATTTCCGGCATCTCACGTTTTGCGATCTTGTTGATCTTTACATGGAACACAACAGCCTGTCCTGCCAGATCTGCATTGCCGTAAGACTCCGGGAAGGTAAGATTCAGATCCAGCTCTTCTCCCACATTATGTCCCTTCAGACCCTCTTCAAAGCCATCGATAAAGGTACCGGAGCCGATCTCCAGATTGTATCCCTGTGCCGTACCGCCATCAAATGCAACACCGTCTTTTTTGCCTTCGTAATCGATATTGCAGAAATCTCCGTCCTGTACATCCGTTCTGTCTGTAATGTCCGTGTAATTATAGGTATCGGAAGTATCCACATAATACTCAAACATTTCCTTCACCTGATCCTCCACATCCTGATCGGTAAAAGTATACGTATTATAAGTAACCTCCAGTTTGTCCAGGTCGCAAAGCTTCACATACTTCTCCGCATCTACAGAAGCCGCAGATGACTGTGTCGTCTCTGCCTTCTCTTCCGTCTTGGAAGCTCCGCAGGCAGTAGCGGAAACTGTCATGGCCATAGCCAGCATAAATGCCACTATTTTTCTTTTCATAATAATTCTCCTCATTAAAACTATAATTAATTTCCCGGTCTGAAAAACGGTTCCGATAACGCTTCCGGGCAGACCCCCGAATAATCATTATCTATATTGTTATAACATACTTCCCGCAGATTATAAAGCCTTTCTTGGAATTTCACAAAAAATTCAGATTATATTTGTCACAATTTTTCTGTTTTTTTTCTTTTTCTTAGCTTCAGGACGTTTTTTCTTCTTGCGGCAGGCGGTAAAAAATGGTAGAATACATATAACTATGTGTAAATATGATATTTGCAGATAAGAACGGGAGGTTTTTATGAAAACAGGACAGATTGTATTACTGGTAATGCTGATCATCCTGGCGGTCTTGATCGTGGTGGTCTACTTCATCGGCAAGCGCGCCCAGAAAAGACAGCAAGAACAGGAAGAACAGATGGAGGCGATCAAGCAGACGGTTTCCATGCTGATCATCGACAAAAAACGGATGAAGATCAAGGATTCGGGACTTCCACAGATCGTGATCGACCAGACGCCCAAGCTTCTTCGGGGTTCCAAGCTCCCGATCGTAAAAGCAAAAGTCGGTCCGCAGATCATGACACTCGTGTGTGACGAGAAGATCTTTGATTCCATCCCTGTCAAAAAGGAAGTGAAGGCTACCGTAAGCGGTATTTACATCACAGCCGTAAAGGGATTACACGGTTCCATCAAGGTGCAGACCGAAGAGAAGAAAAAAGGCTTTTTCAAGAATGCCATGGATAAATTCCAGGAAAAAACCGGGGCCAAGCCCATCAAATAAGCAAAAAGGAGACCGTCAGACGTCTCCTTTTTTTTAGAGACAATATAGCTGTCCCCCGTTCTTTGGATCAGGAAAGGGAAATCCCTTCCTTCTGGTTGCGCACCGCGATTTCCAGCTTACAGTTGGCAAGATGTTCATAATTTGCCTCCAACGCATAGTCGATCCGGATGTTCAGTTCTTCTTCCGATTCCTCCAGCTCGATCCGGTAGGTATCGATCCCGATCATAACCCCGCCAAAGGGAGTTGCATAATTAGTCAGATTCCGTTTCTTCTCCTCGAACAGCATATTGACATTGATCACGCCTTTTTTATTAACAATACAGCTTCCTTCCGAGCACTTGATCAGATTGCGGACAGGATTATCAAACCCTTCCAGGACTTCGTCGAATAATATGTAATGCTTGTCGTCTTTTTTGTAATATTCCCCTTTGTTGATCGTCTCCACCGTATCCGTATGCTCTCCTACGGAAAACTGCAGTCCTTTTACCGATATCAGTACTTCTTTGTTCATCTTAATACTCCTCTATGTTGATGGTCTTGGCAGAAAGTATCCCGTATTTTATGATGGAATTGGCAAAGGTTTTGAATTTCTCCGCACCGTCACTGACAAAAAAGCGGTAACGGTCTGTGCCAAGATCCGGCTTCTTCGTGGTAAGCAGGTCTTTTTCCAAAAGCATTTCTTTCAATTCCCTCGCCGTCTCATAAGCCGGGTTTACCAGCGTAACACCATCTCCCACCACGCGGGCGATGGTCTTTCGGATCAGCGGATAATGTGTGCAGCCCAGGATCAGGGTATCAATCCCGATATCCACTAACTCCAATAGATATCTTCTTGCGATCTCATCCGTCACAGGATCCTCTAAAAGCCCCTCCTCCACTAACGGACAAAAAAGCGGGCACGCCTTTCCGATCACATCCATATCCGGCGAAATCTGTTTAATATAAGTAGAATATACCTGACTGTCGATGGTCGCCTGCGTCGCGATCACACCGATCCTGCCGTTCCTTGTTGTCTTAGATGCCACCTCCACAGCAGGGCGCACCACGCCGATCATGGGGATATCGATTTCCTTTTCGATCTCATCCAATGCATAAGCGCTCGCCGTATTGCATGCCACCACGATCATCTTGACCTGATGGGTCTCTAAGAAGCGGACGATCTGTCTGGAATACCTGGTCACCGTCTCTCTGGACTTGGAACCATAGGGCACCCTTGCCGTATCTCCGAAATAAACGATCTTTTCGTCCGGAAGCTGGTGCATGATCTCCTTGGCTACCGTAAGCCCTCCCACTCCGGAATCAAATACCCCGATGGGGGCGTCTTTATGAAGTTCGTACATAATCTCATTTCCTTTTCTATTACTATTTTCACTTCTGTTTTGTTAAGGCTGTTTCGCTTTGGGCAGTTCTTTTTCCGTTACCTGAGCTTTCGCAGAGCATTTCCCACAGCTTACTCTTATAATGAATACGGGAAGGATCCGTTTCCGCGATCAGCCTGAGCTTATCCGCCTCCAAAAGCTTCTCAAATTCCTCCGGACTGACTCCCCATTCTGCTTCCATGTCAAAATCCGCTGTGATACGATAGGTCTCTTTCGTATACAGATAATCCGGATAACAGATCCCGAAAAAGAACAGCGCACCGGAAAGAAGCGCTGCCAGTCCGTATACAGCCAGTTCCAAAACATCTTTTTTTCTGATTTTCATTGTTTCTTCCTTTCTATTTTCTGTTCCGTATCCGTAGCTCCTTTTGCTGCCATTTCCGGATACCTCCTCTTTTCAATAGAAAGGATTGACGTTATTTCTCTGTTTTATTCAAGAAAAGGCGGAAAATTCAAATGTTCCCTGATCCCTTTCTCCTGATTGACGATATGTGTCCCCGCAGCCAATGCCGCCGCTTTTTTGTCCCGCTTTGCAATCGCATTGTAGATTTCCTCATGCTCTTTTATCAAAAGCGCATGATAGCCGGTATCCTTGATATACTCAAATCGGTAGCGGTACATCTGCTCGGACAGATTGCTGACAAGCTGCATCAGACGTTCATTTCCGGTAGAACGCGTGATGATATCGTGAAACGCCACATCTGCTTTTGAGAGTAAGGATGCATCTCTGGTCGTGGTCAGTCTGGTAAATTCATCCTTCGCCGCCCGAAGGTACATCAATTCCTCCTTTGTCATGCGCACGCAGGCAAGCTCCGCCGCCAGAATATCCAGCACTCTTCTTACCTCCAGTACATCTTTTAAGTTCTTCTCGGAAATCTGCGCCACCTCTGCGCCGCGTCTTGGCACCATGGTCACAAGCCCCTCTAACTCCAGCTTGTGGATCGCCTCTCTGATCGGTGTCCGGCTGACCCCCAGCCGTTTCGCCAGATGTACTTCCATCAGGCGTTCTCCGGGCTTTAATTCTCCCGTAAGGATCCCCTGCCGCAGGGTTTTAAACACCACATCCCGAAGTGGCAGGTATTCATCCATGTTGTCCTGTAAAATATCTCCCATATCCTTCTCCTGTATTAGTATTCATTATCCAATATCCTCTGTCAACAAAAATGATATTCTTTTTTATTTAACACTTATAAACAAAAATCCACTCGATAGGTGCAGTTAATTCCTCCCAATCATCTACATCTTCTAATTCAAAACATATTCCCTTTACATTTGGTATTTCATATACATCACCATCATTATTATATCCCCCAAATTGATTCTTAATTTCACTCATTGTAGAACCAATATGTACTGTCTTGTATTTTCCTAAAAAGCCCTTCGTAACACCAATTTGTACTAGCTCACCATTTGTATCGAACCATAGTTTATAATTATCTTTTTCTCCTTTTCTCCAATCCCGAAAACACCAATTCCTTTAGCCGGCTCAACATTACCATAGATTAACATTTTATTGTATCCTTCCAATATTGGTAAATCCATCTAAAGCGGATATTTCCCTCCACGATATCCCAGTTGATAAAACGTCTGATGTCCGGGTTATAGCAGCGGGCACGCATGTAGTACAGACCGTTTGTCTCCGTTTTTACGCTCACTGGAAAGACCTGTGTCATACACATAGGTCTTTTTATAGTCAGCGAAGAAACGTCGTCACAAACAGCTGTTTACATAACTTTTCCTGCTCCAGTTTTTCTCCGGCCGCCTCAGCTTTTTCTCTACTCGTAAAGATCCCAAATACCGTCGGACCGCTTCCGCTCATCAGTGCATTCTCTGCCCCGCTTTCCAAAAGAAGCTGCTTGATCTTTGCAATGACCGGATATTTCTCCACTGTGACGCTCTCCAGTACATTTTCCATGCGCTCACAGATCCCGCCAAGATCCTTCTCTTCAAGTGCCTTTCTCATGCCGTCAATATCCGGATGCCCGGGAAGTGCGGCAAGATCCAGATGTTCGTATACATATTTCGTCGATACACTGATCTCGGGCTTCGCGATCACCAGATAAGCCTCAGGCGGAGCCGGCAGAGGCGTCAGTATCTCTCCGATCCCTTCGCTGAGCATCGTGCCGCCCAGAATACAATAGGGCACATCCGCCCCCACCTTTACACCGACCCCGCAAAGCTCTTTTTGTGTCAGCTTTTCTCCGCAGAGTGTGTTATACAGGATCAGGGCAGCTGCGGCGTCAGTGCTGCCTCCCGCCATCCCCGCTGCGATCGGGATATTTTTGCGAAGGCTCACGCAGACTCCCTTCGTATCGCCTGTCCTTTCGCGGTATTTTATGATCGCTTTATAGATCAGATTATGCTCATCGTTTGGAAGCTCTGCGTGATCTGTCGTAATATGGATCGCATTTTCCTCCTCTTCGATCATGGTAAGCTCATCGAAGATATCCACCATCTGCATGATCATCTTCACTTCGTGATAACCGTCCGGTCGCCTTCTTAAAACATCCAGCCCCAGATTAATCTTGCCGTAAGCCCGACGGGATACAGTTTCTGCCATATTCCTCTCCCTCTGTTCTTTCTGATTATGGTTCAAAAAAGCAGTCTCGTATGCGCTGATACCTGACTGCTCCCGGCATCTTTGCCTGACAAATCGTAATCTTGTACTTCAAATGCACATTGTATACATAATTCATTATAAAAATTTTCCCCATAAAATGCAACCACAATCTAAGCCTTCTGAACTTTCGTGCCGATAAAAATAACAGAAGACTATTCATTGGGCAAAAATCTATGTCCTTTTTAAGACCATGGAGGGATTCACTATGAGCGTAAATGGAATTACAGGTACCACACCGGCTTATACGGATTATAGTGTGAAGCCTGCACAGGCTCCGGCTAACGATCCTGTAAGCGGTACAGAGAGTGCAAACAGTACGGCTGCAAGCGGCGTTGTGTATGAAAAGTCAGCCGCCACAGCTCCTGCCAAAGCAAACGTAAAAGGAAATCCGGCGATCGCGGAGCAGTTAAAAGCTGCTACGGAAGCACGCGTCAATCAGATGCGCGACCTCGTGCAGAAACTCATAAGCGGACAGGGAGATGCTTACGGCAAGGCCACTGATATGTGGCAGTTTCTGGCAAGCGGCAATTTTACCGTAGATCCGGCGACCAAAGCACAGGCGCAGGCAGATATTGCCGAAGACGGCTACTGGGGCGTCAACCAGACCTCCGACCGTATCCTGGATTTTGCCAAGGCTTTATCCGGCGGCGATCCTGATAAGATGAACAAGATGGCCGATGCCTTCAAGAAGGGATTTGAACAGGCCACCAGGACATGGGGCGGGAAGCTTCCGGACATCAGTCAGCGTACCTACGATAAGGTATTGGAGAAATTTGACAAATGGCAGGAAGAGTACACCCAGAATGCTGCCGCAAACGGAATTACACAATAAAAGGACGGGGCTGTGAAAAAAGCATAGCCTGAAAAACAAAGAGGGATCAAGGGTTATCAAAACCCAAGATCCTTCTTTTGTGT
>SVFN01000045.1 GCA_015056815.1 Lachnospiraceae bacterium | reverse complement strand
CATCTCTTTAGAATTTTCAGGGCTGCATTGCTGTTTATTTGTCAAGGTACTTTGTTGTGTCTTGCGACCGCAACGATGTTACTTTATCACATCTTCCGACCGTTGTCAACAACTTTTTTTATTTTTTATCTACCGCTTTTTATTGTTTCAACGCGGTAGGTTTTTATAATAGCATGATTGTTTTCAAAAAGCAATACCCTTTTTTAACTTTTTTGATTTATTATGTATGTAATAAGATTATGATCGTATAAAAACTGTAAAAAACCGCTTTGCCCTATCTGCGGAAGCGCCCATCTTCCCAGCCCTGCATTCTGCATCAGATAAGTCAACGCCAGAAATCCCCAAAGCCACAAAAAGCCTGCCACTCCCCCCGCGAGGCACCCAAGCAGATGATCCGCGAAGCTGACCACCGGTACCTTTGAAAAGAGGCGAAGCGCCACCATTGCCAGCTTGATCAGACTCATTGCGATCAGATACAGTAAAGCGATCACCACGATTCTGACAAACACGAGCGAGATATCCTGAAGCACCCACTTAAAAAAAACGTCATGCCAGAGTTCTTTTGTAATGCCAATCAAAAGCATTGTCAATATATTGGCAAGAAGCGGGAGTATCATTTTCACAAACCCCCGCTTCACACCATAATAGATATTCACGCCAAATAAAATCCAAGTCAAAAAAATGATAGTATTCATAAAAGAAACCTCTTTGTCTATTCTGTTCTAATATAGCTTGATTACTTCAATCTCATCAGAACGCACAATCAGAAATTTCCATTTTGTTTCGGTCGGAACAATCGAAACAATGTTCCCGCCCATATTCCCGTTGTATTTTTCCTTGCCTTTTTTATCCAGGATGATCACTTCTTCTTCATTATAGACAAGCACATAATCATTGCGTATCAGGACATTATGGTATTCCATATCAAAAACATAAGAAAACATTTGTTTCCCGCTCATATCATACAGATCCATCCGATACGCCTGTTCACTCTCCGTATTATTAAACACGAGTGCCACATAGTTTTCGCTATAGAAGACACTTTTCACTTCTTCCTTCAGCTCAATTTCTTCCTCCAAAGCCGGTTTTTCTTTTCCTTTATAAATCATAAACCTATCTTCAGAAATCGCAATAGCATTGTCATTCCCTGCATATTCCAAAAACGGGATCATGCTTCCCTCAAAGTCCTTGCCGCTCACCAGGTGATCCGTCTCATTCTGTCCGACATCCCCAAAATTATAAAATGCAACACTGGTGGAAACGCCGCTTCCCTGCGGCTTCAAACAGGAGACTCCCAGTTTAACATTATCCGCAGAGATTGCCGTTGCGATCGGATACCCACTCTTTTCCATAGTCGTTTTGATCTCCGATATCTCTACACCTTCCGAAGAATACACTTTTATCCACGTAATCTTATCTTCCTGGAGGGTTGCCGCCACAACTCCCTTTTCTGACAGATTCAGGTCTATAACCGGCATATTCGTCTCGATCTCACATGCCGGTCCGTTTTCATCCATGACATAAATCCTGCCGCCCTTATAATCTGCACATGCCACGTAATTTCCTTTCACCTTCACAATAGGGCTTTGCATTTCGTAAGTCTTATTCCAAAGCTGCTTTCCTTTCGTATTGTAAGCAGAAACTCCGTCATTACTGTAAACAAGCAGATTCCCCTGATAGTCTCTGAATGAGGAGGTCTCTGCTCCAACCTTATTAAAGGTATCCACCACTTCAAATTGAGAATAATGCTTTCCCTCGATATAAATCCGGATCATGGCCACGGCTGCGACCAGCACAGCGATCATCATCAGGATCGTAACCGTCTTCGCCAGTCCATGTCTATACAGTTTATCTTTCATCGTAAGTTCTTTCGGCATATCCTGCTCCCTTACCGCTTCTCTATTTCTTGTTCATTCTACTGCATTATATATGCTGCCGGACAGAATGACAATAGTATTGTACCACAAAGCCTTTTTTTCTTCTATGATTCTTTTTTAGGGAAGCAACAGTTTTTGTCCGTAACGTATCCTGTCTTTATTTTTGATCTGATTGATCTGACAAAGTTCCGGCACTCTTGTATCATTTCCATAGAAACGGATACATATTTTTTGTAAGGTATCACCTTTCCTTACCACATATACACTGTATGGATTCTCAGAATCGTTTATTGTCTGCTCCGTCACCTCTGGTACAGTATCTGTCATTTTGTTTTCTTTATCATCCCCCTGTATATGAACCGTTAGCGCATCACCGTCTGTACTGTTTTTCACCACAGGATCCGTTTCTCCTGTTTCTTTCGGGATTTGCTCCGGATTCTGTGCTGTCGTTTCCATCACACGGTTTTGCGATACGGAATCACCGGTCACTGTATTGGACGAAACAGGATCCTCCGGACCGAATTCTTCCTGTTGTTCATTGTTCTTATAGGTCATTGCCACAGCTTGTCTTGCTTGCGTTTTTTTAGCAAATCCATCCTCTACCTGACCGGAAAGTTTCTGCAAAGCAGTTTCCATATGCTCCATTTTTTCATAGTTATTCAACATCGTGATTCCGATCACCATAAGCACCAGCATCAGAACCGAGCTCACCGCATACAGAAAGGACATGGTGCGTTTTCTGTGAAGTTCCTCTTTTTTCTCCTGCACGATCGACCGGAATTTTCGCGTAGCACGATCATTCCCGGTTTCCGCGCCACAGATTTCATTCTCTTCAAACACCCCGGCTTCTTCGCAGGCTCCAAGCATATAATTCTGCATATTCTCATTTCTTTCATAATAGATAAAATATCCCGCCCGGCGTATCAGTCGTCCGTCTTGAAAGCAGTATATCTCCTCCGTCTGATCCCAAAAATCAGAATACAAAAAGATCTGCTGATCCTGTCTGAAAAACTGATGCCATGTCAGCTCAATCATATCCATATGTTCTTCGATGCTTCCCTGTCCGATCACCGCCCACCCAAGAACCGATAATTCCGGGAAATACTGTGCCGCTTTCCGGTTGATCTCGTGCCATTCATGCTCATCGATCAGTGTGGCATTATAAAAAGGCTGCGGCTCTGTTTCAATTGCGCCGTTTACAAACCATGCCGGGATCTGATCAATATTTTCTCTTCTTCCATACAAGATCACCACCCGTTGTTCTTCGTTCATGGCTTCCCGCAATTGTTTTATGTAAGTCATCACATAATCTTCCATGTAGATTCTTCCGTTGTTTTCCCTGTCTCCGATCTGTCTGATGTTCTTGGGAAATCCCGGATTTTCATCTTTTTGTGTTTTTCTTTCGCTTACAATTTCGATCATATGCCATCCCTCTCTTATCATCATTGAATAACTTATTACCGTTACTTTTCATTTTTACCATAAAGGCCGGAACAAACCGGTGATAACAATGTACCGTTTTTGTTATACCACAGTGGGACAGGCTGTTTTTGCCATAATATGGGAGGTAAATCTATATTTTATCTGACGAAATACGACAAAAAAACAGACGGCATACACCGTCTGTGGCATATATCGTCTGTTTCTTATTTCATTTCTTTATACTGTATCAAATTTGAAAACAGTCGTAGCTGCATATGGCTTATCCGGTCCAAATACAGGCTGCGGGAATTTCGGTTCATTAATTGCATTCGGATAATACTGTGTCTCCAGGCAAAGTGCATAGCGGTCTGCATAAGTGGCACCATTTTTACCGGTATGTGTTGTGATAAAGTTTGCAGTATAGAACTGAACTCCGGGAAGATCCGTTGAAACAGTCATCCGGATACCCGTCTTGTCATCTACTACTTCCGCAATCTCTTCAACACCATCTGTCTCTTTGCAAAGTACATAATTGTGATCATATCCATGTGCCAGCTTAAGCTGCTCAAAATCGTCATCAATATGGTCGTTGATCACTGTAAACTCTCTTAAATCCATCGGGGTTCCTTCTACATCCAGATACTTGCCACTCGGAACAGAATCCGGTTCAAGTTCCAGATATTGATCGGCTTTAATCCTGATCCGCTCTGCCCCTATATAGCCGGATTCATGTCCTGCCAGGTTGAAATACGAATGGCTGGTCATGTTGATCATGGTCAGTTTATCGGAATCCGCCGCATAGTGGATACATAGTTCATTTTCTTCCGTTACGGTATATGTAACATGGAATGTACGATTGCCCGGAAATCCAATCTCTCCATCCGGCGCAAAACAGGTAAAGGTCACGGAATCCTCCGTCGTTTCTGTTTCCCAGAACGCCTTATGAAGCCCTTTTTCCCTGTGTGAATGAAGATTGTTACCGTTTTCATTCACATCAAGATGATACGTCACTCCATCCAGTTCAAACTTAGCTCCTTTGATCCTATTGCAGCTCGGTGCAACTGTTGCACCAAAAAAACATGCATTTTCAAAATAGTCTTCCAGATTGTCATATCCAAGCACAACATCTTTTTTGTCCCCGTTTTTGTCTGTCACGAACAGATTCACAAGAATCGCCCCGTAGTTCATGACATCCGCCTGAAATCCCCTGCTGTTTGAAATACTGTACAGATTGACCACTCTGCCATCTGCCATTTTCCCAAATTCCTTTTTTGTTACCATGTTTTTCTCCTTTCGGTTTTTTATTTCAATATCCGATCGGAACAATGCCCCTTCCGTCCGGATACTGTTTACATAATTCTTCGGCGTCACCTGATCACACCATTGCAAAGCACTTCCAAATGCTGTGCGGTTTGAGATTTTTAAACCCCTGCTTTGATCCGCGCTTCTTCACAACTCCACTCTGCCCTCCAGGGCACGTAACAGTGTCACCTCATCAATATACTCCAGGTCGCCTCCGACCGGAACGCCGCTTGCGATCCTGGTGACCTTGATCCCTGTAGGCTTAATAAGCTTACTGATATACATCGCTGTTGTTTCACCCTCCAGACTTGAATTGGTCGCAATGATCACTTCCTTTACCTCTTTCTGCAGGCGCAACATCAGTTCTTTTAATTTGATATCGTTTGGTCCAACCCCAAGCATGGGAGAGATCGCTCCATGCAAAACATGATAAACCCCATCATATTTGCCGGTCTTCTCATAAGCCGCCAGATCTCTGGTATTTTCTACCACCATAATCGTTTCATGATCTCTGTTTTTGTTCGCACAGATCGGACAGATTTCACTATCCGTCAAAGTATAGCATTCGGCGCAATACCGAACATGCTCTTTCGCTTCCAGAATCGCATCCGTAAATCTCGCAACTCTCTCCTTTGGAAGATGCACCAGATAAAACGCCAGCCGTTGGGCTGATTTATTGCCAATCCCCGGAAGTGATGCCAGTTCTTCAATTAACTTATTAATATAACCACTGTATAGATCCATTAGAAAGGAAGTCCCCCGCCAAAACCGGTAAGACCGCTGATCTGGGACATCAGCTCCGAGCTTGCCTCATCTGCCTGATGCATTGCCTCATTGACTGCCGCAAGCACCATGTCCTCCAGCATTTCAACGTCATCCGGATCCACTGCGTCCGGATCGATCTTGATCTTTGTCACAACCTTGCTGCCGGTAACAGTTGCCTCAACCGCACCGCCGCCTGCCTTTGCTGTAAATTCTTTCTCTTCCAGATCTTTCTGTTTCTCTTCCATCTGGCGCTGCATGCGCTGTGCCTGTTTCATGAGATTATTCATATTGCCGGGCATACCGCCCTGAAAACCTCCACGTTTTGCCATGTTTCTTTCCTCCTGTTTTTTCTGTCTTTTCTTCTCTATTCCTCTATTGTCTCGTCCGAATCGTCTTCTTCAATATCGAACTGAATGACTTCACTCAAATCCACATAACTGCGTTCAAAGTTTTCCTCTGCCTGCAGTACGCGCACATCCACACTGATCTCCTTATCTATAAAATCAGAGATCAAAAGCTCTAAACTCGCTTTGTGTCCATCATTTTCCAAAAAGTAATCTGACGCAACACCATCCGGTACCACCATCAGTAAATGATTGTCATTTCCCAGGCTAAGACGTGCCTGCTGCAAATACTGTTTCATAGGAGGCTGTGCTTCTCCCACGATAGACTGCCAGCCGGCCACCACACGTTTGATATCATCCGGAACAGCCTCCGGCCTTGGTTTTGGCATCCGTTCTTTCGCCGATGTGCCACCGTTTAAAGAATCCCCCTGTACCTGTGACGAAGCGACTACCACTCCGTTTTCCAGCTTTTCCTCTAACTGTCTGATTCGGTCCAATAAGGAATCCTGATCTGTTTCCATGCTCGGTTTACACAACTTGATCAAAGTCATCTCAACCAGTATCCGTTTGTTCGCCGCATATTTAATCTTCCCGGAAAGTTCGGAAAAGACCCGGATATAGCGCATAATGACCGGCAGCTCCGCCAGGCCGGCTTCTTCCTGTAAAAGTGCCAGATTATCCGCCGACATATCCAGTATTTCCTCGACATCATCTGATGTCTTGACCAGCAGAAGATTGCGCAGATACCAGATAAAGTCCGTCACAAACTGTGTCAGCTCCCTTCCCTGCATCACCATTTCATCCAACAGCTTAATGCAGGAGAGCACGTCTGAAGACAATACATTTCGCAAAAGGCCACTAAATACGGATGTATCGACCGCTCCCAGAACATCCAGTGTCATTTCGTAAGTAAGCATTTCCCCAAAATGAAAGGCAATACACTGGTCCAGCAGGCTGAGCGCATCCCGCATGGAACCGTCTGCCATCTTCGCCACATAGCGAAGTGCCCTGTCCTCCACTTCTGTGTGTTCGATCTGCATCAGTTCCTTCAGCCTTTCGGTAATCGTGTCGATCGACATACGTTTAAAGTCATACCGCTGGCATCTGGAAAGGATCGTGATCGGGATCTTATGTGCTTCTGTTGTCGCAAGGATAAAGATCACATACGAAGGGGGTTCTTCCAGCGTCTTAAGAAGTGCATTGAAAGCACCTGTCGAGAGCATATGAACCTCGTCTATGATATAGACCTTATATTTTCCTTCCGCCGGAGAATAAGAAACCTCCTCTACGATCTCACGGATATGATCCACGCCATTGTTGGAAGCAGCATCGATCTCGATCACATTCATGTTGGAACCATTCGCAATTCCCTTGCATAGTGCACACTCGCCACAGGGATTTCCGTCCACAGGATGTTCACAGTTTACGGCTCGTGCAAAAATCTTGGCAATCGTAGTCTTACCTGTCCCGCGGGTCCCGCAGAACAGGTAAGCATGTCCGACTCGGTCGGCTTTCATTTGGTTTTTCAGTGTTGTCACAATGTGTTCCTGGCCTTTTACGTCCTCGAAGGTCGTCGGGCGGAACTTACGGTATAATGCCTGATACGACATGAAAATCTCTCCAGATCCTAATCACCGAAACTGATTCCAAGCATCTTTGCTTCTTTGATGATCGTCGCATCCGGTGATACATATTTTAATTTACCTGCCACTTCCTCGAGCGGAACGCGGATGATCTCACGATTCTTGATACCCACCATGAAACCATATTGTCCGTCAAGAATCAGCTTACCTGCCTCAGAACCAAGTCTCGATGCAAACACACGGTCATAAGGGCAGGGACTTCCGCCTCTTTGCGTATGCCCCGGCACAGTGACACGCACTTCCTTGCCGGTCTTCTCCTGGATCTGTGCCGCCACATCATAGGAAACGGACGGATGAGGTTTGTTCTTTAGCTTTTCCCGATATTCTTTCTTGCTGAGTTTTGCATCCTCTTTGGAAATTGCTCCCTCCGCGACAGCAAGTATGGTAAAGCGGCTTCCTCTCTGGTCGCGCGCATTGATCGCATCCACGATCTTATCAATGTCATAAGGAATCTCAGGGATCAGGATGATATCTGCCCCGCCTGCCATGCCGGCATTCAGTGTCAGCCAGCCGACTTTGTGTCCCATTACTTCCACAATAAAAACACGTCCATGCGAAGCTGCTGTTGTATGAATACAGTCGATCGCATCTGTTGCAATATCCACAGCACTCTGGAAACCGAAGGTCATATCTGTCCCCCACAGATCATTATCGATCGTCTTGGGCAGTGTCACGATGTTCAATCCTTCCTCACGCAAGAGATTCGCTGTCTTATGTGTCCCATTACCGCCAAGGATCACGAGACAGTCCAGTTTCAGCTTGTAATAATTGTGTTTCATGGCTTCCACTTTATCCAGACCATTCTCATCCGGCTCCCGGATCGTCTTAAACGGTGTACGGCTGCTTCCAAGGATCGTGCCTCCTCTGGTAAGGATGCCGGAGAAATCATGACCGTTCAGCATGCGAAAATTGTTGTAGATCAGTCCCTTATAGCCCTCAAGGAATCCGTAAATCTCCACCTCGGGATCACGAACGGTAATGCTTTTCACCACGCCACGCATCGCTGCATTTAACGCCTGACAGTCACCACCGCTTGTCAACATACCAATTCTCTTCATATCCAACCCTCCTGTTTTATTCTATTTACAACTCTCACTTCCGATATATTTTCCAACGTTATACATACTAAAAGTATATAACAAATCCTCCCATTTCGCAAGAAATAACTGAGTGCAATCCTTTTTTTCGGATTTTGCCATTCAAAATCCAATAGCAGCGATCGTTTATCGAACCGCAAATGCGCATTCTGGCTTCGAATAGCAATTTGCCTTCAAACCTCCCGTGCACCGCTTGTTTTTTTTCGTTGAAAATGATAAAATAATTATATCTATACCAATCGAAAGACTGCTTATTGAACACTCAGATCCACCTGTGGAAGGAGGGGATTTTTATGGCAGATGTCAGTTCGGTCAGCGCTGTTGCCGGAAGTACCGGTGCTTCTGTAAATCCAGACTATATCTCTTTGAATCGTTTGACACCCGTTTCCGATACGCGCAAACAAACCGATAAAAGCATGGAGTCAAAAAAGGCTTCGGATCAGGAAGAATCGAAGCGGCAGGAGTGGCTGGAGGATGTCATTTCCAGATCCAGAGACGGCGATACTCTGCAGGCAAGCAAATCTGCAGTAAATAAGCTGGAAGAAGAAGAAAGAGACGGACGTGTTGTAAAAAAGGACAGCCTTTTAGCCGCAAAGGAGGTTATTCCGGGCACGAAGAAAAAAGAGCAGGAAGAGGATTCTGCTACGCTCTTCCAAAAAGAATCCGCCGTTAAAGCTGCCGAGGAAAAAGCAAAAAAAGAGATCCGTGAAGAACTGCAAAAGCAGGAAGCCGCCTCCAAGGCAAAGGAAAAGGAGGAAGATCTCAAAGCCGCGAGCGGAAGTTCCTTTGCCGGATATACCGAAGCACAGTTAAAACAGATGTACTTAAAAGGTGATATTTCCAAAAATTCCTACGACAAAGAGATCGATCGCCGCGAAGAGCTCAAAGAAGAGCAAGTCGATCAGAGTCAAGCTGTTAAGGAGCTTGCGCAGAAGAGTCTCGCACAGACATATCTGGGGACACAGGCAGCTTTGGAATTAAAAGGGCTTGAAAGCGAGGATTCCGCCGAAATTCCGCAAGCCCTTACCCGCGCACAGATTTTAAACGCTTTGGACGCAAGTACTTTATTTCAAAACAATTAAACAACCGTTGACAGAATCAAAACGGCAGTTGTTATTATATCAAATATCAACTGCCGTTTTTGATCTTTTCTTTATTGCTGCACCTGCGCTGTTTCCGCATTCGCAGCTTCCTGTGTACTGTCTTGTTTCTTTTCTTCTTTCTTTTTCTCTTTTTTCTTCTCCGGCTTCTGCTCCTGCGGCTGTGCTTCGGGCTGAACCTCCGGAGCCGGTGCCGGTGGTGGCGGTGTGATTGTCGGAACGGTCGTGTTCCTACGGATCACGATCTCATGACCTTTATAAGTCGTCTTGTGCAAGAAGGTTCTCTCAATCTCCTTCCCATCTTTTACTTTTACAATATCCGTCGTCCAGACGCTGCCGTTGCTTCCGCTCTGATCGACCACTTCCTGGCCAAACGGAACAGTCGGATCCTCCACATAAGTCGGAACCGTTTCAATATCACTCAGTTTAGAGGAATCCATGTAGCATTTGACTCCTTCTTCCAGAATCGGCACTCCAAAAAGCTCCACATAAACGGTTCTGTCATAATAAGAAGCCTTGATCCCAATGGGATGCGCGGTAGTGTTTGTAAACGCAAAATCCGGCTGTTGATAGCTGACGGTCGCATCCTGTCCCGGTGTCACATAGGACGGCTCATAGGAATGCCCCCGGCGCTGATCCGCATCCAGTCCCGCCGCGATGACTGCATTATACAAGGTGCTGGATACCTGACAGACACCTCCTCCATACTCCTGCACCGTCTGTCCGTCCGAATAAGCCGGTGCGGTCTTATATCCCTTTTCTTCTGTTCTCTGCCCCACGACAGTATTAAAAGAAAACTGTTCACCCGGCTGGATGATCCGGCCGTTGATCGCCTGCGCTGCCAGTCTGACATTGGTATTGCGGTTCTCGTTTGCAGTGGTTTTGGTCGTATAAGATCCCATCGTCTTATAGGCATCTGCCGTAAGCTGCGGCTTAATGGGTGTCCCCTCAGCCATAATGGTTTCTTCATAATCCCCCTTTTCAAACGCTTCCCTGATATCCGCTGCCAGTTTATCTTTGTCGATCTCCACCCCATCTTTCGCCGGTGCCACGACAAACTTTCCATTCTCGGCATCATACTCTGTAAGTGTACTGTCCTCCGGTTCAAAATTGCTGGCATCCGCCACTTTTACCGCCATATCTGCTGCGATATCCTTGATATCCCCAAACTCCAGATCGTATTTGACATTCACACTCTCCAGACCTCCCGCCTGCCAGAACCGGTTCCAAAAGGTCTTACTGTCAAGACGTTCTCTTTCTTTTGCCGCTTCTTCAAAAGCATCCGCCACAGTCTGTTTGATAATGGGCGTGATCCGGTCATCCACCGGATAAGTTTTTTCCCCATATGCCACAGTCATATTCCACGGATATTTCCGCATCAGGCGATCCACAGCTTTTTCCTGTGTCAGATCACTGACATCTTCCCCGTCGATCTCGATCACAACAGGCTCCTCTGCCTTAGCCGTACGCACACGATCTGTCGTCTTAAGGATCAACAACCCTGTGATAAACACGATCAGAAAAGTGGAAAAGCCCAAAAGCATTTTACGGTATAATACTTTTTTCTTCTTTTTTCTCTTCCGTTTTTTTGCCGCTGCCATTTTTTCTCCCTCATCGCAAAATCTCATGTTCTAATTTTTTATTATAGCCTCAACACCATATTTAGTGCAAGTACATTTCTCACAACAATATGTACGATTTTGGCGATTTTATAATGATTTTTTACAAACTTCATAAAAAAACAGTATGCACGCTGCCAGCAGGCAGTACGCATACCGTTTTTCTCATTTATTCCATAGGATACAGGACAAACAAATTTATCCGCAGACCGTTCATCCGTCTATAGCTTTGCAATATCTTCCTGCGTCAGCACTTTGATACCGGCTTTCTCCATTGCAGCCTCCGCCGCTTTATGATCATTTACCCGAAATACCATTCGTGCCTTATCCGAGCCTTTTTCTCCTGCCAGTGCATACATGTAGGAAAGATTGATATTGGCTCTGGTAAATACTTTAAGCACCTCATTCAGCCCTCCCGGAACATCCGGTATCTCCACGATGACTACCGTCGTCAGTTTGTTTATATAACCGGCATCTTTCAGCACCGTGGCAGCCTCATAGGCATCATCCACAATGAGGCGGATAATCCCAAATCCCTCTGTCTCCGCAAGGGATAAGGCTCTCATATTGATGTTGTTTGCGGCAAGCACCTCTGTCATTTCATTCATCTTGCCCGGTTTGTTCTCGGCAAAGACAGATATCTGTTTTACACTCATGCTAACCCCTCCTAGTCTAGATTATTCGTATGATTGATTGTAATTCTCCTCGGCCTTTCCTTCTGATCGGAACCTCTCTTTTTGTGAACGGTCAAATTCGGAACCGTTCAGATCTTACGATTATCGATTACACGCACCGCTTTGCCCTCGCTGCGGGTAATGCTCTTGTGATCGACCAGCGTCACTTTTGCTTTAATGCCAAGCATGGATTTCAGCCCTGCCACCAGTTCATTCTGGCGATTTCTGATCTCCATCACATCATCGGTAAACATCTCAGGTGTCATCTCTACATGTACATCCAGCGTATCCGTGTTGTTGACACGTCCGACAATGATCTGATAATTTGCCTGATAACCATGCTCCAGAAGCACCGCCTCGATCTGTGACGGGAATACGTTGACACCACGAATGATCAGCATATCATCGGAACGTCCTTTCGGTTTCTCCATCTTCACATGAGTACGCCCGCAGGAACATTTCTCACGATGCAATGTACAGATATCTCTCGTACGGTAACGCAAAAGCGGGAACGCTTTCTTGGAAATGGAAGTAAACACCAGCTCTCCCTGTGTCCCGTCAGGAAGTACTTCTCCCGTATCCGGATCAATGATCTCTGCAATAAAATGATCCTCATTGATGTGCATACCGTCCTGGGCACTGCACTCAAATGCCACACCGGGACCGGAAAGCTCCGTCAGTCCGTAGATATCATACGCCTTGATGCCCAAAGTATTCTGGATTTCTTGACGCATTTCCTCGCTCCAGGCTTCTGCTCCGAAAATGCCCGCTTTTAACGGAATATCCTCCGGTGACATACCCATTTCTTTCATAGTCTCGGCCAGATAAGCCGCATACGATGGCGTACAACACAAAATCGTCGTGGAAAGATCTCTGATAAACATGATCTGTCGCTCGGTGTTACCCGAAGAGGTCGGAACGGTCAGACATCCCACCTTATGGCTTCCTCCGTTTAATCCGGCACCTCCGGTAAAAAGTCCGAATCCGTATGCTACCTGACAGACATCTTCACTGGTACCGCCTGCTGCCATGATTGCTCTTGCACAGCAGTCTTCCCATAGATCGATATCGGCCTGCGTATAGAAAGCAACCACCCGCTTACCGGTCGTACCGGATGTGGAATGGATCCTGACACAGTCTTTCATCGGCACTCCGGCCAGTCCGTAAGGATAGGCTTCTCTTAAATCCGCCTTGGACAAAAACGGAAGTTTATGAAGGTCATCAATAGACTTGATGTCCCCCGGTGTCAGTCCTTTGTCCTCCATTTTCTTGCGGTAATAAGGGACATTGTCCCATACATGCTGAACCTGCTCTACCAGCTTTTGATTCTGGATCGCAATGATCTCTTCTCTGGAAGCACATTCAATTTCCTTTTGAAAATAATGTTCCATCTGCTTTTTTCCTCCTGTCGGTGTGGGGTTTAAGCATTCTTCCCCAATTCAAATGCCACTTTGTTCATCTCCAAAAACTTTGCCGGCACGATCGCCTCCATCGCCTTTAACCACGCTTCCTGTGGCATATCAAAATAGTGGGAAAGTCTTCCCATCAGGACGATATTCACAGCTTTTGAAGAGCCTGCCTGCTCTGCCAGTGCCAGACAGTCCAGCGCGTCCACCTTCGCACCTGTCGCCTTCATTTTTTCTACCAGTTCTTCAGGATACTCCATTGCACCCGTAATAACAGGCATCGGGTCGATCTGCTGGATATTCGTCACGATCTGACCATCCTTTTTCAGATAAGGGAGCCATCTCGCAGCTTCCAACAGTTCAAAGGAAACAATATAGTCTGCCTCCCCTTTATCAATCACCGGCGAATACACCTTGTCGCCATAGCGGACATACGTTACCACACTTCCACCTCTTTGGGACATACCGTGTACCTCAGATACTTTTACGTCAAAACCGGCGTCTAAAAGCAGTCTGCCTAACAACTTACTTGCCAAAAGAGATCCCTGTCCCCCGACGCCTACGATCATTACATTTTTTGTTTCCATAATCAGCACTCCTCCTTTGTGTTTCCTTCAAATGCGCCTACCGGGCACAACTGCTCACAGACACCGCAGCCCACACACAGGGTCTGATCGATATGAGCCTTGCCGTCTTTCATGGAAATGGCAGGGCAGCCGATCTTCATGCAGGACTTACAGCCGACACATTTGTCCGTGTTAACGCAAAGCGGAGGATTATGTTTCACATATTTCAAAAGTGCACAAGGTCTTCTGGAAATGATCACAGAAGGTGCCTCGGCCGCCAGTTCTTCTTTTAATACTTTATCACACTCTGCCAGGTCATAAGGATCCACCACTCTGACTCTCTCATAGCCCATGGCACGGCAGAGCGCCTCGAGATCGATCTTACCCGCCGGATCCCCCTTGATATTGTAGCCGGTGGTCGGGTTCTGCTGATGTCCCGTCATACCGGTGATAGAGTTGTCCAGAATGATCACGGTCGAATTGGACTGATTGTATGCAATGTTGGCAAGCCCTGTCATGCCGGAATGCATAAATGTAGAGTCTCCGATGACTGCCACCGTCTTTTTCTCTGTCCAGCCATCACTTGCAATATTGAATCCGTGGATCGCGCTGACAGACGCGCCCATGCAAAGTGTCATATCGATCGCGGAGAGAGGTGCCACCGCACCAAGTGTATAACAGCCAATATCACCCAGAACCGTGCATTTATTTTTATTCAGTGTAAAGAACAAACCTCTGTGAGGACAGCCCGCACACATAACCGGAGGCCGCATCGGGATCGTATCCGCAAGCGCCACTCCCTCTCCAGCCTGACCGCCAAGAGCTTGTTTGATCAGATTCTGCGAAAATTCTCCTTCGATCGGCAGAAGCTCTTTGCCGGAAACCGTAAGTCCCAGTGCCTTACAGTGATTCTCAATGATCGGGTCTAATTCCTCAACGACCACCAGTTTATCAACCTTAGCCGCAAAATCTCTGATCAGCTTCTCCGGTAATGGATTTACCATACCGAGCTTCAAGACAGATACGCTGTCACCGAAAACTTCCTTTACATACTGGTAAGAAGTAGAAGATGTGATGATACCCATCTGTGTACCGCCCATCTCCACGCGGTTGATCTCTGAAGTCTCTGCCCACTCCCGCAAGCGTCTCATTCTGTCTTCCACAAACGGATGGCGTTTGATGGCGTTGCCGGGCATCATGACATATTTCGGAATATTTTTCTCATAATTTCTGCGCTCAGGTACTACACGCTCCGATGTTTCTACCACAGACTGGGAATGTGCCACTCTGGTACACATTTTGATCAAAAACGGCGTGTCGTACTCCTCAGACAATTCATAAGCCAGCTTTACGAACCGAAGTGCCTCCTCCGAATCAGAAGGCTCGAGCATGGGAACCTTTGAGGCGATCGCATGGTGTCTGGAATCCTGCTCATTCTGGGAAGAATGCATCCCGGCATCATCTGCGACGCCGATGATCACACCACCGTTTACACCGGTGTAGGACATCGTATAAAGAGGGTCTGCTGCCACATTCAATCCCACATGCTTCATTCCGCAAAACACTCTTCTGCCTGCAAGCGAAGCGCCAAACGCTGCTTCCATGGCAACCTTTTCATTGGGTGCCCACTCACAGTAAATCTCATCATACTTCGCTGCTTCCTCTGTGATCTCGGTACTTGGTGTTCCGGGATAACTGGAGACAAAACAACAGCCCGCCTCATATAATCCGCGGGCAAACGCCTTGTTTCCCAACATTAATTCTTTCATAACCACTTCTCCTTATCTGCATATTTCTCTCCATACAATATCCTCTTTGTGTCAGTTTCCCGCGCTGCGGGAACTCCTGTATGCATAAATATGTAGGACGCATTGTATATATACGCATCTCCAACAGCAGATACTGCTGTCCGCAATGCCGTTTCGAACATTCATTTTATTGTATCATAAAGAAAGATTCCGGTAAATGACATTTTTTGCCAATCTTATGTTAGCTTGTGTTATTATGCACAGGAATCGTCCCTCGCCTCTTTCTTATTGTTCCACAATGATCACGTCTTTTAAGACATAATCAAAAGACGGTGCCGACATCTTTTCGTTTTCATAATACCCTTTGTTCAGATCGTAGACATCGGAGGGATCCTCCGGATTCACTCCCAGATAATCTCCCTCAAAAACCCTGATCTTCCCGTTTTCCAGAGACTGTATGACCTTTTCCATCTTCCCGGCAGTCCCCTTAGCCGCAATGGTTTCATTCAGCGCACTCATTTTGATCCAGCCTTCTTTAAAGCCGCCGGAAATGTCGCATCCGTTCACTTTTCCTTTCACCACTTTCTCGATACTCTTATGTTCCATAACCGCCTGTATCGCTCCTTTGATATACGTATCCCAGATGATCCTGGAACTGATCAAAGATGTGGTGGGGGCAGTGTCTGTCATACTCTGGTTATAACCCACATGATAAGCGATCTGCGGCGGTCTGGTCTCTTCGCAGGCAACCGCCGGTCCGATGGTATCCGAATGTTGCGATATGATCACACATCCCTCATCAATGAGCTCTTTTGCGTATTTTTTCTCAATGGTATAATCCGACCAGGTATTGGTATATCTTACATACATGACGGCAGTCGGCACTTCCGATCTGACTCCCAGGAAAAAGGCCGTGTATCCCGAGATCACCTCCGCAAAAGGGAATGCTCCCACATAACCGATCTTTGCCTCATCCGGCGAAACCTTCCCCTGTTCGATCAGTTCCCGCAGCTTCATCCCCGCAACCACTCCGGATACATATCGTCCCTCATAAATGGTTCCCATAAAGGTATGATAATTCTTTAAAACAGGCTCTTCATTGGCATTGGCGCCGGTGGCCTGACAGAATTCGATTTCCGGATAGTCCTGTGCCAGACGCTTCATGGCTTCCCCGTATCCATAGCTGGTGCCAAAAATGATCTGACATCCATCCGCGATCAATTCCCGGATCGAAGTTTCCGCCTTGCTTTCCGGAACATTATCCTGAATCCGTGAACCCAGCCTCAAAATACATGGGGCGGTTGGTTTTGCCCCACAAATAGTGCCACATCAGCACCG
>SVFN01000044.1 GCA_015056815.1 Lachnospiraceae bacterium | reverse complement strand
CGTATTCAATTGTCAAGGAACTCGCCAATAAAGGCGTTTGGCACCACTATGAAAATACTTTTGGCGACCTAATCATATTATTCTTTACATATAACGCAAGATTAGCATCAAAAAAATAATACATATCATCCCATTTATCATACTCTGGAAATTTTTTCAACACATCCTGAATAGAACCACCCAATAATATTTCCTTATTGTCAATAATAACTCCTTTTTTTGCTATTATATTAATATTCATATATCTCTCCCACATATTTTCTATAAAGATAGTCTTTTAATTCTTTTGTATATATTTCTTCCAGTCAATACCGTTCGCCACAGTCGCTAATAATTTCTTCAACCGATGAATATCCGCATTCTTCTGCATATGCGATTTTCTTTGTTACTAATTCTTCTTTCGTTATATTTATTATATTTTTTGAGTAAAAGTATTTAGCAAGTTCCCATTCTCCTTGATGTTTTCTTGCATTTTCTTTTACCTGATACCTATCCAATCCAAAACTACTCAGCACTTCGTCCACAGACATATTATATAGTTGTCCATATTGCTCATACTGTCTCATCAGATCTTTATAACGATTTTCAACAGCTTCTTCAAACTCCTCTGAAAAAGCAGTATTATTTATCATCCTGTCAACCAATATATTTTCATTTTTATTTAATTGCAATTCATATTTAATTTTTTCCGTTTCTTTCTGTATTATCTCATCCAATTGTTTTTTAGATGATACTCCAAAATTGTTTGTAAGAAATTCTTCTGTTAATTTTGGAAAAATACATTTTCTCACATCTTTTATGGTCAGATCAAAAAACTCAGCATTATCATATTGTTCAAATATTGTGCCTTCAACTGAATATAATTCAATTTTACTACCGTTTTTCTTATTTAGTAACATCTGTTCAATTCTTTTATCAAACTCATTATCTCCCACAATTAAATCTCTTTCCATAGACTCAAAATCTAATATTTCCTTCTTATTCTTATCATACAAAGTAACTAATATATCTACAAGGTCTCCTTGTTCTATTACTGAATTTCCTATATTTTCAAACTTAGCGTATTGCAATAGTTGATGCTCTAATTCGTTTTTCAATTCATCCTCTGTAACTTTAGGTCGTGTGTTTTGTATACCCTCACTTATATTCTTATCATCCGTTACAAGTACACAGCTTTTGAAAAAATTAATGGGTTGCCCTTTCGTGCAACCCATTAATAGTTTTCGTGATTTATCAGAATATCCAATGTTTTTTATCTTGTCTCTCAAAAGCGGGTCATAAAGTCGCTCATTCACTTTTGAGCAAGCTCAAAGTGAATTCAGACTTTTGACCCTGATATCATATTATTCTGCTTTCTTCGCTTTGATCTTGTCTTTCATTACAAGCCACAGTGCACCGGTAATGCATACGGATGAGTAAGCGCCGCAGATGATACCAACCATAAGCGGAAGTGCAAACTCACGGATACTTGTCACACCTAAGATAAACAGTACAAGTACGGTAATGAATGTGGTCAATGAGCTGTAAATACTACGTGTCAATGTCTGCGTGATACTAGCATTTACGATCGTGTTCAGATCCTCCTTACGCATGATGCCAAGGTTCTCACGGATACGGTCGAAAATAACGATCGTCGCATTGATCGAATAACCTACGATCGTCAGCATACATGCGATAAAGGTATTGCCGACCGATACTTTTGCGATCGCATAGAAAGCAAGTACGACAAGTACGTCATGCAAAAGCGCTGCAACCGCACTGACCGCAAAACGGAAATCACGGAAACGGATCTTGATGTAGATCAGCATACAGATCGTTGCTAAGATCACTGCGATGATCGCATCATTTCTCATTTCCTTGCTGACGGTGGCACTGATGGTCTCTGTCTGGATGTTTTCTTCTTTCACTCCAAACTTGTCTTTCATCATAGCGTTGAACTTCTCACGCTCGTCAACCGTAAGCGTTCTTGTCTTAAAGATAACCTCCTTGGAATCCGCAACCTTTGTGGTCTGTACATTACCGTCACCCGTGATCTCCTCGATGTTAGGAACCACTTTGGAATCCAGTTCTTCTATGCTCATATCTTCCGCAAAGGTTACATTGCTGGAAGTACCGCCCTTAAACTCAAGGCTGTAATTTAGCGCATCACCGGTAGATGCTTTGTTCACACCCATAAATACAAAGCCTGCCAGGATCGCCACGATGGAGATACAGAAGAAAATGTTCTTCTTGCCAACGAAGTTGATCGGTGTACGTTCCTTGATGGAACCATAAATCTTCTCACTCTTAAGTCCTACCGCATAGAGTGAATTGATGATCAGTCTGGTGATCACAAGTGCTGTGAACATGGAAAGGATGATACCGATCGCCAGTGTACCGGCAAATCCCTTTACCGAACCGGAGCCTTTGATACCAAGTACTGCTGCCGCGATCAGGGTCGTTACGTTACCGTCGATGATCGCTGATTTTGCTTTATCAAAACCGATCTTTAACGCACTTGATACGGTCTTGCCTGCCGCGATCTCCTCTTTGACACGGGCAAAGATGATAACATTGGCATCCACCGCCATACCGATGGAAAGGATGATACCGGCTATACCCGGAAGAGTCAGTGTCACCTCAAATACATTCAGTACCAGTACCACCAGCAAAGTGTAAATGATCAATGCCAGCGCAGATGCAAAACCGGGAAGTAAATACACAATGATCATGAATACACAGACAAGTCCAAGTCCGATGATACCTGCTTTCAGACTCGTCTTGATCGCTGCCGAACCAAGCTGTGCACCTACTACGTTGGAACGTAATTCCTCCAGCTCAAGCTTCAGACCACCGATACGGATGGTGGAAGCCAGTGCTTCTGCTTCTTCAAAATCCTTCTGGCCGGAAATCTGAGCCTGTCCACCGGTGATCACACTCTGTACGGTCGGAACACTGACGAACTGTCCGTCATAATAGATCGCAATGGTCTCGCCGTTCTTATAAGCCTTCTCCGTTGCCTTGGCAAAAGCCTCTTTTCCTTTATCTGTAAAGGTAAGCTCTACCACATATTCTTTGTTCTTGACGGAATTGTTCTCCGTGGTAGTTGCCGCATTGGCGCTAGCCACCTCGGAACCGTCGATCACGATGGAACCATCCATCTGCAGCTCTTCAATCGTCTTATTGAGCACATAGCCAAATGTGCCATTCTCGCCGTTACCGAAGGAATAGTTCTCTTTTCCTTGTGAATCGGTCTGTGCGATGAAGTAAAGGGAACCGGGACGTCCCAACTCCTGTAAGATGGAATTGGCATCTGTTACACCCGGGATCTCGATGTTAATACGATCATCACCCTCTCTGTATACCTGTGCTTCTGTACTGTATACTTCCACACGCTTCTGTAATTTGTAAATCGTGTCGCTCATATCACTGTCGGAAGGCTTCTCATCGCCTACGACTTCATAAGTGATGCTGACACCGCCCGCAAGATCAAGTCCCTGCTTGATATGCTTCGCTGCACCGGTCCCTTTCTTGCCGACACCGAATACCGCAACATATCCGAGTCCGCCGATCAGAAGTACCGTAATGAGCAGCCAGATGATTGCTCTACTTTTCTTCATCTTTCTCTTCCTCTCTTTCATTGAGTGCCGCCTTGATCATGATCGCACACTCGATTCTCTTTCGCTGTAATTCGCATCCTATCTCATATGCATCGTTGATATGCCCATGGAAATGATAGGAATTGGCAGCACAGCCACCGCTGCAATAAAATTTAGCAAAACAGTCCTTACATTTCGGTTTTGCATAAACATTGCACAATTTGAACCCGTCACAGATATCGTTCCTTACGATACCCTCCTCCACATTGCCCAGTAGGAAATCCTCATTCCCCACAAACTGATGGCAGGGATAAAAATCCCCCCACGGAGTCACGGCAAGGTATTCGGTGCCGGAGCCACAGCCCGACAGACGCTTCGCCACACAGGGACCGCCTTCCAGATCGATCATGAAATGGAAGAAATTGTAACCCCTTCCTTCCCTGCGTCTCTTGATCAGATCCTGTGCCAGAATATCGTATTGTTCCAAAAGCACAGGAATATCTTCTTCCCTGATCGCATATTCCTCCGTATCCGGTGCGACGACCGGCTCTACGGAGATCTGCTCAAATCCAAGATCCGCCAGGTGCATCACATCCTGCGCAAAATCAAGATTGTGATGTGTATAAGTACCCCTTACATAATAGTTCATCTGCTCTCTGGACTCGGCCACCTTCTGAAACTTCGGAACGATCGTGTCATAGCTGCCCTGTCCGCCCCGGAACGGTCTCATCTGATCGTGAACCTCCTTACGTCCGTCGATACTGAGCACGATATTGGACATCTCACGATTGGCAAACTCCAGGATCTCATCGTTTAACAAAACGCCATTGGTCGTCAGGGTAAATCGGAACTTCTTATGATGAGGCTCCTCCAGGCTTCGTCCGTATGACACCAGGTCCTTGACGACCTGCCAGTTCATAAGCGGCTCTCCGCCAAAAAAGTCTACTTCCAGATTCACTCTGTTTCCCGAATTCGCTACCAGAAAATCCAGTGCCTTTTTCCCGACCTCATAGCTCATCAGTGCTCTTCTGCCATGGTATTCGCCTTCTTCGGCAAAGCAATACTTACAGGCAAGATTACAGTCATGGGCGATGTGAAGACAGAGCGCTTTTACCACGGTCTTGCGCTTCTTGAAATCCATGATATAGTTCTCGTAGATATCATCGGTATAAAGCTGACCTGCAGCTGCAAGCTCTTTGATTTCCTCTGCGACTTCCTTTATCTCATCAGCCGCATAGTTTAATCCGTGTCCGCTTACGAGCTCCACGATCTCTTCGATACTTTTGCCTTCTTTTACGGGTGTTTCACACAGAGGAATCATATCATACACAATGTCATCCACAACATGCACCGAACCGCTGTTTACATCCAGTACGATGTTGTAGCCATTGTTTTTATAACAGTGTACCACTCTTTTACTTCCTCTCTTTACGCCGATAAGCAGCGAATCACTCGCTGCTTACCGGCTAAATGTCATTATGCTATTACTTGCCAACCTTCTCACAGCTCTGATTACCAACTGTGCAGGATGTCTTACATGCTGACTGACAAGATGTCTGGCACTCACCACAACCGCCTTTTGCCATGGAACCCTTTAAATCTCTTGTGCTTAAAGTCTTAATGTGCTTCATAACAGTAGCCTCCTTATTCATTTTTATACGTGAAATCCCGTTTTTTGCGGGACTTTTGTACTATTTCAGGACGCAATTTGCCCTTAATAGCCACAAACTTTTTTCAGTATAGCACAATTTGTTTTTCGTGTAAAGTGAATTGCTGTTTTTTCGCTTCAATGCTGTTTCCGGCCCGGTTTTGGTCTGCACAGGATTTATTTCGCTCAAAGCTGTTTTGCGTATGAAGGGGACTAACTTATCATACCTCCTAACATTCCGCTTCCCATGCAAAGGATGAAAGTGGACAGGAAATCTCCACAGATCAGCTTCACCGATCCTTTCACAGTGAAAGAGATCAGGCAGAGGATGACAAAATAGGCTGCACCAAGAACTAATCCCCACAGGAATTTTCGTTTTTTCCTGCTTTTCCCCGCAAGAAATCCTGTCAAAAACGTGGACAGACAATAGGTAAGTGTGATCCCGATATTTACGATGCGTTCACTGATATGATACCGGTACAAAAGTAAGGAAAGAATCAACAGCAGTACTCCTGTGATCAGATACGAAGCCAGCAGTAGTTTGGCAAAGGCGAATACGATCGTTCCATGATTCTTGCTTGCATCATCCATAAAGAAGTTCCTCCCAAGTCCGCTTGACAATACGGTCTTTATATTGTATTTTTCAATATAATATATGATGCCATAAGCAAAAGTATGAAGGAGTAAACTATGAGCACAAGCCATTTGATCCAATTGGTCATATTATTTTTTCTGGCGCTTTTATCCGCCTTCTTCTCCTCCGCGGAAACAGCGCTTACCTGTTCCAACAAGGTCCGCATCCACGCACTGGCGGAGGATGGCAGCCGCAGGGCAAAGGTTTTGGAACGTATTCTGCAAAACCCTGCCAAAATGTTAAGTACGATCCTGATCGGCAACAATCTGGTGAATATCTCTGCCACTTCCCTGGCCACGACCTTTACCATTTCCTTATTCGGGAATGCCGCAGTCGGGATCGCAACCGGTCTTTTAACACTGGTCATTCTTCTGTTTGGCGAGATCATTCCCAAGACGATCGCGACACTGAATGCGGAAAAGATCGCCCTTCTTTACAGTCCGGTGATCTTTGGTCTGATGTTTCTGCTGACGCCTGTGATCTTTATCGTGGATAAGCTTTCCAACGGCATCTTAAGACTTCTTGGCATCGATCCGAGCAAGCGCCATACGGGCATGACGGAGACAGAGCTTAAGACCTATGTGGATGTCAGCCACAAGGAAGGAGTGATCGAAGCCGAAGAACATGAAATGATCTTAAATGTGTTTGACTTTGGCGATTCCACAGCAAGCGACATCATGATCCCCCGTATCGACATGACCTGTGTGGATGTAAACGCCTCCTATGAGGAGTTGAAAAAGCTGTTTGAAAAGACCTTTTATTCGCGCATCCCCGTCTACGAAGGTGAGACCAGCAATATCATCGGTCTTGTCAACTTAAAGGATTTTTTCACGATCAAATCGGAGGATAAATTTACCATCCGCTCCATCCTGCGGGAAGTTTATTATACGTATGAGACCAAAAAGACCAGCGATCTTTTAATGGAGATCCGGGAATGTACACATAATCTCGTGATCGTAGTTGACGAATACGGAGAAAGTGTGGGGCTGATCACAATTGAAGATCTGTTGGAAGAGATCGTTGGCGAGATCCGCGATGAATACGATCAGGATGAAAAAGAATTTCTGCGCCAGATCGCTCCCCGCACCTATAAGATCGCAGGCTCCATGAAATTGGACGATATCAATGACGCTCTGGATACACACTTTGAATCGGAAGACTATGATTCGATCGGCGGACTGATGATCGAATTTTTAGACCGACTTCCCGCTTCCTGGGAAAAGATCACTCTGGAAGACGGTACTACTCTGCAGACCTCCAAAGTAAAAGGACATCGTATCGAGTGGGTAACCCTTACTCTTCCCGAGCCCTGTGTTTCAAAAACGGAAAACACGGACGCGCACCCCGGCAGTTCCCCGCACATAGAATAGGCTAACAACAGTTTCAGGGAGCCCTTATGACAAATACTATCATTCTGGATGCCGGACATGGAGGTATGGATCTGGGAGCTGCTTTTAACGGCCGTGCCGAAAAAGAGGATACACTGGCACTGGTTCTGGCAGTCGGGGAAATACTTGGCAGTTTTGAGGACATTGATGTGATCTACACCCGAGATCAGGATTATTATATCAGCCCTTCCACCAGGGCAGACATTGCCAACGAGGCTGACGCGGATTACTTTATTTCGATCCACCGCAACTCCACACCCGTACCGGACACTTATTCGGGAGTGGAGTCACTGGTTTATCAAAACGCAGGAGCAGCCGGCCGGATCGCCTCCAATATCGCCGGTCAGTTAGAAGCAATCGGTTTTCAGGATCTCGGGATCACAGAAAGACCGAATCTTACCGTCTTAAAAAATACGGCAATGCCTGCGGTGCTTGTGGAAATCGGCTATATCAATACGGCGGCGGATAATATATTTTTTGATGACAATTTTGATGCCATCGCGCGCGCGATCGCAGATGGGATTCTGGAATCTCTTGGAGAATGATATCCCTGTTTTCCTGTTAAAAAAATGTTTGGAACACTGACAGGACCGCACCTTCATACTCCGCAAATCGTTCTGATTTGCGGAGATTTTTCAGTTCTCTGCCACTATCCGGAAAGGCTTCAGCCAAAAAGCTCCAGATCTCTTTCATGCGATAGAGTACATTTTTGTCAGGACTCATCACTTCTTTGTACCGGGCATAAATCTCATCATGAAAAGCCTTTAACCGCCTGTAATCCATACTGTATGCCGTCTCTTCCCTGTCTTTTTCCTGTTTTTCTTTCCTCCTTTCCCATTCAACAAGCTCCGGGTTTTTCAAAAGCCCCCTCCCGATCATCAAAGCAGTCACTTGTGCCTCTCCTCTTTTCTCCTCCAGATGTTGTCTGATATCCGCAAGATCCTTTAACGTACACAGATCTCCATTGTATACCAACGGATTCCGGCTGTTTTTCAGGGCATGATCAAAATATTCCATTCTGACTCTCCCCTTATAGAACTCTTTTTGAATCCTCGGATGGATCGTAAGTTCCGCGATCGGATACCGGTTATAGATCTGCAGCAGTTCTTCGAACTCTTGCGGAGTATTCTTTCCCAGTCTGGTTTTTACGGAAATCTTCATTTCCCCAATCTCTTTGCAATCAAAAACCCGGTCAAAAAACTGTTCCAGTTCATCCGGTCTTGCCAAAAAGCCGGAGCCCTTCCCTTTCGACACCACTGTGCCTGACGGACACCCCAGATTAAGATTCACTTCCCGATATCCCATCTCAGAGAGATCTCTGACCGCCTGTATAAAAAAATCCGCCCGGTTGGTCAGCACCTGCGGCACGACGCAAAGACCCTCGTTATGCTCCGGCACCAGTTCCTTTCTCTCCCGCCACGTCATACTTGCTTCCTTTGCCGGCGAAATAAAAGGAGCAAAAAAACGGTCGATTCCGCCATAATATTGATGAAAGGTGTTTCGAAAGATATATCCTGTGACCCCTTCCATGGGTGCAAAATAATAATCCATAATCCGTTTCCTTTCCTACTACTTGATTGCTTTTTCTTATCGTTCTATTGTATAATATATTATCAAGATTTTAAAGGAGGTTTTTCTAGTATGGATCTGAATCTGAAAGACAAAGTAGTTATGGTCACAGGCTCTACCGGAGGGGTCGGAGAAGCTGTCGTAAAGGCTTTTGCCGCAGAGGGGTGCAAGCTGGCAATTTCCTCTACGAAGCAGGAGAAGCTGGATAAACTGGTTCCAACGATCGATATCGATCCGGACAAGCTTCTTACCTTTGTCGTAGATGTTACCAAAGAAGAGGCGATCAAGAACATGGTCGAGAAGACCATCGAGAAATTCGGCAGTCTTGACGTACAGGTTAACAATGCGGGTTATGAGGGGTTAAGCATTCCTGTCGACGAGCAGACCATGGAAAACATGATGAACGTGTACAATGTCAATGTATTCGGTCCTCTCTTTGGCATGAAATACGCTCTTGCCCAGATGAAAAAGCAGGGAAGCGGCGCGATCGTGAACATCACTTCCCAGGGCTCCGTTACAGCTGCCGCTACGATGTCCGCTTACGTTTCCTCCAAGCATGCCGCGCTTGGCATCTCCAAGTGTGCAGCTTTGGAAGTCGCCGAGACGGGGATCCACATCAACTGCATCGGTCCCGGTCCCATCGACACTCCGATGATGACCAAGCTTGAAAAGCAAGCTCTGGGCGATAATGTCAGCAAAGAGGAGGCCATGAAGGTCTTCGCTGCCGCCTATCCGAACAAGCGCTACTGCCGTCCGGAGGAAGTCGCTGATCTCGCACTGTTCCTGGCTTCCGAGAAATCCGCACATATCACAGGTTCTCTCGTAACCATGGATGGCGGTCAGGCAGCACTGGGAAGATAATTTTCAAAAACCGGCAGTGGACTTCCCTGCCGGTTTTTGTTATCGTTATTCTTTTTCAGATTCCTTCCTTTCTCACCAGTTTTTTCAGATCCTCTTTATTACGATACATTCTGTCATCTGCCCGTTTGAATACATCTGAGACCGTTCTGTCTACAGCATCATCGTATTCTGCCATTCCGATCGCAACAATGGGTGTTCCTTCTTTTTTTTCGTTCTTCAATACTTCCGCCTTGAATTTATCGCATAACTCATATCGGTACAAATGGTCATTGCCGGTTAATATTACCGCAAATTCGTCTCCGCCAACGCGATATACCGGGCTGTGTGAAAAAACATCGCAGATCATTTTGCAGGCATCCTGAATGTAAATGTCTCCCACCGAATGTCCTTTGGTATCGTTGATCACTTTCAGATCATTGATATCACATACCACTATCGCAAACGAAAAGTATCCTCTTCCATTTTCCAGGTCGCACTGTATGCTTTGTTCCATTTCATGATAGGCATATTTATTCTTCACCCCGGTCAGTCCGTCACGCCTCGCCATCTCGTTCGCAGAATTAAGAGCAACCTGGCGTTCTCTTTCCCTGCAGATCTCCTCATCCACGTTCTGTACCCCGATGATAAAATGTATCCGGTCTGCCGCCCAGGTAGCCGTCAGTCTGGTGTACTTCTCTTTTTCACCGATCAACAGTCTGTAATCAATGCTGTACTGTCTGCGTCCCTGTAATATCTGTATCAGATATTCTTTTTCCATGATCTCCTCCAGACGATCCCGATCCTCCGGATGGATCATCCTTTTTATATTATTCCTGCTTTCCGCAAAAAAGTCCGTTCCCTCCTCCTGCACCTCAAAATTGCCGTAAATATCATTGATCTTATATTCATTATACGCTCCGCTTTGCGAGTCCACATAGTAGATCATATCATAATTGGCTGCCAGGCTTTCCGCGATCTGATTAAAGATCTTACGCTCATTCTCCGCTTTCTGTGCTGCCTGTCTGATTCTGATCTGTTGATCCACATTCAATACCCCGAAGACAAAATAATCCTCTTCCCCGATTGTTTCTCTAAGAAGTCGCAGAGTATGATACACAGGCTTCTCCTCGATCATAAGCCGATATACGAAACTGCGCATAGTGCCTTCTTTCATTTCTCCCAAAAGCGTTTCCCTGCTCATGTTCTCCCGAAAGAGATGGCGGTCTTCTTCGCAGATCACCCGCTCGACCTCCCGGCTCATATCTTCAAAAAAATCACACCCGCCCTGTTCCAGCTGAAGGGAATGAAAATGCGGATCGATCGAATACCACCGGTATTCATTTGTTCTGGCATTCACGTAGTAAACACTGGAATAATCCACTAACAGTGCTTCTGCAATTGTATGAAATACTCTGTCTTCTTTTGTCATAATAATCCCCTAAATCCCCACTCTGACCCTATTCCTTTTACTTAGTTACTCTGATCAGCCAATTCCTGCAAAGCCTTCTCATAGATATTCTCATCTGTCAGCCCCTTTTCATTCCGCAGTTTCACCACAGATTTCATGCGCATGGTAACGCTGTTTCCATCTACCTTCGTGATCTCTCCCAGTTCCTTAAGAAGCTTTTGCTCCAGCGCATAAAGATTCTGCTCTGTTTCCGGATAAGTAAGGACGGCAAAAACAGACTCTTTTATTCTTGCCACTGCGCAGGTCTGTCCCGTCACCTTAAGGATACGCTCTGCGATCACCCGCAACACCTTATTGGCAAACTTTTCCCCATAACTCTCCACAATGCGCTCATGTCTCCTGTTTCGCATAACGATCAGGCCATAATTCCTGCCTTTTTCATTGTACTGCTCCGCATAATCGATCATAGAATTCAGAAATGCCCGGACATTCATCAGATCCGTGATCCGGTCTTTCTTTGCCTGATTAGTGTTATCGTCATATTTTTCATCACGATCCACAAAATAGCCCACCAGGCCGACAATCTCCCCGTTTTCATAAAGTGGCATCTTGTCACACAGGATATTGTGAACAACTCCTTTTACGATACACTGTCCCGGTACATGGAAAACTTTTTTCCCTTCCCGGATCACCGCAAGCTCATCATTTTTGTATAATTCATCATCCACATGCCAGTGCATGTCTTCATCATTTTTACCGATCAGTTCCTCTGCAGATTTGATCCCGTAAAAATCCAGAAATGACTGACTGACCCCTAGAAATCTTCGCTCCTTGTCTTTCCAGAAAAATTTGATCTTGGCATTCCAGACCATATTTTGCCAGATCATCGCATACTCGGCGGCCATGGATATATCATCCTTCGGCCGGCTTACTTCCTGTCCGGCCGGATAAGATTTGATGCAAAACAGATGTTCACTTCCCTCTGTTCCCGGAATGGTTAAGAGCATGATCTCTTTCCACTCATATGTCCCATCCTGCTGCCTCATCCGGAAAATATCCATCAGATAGCCCTTTTCGCTCTGTTTCACACGTTTTGCCATCGTGGAAAAATCAATAAACTCACTATACCGTTTCTGATCGGTCGGAAAGATTTTCTCCCGGATCACCGTCTCAATGCTTTTCTGCAGATTGCCTGCCTGCTCACTTCCATGCTCAATATACTGAAAGCCTCCGACCAAAGGTACCACACAATTGTTGCGCGGTGTCATCAGAAGGACCACATCAAACAGCAGGTTCAGCCCCCGCAGTTTCGTATCCAGACGTTCTGTATCGTTGACATTTTCGTTCAAGGTAATGTTCATTACCTGCCCTTTTAAGATATAATGTCCTTCATTCTCCGCGATCACCTTTACCCGGAAGCACAGATAGCTGTCTTTTGCCGCATAGTAAAAGGTTTCCAGATTTCCTGTCTTTTCTGCCTTATCCGCAAAGCTGCGATATAGCTTCAGAAGCGGCGAAGCCGTATGGTAGATTTTTCGGTCGATCTCTTCCAGACTCTTATCCATATCCGTTTCAAAGATCTGTTCTTTATATTTCCGGTTCATGTAAAGTGTCTTGAACTGTTTACCGTCATCATAGACAATTTCCAGAGGCATATCCGAAGCACGCACATGAATCCCTGCCTGATCATAGAAATGCCGCCACTTTCTTCGCTCTACCTCGATCTCCTTCTCTTTCAGATGGAGAAACATTTCCTTCTCCGGCTCCGGTTTCCCATAATAATAGCCCTGAATCTGTCCGCAGCCAATCTCTTTTAAAAACGTTAACTGTTCCTCCGTCTCCACGCCTTCCGCAAGCGTCTGTACCCCGATATCCTTTGCCATACTGATGGCCGATCGCATGATCTCTTTCGCCTTATCGGTAAAAGGGGTAAGAAAACGCATATCCAGCTTGAGCATATCAAAATGGTAGTCCTTTAACAAAGTCAGCGACGAATAACCGCTTCCGAAATCATCCATCCAGATCTCATAACCGGCCTTTCGGAATTTTTCGATCACTTCCTGCATGAGATCCTCATCGGATGCGATCATGCTCTCTGTCACTTCAATATGAATATAATCTCTGGGAACATCATATTTTTCAACTGCCTTTTCCACCACTTCCAGCATATCACACATGATAAAATCCAGTCGTGAAAAATTGACAGACACCGGTACGACCGGGAGATTCCGGCTGAAACGTTCATGCAGGCACTGACATACCTTCTCCACCACATAACAGTCCAGTTTGTGAATACAGTGCTCCTTCTCCAGAACCGGGATAAAATTGCCGGGCGGCAAAAATCCGATCTCCGGATCGATCCAGCGCACCAGTGACTCCATACCGCACAGATTACCGGTCAAAGAACGGATCACCGGCTGATAATAAACCTTGATCCAGTCATTTGCAAGCGCTTCATCGATCTTCTGGATCACATATTCCTTCGTATTAACCTTTTGCTCCAGACTTTCCGAATACTCAGCAATATTTTTCTTCAGATTGTATTTTATATAATCACAGGCCATTTTGGCGAGAGACAGCGCCGATTCCACATCAAAATCCGGCGTAAATCCGAAGCGATAGATCCCGCATTTGGCAAATACGTTATACTGTATCCCGTATAATTCCATAAAGATCTTCTGTGCTTTCTGTGTCTTCTCGATCATACCCTCATATTCGGTAAACACCGCAAAATGATCATCTGAGAGTCTGGATAGAAAAGCTCCCTCATAGACTTGTTTCAAAATATCCGCGATCGTCTTCAGGCATACATCTCCCTCTGCCACACCGCGCTTGATATTTAAGAGCTTAAAATTTACAAAATTAAAATAAGCGATTGCATATTTGGGGGAAGGATCCCCATCGTTATTGCTGCTTATTTCGGATACGAAGCTGTGAAACCTCATCTTGCCGTAAAGACCGGTTACTTTATCAATATCCTGTCCGACGTTTTCATAACAGTGCAAAAAAACCAGAACCTGTAAGATCTCGCCTTCCTTTTCATCTTCCATAAGCGCCCAGTGATTCACCACTCTGCGAACATTGCCTTTTTTCGTGCGAATGTTGTAAAGCACATATCCATATCGTCTATCTGCCTGTTTTAACTGGAACTCGATCTCTTTTTGCACGATCGCATGTTCCGTCTCATTGACCATCCCATCCAGGCTGTTCCCGACATATGTGAGGAATTCATCCACATCCGCGCATTCGTACATCTCTGCCAGATTCTGATTTGCATAAAGCAGTTCGTGTCCTCTGCTCACGCGGCAGGAAAACATCCCTGCCACCATTCCCTGTGTCAATAACTTCATGCAATCAAATCTTACTTCCTGTTCTCTTTCCATACATTATCTCCAAATACTCTCTTGCTATCGCGCCGCCACAATACAGTTTTCCTGTCTCTTTTGCCGCATATCATCCATCATCCGATCCGGTAAAAATCCCCTTACGATCCTCACCGCCATATTCCGGGTACAGCGCCCTGACTTTGGCAATGGATCTGCCGGTCACCATACACTACGCGCGGTAAACAGCTTTGCTACTCCCACTCATTACCAATCATTATACCATAAATCTACAATATGTGAAGTTTTTGTCAGGAAATAGTACTATTTTATACGCATCTGATTTACTTTTTGTGTTATATTGCACAAATATATTCAAAAATATTGTTCAAAATCAAGTAGAGCAAAGAAAGAGACTCGTGTAGCAGTTTACACAAGTCTCTGTATTCAAACGTTTTCGTATCCGATCCGGCTGATGGATAATGTCTGTCCTGTCAGTTGTGCACGGTTTCTTTTTGAAAACGCGACTGTCAGATAATAAATATCCTCTCCTTTTTCAATTCTCTCTGAAACCGTACAGATCTCTTCTGACACTTCCTTTCGCAGGATACGTGCGAGCCCTTCTCCGGTCAGCTTCGCCTCACTCTCTTTTATCGTCCAGAGTTTTGTAAAAAGCTCTGCTTGTTCCGTTTTCCCTTCTGCCTGCTCTAAAAGGATACAGTCACACTCATCAAAGCACCTGCGCGCAACGGACATTCGACATTTTCTTACCTGCTCAATATCGATCCCCACCGGAAATTGTGCGACGGCACAGGCCGCCAGCTCTCCGGAATGCGACAGGTTATAATAAACCGTTTCATCAGTTTTGGCATTTTGCTCCCCTTTACGCTCAGCCATGGAAATGCAAGTTTTCCCCTGTGCATATTCCCTCACAAACCGGGTGATCAGCCAGCCGGCTGCCACAGACTGACATCTCGCGTGAAACATTTTCAGATCGTCTGCTTTCTTACGTCGTATGCCGGACAGTCTGTCATAGATGCTTTGATAGAATCCCGGATCTTCTAACGGCACCGTATCTGCCATTCCGATCTTTATGCAGTTGCCCTCTCTGTTTTCTTTTTCTCTCATCATGACACTTTTCACACACTGCCTTTGCAGTGGATTTCCATCACCCAACGCTTTTATCTTCTGCACTTTCGTTTGTGCTGTGACATTGGTCCCTTGCTCCTTCTCCGACAACGATCGTCGGGAAATCCTCTCCGTCTTTTTTCTCTAAAGAAAGCATATCTTTTTGCAGGACAAGCGCCGGACGCACCCACATTTTTTTACTGGCTTTTCGCTTTTCATGACGGTAAATATCACCATAGATATTTACATCGGAGATATATCCATCTCTGGATCCCGCCGTCCGCAGCATCCAGTTCGCTGCAATCTGCCAGTTGCTCCAGATCCTGTTCCCGTTCCGGTCAGATTTGCCATAGATCGCCTTTTCGTTATCCGGCCATCTCTCATAGCAGATACGCGTATTGCTTTCCGTAGGTGCATTTTCCTTGCCTTCCCCCTTCATAAACCCATATGCTTCGTTGATACAATCATCCCAGGACAGCAAAAACATCCTGTCTGCCGTATCCTCTCCGCTGTCGGTCCCATAACGGGGATTCGGCGGGTTTTTAAGCTCCGTTTCCATCACTGCTGCCTGCTGCGACTCCGTGAACAGTTCCGGAAGCAGCTTTTCATTCAACCATTTCCGGACAGCCGATTTTGCCCAGGTAACCTCTTTGCTTGCCTTGTCAAAATGCCGTTCCACCAGTCCATATTCACTTAACAGCATCAGTTTCCCATCATTGGTGCTCAGCACGCGCCACAAAACAGGTTCATCCTGATAGCTGCCAAAATACACTCTGTCACCTTCCCAGTCTCCTGTTGCATTGCCGCCTCTGACCGGATCCTCAAGCTGATCGATCTTTGTTTTCTCTGTTGCCATATACGCCGGTGTCTCACGGATCGGCTCATTACTGAGCACCCGGCTGACCTCCGACTGATAATCAAGTCCTGCCTCACATTCTTTTTTATAATCCCGATCTTCTTTTACATAATAATATCCGTTTTTCAGCCTGCCAAAGCGCAGCTGCGTGATATCCACCCACACCATCGGCCTGACCGCACTCTCGTCATGATCTACAGGACTGAAAAAATTATAAGTCGTCCTGCCCCATCGGCTGACATTCGTCCCGTAAGTCTGATCAGCCCCCGGTGTCCGAAGCAGCCAGTGCACACTGCCAAATCCGTCAATCCCCTGCCCGAAGGGATCCACATGAACATCATGGTATCTGGTGACAAGCGGATCTTTCCCCAGCGTATACATTGTCGGGTAACAGACTCTTGCCCTGCAGACCTCTCCGTATTCCATCGGTTGATTCGTAATATCGGACTTTCTTTCAAAAGCTTTCGGGAACCCGTAACTCTCCTGATAGGTATCCTCCCAGGCCGGTAAAAATACCAGGTCTTTGGTGTCCTTACCACCATCTGTACCAAATCTCTGATTGGCTGCCGTCTTACATTTCGTCTCGATCAGATAGCTTTTCTGCCACTTTTCCCTGTCTGCAAACACATCCTCGGCAAATTCACCATTGAGCCATTTGCGTACTTCACAGGTCTCCCAGGTCACTTCCTCATTAACTTCATGATATCTTCTGACATCCAACGCATACTCTGACAGTAAAAGCATCTTCTCCTCATCGATGCTCAGCACGCGCCACAAAACAGGCTCCTTACCATTGTCCGTCACATTATCCTGCTCATAGTTCCCAAGATATACTCTGTCTCCCTGCCAGTCGTGCTCTGCCTCGGTCCCGCCGTATAAAGGATTCGCCGGGTAGATCGGCTTTGACAGGATCACAGCTGCCACGATACTTCCGCCAAGCAGGAGTATGGCAAGAAACGCAAGCGTGATGTAGGCACCTTTGGAGTTCGTAATGGTTTCCTTCTGTCCACCTTCTCCCTGCTCCTCATCGTACTCTGATTCCCAGGCATCTTCTTCCTCATCGGGTTCTGCCGTTTCAGGATCATCTGTCCTTTCATCCTCTTCCTCTGATCCGTCCCAAGCCACTTTGAGATCGGCTGTACGTCCTGTCTTTCCGGCTTTGGATTTTTTATCCCTGTCCACTTCACTCTGCCCGGCTTCCGGACTGGGAATCCCTTCTTCTTCCTCCCCGTCCTCACTCTCAGGCTCCATCTTCTCAGAAGTCTCCGGCGTTTTCTGCTCCTTCTTTCTTGCCAGAGTCTCCTCGCTCTGCCCTGCCTCCGGACTGATGATATCTTCCGCTTCTTCCTCGTCCGGATCGGTTTGAAGCTCCTCGTTTCTTTCTTCTTCCGGATTTGTTCGGAGCTCCTCGCTTCTTTCTCCGATCGCCGTTTCTGACAGTTCTTCTTCCGGCGCGCCCCCCGGCACTTCTTTCTCATGCATTTTTTTCTGTTTTATATTCTGTGCCTGCACTCCTGTCCGGGCACCTGATCTTTTCTGACTGTGTTTTCTTTTTTTGCTCATGCCATCCCTCTTGCCGATCACTTTTCCTTTGCGATTCCCCCGTCCCGCAACTTTTCTTAACAAAAGCGACTGTCCTGCTCATATCTCATTTATCACCCATTCTGTTCTTTTCCCCGAAACAGATCACAGTTCTTATCACATTGAACGTGATGTAAATGTATCATATGATATCTGCGAAGGACTGTCAACGCAGAAAAGAACTTTTCCGCCTGATTTTTTGTTTGGTTTCATCCGACTCGGGTTTGACTGAATAAAGCTCATGCGTGGATCACACATGAGCTTTCAGACTGTCGACAAAGTCCCGCACATCTGTGCGGGATTTTTCTGTGTAAAATCTCAAGAATTATACTGTTATGC
>SVFN01000008.1 GCA_015056815.1 Lachnospiraceae bacterium | reverse complement strand
TTCAACTGAAATGGCCACGCTTTCCCTAAAATAAAAAGGGCGTGTGAAAAAACTTTTCGTTTTTTCACACGCCCTTTGTCTACAGTCTGAGGGTGGCGTCATTTTGACGTCACCCTTTTATTGTACATTTTTTTTGTCTTATTTTGCTTTGTCAGGGTCTTTGGAAGGAAAAGAGAATCCTAATCCTGATTATTTGTTCCCAAGACCACTCTATCAAAATATATCACAGACAAGAGAACGTCTTTACATTATAGTTTTAAATAATCCTAAGATGTTTAGGAAGCTTTTGATGATAAAAGAAAATGAAATGGTAAGATAGCTTTTTTGCAGAAATTAGATTGTGCAAAAGACAATTATTAGAATCGACATTCAGTGAAAAAATATAAATGCATCTTGAAATGTAACGCAAATTGCGTTACAATAAATAAAAAGGAGATGATAAGTATGGAGAAAACAGCAACACTCAATTTACGAGTTAATCCTACAACGAAAAAATCAGCTGAAGATGTGCTTTCACGTCTTGGAATTCCAATGTCTACAGCTATTGATATGTATTTAAGACAGATTACGCTTACAGGTGGAATTCCTTTTAGAGTTTCATTACCTCAGGCACCGGAGGCTATTAATGCGGATCTTATGACGACTGCAGAGATTCATACAAAATTACAGGAAGGCTTTGAGGATATTGAAGCTGGACGAGTACAGGATGCAAAGGCCGCATTTGCAGCTTTTAGAGAGAGCCACAGATGAGAGAATATCCTGTAAAAATTACTGAAAAAGCATTGGGTGATATGAATGGGATATATGACTATATCGCAGTTAATTTGCAATCACCGGAAAATGCTATGGGGCAGTATAACAGAATAGCTGATTGTGTACTTGAACTTGGCTTCTTTCCAGAGAAATTTAGACTGGTAGATTTTGAGCCGGAACGCTCACAAGGACTTAGGCGAATGCTAGTAGATAATTACTCGGTATTTTATGTATTCAAGGAAGAGCTTGTCACGGTAACTAGAGTATTATACAGTGCCTCTGATATTGAAAAGCGACTGAAAGAAGACTATTAACTTCCGGTTGCACTTTGGTTGCAAAAAGTTATAAAAAGCAAAAAAATTGCTGGAATAAACGTAAAACCACAACAACATATAGCTATAAAAGAAAATCAATCTTACTAGATGTTGATGCTTTTCTAGAGAAAGACTGGTTAAGAACAGAGAATTGGTGCAGACCTAGAAGACAGGGAAACATACTGAGTGACGAATTTACGCCGTATCCAAAGAATCCGTTGATTGCCAATTTCTTTACAGCAATGGGACGTTCGGATACGATTGGTTCCGGTGTGAAAAATCTGTATAAATTTACGCCAATATACTCCGGGGGTGGTAATCCGGAATTGTATGAAGCAGATGTTTTCAGAATAGCAATTCCGTTAACTAAAGAGGCTGTTAAGCAAGTTGAGATGGAAACGAAACTAACAGAAAGAGAACAGCTTGTTTATGATATGATTTGTGAAAATCAGATAATAAGTGTGGATGACATTGCGGCAAAACTGGATGTTACCAGAAGGACTGTATTGCGTGATGTACAGGAGATGAAGAAAAAAGTCTTTTTAATGTATGATAAAAAAGGAGCAACGTGGAAACTGAAATAGGAAGTGACAACAAGATGACAAGGAAGTGACATTTTTTGTGTCATGTACAATAAAAGCAAGAAACTGATGCGAGGATAATTTACTGTTGAAACAGAGTGTAGCATTACAGATAAAGAATATGAAATTGTAGATGAACCATATATAAAGAACGAAAAAGCGAAACGGTGTTTCGCTTTTTGAGATAATATTGTATTAAAGGATTTGAATATGAGAGAACCAATTGAAAATATAAGTCGTTTACAGACACAACTAAATGACTTGCAACTGGAAAATCAAATATTAAAGTATATTTTGGATAATGCTGGGATTTCTTATAGACAGGAATTGATGCGTCTGCGTTCATCTGAAGAGTTGTGTGAATATGACCCAAATCAAGGCGCAAGAATCCAGGCACCTGTTGAAATCACAGAAAAGATGGCAGTTATATTTTATTCCAGATTCTGGGGAAGGCAGGATGTGTATGCAAAAAGAAATGAAAAGAAAGACACAGGTGAGGCTAGTTATTTTACACAATGCCATAACTTCTGGAAGGAAGTATGCCCTAAAAAACATGGGGAAAAAATAAATTGTAAGGATTGTAAATACCAGTCATACAAACAATTGACAAAAGATGATATATTAATGCATTTGCGCGGACGGTCATATAATGCCTCTGATGTGATAGGGGTTTACCCGTTGCTTACAGATGGGACATGTAGATTTTTGGTATATGATTTTGATAATCATGAGAAAGGTGCAGAGAAAAAGGATTTTGCGAATGAGGATGATATATGGATTGAAGAAGTGGAGGCAATGAGAAAAATTTGTGTGTTAAATGGCATAGATCCTCTTGTAGAACGTTCCAGATCCGGGAGAGGAGCACATATATGGATTTTCTTTGATAATCCGATTCCGGCGGCGTTAGTACGGAAATTTGGCACAGCATTATTGGACAAAGGTGCAGAACAAGTAAATCTTAAATCCTTTAAATATTATGATAGAATGCTTCCGGCACAGGACGTACTTCCGGAGGGAGGAGTAGGAAATTTAATTGCACTTCCGTTACAGGGGAAAGCGTTAAAGGAAGGAAATAGTGCATTTATTGACAGTAATTGGAATGCATATCCCAATCAGTGGGAAATATTGTGGAGCAAACCCAGACTTTCAAAGGAATTTCTTGAGATTAAAATAAGAGAGTGGACCGCTTCAGTAGAAGAAATGGAAATTGTAGAAACGGATGACGATAGAGAAAAGCCATGGAAGGAAAGAAGAAGATTTTCTGCAGCAGATGTTAATGGGAAAATGCTTCTTACATTATCCAATGGAATCTATGTGGATAGTACTAATATTAGACCTGCGCTGCAAAATAAAATTCGCAGATTAGCAGCAATAAGTAATCCTGTTTATTATAAAAATCAAGCTATTGGAACATCGAATTATGATACAGCGCGTTGGTTATATCTGGGACAAGACCATCTAAGTGGTTATATTGAAATTCCACGTGGTTTATATGGTGCTTTGATTGAAAATATTGAACAAGCAAAAATACCGTATGAAATTGAAGATGAACGGCAAAAGGGTAGAACTATAGATGTGACATTCAAAGGTGAATTGCGCAAAGAGCAGAAAACAGCAATGAATGAAATGTTGCAGTTTGATAATGGAATATTGCATGCGGCTACTGCGTTTGGGAAAACGGTTGTTTGCAGTGCAATTATAGCTGAGAAAAAGGTAAATACATTAATTATTCTGGAATCATCAGCATTGATGGAACAATGGAAAGAAACTTTAGAAAAATTCTTAGATATTAATGAAGAATTGCCGGAATACAAGACTAAAACCGGAAGAATTAAAGTACGGAAAGAGCTAATAGGTAAGCTTCAGGGAGCACATGATTCCATGACAGGAATTATAGATATTGCAATGGCTGGTTCGCTTTGTAAAAAAGGTGAATTTCATATTTTATTGAATCAATATGGTATGGTTCTGGTTGATGAATGCCACCACGCAGCGTCAGATACAATATCAAATGTTTTGAAAGAAGTGAAGGCAAAATGTGTATATGGTGTCACGGCGACTCCTAAAAGGGGGGATGGTCTTGAGAAAATTAATTATATGCTGATCGGACCGATACGACACAGTTATACAGCGAAGGAAAAAGCAAAAGCGCAGGGGATAGAACATCTGGTATATCCGCGTTTTACACCTGTAGTTGCGCCGAGAGGTGTGATAAAAGAGAAAATGCATCCGAATGAAGCTTACGATATTATTCGGGATAATGAGATGCGAGATGACCTAATTGTTGAGGATATAAAAGAATGTGTATCTGCAGGACGTACACCGGTTGTATTGTCCAGATATAAAGAACATTCGGAGAAATTGTATGAGCGCCTAAAAGATTACGCCAATCATGTATTTTTAATGACAGGAAATAACTCAAAAAGGGAACATAAAAAGATTTTGGAACAGTTGCATGAGATAGATGAAAAGGAAACTTTGATTTTAGTTGCAACCGGTTCGTTAATTGGAGAGGGCTTTGATTATCCAAGATTAGATACCTTGTTTATGGCAATGCCGGTTTCTTTTGAGAGTATAGTAACACAGTATGCAGGACGTTTGAATCGTGATTATGAGGGTAAAGAAAATGTAATTGTATATGATTATGTAGACAGCCATATTCCGATGTTTGATAATATGTATGCAAAGCGATTAAAAGCGTATAAGCAAATAGGATATGATGTATGTGGCGGGCTAAAAAGTAGAAAGCAGACTGCAAATGCAATCTTTGATAGTGAGAACTATTATGATGTCTATAGTAAAGATTTGTTGCAGGCGGATAAGAATATTGTTATTTCGAGTCCAGTAATCAGTGGTGCGAAAGTATATGAACTGATTACCTTATTACGTGATAAGCAGTTGGCAGGAGTTGAAGTTACAATTGTGACATGGGAACCGGACTCATATGGTTTTGGTGATGCTGCTTTTTGGATGCAATTACATGAAGAAATGCGTCAGGCGGGTTTTTATATAAAAACAGTAGAAGAATCATGTGAACATTTTGCAATTATGGATCAGGAAATTGTGTGGTACGGAAATATGAATCTCTTGGCTAAAAACAATGCAGAGGATAGCATAATGAGAGTTCAAAGTAAAAAAATAGCAATGGAACTTATGGGATTGACCTTTGGGCAAGCGAATTTAAAATGTGATGGGATGATATAAACAGAGGATTGAATAAGCAAAGCAAGGATATTGGTTGTTTGATGAGGATAATCCTTTAATTCGGTGTGGATTAGTTCACTGTTGAGTGTTATAATGTTGTTGGACATAGCTCATACCTCCTTGGTAGATTTTGTGTGGTAACTTAATTTTAACCAATGGTTTGAACTATGTCTATTTGTTTAAATTAATTTGCGAAACTTATTATACGTCATCGCCCGAAACCGATTTATCGGTGGTTTAAAGGGAGTATCTTGCCATCGGTAGACCACCTGTATGTATTGAGCAGATTGCTGAAGGTGCATATGGAAGATTTGCTTGTATCGCAACATGTGCACAGTAGTTTTATAGAAATACACACAGACTACATTGCAGATTCTAGAAGACTGTATGAATATGGGAAACGATTATGTTTGATGAAATCTGCGTAGCACTGGGCGAGGAAGATAATATGGAACAATCTTTGACAGATACCAAGGAAATAGCTCGCAAGATTATGGACATTAATGAAATAGCATATACTACTTACAAACCAATAGTCGATGATATATGCACAAGAAAAGCACCTGAATCCGAAGTGGAACATCTGCTGGATTATATGGTAGGAATATGTAATGACGAAAGAATGCTTCAACTGTTCAAGCAGGTTTGCAGGAGCTATATAGATATATATCCGCGAGTGATTACAGCGGAAATATATACGTACAAAGAGATGTATGAAGAGTCGTAAGGACTTGGGGAGAATTATGAACTGAAAAGATGCAACAGGTTGTGAAAAGAATAATTGAAGCGGAGTTGTGAGTTATGTATTTTGATGTACTGAAAAATAAAATATTTGAGCAGGCCGAAGTATATGACAAGGTCAAAAATGGAGAACGTTCATCTGTTGTATGGAAAGCATTTCATGATACAGAGTGGGGGATAAGGGATTTCAATTATTTAAACCGTAATCGTTTGGCACACTATATTTCGTATGCCCGGATAGATGATGAGGAAATGATAAAATTTCTTTTTACAGAGGAATTACAAGATCGGAAAAATAATTCTTTTCAAGGTATCGGTGAATCATTGAGAATATTAACATCTCTGTTGCAGAATTACAATGAGTCAGGCAAGTACAATTATTTGTTCAATGAGGCGAAGAATGCTAATTTTGATTGTGCATGCGGGTATGACCCCAATGAGTGTGAGGATACCTGTTTGGAGCAAATGGACGTTTTAGATTGTATCTATCTGGCAATGGAATTACAATATTTGGATGTAGCGGAAACATTGGTCGAAGAGTGGAAATCAGGTGTTGTGGATTGGACGGATGCTGAAAGGAAAAAACTGATTCAATTCTATGATTATTTAGGGAAGAATAATGAAAATGCGATACAGTATAAGGCGTTGTTGGACACTGCAATTGCTAGCGGAAAATGTTTTGATATAGTTTCTGCATACAACGATATAATCAATTGTTACATAAAAGAGAAACAATATGAATTGGGCTATTTTTATTTAAAAGAAATGATTGCCACTGTGGATTTTAAAGAAATATTACAGATTCGCCTTTTTGCTTCTGTTTTGGAAGAAAGTTTTGAGATTATATGTGCATTGGATACGCCGCCGTTTGATTTGTGGAAGTGGGCAAAAAAATATTTGCTTAATATGGAAAAGCAGAAAATGTTTGGTAACTTATACAAAAAGGCTATTGCGGCGGCGAAGCGTTGCGGGGATCCCATTGCGACTGAGTTAGAGAACGAGTATATTACATGGAAAAACACAATGGGGATTACAAGATGTTAATGATTCTGTTTATACAAATAAAATGGTACAAAGAAGATAGAAATCCGCAAAGCTCTGTGGAGAGGAAGAAATATCTTAAACCGATTATGTTGAGAGAATTACATAGTATTTCTGAAAAGGACGATGTTTGTTTTGTGAGAATGAATTATACACAAAATGGCAAAGGAGTATTTGAGGGAGATAAAAACGGAATCATAGAAGGTGATGCTGATTGTATGAATATCCAGGTTCCCAATATTGATATTATAAAAGAAGGCAATATTTATAGAATTAAGTGGTTTGATGACGGAAAAGGAAATGTGAGGCGTAGAGGTGGCAATGAAGATTTCCGAAGAAAAGGAGCCAAACTTTCAGGATACCCGAATGTATTGAATGAGACCGCGTTCGTGCTTGAAAACGGTCAGTCTGGAATCGTGCGCTGGAACAACCGTTTTTCTTCATACCATGGACAGTGGTATGAACAATATCAGGTATTCTTTGTGAATACAGTTACCCTTGATTCCAAAGTCTTTATTAGAGATTATGATTTTGAATATGATCAACTGGCTGACTTATTTTGAAACTGCTGGCTGTGAAAAAATAGCTGAAGATACTAAGGAGATTGCATACATGGGAATAACTGAATTTTGTAGCAATTCAAACAGCATCGGAAAAATACGATATTTTAAGGGTGACAGGCTTTATAATGAAAAGTCATTGTACGAATTTAACCAAGGGAAAATACCTGCAAAAGAACTAGTAACATATGATTCATCTTTAATGAATTTACAGGAAATTACGAAGGATGAAATTGAAAGCACAAAGGGAAATGCAGAACAGATTGTTGCAATAATTATTCGCCCGGAAATAGAAGTGAGTTTTGAATTAGAAAATAATTCTGAATTTCAATTTTGTGGGTATGATTTAGTTGAATATTTAACAGGAATTAGTGCAATTACTAATTGTGGTGCAGATTGGGGAGATGCGTTAGATTATGACATGTTGAATGAATATGGGCTAATTCCGGATTATCGGAAAGCAGTTATGACACAGTTAGATTTGGCAGAAAACTATCCGGACGAAAGCCATGCATATTGTGAAATTGTAGAGATTTGGAGAATGATAAATTGAAAAAACTGTATCCGGAAAGGTGTCTTACAGTTCTTACATGCAAAGCAGACCGAGTGGCGCATGATGGAAATAAAAGATCTGATTACAGAAAACTTGCAGGCCTTCTTAAGTGGATTCAGAGATATCCGGGCGGCGATGATGAAGGCAAGATAGAACATGTAGGATCAAATCGATTTGGTCATTATGTCATAAAACAGGGCTTGTAAAATGTCATAATAGATGTCGTAATAGAAGGGGAATTATAGTATGAATTTATTAGGATATATTACTATTATGGTTATACCAGTGACATTGTTTGCATTAGGAATATTTTTCACAGTCAAACCAGTTACAAGAATAAACAACTTAGCAGGACATCGTACTAAATATTCAAAATTAAGTCAGCAAACTTGGGACTATGCCCAAAGGAGAATGGCAAAAACATATTTAATTGTGGGAGCTGTGTATACTATTATTTCAGCAATTGTAAATATCATCTTATTTAAACATGGTATAAAAGTGGATAAGCTATGGCTTGTAGTTGGAGTTAGTGTTTTAGTGCAGTGTACAGCACCATTAATAGAGTACGTGCTTGTAGAAAACGGATTAAAACGTAAGTTTGATCAGAATGGGAATATGCGACAATAGATTGAATATTTAGCAATTGCGTGATAGGAATGGGATATATGAGTTTAACGTAGTGTATTTCTGTTTGCACTTATGGCGAGTTTGATAAAGACAATTTGAAGTTAAAGAAAGGGTGACAGCATATGACAATAGAAGAAATCCTCCGTGGTGAGTCAAAAGACCTGGAGTTCAAAGAAAAACTGCCGGAAGACAGTAAAAAATATATGAAGACGATAGTTGCCTTTTCTAATGGTGATGGTGGCAGACTTATCATTGGTGTCAATGATGACAGAGAGGTTGTGGGAGTTGAACAGACAGCTGTTTTTAGCATGATTGATAAGATTACCAATGCTATAAGCGATAGTTGTGAACCTTTGATTATTCCGGATATTGCACCACAAGCAGTGGGAGATAAAACGGTTATCGTGGTCGAAATCAGCGCAGGAAGGCAAAGACCTTATTATCTTAAATCTCTTGGAATGGATAAGGGTACTTTTATCCGTACAGCTGGTTCTACGCGGCTTGCTGACAGACCATTTATTCAGGAAATGTACTATGAGGATGAGAACAGATCCTTTGATAATGTTGTGAATAAAGACATTGAAGTAACAGATGCGGATATCAAGAGTTTCTGTGAGGACATGAAAAAAGAGGCACAACGTAATTGTATGGACGAGAAAGACGCTAAAAAGGTTAAGACTCCTACCAAGAATAACCTGATAACTTGGGGAATTCTTAAGGAAGAAAACGGAGTAGTTCGCCCAACGTATGCATATTATTATCTGAGAGGTTTAGATGGCGTAATGTCTCAGATTCAGTGTGCTGTATTTAAAGGCAATACACGTGGAATTTTTGTAGATAAAAGAGAGTATGAGGGTAATCTTTGGGAACAGGTAGAGCAGGCTTATCAGTTTGTCCTTCGTAATATTCATCTTGGAGCAAGGATTAAGGGGATTCACAGACAAGATGTTTATGAGCTGCCACCGGAGAGTATACGAGAGCTTATTATCAATGCTGTTGTTAACTGCAGTTTTCTACAGAGAAGTCTTGTACAGGTGGCAATATATGATAACAGGCTTGAAATCTCATCTCCTGGTGGACTGATGCCTGGAGTTACGATTGAGAAGATGAAAGAAGGTTTTTCAAAGGTTAGAAATCATGGTATCGCGAATGCTTTTGTTTATATGAATCTTATTGAACAATGGGGAAGCGGTATTCCAAAGATATTGGCACAGACCAAAGAGTATGGACTTCCAGAGGTTGAGTTTATCGATATGGGAATTGCCCTTAGGGTTAATATGTATCGTGCTCTTCCGGAAGATGAAAAACAAGCGATAAAAGCAAGCAATAAAAAACAAGCGATAAGCGATAATTCTAAGCGACAAACGATAAAAGCAAGCGATAGTAGAACTATGTTTACGGAATATATGTCGCAACATGGGGCATCAACAACAGCTGAAATGGCAGAATTTTCGGGTCTTAGCCCGCAGAGAACAAGGGCAATTTTGTCAAAGATGGTAGATGATGGAATTATAATTGCGGAAGGGTCAAATAAAACTAGAAAATATCGATTGCAATAAACAAGCGATAAATATATAGTGTGGAATAGAAGGAATTGGTAACTTCAATAAATACTTCCGGTTGCACTTTGGTTGCAAAAAGTCGTAAAAAGCAAAAGAATCGATGGAATAAACATAAAATCACAACAACATATAGCTGCAAAAGAAAATCAATTTCGCTAGACATTGATGCTTTTCTTGAGTTGGAATAGTACAATTGTATTATCTTGTTCATTTGGTACAGATAATGATAATAGGTTGCAGGTAATCCTTGTGGTTGCCTGCAGTTTTATTTTGTAGAAATAATGTTGTACCCAATAAAAGAAATGTATACGTTGACAACGTATATGATTTGATTTGTACTTTAATAAAGTACAAAGATGTTTTTGGAGACGATGATATGGATATTTCAGAAAAAATAAAGGAGTTACGAAAGAAAACGGGATTATCGCAAAGTAAATTTTCCGCTAAATTTGGAATTCCCGTAAGAACTCTTCAGCAGTGGGAACAGGGAATAAGCGCCCCTCCGGAATATTTGGTCAGAATGATGGCGTATATTATGCTGCTTGAGGAAAACGCGCAAATAAAAGATGAAGAATCTATAAGGGTGAAACATGCAGATGGCAAATGATAAAGTTCAATTATTTGAAGACCAGCCGATAAGGACTGCATGGGTTGAGGATGAGGAAGAATGGTATTTTTCGGTTGTGGATGTAGTGCAGGCATTAACAGAAAGCGCGGATGGAAGAAAATATTGGAATAAACTAAAACAGAGACTTAAAGAAGAGGGCAGTCAGTTGGTGACAAATTGTCACCAACTGAAAATGAGATCTCCGAAGGATGGAAAACGATATAGTACTGATGTAGCAAATGCAGAGCAATTGCTCCGTATTATCCAATCTATTCCGTCCCAAAAAGCGGAGCCGTTTAAGATGTGGTTAGCGCAGGTTGACAGAGAGCGAATTGAGGAAGTGATAGATCCGGAACTAACCACAGATAAAAAGACATATAATGCGCAGTGTAAAGTGATGATAGTAATTAAAAAATAATTTAAATAGTTATTGACTGGTAGTGATTTTAGGATCTATACTGATTATAGGAATTTAAAAATATTTTTAAATAGTTTGTAAGAGTGAGTGTGTATTATGAGTGACACAAATATTTTTAAGGTACTGTCTGACAAGCAGCGCAGAGACATACTCGTAATGTTGAAAAATGGTCGGATGAATGCCGGAGAAATAGCGGAACAGCTGGGAATTACGCCTGCGGCATTATCTTATCACCTGAAACTGCTTAAAGGTGCTGACCTAATCATGGAGTACAAGCAGAAGAATTTTATCTACTATGAGATCAACACATCCGTTTTTGATGAACTGATCCTGTGGATAGGACAATTTGGAGGTGGCAAGTGATGAAAAAGGTTATGTGGGTTATTTCGTTTATCTCTCTGATTGGAACAGCGATAGTGCTCAAGTTTATGCCGGATAGTGTTCCGATGCATTATGACGTGGCAGGAAATATTGATAGATGGGGTTCCAAGTATGAGAACTTGATCTTTCCAATAATTATCTTGGCAATGTCATTATTCTGGATCTTGATTATGCGCTATTTCGAGAAAAAAGCCCTGAAAGCAGCTGATGAAAAAGAAAGTACCAGTGCAAAATCGAATGCGAAGGTATTGGGAATCGTTGGTCTGTGTATGGTTGCTATGTTTACCGTAATGCAGGGCTTTATATTGTATGGAGCGTATAGCGAGGCGGTTTCAGGAGCGACACAGTGGACGGTTGATATTGGGAAGGTATCCGTAATATTGATGGGGATCATCTTTATTGTACTCGGAAATTTTATGACAAAGACGCGAATCAACAGCGCGGTCGGGTTCAGAGTGAGTTGGAGTATGTATAACGATAATACTTGGAGAAAGAGCAATCGGTTTGGCGCTTATGCGATTATGATTGCTGGGGTTGTTACGATCATTATGGCAGTAGTTATGAAGAATTCCTTCGGAGCCTCTATGTCTGCAGTAGGAACTGTGATATTGGCATCTGTGGTAACTCTTATTTATGCGCATAAGGTATATGTACAGGAAATCGAATCCGAAAAGGGAGGAAAAGATTGATATGACAGAGTTTTCTGAAATTGGTTCTGCGCAAATAGGACTTCTTGTGTTGGGAACTATCTTGATGATCGTTGTTCCGATTGTGATTGCGATCATATGGATGAAAAAGAAGAAAGAGAGATTTACAACTGTCTTGGTCGGTGCGGCAACATTTCTTTTGTTTGCGGTTGTCTTGGAAAAACCGCTACAAGCCGTGCTAATTGCGCCAACGCAGATGGGGCTTGCAGACACAGGAATCAGTCAATTCTTAAATGCAAGACCGGTTTTATGGGCGTTTATTGTAGGCCTTTTTCCTGGAGTCTTTGAAGAAACAGGGCGGCTTGTAGCTTATAAGACGGTTCTTAAGAAAAGAAAAAACAGAGAGACCGCCATTTCACATGGCATCGGGCATGGCGGCTTTGAAGTGATGTGTTTGATGGGAGTTGCATACGCAACCTATATTGCGTATGCGATAATGATCAATGCTGGAACGTTTGGAACTATTGTGGATCAGGTGATGGCACAGGCTCCTGATGAGGCTGATTCATTGGTGACTGTGGCAAGTGGGATTGCATCATTCTCTTTTGCTAATCTTGCTTTGAGTATTGTAGAAAGAGTTTTTGCGGTATTGTTCCATATTGGAGCATCAATAATTGTGTTTTATGCCAGCAAGGATAAGGGTAGATTATGGCTGTATCCGTTAGCAATCCTCATACATACAGCGATGGATTTTATTGCAGGATTGACCACTGTAGGAGTATGGAAGCTGCCTGTATGGGCTCTTGAAGGAATATTTGCAATATTCGGAGTATTAACATTCTGCGGTGCTTTCTTCCTGCTTTATAAAAAGGATGCCGGGAACGAAACGATTTCTTAAAAGGACAAAAGAAAGCAGTTATTGTCGGGAAGTCTCCGGACGGGAACGCTATACTGATGTCACAATCAAGTTGGAGGTGACCAGATGAACTGGGTAAAGACAATCGAGGATGCCATTGAGTGTATTGAAAGGAACATGACCGAAGATCTGACGGTAGGCAGGATAGCCAAGGAAGTAAATACATCCGCTTTTTACTTTCAGAAAGGCTTTTCCATGCTTTGCGGATATACCGTTGGAGAATATGTACGCATGAGAAGATTATCCCTTGCCGGTGAGGAACTTCTTTCATCGGACGTGAAGGTGATCGATCTTGCGATAAAATATGGTTATGATTCTCCTGACAGTTTCACAAAGGCATTTACGAGATTCCATGGAAGCACTCCAACTGATGTGAGGCGTGGCGGTGCAATGCTGAAATCATTTGCTCCGCTGCATATCAAATTAACATTAGACGGAGGTAGTACGATGGAGTACAGAATCGAAAGGAAACCGGCATTTATGGTTATGGGAGTGTCAAAGAATTTCTCTTATGAGAACGCAAACGCAGAGGTGCCGAAGTTCTGGAACGAAGTTTTTATGCAGGCATCAGAGCGTCCTGTAATGGGAATGTACGGCGTGTGCTTTGATGAAGAGATGGCTGGCAATGAGTTCCGCTATATGATTGCCGATGATCTGGATGAAGAGAAGGCAGCAAAGAAGCATCTGGATGTTCATGAGATTAAGGAGCATACATGGGCTGTTTTTCCTTGTCGCGGGGCAATGCCGCTGCCATTACAAGAAGTGAACCATAAGATATTTTCCGAATGGCTTCCTGCAAGCAGTTATGAGATTGCGGAGGGCTATAATATTGAGTATTACAGTAATCCAGAAGATTTTCAGAATGGAATGCAGGATACAAGCTACTATGCAGAAGTTTGGATTCCGGTAAAAGAGAAATAAGCTCTTTGATTACCAAGGGAAGTAAGGGAGTATAAGAAATGATGAACAGATGGAAAAAAATAAAGAAAAGTATGACCGTTGTGGGATTGGCAGCCGCGTTGGTTATAAATACGGGTTTGGGGTCGGTTATGGCGGAAGAAACGGGCAGCAGAGATAAAGTGTGGGTGGAGGGGACCGGAGAAAATGCCATTCAGAATGCGATCGACAGTGTTGCCGATAACGGTACGGTCATAATACCTGCCGGCAGATATTATGAAGCTATCAAGATCAATAAGAGTGTGACGCTTAAAGGAGAAGGGAATGCAGTACTGGATGGTTCCCTTTTTGATATTGACAGTTCCAATAAAAGTCTGGATATGATTAAGATCACAGGACAAAATGTGACGGTTGAAAATCTTGAGATTACAGGCTTAAAGACCAAAAAATTTCGAGGACCCTGCGCGACAGGAATCCGGGTGGATACCGGTGCGGCGCATGTTAAGATTACGGATTGCCATATTCACGATCTTGGCGTGGAAGAATATGATGCAGCCAAGACGATCCCGCTTGCAAAGAAGGAGGATGCCGGCGATACCTATAACTGTCACGGTATCATTGTTAAAACAATGAAGAGCACAGCGATCACAGATGTGACGATCGAAGGCTGCACGCTGGAAAATCTCCGGCTTGGGCAAAGCGAGGCACTGGTTGTGAACGGAAATGTCAATGATTTTGAAATCTCTCGAAATACCATTCAAAACTGCGATAATATCGGGATTGATGTGATCGGATATGAAGACGGGAAGAGCTACCGGGCAACAAACGGAGAGGTACATCATAACATGGTGATGAATATCAGCTGCGATCCCGATTATCCTAAGCAGGGGGAAGGAAATCTGACCTATTCTGGCGGATGTGCCGGCGGTATTTATGTGGATGGCGGAACCGATGTCAGGATCTACCGCAATTTTGTGTCCGGCTGTGACATCGGAATTGAGGTAGCAAGTGAGCATTCCGGGAAAAGCACGGATGTCATACAGATTCATAATAACACCTTAATCAGTAATGATGTACTCGGAGGTATCAGTATCGGTGGAAGTGAAGTCGGCACGAACGGAGTGGCAGAGTCCTGTGAGATCAACAATAATGAGGTGTATAATTCCGGAGAAGAAAGTGCATGTCTGATCGTGCAGTATGCGAATGCGGAAAGCAATAAGATCCATCATAATGTGTTCATCGCCAGAAAGGGTAATGTGGCCGAAAACGAAAACGGATTTACTGAAAACGAAGTTCATGACAACCTGACATACGGAGACGATCTTGAGGGATACGAGAGTCTGGATGCGGAACATGCGGGAAAGAAATATAAACTTTCCAATGTTGACGCCGATATCAATGTAAGGAAGATCATATATACGGCTAAGAACCTGCCGGCAAATACTTACGGAATCCTGCCGGAGGAATATGAGCCGGTTACGCCTGTTGTTGTGGATACACAGCCTGTATATAAATGGGCAGACGACGGCAGCAGGTGTCATGCGGAGTGTATTAAAAACGGGGAGAAGGTATCGGAAGATGCGAAGATCGCATCAGAAGTTGTGAGCGATTCGACCACGGAGGAAATGGGAACGACCCGCTATACGGCGACCTTTACGAATAAGCTGTTTACAGCACAGACAAAAGAGATCAAGGATATTGCGTGCAAGCTGAAAGAGGAAGATCCGGGAACACAGCAGCCCGGAAGCGGCGGGGCGGAAGATACGAACAGCAAAGAGAAAACGGTTCAGACGGAAGATAAGACAGAGCTCCAAGAGAAGGTATTTCGGGATGAGCAGGGGAACCTCTATACTTTAGAGAAAGAGGAGGACGGAAGCAGGATCGCTGTTTATACGAAGGCTTCCGATTCCAAAAAGAGTGGTGTGACTGTTCCCGCGGCCATTACAGTAGGTCAGACGGTTTATAATGTGACGAGGATCGCTCCGGCTGCATTTGCCGGCAATAAGAAGATCCGTACGATCCTGGTCGGCAGCAGGATAAAGGAAATCGGACAAAATGCGTTCAGAGGCTGCACAAAGCTGAAGAAGATTGTGATCGGAAGTGAAGTGACAAAGATTGGTGCGAATGCTTTTTACGGTTGCAGATCTCTGACCAAGATCATTATTCCGGCCAAGGTGGAATATATCGGAAATAAGGCTTTCAAAGGCTGCAGGAATCTGACACTTATCAGGTTCAGGACCGGTCTTTTAAAGGATAAGACGGTAGGGGCTAAGGCATTTAACGGTGTGAAGACGACCACCGTCGTCACGGTTCCGTCTTCCAAAATATCCAAATATACTACCCTGTTTCGAAGCAAAGGATTGTCCAAAAAGGTAAAGATCAGAAAGAATTAATGGAAAATCAGTCAGTTTCTGTCTATTTCTTATAGCATCCCGGCATAAACTGTGCTATAATCGTTATGCACGTTTGGCGTGTAATAATTTTGAAAAGGAGAATAAACATGAATTTTTCACCACTTCAGAAAACAAGATATGAATACAGTCCTAAGCTGCCGGGTATGCTTAGGGGAGGTATTGCGGAGATTTGTGTAAAAGACGGCGCAGCTACACAGAGTGTTGCCGATCAGGACAAGATCAAAGCTCTTTTCCCGAATACTTACGGCAAGAATGAGATCACCTTCCAGAAGGGAGCCAATACATCAGAGGCTAAGAAACAGGTGGTTGGCGTGATCCTTTCCGGCGGTCAGGCACCCGGTGGACATAACGTAGTCTGCGGTCTGTATGATGCGATCAAGGCAACGGATAAGGACAATGTCCTTCTTGGATTCAAGGGCGGCCCGAGCGGACTGATCGAAGATAGCTATATTGAGTTTGACGATGCTTACATTGATGCATTCAGAAATACCGGCGGTTTTGATATCATCGGTTCCGGCCGTACCAAGCTTGAGACCGAGGAGCAGTTCAAGATCGTGACAGAGGTGGCAAAGAAGCATGGTCTTACCGCTATCGTGATCATTGGTGGTGATGATTCTAATACGAATGCGGCTGTTTTGGCTGAGTATATGGCTGCGAACAATACAGGGGTTCAGGTAATCGGATGTCCTAAGACAATCGACGGTGACCTTAAGAACGAGGATATCGAAGCATCATTTGGTTTTGATACCGCGACAAAGACCTATTCCGAGCTGATCGGTAACATCGAGAGAGATGCCAACTCTGCTAAGAAGTACTGGCATTTCATCAAGGTTATGGGTAGAAGTGCTTCCCATGTTGCTTTAGAGTGCGCTTTAGAGACACAGCCTAACATCTGCCTGATCGGTGAGGAAGTGGCTGCCAAGAAGATGTCTCTTTCCGCAATCGCAGATTACATTGCAGATTCTGTAGAGAAGAGAGGAAACAACGGCGATAACTTCGGTGTTGCCATTATTCCTGAGGGTATTGTGGAATTTGTTCCCGAGTTCTCTAAGTTGATCGCAGAGATCAATGAGTTATTGGCAGGTGAGAAGACAGAAGCGTTCAATGCGCTTCCTGACTGGGCTGCGAAGTATGACTTTATCAAGAAGGGTCTTTCCGCAGAATCCTTTGCAGTATTCGAGATCCTTCCTCAGTTTGTTCAGCAACAGCTGTTCTTAGAGAGAGATCCTCACGGTAATGTTCAGGTATCCCTGATTGAATCCGAGAAGCTCTTCTCCGAGATGGTAAAAGAGAAGCTTGCAGCAAGAAAGGCAGCAGGCACTTACAAGGGCAAATTTGCAGCACAGCATCACTTCTTCGGATACGAAGGAAGATGTGCGTTCCCGTCCAACTTTGATGCAGATTACTGCTATTCTCTTGGTTACAATGCATTCATGCTGATCCAGTACGGCTATACCGGATATCTTTCAAAGGTTTCTAACTTAAGCAAGCCGGCGGAAGAGTGGGTAGCAGGCGGTATGCCAATTACCAAGATGATGAACATGGAGAGAAGAAATGGTGAGGACAAGCCGGTTATCCGTAAGGCTTTGGTTGAACTGGATGGCAAGCCGTTTAAGTTCTTTGCCGAGAACAGAGAGAAATGGGCAGTTGAGACATGCTTTACCTATCCGGGTGCGATTCAGTATTTCGGACCGGCAGAGGTTTGTGATCTGACTACCAGAACACTGGCTCTGGAGCAGGGTTGATTCATTCAAAAGCTTTGAATTCTAAAAGATAAGAAAAAGGCGCTCGATTCAGTTACGAGCGCCTTTTGTTTTTACAGGTGCGCCCGGCGGCGCACGTTTTAGGGTCTTCTTTGTCTTTTCTTTCCGGATTCTTCGTAATACTTTCTTTTTTCGGCATACAGCTTTGCATCGGCCTCCTGATACAGGGTATCCAGTGTACTGTTCGGTGTTTTCATGGCGTAACCAATGGAGCAGGAATAACCGGTCGGTTTCAGGGAAGCTTTAATGCGGTCTGTTAATTCTTTGACTTCCTCTTCCGGGGTGTTTTTACACAAAATAGCATATTCATCACCGCCGATCCGGTATACTCTGTGATTGTGATTCGCTACGCTCCAAAAGCAGTCTGCCAGAGTTTTCAAGGCCAGATCACCTGCAAGGTGTCCGTCCCGGTCGTTGATCTCCTTCAGACCGTTCATATCGATTGCCACATATGCGGTTATGGAATGCAGATATTTTTTGGCATCGATGTAATAACTCTGACGATTCAGCAGATTCGTCAGGGAATCTCTCTTGGTATACTGCTGCAGGATATAAATATAGTAAAAAACGATATCAATCGCGATGGTTATATTGAACCAGTGCAGGGTCATATCTTCAAAGATCAGCGGCATGACCAGACAGAGGATGGAAGTGGCGGCCATAAAAACAGGCAAGGTGTAATCCTCCACTCTTTTTCTGGCGCTTTGAAAGATCGATATAATAAAATAAATCAGATAGAGCGCACAGATGTAATAGGTCAGGTAGCCCAGCATTCCGCGCTTAAAATGGTTGTCTGTGGTAAAGTAAAAGACGATCCCGGTTTTGATCGAAACAAAACAGAGCAGACAGTTAAGTACGGCAGGTATCCAGAAAGTCGTGCTGTGTCTGGGATACATGATCAAAACTATATTGACCAGAATAAAAACGATCAGGCTGTAATCCAGTGCCGATAAAAAAGATCTGAGAGGTGTGTAGTCCTGCTGGTTTCCGAGGTAGGACTCCACATAACAACTGACGGAATAGATAAACAGCATTCCGTCAGTGAAAGCCATTCTTCGAAGCATTCCGCGCTCCAGATGTGTATCTGATAATAAAATCGTCGCCAGGCCGATCAAAAGGATTAATAAGGCCCAGTGTTCCGATAAATATCCGGCGATAGTCATTTGAGTCCTCCTGTAGTCAACATTTCTCATAATATGCACGAAACATCTGCTCCACGCAGAATGGAAACAAAAAATCGAAATGCCGAAGCTGCATTTTTCGATACACAATATTATACCATTAGTAGTAGCATAAACCAATAAAAAATTTTCTTGATTACAGGCTATAAGAAATAGCTACTCCTCACTTTTTTGGTGCGCCTTGCAGCATGTCGCTTTTATTGGATTTTCCAGTATGATATGTTATAATTTAGAAGACAGAAAGGGGCTGTGGCATGAAGAACTTTTATTATGATACGGTCATTTATGACAGCTTTGCGCAAATGCTCAGGGGATGGCAGATCCACCACCCCGACAAAGCGGCGATCCGGTATCGGGACGGGGAGCAGATCGTTACGGTTACCTACAGAGAGCTGGTACGCCAGACGTGTTGTGTATATCAGTATTTCAAAGAGCAGGGCATTGAGGGCAGCCATATCGGGATCGTGTCGGAAAACCGGTATGAGTATATCGTAATCTATCTGGCAAGTGTTTTATATAATGTGATAGCTCCGCTGGATAAAGAACTTGACGCCTTCACGCTGGCAGAGACGATCGGGGCGTTTGACATAAATGTGCTCTGGTATACGGCAGGGACAAAGAAAAAGCTGGAAGCAGTGCCGGTAGACGGCAGAGTGCGAAGGATCAATATAGACGAAATATACACCGGTCTTATCTGCAGGGAGGTGGATGTGGAAGGATTCCTGACACAGATCCAGCCGATCGACAAGGATAAGTTTTCCGTACTGGCGTCGACTTCCGGGACGGACGGGAAGATGAAAGGCGTCATGCTGTCCCAGTATAATGTCGTGGTAAATATCAGAGGTACGCTTGAAAATAATATCCTAAAAACTCCGACGCTGGCTCTGCTTCCCATGAATCATACCTACGGCTTCAATCCGGGAATACTGGCGACGTTATACAACGGAACCTGTGTCTGTTTAAATCTGAATCTGAAGCATCTGGCGAGGGATTTAAAGGAATACGATCCGTTCTTCTTTGAAGCGGTTCCCATGGTATTTGAAGGGATCTATAAAAACATCCTCAGAGAAGTGAAAAGACAGAACAAATATCCGTTATTCTGCCGGATGATAAAGCTGAGTCAGTTTTTGCTGAAATTTCATATAGATGTACGTCATCTGTTTTTCGGGGAATTCATTAATCCAGGGCTCAGGCTTGCGGTAAGTGGAGGAGCCTCCCTGAATCCCGTTTATGTGGAACGGTATGCGCAGCTTGGGATCGAGCTGCTAAACGGATACGGCATGACGGAGTGTTCACCGACCGTTGCCGTAAGTATGAAACGTAATAATGTCGCCGGCAGCGCCGGGACGATCATGCGGCATATTGATGTAAAGATCGCGCAGGACGGAGAGATCCTGGTCAAAGGCCCGAATGTCATGCTGGGGTATTATAAGGATGAGCAGGCAACGGCCGAATGCATGGAGGATGGTTATTTCAAAACAGGTGATCTGGGTTATGTGGAAGGTAAAGTGATCTTTGTCACGGGACGCAAGAAAAATCTGATCATATTGGGGAACGGCAAAAACTTTTCGCCGGAGGCGGTGGAAAAGAAGCTGCTGGAGCTGCCCTATGTGACGGAATGCATCGTGACCAGCCGTGTTGAGAGCAATAATGAGATCGTGGTTGCGAAGGTTTACATGGAAAAGCCGGAGGACCGGCTGGAGGACGATATCAGACAGATCAATAAAACACTTCCGGGATTTATGAAGATCGACCGGTTTGAGATCATGGAAAAAGAATTTGAAAAAAACAGCAGCCGCAAGATAAGGAGAAATATGTATGCTGGATGAGTTTCGACAGATCATGAAAGAACATTACGGGATTGACAAAGTGGAGCCCACTTCGAATTTTAAAACGGATTTCGGACTGTCTTCGTTTGACTTTATCAACCTGATCTGCCTGATCGAGGAAAAATACGGGGTAGAGCTTGAGGAGGAATACTATAAAGAACTCAATACCGTGGAAGACCTGATCATATATCTGAAGCAGAGGGTTGGAAACGTATGAAGGATAACGAAGATGCAAATAGAAGAAGTCATCACCAAAAAACAACAAAAAGAATTTCTGAACTTTCGGAAGAAACTGTACCGGGACAATGCGGTATATGTAGACAATTTTCTGTTCATGCTGCAGGAGCTGTTTGCCCGAAAGACCAGCTTTGTGAATGATAAAAAGATCCATGCTTTTCAGGTGTCAGAGGAAGGAAAAACCGTCTGTCAGGGAATCGTGGTTTATGCAAAGGCTCTGCCGGAATATATCCAGTTATGCTTTTTTGAGAGCCTGCCGGGACGTAAGGAAGCGGCGGGCAGGCTGTTGGAAAAGGCCGTTGAGTTGGGGAAACAGTATCAATGTAAGAAACTCGTGATCGGATTAAACGGTCATGTGAACTACGGACTGGGTCTTTTGTGCAACCGCTATGAGGAGAAGAACTCGTTTTCGGCGGCGGTAAATCCGGCGTACTATCATGAGCTTCTGGGGGGAGAGGATTGCGAAAAAATCTATTTAAACACTTACCGGACCGTGGCAGATTACAACAGGCTGAAACGATATGGTGCGCTGCTTGGAAAGCTGGAGCGGTATTATACTTACCGGACTTTTGACCGGAAAGCGTTTGACACTTTTGCAAAGATCTATACCGACTTAAATAATGAAGCCTTTAAAGATCACCGCTATTATTACGAAAGGACATACAGGGAAGACAGAGAGATGCTGAAGGAGCTGTTTCTGTTTATGAAGGAGGATTCTCTCATCTTTGCTTTTCACGGAGAAAAGCCGGTGGGCTTCGTCATGTGGTACCCGGATTTTAATGAACTGGCCGGACCGGGCGAGGCTTTCGGTGCGAAGCATTTTTTCAAAAATCTGGCGGTCGGCAGGAGGATTACGACCGGCAAGATCATGGAATACGGAGTTCTGGAGGAGTACCGTAAAAGCGGGCTGGTGATCGGACTGCTCGATCAGGTATTTAAGGCATTACAAAGACATGGGATACAAAATGTGAAATCTTCCTGGATCCTGCAGGAAAACAGGGATTCGGACAGCGTCTGTCGGGCATTGTGCGATGAGCCGCACAAAAGGTATGTGGTGTATGAAAAAACAATCTGAAAATGAGCCGGAAATCCTCCGGTGTGAAACATTTCCGTGCAGGCCGGAAGATGAGTTCCCGTTTGATGCGCCTCTTTTGGAGCTCTTAAAAGCGGAAAATCCGTTTGAACAGGAATACTATCTGATCCAAAAAGGAAAACGGCGGGCACGCGTCATCGTCTACCGGATGAAATTAAATATTTTTACATACGGCCGGTGGGATCTGGCACTTACCACCAGCGTGATTGGTTTTCCCTGTTCTTTGAGCGAACAGGGATTTGTCGGGGATCAGAAGCTGGTTTTGGAGTTTGCAAAGACTTTGAAAGGACCTGTGTTGATCCTGAATGTCAAAGAAAAAATCGCGCATAAGGATTTTGTACTTGGGGAAACGCTTCCCACCTGTATGTTTCAAAACCGTTTTGCGACACCGGAAGAATATCTGAAGGCACTTAGAAGTTCCTACCGCAGGCGGATCCGTCAGGCAGTCGTAAAATGTTCTTCTCTGACGGTCAGACAGATTGAAGACGACAGCATAGATGTTTATCCGCTTTATCTGAACACATACCGGAAATCGGCTTACAAGCTGGAGAGACTGCAAAAAGGTTTTTTTGACCGGATCGATGCTGTAAAACTTGTTTTTCTGAAAGGGGATCGCCCCATCGGCTTTGTCCTGTTAAAAATACAAAAGGAGCAGTTGATCTTTATGCTGTGCGGCATGGATTATTCCGAAGATACAACGGATCTGTATTATTACATGTTGTTTCACATTATTAAATATGCGATCCGGCACCATTGCCGGATCATTGATTTCGGACAGACCTCGGAGGAGACGAAACTGAAATTCGGCGCAACAACGGAGAAGCGTTATTTCTATGCGCATCATTCCAATCGGTTTATCAATTTACTGGTCATGCATGCGAAAAGTCTGCTGGAATATCATTATGCTTTTCCGGAGTACCGTGTGTTTAAAACTGAAAGTAAGCAGCGCGGGAAATTGTGTTGCAGCCGCGGAACAATGGAAAATACCGATCATAAAACTGTGTACGGGAACGAGAAATAACGAAGATGCGGATGCATCAGAGGTGAGACCATGAAAATTGTATTATTCAGGCCCAGGCCTCATAAGGAGACGATCGGCCTGCAAAATGTTATGATCTGCGAACCGCTGGAGCTGGAATATATTTCCGCTAATGTGGAGCCGTTTGGACACAAAACGGTCATTGTGGATATGATCCTGGAAAAGAGACCGGTTTCCTTCTTTTTGGAGAAACACAGACCGGATGTTGTGGGGATCACGGGATATATTTCCCACGTCAATATCATAAAGGACTATGCGAAGCAGGTAAAGGCGTATGATCCTTCCATAAAAGTCATCGTTGGCGGTGTCCACGCGGAAGTGAACCCTCAGGATTTTGAAGATCCTGCCATTGATGATATCATACGTGCAAACGGGCTGCGAACTTTTCTGTCCATCCTGGAGGGAATGGAGCATTCGGGACAGGAGCAAAAGCCGGAGGGGGTTTATCAAAAGGGGGGACAGTGTCCGATAAAGGAAACGAGCTTTACCTACCGCTTCCCGGATCGGGACAAAGTAAAAAAATATCGCAAATATTATTATTACATGTTTCACAGAAACTGCAGCCTGATCAAGACTTCGTTCGGCTGTCCCTACAACTGTAAATTCTGTTTTTGCAGGCAGGTGACGGACGATCAGTATTTTGCGAGGGATCTGGATAATATCATCGAAGAATTGAAAACGATCCCCGAAACAGAAATTTACATTGTGGATGATGATTTCCTGTTTCGGGCAGACAGGCTTTTGAAATTCTGCGATCTTCTGGAGCAAAACGGCATCAGCAAAAAATATCTGGTGTACGGCAGGGCGGATTTTATCGCGGCTAATGAGCCGGTGATAAAGAGACTCAAAGAGGTCGGGCTTCGCGCCGTGATCGTGGGACTGGAATCCTGCAGCAGCAATGATCTGGAGAATTACAACAAAAGGACGCAGGTGGCCACCAATGAGCAGGCGGTAAGGATCCTGCAAAAATATGACATAGAATGCTATGGTACTTTTATTCTGGGACTGGACTGGACCCGGGCGGATTTTCGCGCACTTGGCAGGTGGATCAAAAAGCTGGGACTGATCTTTGTCAATTTACAGCCACTCACGCCGCTTCGGGGAACGGAAATGTATGAGCAGTACCGGAACGATTTTATCATCCGCGAGGACGAGTATGAAAAATGGGATCTTGCGCATCTGGTGGTAAAGCCGTCCAGAATTTCGGTGCGAAAGTATTACTGGTACACCATGGTCCTGTATTACTGGATCACCGCCAATCCCAAAAGCTGGTGGTATATGGTAAAAAAATACGGGTTGCATGATACGTTGAAACTGACGGCAGGTGCTTTTAAAGTAAACATACAGTATTTTAAAAAGCTGCTGTAAGGATGAGTAAGCAGGTGCAAAGAGAATGGAAATCAACCAAAAGCGGGGTGCGGATGATGGAAAAGGATTTAAAAGTATTATTGGTCAGACCGAAGTATTCTTCTCTTGTCGCCAGTCTGGAACCGCTGGGTCTGGAATATGTGGCGGGCCTGTGCAGGGATATGAAGATCAAGTGTGAGATATTGGATGAGTTCCAATACTCCTGGTTTTTCAGACTCCACAGACTGAAAAAAAAGATAAAAAAAGAGGGGTATAATTATGTCGGCTTTAACGCGAACGCCAATACGGTCGATTATATCTTAAAGAGGGCAAAACAGCTTAAAAAAGCATTCCCTGATATCATGATCCAGATAGGCGGACCGGAGGCGGAGTTAAACTATCGGGATTTTTGCACGGAGGATGTGGACATTGTCTATCATGACAACGGACTTCTGACGCAGAAAAATATCTGGGAAGCCGGGCTGGATATCGACGTCTTACAGAAACAGAACGGGATCTGCTTTAAAAAGGAAGGCAAGTGGATCATAAAGGAGAAAGGAGATCCGGTGGACTGCTTTATCGTAAAGCCGGACCGGTCGGAATTTTATAAAGGCTTAAAGAAAAACTACATTTTTATGAAGGGTAAATATGCCCTCTCCAAGGCCTCTTTTTCCTGTCCCTTTCAGTGCAATTTCTGCTATTGCACCAAAATGAACAGCGGTGTGTATACGGAGATTGACATGGATCAGGTCATTGAAGAAGTGGAGTCCATCAAACATGACAAGATCTGGTTTGTGGACGATACGTTTTTCTTTCACAAAGAGCGTGTCCGCGAGTTCTGCGAAAGAATCATAGAAAAAGGGATTAAAAAGGAATTTATGGCTTATTCCCGAGCTGACTTCATCGCGGCCAATCCCGATATTCTGCCGCTTGCGTATAAAGCGGGATTCCGGGACCTGCTCATCGGTCTTGAGGCGGTAAGCGATGAACAGCTGAAGGCATTCAACAAACAGACTTCCAAAAATGAGAATATTCTGGCGATCAGACATTGCAGGGAAAACAATATCGTCTGTGACGGATTGTTCGTGATCAGCCATACGGCGACCAGGCAGGACTTTAAGAATCTGGTGAAGTTTATAAAGGAGAATCATCTTTTGTGGATGGTCTTTGGCATTTTCACGCCATACAAAGGAACAGATGCTTATGAACAGTACAAGGACCGGCTGGTCAACTTCCGGTCGAAAAACAGGGACGGACTCCATGTGACGGTCCCGCCGGAGCATATGAGTGCTTTTATGTTCCAGATGCGCTACTACTGGCTGCATGTTCTGTTCTATCCGAAGATCATGGTGCGGACGTTGTTTCATACAGCATACGATACGAAAAAAACGGGGTGGTTGTAGCTTGAAAAACGAAAATTATATGTTTGTCCGGGTTCATTACGATACGAGAGTGGCAAGTCTGGAACCGCTGGGACTGGAATATATCATGGCAGTGATAAAAGAAGAAAAGAAAAAGGTCTGTATTTACGATGAAAGCCTTTACAGTCCTTTCTTCCGCTTTCAAAGGCTGCTGAAGCAGATTGAAAAACAAAAGATCAGCTTTGTGGGATTTTCCATAATCTCTTATACGGCCGGCTATGCGCTTTCGATCATTAAAAAGTTAAAGGCGATCAGACCGGATCTGAAGATCATGGTAGGAGGAGCGGAGGTTACGGTCAACCATAGGGATTTTATGGTAGAAGAAATCGATTATGTCTATTATGATAACGGGCTGGAATCTCTGCGCCACGCGGTGAGAAACGGATTTGAAACAAAGGCGCTGGAAGAGTGTACGGGACTTGCATACCAAAAAGACGGCAAATGGACCGAGAAGCCAAAGGGGGCTCCGATAAACGACTACGGGGTGCGCCCGGACCGAAGCATCTTCTATGAGAATCGAAAAAAATTCAGGGTTTTGGCGAAAGGCTGTTTTTCACTGATGAAGGGCTCGTTTTCCTGCCCGCAGGAGTGTAAATTCTGTATTTCGCGCCAGTTTAACAGCTGCGTTTACAAGGAACGGGAAATAGACAGGGTCGTGGAGGAGATCATAGAACTGGATAATGATAAGATCTTTTTTGTGGATGATGATTTTCTGGTAAACAAAGAAAGAGTCAAAACTATCTGTAAAAAGCTGATCGCGAGGAAATGCTTTAAGACGATCATGGTGTTCGCCAGGGCGGACAGCATCGTAAACTGTGAAGACATTATGCCGCTTTTGTATAAGGCGGGCTTCCGGGATATGCTGGTAGGTCTGGAGGCGGTGGAGGATTCCACACTGGAGAAATACAACAAAAATTCCAGTGTTGTGTTAAACAGGAAGGCTGTTAAGATCTTAAGAGATCATCACATGGTCTGCGTGGGACTGTTTGTCATTAACTATGATTTCAGGCACAAGGATTTTATGAACATTAACCGGTTCATACGGGAAGAAAAGCTGGTCTGGGTGTTGTTCAGTATTCTGATCCCGTTTAAAGGGACACCGGTCTATGAAGAAAACAAAGAAAAACTGGTGCGGTATGAATATCGGCGGACCGGCGGAACCAGCGTATTGATCCGGCCGGAGCATTTACCCGCATGGCTTTTTAAAATGGAATATGATTTCTTGTATTATGTAAACTATCCGCGGATTTATCTGGCAGGGATCCTCGGCACATTCAATAAAGAATATGCGACAAAGGACAAAGCGGCAGAGAAATAAAAAACGTAAAGGCAGCAGATATGAAAGAAAACAGATATAAGATCCTGCTGATCCAGCCGACGCCTTACGATCAGCATGGAATACTGGTAAAAAAGAAAAAATTATATTTTGTGGGTTTAGCGCTGCCGCTTCTGGCGGCACTTACACCGGAAGGCTATGAAGTAGAGATCTGTTATGAGACGATTGAGGATGTTCCGTTTGATACCGATGCCGGACTGATCGGGATCAGCAGCATGGGACATGCTGTCATGCGGACCATCGACATTGCAAAAGAGTTCAAAAAAAGAAACAAAACGGTAATTCTCGGAGGCTACATGGTCAGTCTGATGCCACAGGAAGCACAGAAATACTGTGATGCGGTCATGATCGGTGACTCGGAAGAGACCTGGGCGGAAATGGTAAGAGATTACGCGGAAGGAAACTTAAAAAAAGTCTATCGGAAAAAGCTGACGAAACTGACGTATCCCATCCCGAAGTATGAGCTGATCCTGTCCAAAAAGATTGGAAATTTTCTCCCGGTTCAGGCCGGCAGAGGCTGCCCGAAGACCTGCAGCTTCTGTTCGATCTACTGTCTGTATCATGGGCAGTATTTAAAACGCGAGATCCCGGAGGTCATCCGTGATATCAGGCGGGTCAGAGAGCTGGGATTTAAGCAGTTCCTGCTTTTGGATGACAATATTTTTTCCGACAGGGATTACGCGATCGAGCTGTGTGCCGAGATCAAAAAGCTCAAAATGTACTGGATGACCCAGTGTTCGATTGATATCGCAAAGGATGAGGAGCTTTTGCAGATGATCGCTTCGAGTGGCTGCTATATGATGAGCTTCGGACTCGAGAGTATCAACAGGGAAAGCCTGGTCGGCATGCACAAGGCCTGGGCGGATCCGGACAGCTATGCCGGGCAGATAAAGATCATACGAAAGCATGGGATCGATATTTCGACGGAGATGGTCGTCGGCGCGGAGGGAGACACCTTAAGTTCTATCCGAAAGACCGCAAGCTTCGTGGCAGACAACCATATCGCAGTGCCGAGGTTTTATATCTTAACCCCGATCCCCGGGACGGAATATTACGACGAGATGAAGAAACAAAACAGGATCTACAATACCGATATGTATTCCTACAATGCCTGTGAAGCCGTCCATGTTCCGAAGAACATGACACCGGAGGAGCTGACGAAGGCATACTGGGATCTGTACAATGAGGTATATTCGATCAAGAGTATCTTAAAGAGGACACTTTTCACAACGGCCTTTTTAAAGAGACCATACAATGTGATGTTTTACTTTTTTGTCAATCTCTTTTACCGATCGCAGATCAAAAAAGGGATCGTACCGAATATTATTTGAGAGAATATATGGAAATATGGTAAGCATTAAACACATGTCCTATTTGCAGGAATATGACTTTGGCAGGCAATACGAAAATTGTGCGAAAATCCATTAAAATTTTTAGAATATAAAAGTGGGTAGAATATGCTCGAAAAAGTGGCGTTTTTTGATCATATATGCGTGGAAAAATTCATTTCAGGGCGAACTAGGGCGAACTGCATGTGTTATAATGATAAAACACACTTGAAAGGTGTTTAAAAAAATGATATACAACAGAAAAATGTGAAAATATAGAAATAGTAACAAAATAGTAAAAAAACAATTAAGAAATCGCATATAAATGCCGATATTATCTTTGTACAGCAGTAATTTGTTAGAATAAACAAACAAAAAACAGATTTGGGGCAGGGTTTGCAAAACAGGGGTAGAATATATGAAAAACAGAGCGATAATTTTTGACAGACAGATAGACAGACAGACCCGATCTGTTCGGGTATGACAGATTTAAGGTGCATAGAACACAATGGATTCAGGGGGCGGTAAGCTCTTGAATTCAGTGTGTTTTTTTATAAAGGAAGTATGCAAAAGAAGGTAACAGTTTCAGGGAAAGAATCGGAATGTTGCCAAAATATAGGAAAAGGAGGACTACTACATGAAACAGACAAAACGCTTTATCAGCAGTTTACTGATCGTATGCATGCTGATCGGGAGTCTGCCGGTTCCCGGCTTTCAGATGGAAGCTAAAGCGGCAGTGACAAAAGGAATGAGTTTTGTCGGAGTCAATACTGACAGCTCCGGTGACGGTTATTACTATAATGCGTCGGACAAGATCTTAACGTTAGAGAACGGCTTTGTTCTGAATACATCAGGAGAGGGTACCAGCGCCATGACGCTCAAGCCCGGTACGACGATCGTATTAAAGGGGAACGCCGAGATCCGGACGGATGAGACCGGTATTGATGCGATAGGCAATCTGACGATCGAGTCGGCGGACGACGTGAACGGAAAGCTGTCGATCATCTGTACCCAGGTGGGAGCTGGGTCTACATACAAGTACGGCATCCGCATGTAACATGATTGTATTCTGACTGTCACGAAGGACGCTGTCCTGAACATAAGCGGCGGACAAGCCTGCCTGTTTTCGACCAGCGAAGCCGGCAGCACCCTTTGCGTAACGGACAGGGGCGCGGTCAATCTGACGAACCAGAACGCTGCCGGATTCAACAACTTTCATGTGAATAGTCCGGAACGTGTACTGTGGGATGCAATGAATACGGAATCTTCCTATGAATATCTGAAGGAGAATGTAATAAAGACGATCGGAGAGCAGAAAAGCTTAAAGATCCTGGCCTTCACGGTGGACGGTTCACCCAACGATGAAAAGACCGTCTATACACGGACCTATGACGGCGAGATCCACGAGGTGCTCGTCAATACCTCCGAGTGCGCGAACGTCCGCCTTACACCGTCTCAACTGGCTTATCTGGAAACGGAAAACAGTGAGTATTTAAACGATGCCACGAAGGACTACCGCGACAAAAAGACGGTTTCCACCTCGACGGACTACAAGAGCTTTACCCTGGCGGAGGGATCTGCGAGGGATGCGTCTACTTATTCTATTACCTATACGCCTTCCGACAAGAAAATTGCCACAATGAAGATCCTCAGAAGAAGCGTGCAGATAACCGGACTTAAGGCGAAGAACAAGACCTATGATGCATGGCAGGATGCCCCGATCGATTACAGTGACATGCAGATCTACTGCACGAACGACGGTGAGAACCACACGGGTATCGCGGAGTCCGACCAGGCGGTGCTTGGGACAAAGATCGTGCCGTATGCCAAGGCGTTTTTCCTGAGGGAAGCGAAAACGGGCGAAGAAGCCGTGTGCACGATCGACGGAAAGGGATATGTGAAGGATGAAAACGTTGCATATGTGAACGGCGCTGTGGAAAACGGCGTGGTGGATACAAAGAAGGTGTTCATCCGGGAGATCTTTTTAAGCGACCCCAACTATTATGTGATCCAGCATGATGCGGAAGAGTCAGCAAGCCAGTCTGTGAGTGAGGCGAAGATCTTCCCTCGAAACCTTACGGATGAAGAACATATTTCCTGCTATGTCAATCCGACCGAGTTCAGCTGGACGAAGGATTATAAGTGGAAAAATGTGGAAAAGAAAGTGTTTGACACTTCATCGGCGACGCCGAAAACTCCGTTGGCACAGCCGGTGGAGCTGGTGGCAGGCACGGACTATACCTTAAGCCATAATTCTTATAATGAAGTGGGCAGACAGACTGTGAAATTCACGGGACGTGCCAACTATGTGGGTTCCATTACCGCAGACTGGACGATCTATAAGGCGGTCAGACAGATCACCATAAACGAGAATAAAAAGAGAGTCTATGACAAGACCGCTTATCCGGTGACCGTGAGCGGGGCGGCGTTTAACTATAAGATCATGGATGTTTCCAACAACGATAACGTGACGCAGGAGCTGGAGGCAGGGTCAGACCTCTCCATCACCTACAAAGGGCGCGGCACCACCGTGTATGCCGAATCGGAAAATGCGCCTGTGGATGCGGGTGACTATACCGTGACGATCGCCGTGAAAGAGACGGCACACTATACGGCGGCCGAGACGAGCCTCGATTTCACCATCGCGAAGAAGCCGGTGACACTGGAGTGGACCTGCAGCGACCGTGAAAACGGGACGGGACTTTCCAGGATGACCTACAACGGGAAACCCAACGTGTTTACGGCGAAGGCCACCAACGTGATCGAGGGAGACAGCGTCAACGTGACCAGGGTGGTCTATAACGGCACGACCACAGGAAATGTGAAGTATACGGATTCGGCAGACGCGCCGAAGGAAGCGGGAGCCTTTGTGGTAAAGGCTGTGGAAGTAGATAATCCCAACTATACGACGAACGGAAGCAACACGCACAGTTACACCGTGGACAGGGCTGTCGTGACTTTAAAATGGGAAAAGACCGGAGAACAGGTCTATAACGCGAAGGACTTAACCCCTGTTCCCGTCGTGCAGGATTTGCTTGAGCAGGATGTCTGCAAGGTAAATGGATGGGCTTACACCGGAACCGATGTATACGGAAATGCCTATACGGCAGCCACCAGGGCATACAATGTCAGCAAAGGCAATATCACAGTAAAAGCGACAGCATTGGATAATCCGAACTACATCCTGACGACGGATGCGGAGAATACCAAAGCGGTATTTCATATCGTACCGTTTGATCTTGGCACGCTGAAAAGCCCGGAGGAGCTGTTTGCACACAAGATTGATTATTCCGGCTATCAGGTGGCACCGGAGTTAGAGTGGAAAAAAGACGGCTGCGGTGAGATTTTAAAAAGAAACCGTGACTACACCTCCGAAGACTTTTCCGAGGCATCCGAGCCTGCGGAGCAGGATATGAGGATCGTGATCGAAGGAAAGAACAATTACAAGGGAACGAATGAGATTCTCTGGAACATTGACAAGCTGGCGAGCAGCATCACAATCACGAATTATCAAAAGAATGGGGAAAATCCTTTCGCCGTGACCTACGGGGAGAAGCTTCCCGCCCTGACCTTTACCTATGAGAACAGGGATGTGGAAAAAGACTTTAACCATACCTTGGAGTCTGCTTATCTGGAGTATACCTACACCGGCACCATGGCAAACGGTAAAGCGTATGAAAAGACCTCGAAGGTGCAGACGGAAGCTGAGCCGTCGCAGGCGGGTACTTATAAAGTGACCGTGAAGCTGATCGAAACGGATCATTACTTAGAGAGTACGGCAGAGGCAGACTTTGTGATCCGGCCAAAGAGCATCGTCATCAAGGCAGGCGTAAAGGGTGTGGATAAGCACTATGATGGAACTACACAGGCTGCGCTTGATTTTACGGAAGTGGAACTGGAGGGTATAGAGGATGCAGATGCGGACACCATAGCAGGACTGTTCGCGAAAGCGGAAAAGGACTATGTCTCCTATGAGGCAGCCTTCGCGCAGAAGGACGTGCTGTATAAAGAAACCAGTGAAACAGGCAGGGAAGTGACGGATATCGCAGTAAGTTTTGAGAATCCTGCGCTGATTTTAAAGAAGGGGACACCGGATGTCTTCTTTAACTATGTGATCGCGGCAGAGGGCAATCAGACAGAAACGGCGGCGCAGATCCTGCCGAAGACGGTCAAGGCCCTTGGCGTAAAGGCAAAGAACAAGGTCTATGACGGCACGGTTGAGGTGGCGCTGGATACCGCAGGTCTCAGCTTTGACGGTGTGGTAAAGGGTGAGAGCCTTACCGCGGATGTAAGGGGAGCCTTTATTGTTTCCGGCCAAGAACCGGAGGCAGAGGATGTGCTTACGGATGAGAGCGGAGCGGCTGCGGCAAAGAAGGTCACGCTCACCTTTGAAAATCTGCAGTCGGTAAGCGAAAACACCCTGATCGGCAATTACAGCCTGTCGGAAGACGCAAATCAGAAAGAGACCACGGCAGTCATTTCACCGGCAACGCTTACGGTCACAGGCGTAAAAGCAGCAAATAAGGATTATGACAATACGAACGAAGCGAAGGGGATCGACTGGACAAAGGCAGAGATCGGGGGCGTGATGGAAGGTGACATTGTGACATTAAGTGAAAACAATGCCTATCCTGAGACGGGAACCTACGCGGATGAAAAGGTTGCCTATGATGTGAACGGAGATGTTACCGATAAGATCGTGAACATCGGAGAGTTTGTACCTGAGCTTTCCGGAAGCTTCTGGAAAGAGAATTACAAGATCGGTAAGATCACCGTTACCGGCAGGATCTATCCTGTGAAGTTAAAAGAACTGGTATGGACACTTGATGAAGAGACCAAACTTCCGAAAGCAGCATTCGCGGAGGATTCCGGCAGAGTGGAAGGCGATGACAGTGCATGCTCCATCCTGACGGGCATTTTCGCAGAGGAGGATACCACCTTCCAGAATCCATTGTCGGAGGACGAACTGAAAGAGGACCATACCTATGTGGTAAAAGTACTGGGACTGGGAAACGGCAACTATACCCTTTCCGGAGACGCAGAAGCAACCTACACATTCGTACACGATCTTCTGGAGAATACCAAGGAAGAAAGTGAAGTACAGATCACGAATTACAAATGGACAGCGGAGGGCGCATACAGCATAACGTATGGCGAGGAGCTCCCCAAGGTGACATTCTCCTATGAGAATGGCGATCTGACAGATGAGACAGCAGACGAATTTATCAGTGTATCTTATAACGGAACCATGAAAAACGGCGGGCAGTATGCAGGAAACGAAGCGCCGACGCAGGCCGGTACCTACCGGATCACAGTGACTCTGGCAGAGACCGAACATTACCTGTCAAGCACGGCGAAGGCTTCCTTTAAGATCTTGCCGAAGATCTTTAGGATCAAAGCAGGCATCAAGGCTGTGGATAAAGTTTACAACGCAACGACCAAAGCGGCACTTGACCTAAAAGGCATTACCTTTGACGGTATTCTGGATGCGGACAGGGAAGAGATAAACGCCCTGTTTGCACAGAATGAAAAAGACCACCTGCACTATACAGCGGAGTTTGCACAAAAAGATGTTCTGTGGAAGTATGCAAAAGCCGGAAGAACCGTAGAGGATATTGCAGTCACAGTCAGTGATTTTGGTCTGGTATACAATGTGGACACGCCGGATGTCCTCTACAACTATGAACTGGACGGTCAGAGCGGACCGAAGGAACTTAAGGCGAAGATCCTTCCGAAGTCTGTGACGGTATCCGGCATTACCGCGTTGGATAAGAACTATGATGCGACAGATTCGGTGAAGCTTGATACAAAGGATATGGAACTTTCCGGCAGAATGCATGGTGAGAGGCTCTCTGTATCCGTAAACGGAATCTTTATTGTAACAGGAAACGAAGAGAAAGCGGCAGAAGTACTCTTAAATGAGGAGGGCAAAGAACAGCCGAAGAAAGTAGCTATCACATACGGCGGTCTGTATTCGGTAAGTGAGAATACAGTCAGCGGCAACTATATCCTGGCAGAGGAAGGTCAGCAGAAAGAGACGACGGCAGTGATCAGACAGGCGAAGATCAAGAAGGTGCTCTGGAGCTTTGACGAGAAGGCACAGCTTCCGGTCGCAGCGATCGACGAAACCTGCGGCATCGTCAAAGGAAGTGAAGATATCTGTGAACCTATTGTACGTTACTATGCCAAGGAAGATACAGAGTTTGCGACACCGCTTACTGCAGAAGAATGTAAAGAAGATGAACGCTATATTGCGAGAGTGGAAGGCGTAGACAATACCAATTATGCGCTTTCCGGCAGCTTTAAGAATCCGGTCTATACCTTTATTTCTGACAGGGAGGAAGAAAAAGCACCGGAGCCTGAGAAGAAGCCGGCGATCACGCAGGAGGACAAGGATGCGGCAGTGCTGGCACTCAATTCGGGTATCTCCATCAAGCTGAAGAAGAAACAGCTTCAGGTGAAATGGGGAAGAGTCACAGGAGCGGACGGATACTTTGTCTATATCGCAGAACGGAATAAACCATTTGGCACAGCACGCATGATCGAAGGTAACCGTACCTCCTTCTCGATCACGAGAACAAAACAGAACAAGGTATTTAAGGCGTATGTGACTGCTTACAAGATCGTGGACGGAAAGAAAGAAATCCTGGGAAGCAGCAGGGAAGTATCTTATGCAGGAAGTAAGATCAAAAACTACAATGCAAAGAAGCTGAATGTAAAAGAAAAAACCGTAACCCTTAATGTAAACGGAACAAAGACACTGAATGCTTCTGTAGTCTTAACGAACGGAAAGAAGAAGACCGGCAAAAAGGCAAAACTTCAGTACTGGTCGACCAGTCCGGCAGTGGCGACGGTTTCAGCGACCGGCCAGATCACAGGATGTAAGAAAGGCACAGCTGTCATATATATCATGACACGAAGCGGAAAGAAGAAAACAGTGAAAGTAACCGTTATCTAATGTTTTTACCCGGAGGCGCAGGACGGATGCCCTGCGCCGGCCGAAACGGAGTGAAGACGGAGAAAGGGTATGCAACTATCCACTATGATATACAGGAAAGAAGGTATGTTATGAAGAAGCTAAGAGGAAAGATCAGAATATTCATCAGCTACTTACTGATCATCGGCATGCTTGTTTCCGTGATCCAGCCGGCGTCCACCGTTTATGCGGCAGATGCAGCGGTGTCACAGTCAAAGAGCACCAAAAAGGCAGGTCTGGATCCGAAAAAAGCAACTCTTCTGGTAGGCGAGAAATGTTCGCTTGACCTGGAAGGTGCGAAGATCAAATCCGTAACAAGCAGCGACCCGAAGGTGGCGTCTGTAAAGAAAAACGGCACGATAACGGCCAGAAAAGAAGGCAAAGCGACCATTACTGTGACCGGAAGCGACAAAAAGAAATATACCTGCAAGGTCAAAGTAAAGGCAGGACTGACCGAGAAAAAAGTCGTGCTTACCAAAGGTACGACAGTTAAAATAAAACTGGCAGGCACGAAGATCAAGTCTGTCAAGAGCAGCAAAAAAGGCGTGACAGGCGCGAAAAAGAATGGCTCCACGATCGTGATAAGCGGCGTGAAGGCCGGCAGGACGACCTTAAAGGTCAAAGGCAGAAACAAAAAGACCTATAAATGCAGCGTTACAGTTGAGGAGCCTTACCTGAACATGACCGGAATGACTCTGGCCAAAGGAGACAGTGCTTCGATAAAACTGGAAGGTACTTCCAGAGCTGTGACTTATACTTCTGCGGCAGAATCCATTCTGAAGACGGATGATAAGGGAGGCCTGACCCCGATAGCAGCCGGCACGACCTCTGTGATCGCAACGGATGCCAGCGGCGTAAAATATGAATGCAGGGTTAAGGTAGAAGATCCTTCCTTAAATGAGTCTTCTCTTACCATGCTGGTAGATGACACGACAGCGTTAAAATTAGAGGGAAACACTCAGAAGATCGAGTGGAAGAGCTCGAACGCAAAGGCAGCCAAAGTAGATGCTGCCGGAAATGTAAAGGCAGTATCACGCGGCAAAACGACCATTACCGCAAAAGTTGGCAGCGGCCATACCTATACCTGTGATATCGATGTGCAGGATAAAGAAAACGCAGGCGATATTGATGATCCGGAAAAACCGGATAAGCCGGATAATCCGGATAATCCGGATAATCCGCAGGATCCGAAAGAGGATAACGGAACGGACACCGGAACCGGTGACAAACAGGATACACCGGATGACGAAAATTACAAGCCGGTGGACGTAGATCCTGAGAAACCGGATCAGGATAGCTTTACGGTGACCTTCGTGGATAATGAGAACGGAAACAAGTTAGGGAAAGTCTCTGTCTCTGCCAACACGGTGATCGGGGATATCGACACAAAGAGCATTGACACGGATTCCGGCTTCCTTGGCTGGTATTATGACAAGGATAATGTGACAAGAGCGCAGGATACGGATACGGTAAACTCCGATCTGACCCTGTATGCGAAAAACGCGGATCTGAATATCGAGGCTGAAAAAGAGGTCCAGAAGGTGACCGCAGCCAACGATGTGGAGACGAACTATCAGATCAAGATCAACGCTGCGGACAAGAATCTGACTGCAGAGGATGTCTACAACATGATCAGCGTCAAAAACATCGGTCATGAGGATTCTGCGGACTATGGCAGCAAGGAAAACAATATCAAAGTAACAGGCGCAAACGGCAGATTTATCCTTTCCGGCAGACATTATGTGATCGGGGAGGTAGTGGATGGTTTTAAGGCAGGCGGATCTTATGTGATCACTTTGCCGGAGTTAGATGAGGACAGCGATGAAGCGGCAGTCCTGACCTTTGACGGATATCCGGAGGCAACGAGAGAATTTGACGTAAACGTTGCGGCAAAAGAAAAGAATAATATGGAGTTTGCAAGCGATGTCATCATGCTTTCCGTTTCGGAGCTGGACGGACTGTATGATGAGAACGGCGGTAAACTTGATTATGTCGACGGAAGCTTTTACACGGTTGATGCAACAGGAAAAAAGACGGAAAATCCGGAGCTTACAGGATATTTTGTATTGAAGGGCAAGAAGGGAGAGAATATTGAAATCGGGACTCCCGTTGCGCTTTATGACGGCATGGACCCTGCAGAAGCATTGAAGGATCCGGCAGCGTTTAACGAGGGAGACAATCATCTGGCGTACCTTTCCGTTACGAAGATCGTGGGTGATAAGTATTACTACGGCAATGCTGAGATGTCTGAAGTCCTCCGGACGCCGGAGGTTCTGCCTGTTCCGGCAGATGCGGATCTGAAGCTGGATGACAGGGCAAATACCTATGAAATTCCGGTTTCTTATCTTGACTGGTCGGATGATAAGTATGCCGAGGCGAAGCTGGATTCAAAGACAACTCTGGATGTGGGTGATTTTATTGCCTTTTATGAGGGTGACTATGGCACGGACGGCATGAAGAAGGTTGGTGCATATCAGGAGGTTACCGGAATCGTAGAGGGCGGCAGTGCAAAAGATTTAACAGGGGATGACTGTGCCTATGTGACCGTTACCACAAAATCTGCCTCACTTTCCGGGATTGCGGATTCTGCGGAAAGCCATTATACGGTTCCCATCAATATTCTGGATCAGCTTACGGAAAAAGATAAGGAAGAAATTATACATAATGCACAACAGCAGGCTCAGGACAGCAATTTCGTGGAGGAGGCAGCGGTTTATCTCGCGAAGAATGCACTTGCTACGGAGGGGTTTACCAGCCTTGCGGGAGTAGAGGATTTTAATGATTACAATATCGTTTTAAAAGATTCTGCCGGTGTTGTCATTGGTGGTTCTCAGGGAATCTATGAGAAGTATGCGGATAAATATTCCGACATTGTGAAATCCTATAAGCAGTTTATGGATGATGACGATGATGATGATGACGATGATGGAAGTGTGGAGATCACAGATGTGGAGACGGAGTTTACCATCGGAGAAGCAGAAGAACTTCCAAGCGGCATGGCTGTAAATCTGAATGCGAAGTTTACGATCGAAGTGACAGTGCCGAAGTTCGAGAAAGAGCTTGGCGGCGATGACGACGACAAGAAGGACGACGACAAGAAGGACGACGACAAGAAGGACGATGACAAGAAGGACGACGACAAGAAAGACGACGACAAGAAGGATGACGATAAGAAGGATGATGACAAGAAGGAAGAAGATGAGGATGCCGAAGAAGAAAATAAGCTGATCATCGAAGTGGAAGCCAACTTCGCACAGGAGCTTCAGCTGGGTATGGATTTTGGCGCTGAAGTGGAATGGAAAGAAGTTGCAGGTTTTCTTCCGGTGCCTGTTGATGTGATCTTTAAACCTAGCTTTACCACAGGTACCTATACCGGAATTGATGTAGATGCCATGGTCTATACCGGCGGTGCGGATGACGGCGGCTCCGTGCAGGAAGATCTGGAGGAGGTAGGCGAATCCTTCAAGGATATCTCCGAGGAGTTAAAGAGCCTTATGGAAGGCGACGGGGAAGAAGAGGATGAGGAAGCGGAAGGCATTGCTGACTGGCTGGCGGTGAAGTACAGTCAGATGTTAGAGCAGGAGCACGATGCCATTACGATCGTGGAGATCAAACTGTTCGAAGCGGAATATGCCCCGGTACCCGGCGTTATTTCCTTTGGCGTGGAGGTCAAATTCAAAGTCGATGTGGATCTGGTGGTATCTTTAGGATTCTCATTCAGCAATATTAATTCCAAGAAGACGATCTATACCATCCATGTTCTGAAAATGAAATGCTCAGAGGAGACGGTGGAACTGATTCCACCGGAGCTTGACTTTAAGTTTTATGTGATGGGTACCCTGGAGATCAAGGTCGGCTTCGAGATAGAATTTTCAATGAAGCTGTTGGAAGGCTTCTTAGGGCAGGTGACTCTTACCGTGGGTGTAGGAGCTTATCTGGAAATGGCAGGATTCTTCTATTACCACTTGCATATCTTAAGCGGCGAGAAGACTACCAGCTATGCCGGTGCTCTGAATATAGCCATCGGTATTTACATTGAAGTGGGCGTGGGAGCGCAGGTTGGCAAGAATACCAAGAAGATAAAGGGGAAGATCGCCTCCTTTGACTACTCGCTGTTTGAAAAGAAATTCCCGTTAAAGGAATGGGGAGAGAATGAAGTACCGATCAATTTTGTGATTAAGCAGGATGATATACCGGATATCAACATGCGCCAGTACGTGAAGAAGTTTGCCGTACCGGACAGCTTCTATGAAGTTACCACATTGGCGCTTGACAGTGGAGAACTGGGATCTGAAACCTATGACGATGAATGCTATGGCGTGGAGCTTTCCAATCCGAATTTCTCCTACGACGAGGAAAATCATATGGTCGCTCTCAGTGAGGATTATACGCAGGAGACGGCGGACTGCGACATGACGCTCTACTTCAAGAGCAGCACGATTCCGTTGGCCACGGCAATGATGGAGAGAAAGATCCATATCCACTGGGACAATTACTTAGACGGTTATGCGATCACACCTTACTCACAGGGCGGCTCTTATGTGGAGGCAGTTGTAGGGAAGTTCGGCGCTGAAGTGAAGAAACCGGCTAACCCTGAGAGAGAAGGATATGTATTCGCGGGCTGGTATCAGGATGAGGCATACACGACACCTTATACCTTCCCGGAGACCATTCCGGATCATAGCACGGAGATCTACGCGAAGTGGAATCCGGCGACCAACACGCCTTATACCGTTTATTACTATCTGGAGGATAAAGATACAGAAGGCAATTATAACTATGAAGGAACGCAGAAATACAGAGGAACCACAGGTACGACAGTCTCTCCGGCTCCGAAGGAGATCGAGGGCTATGTGACGCCTGCGGCAGCAAATGTTACCATCGAGGCGAATGGTTCCGCGGAGCTTCGTTACTACTATGATATCAAGAGAAGCAAAGACACTTTTAAGACGGGCGAACACGGTACGGCTCCGGATGTTGTATTTACGACAAAACGCGGAAATAAGGTGTTTGCACCGGATACCGCGGCATCCGGTTATGTGCTGACGGGCTGGAAGAATCTTGCCACAGGCACAGTCTATGACATGGATGATATTACCAAAAACGGCGGCGCGATCCGCATTGCAGACGGAGAGGACGCAGTTTACGAGGCACAGTGGGATCTGCGCAGTGATATCCGTTACAGAGTGGAGTATTATGTTCAGCAGCCAAGCGGCGCCTATACGGTGCAGGCTATGAACTACGGTGAGGGTAAGACCGGACAGGAACTGACGATGGAGGAGCTTAGAAAGGCAGTGGTGAAGGCTTCCTTTGTCGATGAAAACGGCGATACCTATATGAAGAGCGGGGTTGCAGACAGCATGTTTACGGCGAAGGACAAGGACGGCGTGGATATCCTTGAGTTTGAAAAGATGACCTTCGACGGGACACAGACTGAGACAGCCACGATCAAGGCGGACGGCAGCAGCGTGGTAAAGATCAGATATAAGAGAAAACCCTACACCGTGACACTTGCCGGCTCCGGAGCAGGGGATACAAGCAGCATTTATACGGATTACACCGTAGTTTACGGCGGAAAGATGGCGCTTCCGATGCCGGAGAAGACAGGTTATACCTTTAAGGGCTATCAGGATGAAAAGGGACAGAGCGTAGAGACGAATGCCGAGACAGGTTTTGCGGTCATTACGGTGACAGGAGACAGAACCTTTACCTCTAAGGGATGGACGGCCAATACCTACACGGTAAATTATGACGCAAACGGCGGTACGCTCACGGGAGACGCAGCACAGAAATTCACATATGATACACAGAAGGAACTTTTAGAGGCTCCGGCTTATGAAGGCTTTGCATTTAAGGGCTGGCTGGATGCTTCTACGGGTAAGGTATATGAGGCAGGAGAGGCGGTGAAGAATCTTTCTTCCGTGCCTGATGCGATTCTTACACTTGTGGCACAGTGGGAGATCATAGGCAATGATGTGACCTATGATCTGGACGGCGGCATCATCGAGGAGGGAGTCAATCCCGATTCTTATCTCGTAAGTGACACAGAGAGACTTTTAGACTATCCTTCCAAGGAAGGCTATACCTTCGGCGGCTGGTATGACGGCAGCAAAAAGGTTGTAAGCCTGCCGGGTGACAACACAGGAGATTTAAGTCTGAAAGCGAAGTGGATTCCGAGAGAGGATACCGCCTACAGTGTGAAGCATTACAAACGGGCTGAGAAAGGAGACGGGCTGCTACTTGTAAAGCAGGAGAATTTACAGGGAGCCACGGGAAGCACGGTGACACCGGCGACAGAGAGTTATGAAGGCTTTACGGCGCCTGCTGCACAGAGTGTGACCATCACTGCGGACGGCCTGGCCACAGTGGAATATATCTATGAGAGAAACACACATACCCTTACCCTTGCACTGGATGGCGGAGTTACTACGGATGAGACAGTCAGAGAACTTTCTTACGGAGAAAGCTTAGACCTTGCAGTTCCGACGAAGGAGGGGGCGGTTTTTGCCGGCTGGAAAGCAGATGGAGTAGTCTTTACACAGAACACCATGCCTGATGAGGATATTGTTCTTACGGCACAGTGGGAGCAGAAAGCAGTCTGTGTGGTAAACCACTATCAGATGGATGAGAATGGTGAGTACACGATCCTTGCGGATGTAGAGTATCTTACAGGTGAAGCCGGTACTGTGGTGACAGCAGAGGCAAAGGACTATGAAGGCTTTAAGGCCGCTGAGACAAAGGCAGTTACGTTGACAACAAATCATATGGAGATCATCGCTCTGCAGTATGAGCGGGAGAAACACACCGTAACATGGGAACTGGGTGAGGGAACCGCTCAGAATAAATATACACAAGGTGAGGTATACTATGGCACAGCCATTATCGCACCGGTGCTGACAAAGACAGGCAGTACTTACGCATGGGATAAGACTCCGGAAGGAAACATGGGTGAGGAGGATCTGGTCTATACGGCAGAGTGGACAAAGGAGAATTACGAAGTAGTATTTGATACCATGGGTGGAACAACAGAAGGTGCGGAGAGTGTTTCCGTGACCTATGGCGGCAGCTATGGCGCACTTCCGGAGACTGTAAAGGCTAATGCGGAGTTTATGGGCTGGTATGATGCAAGATATGGCGGAAATGAAGTGGATGCCGAAACAACCGTGACAAAAACAGCAAACCATATCCTCTATGCGAGATGGAATCATGTGAGTGCGTCGATCATTTACAAAGGAATTGAAGCGACAGATACCAATGACAATCCTTCCGAATATGTACTGGGTGAGGCGACAGCCATAAAGGCACCTGTCAGGGAAGGATATAAATTCAACGGCTGGTCAGTGGAGGGGGATGATACTCTTTACACCAGTTATGCGATTCCGGCTGAGAGTACAGGCGATGTGACACTTACGGCAAACTGGGAGCTTCAGACTTATACCTTACAGCTCTATAGCTACAGCGGTCTGTACCTGGTGAAGAATTTTAAATATGGTGAGGCCTTATCAGGGATCCCTACACCCAAGAATGACGGCTATAGGCTGATGGGGTGGAAGAATATTGCTGACGGAATCGTATATGACAGTCTTCCGGAGGTGATGCCGGCAGAAAACCTTACCCTGGTATCCCAGTGGGAGGCAGTGATCTACCATGTGGATGTACAGAATCTGTATGATGGACAGATGGACGAAGTGACTTACCAGATCGGTGACGCCAAATTCCTGCTCCAGCCTCCGACTAAGAACCGTACCGGATACGATTTTGACGGATGGTACACCAGCAAGGGCTTAGAGGCAGAAACAGAGATTTCAGAATTAACACCGGTTACATATAACTTAAGTCTTTATGCGAAGTGGGTACCGCGTACTTATACCGTTAATCTGTATTATAACGGCGGAGCGGCTGCGGACGGAACCTTATCTGAGGGTGATACTTATACCTATGATCAGGGTAAGGCATTAAGTGCTAAGAATACCTTTACGAGAAACGGCTACAGCTTTGCAGGCTGGACGACGGAGGCGGATGGCCAACTGAAATATTACAATGGTACCATCATCGGAGAGGGTAACAACCTCTCTACAGGAAATGAGATCATAAACCTTTATGCGGTATGGACGCCCGTCAACTACAATATCGTTTATAAGATCGGAAACGGTGCGGGTTCACAGACAGGATCCAAGAATCCGGCAACCTACAATATCGAGGGCAGCGATGTCGTTCTGGTATCACCGGACAATATTGTAAGCGGCTATCAGTTCCTCGGCTGGTATTATGACACCAACGGAAACGGCAAAGCGGACGAGTCGGATGAGTCAGCGAAAAACTTAAAGCTCAAAGGTGAGTCTGGAGAGAAAACTGTTTATGCGAGATGGGGACATGCGGGTACTTACAGTATCGCGCTCAAGAGCTCGACATCCGCATCACCTACAGGAGACGGCACGAGTACTTTTACCATTACAAGAACCATACCGGCGGGCGCGGAGACTTCCACAGATCCGCAGAGAGTATACTACCGTACCGTAAACGGCACAGCAATCGGCGGTACAGCGGACTCTATCAACTTCTATCATGTGGGAGGACAGAATGTATTTGCGCTTTTCTCTGATAAGGAGTGCTACGCAATGGTGGATAATGCCAAGAAATTTGGAACGGTCAACAAGACAACGGGTGAGGCAGCCGTAGAGTTTAATGTTACAAAAGAGAATATCACGACCAGATACTATGGCAATGAGACACCGAGAGAGACGAACGGCGTGTTTGCTCATCTGTTCAATCTGAGTGGAACGACGACCAGATACTATACGGCGGAGATTTACCGACTTACCAGCACAGAAGGATTGGTGAACGGAATCGTGGGTACGAAGGAGGCAACACGTACTATGACAGTGCCGAACAGCAGGATTCTGACATCGGATAGTATCTATAAAAACAGAAATAAGACAATTGACCATTATTCTAAGTTTGACAATGATTCGGGATATAGTTCGGCAAATGGACCGTTAGATATCAGTGATATGCTCGGAAAAGAGATCAGTTATTACCTACAGGGAGCGGGAGCAGTCGCAAAACTGAAGGTATCCGCACACGGAAATGCGGATGAATCCTGGTATACAAGTGATTGTACGTATGGACTGAAATACAAAATCGGTTCCTGGGAGGTTTCTCACAACTCAGAATTTTGGTTTGACGAAGATGCCGGCTGGGAATGGAAAGAAGTTGGGAACAAAGAGGTTGGATTTGATGCGCTGGCAAGCGGAACGGTATACTACTATGGAGATACCGGAAATGACGGTGCGGATGGTACAGAACTTGAGGTAAATCAGCACAAATTTGAATTGTCATTAACGGATAGCAGCAAACCCGATCAGGTCGGCATCGCTCCGGCGGCCACCACCGATTACAAGAAGGGCGACACCGTGAAGTTCTCCGTGATCTATGATGAGCTGATCAATTCCTACAGCAACGTCAGCGTGGATACTTCGAAGCTGACTACCTATATGCCGGTCACGAACGTGAAATGTACAGGAGGAGCAGGCACCAACATCCTCACCTTTGAGGGTACGGCAGCCGCAGACTTCTCCAACACTACAGGCAACGGCACCGGTACGAACGAACAGCTGATGAAGATCAACCCGGTAAGCGGCACTGTTAAGGACATCAAAGGCAACTGGAAATAGTAATATGGAGAAAGGATCATTGTTGATACCTCCTTATCCAACGAAAGGCCGGCAGACGAAAGTCTGCCGGCCTTTCAGTATGACGGGCACGCCGTCAGTCTGTGGTGAAAGTTCACGAGGGGCGTAGTTGCCAACGAACCCATAGCGATTCCCAAGGTTTACATCGTGAGATGTAGGCGAGAAGAAGGGATAGCGAAATCGTAGCCTGACGAACAGAAACCTGATACAAGGCGTACACGGCGGATGAGCTGGCTAAATGCAGTAAAGTCCAAAAGGCAACCGTAACCCATGTGCGTAAATCAGGCAGGTAGACGAGGAAAGACTGGCAGGCTTATCCCGTGAGGTCTCATAGGCGGCGTATTTGCCGTAGTAACAACGAACTGTGAGAAGTCAGCAGAAGCCGTAGTAGGCACGGCTCTGAAATTCGATTATCTGAAGGGTGTCTTTACAAATGATAAAGAAAAGATCATGAAACAGACAGGTGAGTTATCAGAGAAGGTTAGCCGGGAGGTGGAAAGCATGAGCGGCACCCGCTACTGATCACAGTGGCGGGTGTTGCTGTTATATGCGTAAAATGCGTTTGCCGTAACTATAGGGGTATGGTATAATAATACATATATGATTCGTTGTAAAGGGCACAGGTAACGGCGTATGAAAAAGAAAAAAACTTTGATCCTATTCATGCTCTTGACAGCATGCCTTTTGACCGCCTGTGGCGGTAAGAAAAAAGAAGAAACCTACGATGACGGCCTGCCGGTTCTGACCCTTGCACTCAGAAGCGGGATCTATTCGGATGTCATCCGTGAGAGCGTACTCAATTTCGAGGAGCGGGAAAAGGTTCACTGCAAAATACTCGAGCTTTCCGAAGACGAGCTGCATTCCGGGATTGCGGATGATGCGGCGAACGAAAAAGGAGCATACGACCTTTGCATGGTGGATGGTTCATGGATGGCGGATTTTACGGATAAAGGAGTTCTTACAGATCTGAGCGGACTGGGGTACGAACTGGATGAGGACATTATCCCGGCGACCACAGAGGTCTGTTATTATGACGGAAGCGTTTATCTGGCACCGTATTATGGGAATGTGACGGTATTGCTGTTCAATAAATCGATCATTCAGAGAGCCGGGTACGATGCTTCGCAGCTCACATCGTTAGAAGATGTTCTGGCGGTTTGCGAGCAGGCGAAAAAGGACGGCAACTTCGGATTTATGTATCGTGGGGATTCTGCCAATAATTACGTGGTAGACTTTTTGCCTGTGCTGTCATCCTTTGGCGGCTGGGTAGTGGATGAAGATCTTCAGCCGACCGTAAACACGCCGGAATTTAAAGAAGCAATGGAGTTTTACTTAAAGCTGATCGCGACCGGCAAGGCGGAGAACCGTGACAATCTGGTCATGGCGATCGCCAATAACGCGGCTGCCGTGGCAGTCGGCTGGCCCGGCTGGTATACACCGGATCAAAATTCGGCGGCAGATTACCGTGCTCTTACCGGGAAAGTAAAGTCCGACAGCACCGCATACAATGCGAATGTTTACGGCATATGGACCCTTGGTATACCGTCGAATGCAACGCAAAAGGAGCTTTCAGTCAAATTGTTGGAGTATCTGATGGATGCTGATGTGCAGAAGGCGACAGTCTCCTACGGAGGAGTACCCTGCCGGTACTCCAGCCTTACAGATGAGGGGATCTTACAGAAGTATCCCCAGTATGAAGCAGTGCGGAGTGCGCTGGAAAGCGGTATCTACCGGCCGATCATGGTGGAATGGCCGCAGTTTTATGAGATCCTTGGAGAGGAAATGGGAAATATCATAGAGGGCAAAAAGAATATTGAGACCGGCCTGCAGGATGCACAGACACGGCTGGACGAAATGCTTCATACAAAGGAGTAGAAGATATGAATTTTGCGAATTTAAACTTTTACGGATATAAAAAAGAAACGTATCAAAAATGTACCGGACAGATTGGAGAGACCGATTTAAACCATGCCAAGATACTGGATATCTGGTTTGCACTGTTAAGTATTGTGATGTTCTTTTTATCCAGGCTGAACAAGATCACGGTTTTAGCAGGGAAGCCTTATGTGTATCTGGCTTTTTTCGGCGCAGCACTGGGATGGGGCATCTGGATCCTGTTGGATAAAAAGATGAACACGGTGAAAATACGGGCTGCTGTGTCACTCAATATCCTGATGTTGGTCGCCTTTAGTATTTACCTCTCCATTGTGCAGCCTTACATGTCGGCCGCGATGTTTCCGGTGGTTCTGGTGGTGATCGGTTTTGCCTATATTGACCGCTTTTTTGATATGACGATCGTTTTAGCACTTGCAAGCGCAGCGTTTGCGCTTACTTCGCACAAGGTGAAGCCGTTATCCATATTTTATGTGGATCTATACAATGTGATCATATTTTTCACTTTGGCGATCGTTCTTCACTATTCCTTTCAACATGTGAGGATCGCGACTTTTGTAACGCATTACGAGAATGTGGATATTCAGAGGAGCCTGGATGTGAGGAGCAGTTTTGATACGCTAACCTCTCTTTTGAACAGAGGAAGATTTTTCAGCATCGCAACAGAGATCATGCATAATACGCATGAGGACTATATGGTGCTGTGCCTGATGGATCTGGACGGTTTCAAAAAGATCAATGATAAGCTGGGGCACCAGATGGGCGACAAGGCATTGCAGCTTACTGCCGAGATCATACAGGAGAATCTGGGAATCGAGTTTGTTGACAAGTGGAGCTTCGGCGAGAAGGCGGCGAAGGAGAAACTGAGTTTTGCGGGAAGACTGGGAGGAGATGAGTTTGTTGTCCTGCTAAGAGGACGTAAGACGAGAGAAGAGATCATCGAGGAGATCAACCGGCTTTTGGAGGCACTGGCAGGTGTCAGGGTAGGTGACCTGGAAGGAATCTATTCTTCTGTGGGAATCGTTGAGCTTTCTGCGAAAGACAAAGATATTGATATCGCGTATTCAAGGGCGGATGAAGCTTTGAACCTGTCCAAGATAGAGGGAAATCACAGCTTTATGTTTAGCGAGTCCTGACACGGGAAGCGTGCGGGAGATTCTAAAACGGCAGAAATGGGGATAAGGAAATGAGAGCGAATGCAGAGGCAACATTTGATATTACGAAATCGATTTTTGCGGTATTGGAATACAAGAGGCCGGAGATTTCTTTTTGTGGGGTACATGTACTTTTCCTGACGGAGAATTTTTATGAAAGACTCCCGTTCGGGGTGAGGCTTCGGATCGATTATGACCAGCTGCGCTACGGAGCGCTTTTACACGACATCGGAAAGATTGCACTGCCGGAGGAGATCTTAAATAAGGCGGGAAAGCTGGAACCGGAAGAGATGGAAATTATGCGAAGCCATACCGATATCAGTGCCAGAATGTTAGCTGTCATACCGGGGCTGGAGCCGGTCTCGAAATGGATCCAGTATCATCATGAGCGGATGGACGGTAAAGGGTATTATAAGCTTAAAGGAAACGAAATTCCGTTGGAGGCAAGGCTGATCGCGATCACAGACGCCTATTCCTCCATTGTGATGCCGAGTGCGTTTAAGCCATCCAGGACCCATGAAGATGCCATCTCGGTGCTCAGGATGGGTGCCGGTGAGCAGTTTGACCCGGAACTGGTGGAATTGTTTTGTCAGCTTCCGTCCAGGAATCTCAATGAGGCCACTGAGCGGGCAATGAATATGATGAAAACCACAAAAAAGTGTTTCCCCAGAGAAGAATGGTAAAGAGTGAAAACGGGCATTTAGTCATTGACAGATGCCCGTTCCTTGTGTAAAATGACTTTAGCGCATCAACGCGTATAAGCGTTAAATCAAAAAAGAAATAAGAGCGCTTTGTGGGAGGTTATTATGGTTGCAAAAATTTTATTGCTGTGTGTCTTCTTCGCTGTCATGATCGCGATCGGTCTGTATACGAGAAAACATGCAACAGACGTGGATGGATTTGTGCTGGGTTCCCGTTCTGCGGGGCCATGGATTTCAGCATTTGCTTACGGCACTTCCTATTTCTCGGCGGTTGTATTTGTAGGATACGCAGGACAGTTTGGATGGAAATACGGAATCGCTTCCACCTGGGTGGGAATCGGCAACACCCTGATCGGAAGTTTGCTGGCATGGGCGCTTTTGGGCAGGCGTACCAGGATCATGACACAGCACATCGATGCGAAGACGATGCCGGATTTCTTTGGCAAACGTTATGGGAGTAATTCGTTGAAGATCGCAGCGTCGCTGATCACTTTTGTATTTCTGATCCCGTATACGGCTTCTGTATATAACGGGCTTTCCAGGTTGTTCGGTATGGCGTTTGATATTCCCTACAGTGTCTGTCTGATCGTTATGGCGGTGCTGACCGGCCTTTATGTAATTTTGGGCGGCTACATGGCGACGGCGCTTAATGACTTTGTACAGGGCATCTTTATGTTGTTTGGTATCTGTGCAGTTATCTATGCAGTGCTGGAAGGACAGGGAGGATTTTACAGTGCGCTGTCGGGACTGGCCGCACAGGCTCCGGCACCGGATGAGGTGCTGCTGGTATCCGGTGAGGGTATTTTTGCTTCCTTCTTTGGTCCGGATCCGTTAAATCTGTTAGGTGTCGTAATCTTAACAAGCCTTGGAACCTGGGGACTGCCGCAGATGGTAGGTAAGTTCTATGCGATCAAGAGTGAGGAATCGGTAAAGACCGGTATGATCGTATCTACCTTTTTTGCCTTGGTCATTGCAGGCGGCTGCTATTTCCTGGGAGGCTTCGGGCGTTTATTCTCAGATAGGATCGATATCGCAGCTAACGGCTATGACTCCATTATTCCGACTATGTTATCGACGCTGCCGGATATTCTGATCGGCGTAGTGATCGTACTGGTGCTTTCAGCGTCCATGTCTACGCTGTCTTCTCTGGTACTGACTTCAAGCTCTACGCTTACGATCGACTTCCTGGGGGCTATCAGTAAGAAAAAGCAGGAGGAGAAAAAGCAGGTATTCCTGATGAGAGTCTTTGTGGTGGTATTTGTGATAATCTCTGTACTCATTGCATTAAATAAGGATAAGATCCCGAATATCGCGCAGCTTATGGGATATTCATGGGGAGCTCTGGCAGGTGCTTTCCTTGCTCCTTTTCTTTATGGACTGTACTGGAAGAAGGTCACGAAGCTGTCTGTGTGGGTTAGTTTTATTTTCAGTGTAGCGATCACGGTGGCAAACATGATGCTTTCCTTCATCAAATCCCCCATCAATGCGGGTGCGTTTACGATGTTAGCGAGCCTGATCCTGGTACCGATCGTCAGTCTTGTGACGCCGAAGATACCGGAGGAGGATGTAGAGAAGATTTTCACCTGCTACGAGCAGAAGGTGCAGGTGCCGGTGCGTAAGGCACTTGATTAAGAAGAAGGAATCCGCTTACAGTTACGGAATTTAAAATAAAAATGTGGAAATATCCGCCAAACGGGATTTCCGCATTTTTTTTATTCTGCCAAAAGAGGTGCATAATATTCCTTTCTTTACAGATACTACTAGCACAAAATACTCAGAACAGGATAATCGTATCTGTTTATCCTGTAAAAGATTTTGAACCGTGTAAGTCCGGCGCATACAAAAAAGCAGACAGTTTTATACAGGCATGACAGGACCTGTTTCACAAATGAATATTCTGCTTTGAATCGTTGCAGATTACAGTGCAGACGAGGACTTAATCTGCCGGTTTTGACGGATTCATCAGTATGGAAAAGAAAGAGAGGCAGATCAATATGAAAGCGACAGGCATTGTCAGAAGAATAGATGATTTGGGAAGGATCGTGATACCGAAGGAGATCAGACGGACACTGCGGATCAGAGAGAGTGACCCGCTGGAAATCTTCACTGACAGGGAAGGAGAGATCATTTTGAAGAAATATTCGCCGATCGGAGAAATGACTTCTTTTGCGAAGCAGTACGCGGATTCACTGGCGCAGGTGTCCGGCCGGATCGCACTGATCACAGACAGGGATCAGTTTATCGCGGCAGCGGGAGGTTGTAAATATCTGCTCGGCAAATCCGTCAGCAAGGCGCTGGAACAGAAAATGGAAAAAAGAGAGAACTTTATCGCAGCCAAAGCAGAGCGTGGCTATGTGGAGGTCAGTGAGGAACTGAAAAAGGAGGAAGTTGCACAGATTGCAGTGAGTCCGATCATCTGTGAGGGGGATATCATTGGTGCTGTGATACTGGCAGAGGGGGATGAACACAAGAAAATGGGCGAGGCGGAGCAGAAGCTGACGTTGGCGGCAGCTGGATTTCTGGGACGGCAGATGGAGCAGTAGGGAACACTTTCGTGGTGCGAATGCGCCACGAAAGTGCGGAATGTGGGAGGATTGTGGGAGTGCGAAGCACGGAACAATCCGGATATCGGTTTTTGCCCCCGACATCATAGCATAATTGTGTCAGCGAAATGTTACTATTCACAGCCGAAATGCGCATTTACTGCGCATTTACGGCTCGATAAACTATCTCTGTTATTGGATTTTGCCCATCGCGAAGCGATTTTAAATGGCAAAATCCGTTACTTTCACAGGCAAAACGGCTGTGAATAGTAACAGCGAAATATTATGCAACAAAATAAACTCTTGACACCACATATTTAGAGGAATTATAATCGGTTTATGAGTAAATTTCAGCAAAGACGTTGACGAAGACAGTACAGTGCCTTTTAAAGGAGAAGCGAGTGACCGATGGTGCGAGGGTCATACGAGTGGAGACACTGGAAGATCACTTCCGAGTTGCAGACCAAACGGTGAAACCAAGTAGGTTCTGACGTATTCTTCACGTTACGGGAGACGCATATTGACCGCAGGTTGAGGTATGTATGCAGTAAGAGGTGGTTATACAGGAGTATCGGCTTCTGTCCTATTACGGACAGGAGCTTTTTTATTTGTCAGATGTCAATAGTGGTTGGGGAGTTTTACACAGGCATTCAGATGATCGTGAGACGGCAGTAATGAGCTGTCTGTTTCAAAGAAAACAGATTTGTTTGGAAAGGAGATCGCTATGTACCAGAAAGTGTCTACGAACTTAAATTTTGTAGAGCGTGAAAAAGAAACAGAGAAATTCTGGCGGGATAATGATATTTTCCGCAAGAGTATGGAGAATCGAAAGGAGGGCCCGACTTATACCTTCTATGACGGACCGCCGACGGCGAACGGTAAGCCTCATATCGGACATGTGCTTACCCGCGTGATCAAGGATATGATCCCGAGATACCGTACCATGAAAGGATATATGGTGCCGAGAAAGGCCGGCTGGGATACGCATGGACTTCCGGTAGAGTTAGAGGTTGAGAAGCTGTTGGGACTTGACGGCAAGGAGCAGATCGAGGAATACGGTCTGGATCCCTTTATTTCCAAATGTAAGGAATCTGTATGGAAATACAAAGGAATGTGGGAGGACTTCTCCGGAACAGTCGGCTTCTGGGCGGACATGGATAATCCGTACGTAACGTATCATGATGACTTTATCGAGTCTGAATGGTGGGCGCTCAAAGAAATCTGGGACAAGGGACTTCTTTATAAAGGTTTTAAGATCGTACCGTATTGCCCGCGCTGCGGGACGCCGCTTTCCTCTCATGAGGTGGCGCAGGGATACAAGGCAGTCAAGGAGCGTTCTGCAGTAGTACGTTTCAAGGTGGTGGGGGAGGATGCTTACTTCCTGGCATGGACCACCACGCCATGGACACTTCCGAGTAACGTGGCACTTTGTGTGAATCCGGATGAGACATACTGTAAGGTTAAGGCGGCGGACGGCTATACCTATTATATGGCACAGGCCCTTTTGGATACCGTACTCGGCAAGCTTGCAGAAGAAGGAAAGCCGGCTTATGAGATTCTGGAGACTTACGTCGGCAAAGATTTAGAGTACAAAGAATACGAAGCACTGTTTGCATGTGCGGATGCATCTGCAAAGAAGCAGAACAAAAAAGCTCATTTTATTACCTGTGACAGCTATGTTACGATGTCGGACGGTACCGGTATCGTACACATCGCACCGGCCTTCGGTGAGGATGATGCGAGAGTCGGCAGGGATTATGATCTTCCGTTTGTACAGTTTGTAAACGGCAAGGGAGAAATGACCGAAGAGACTCCTTATGCAGGACTGTTTGTGAAAGATGCAGATCCGAAGGTGTTAGTGGATCTGGACAAAGAGGGCAAGTTGTTTGATGCACCGAAGTTTGAGCATGATTACCCGTTCTGCTGGCGTTGCGACACTCCGCTGATCTACTATGCGAGAGAGTCCTGGTTTATCAAGATGACTGCGGTAAGAGATGATCTGGTCCGCAACAATAAGACTGTCAACTGGATCCCGGAATCCATCGGAGAGGGACGGTTTGGCAACTGGCTGGAGAACATTCAGGACTGGGGCGTGTCCCGTAACCGCTACTGGGGGACTCCGTTAAATGTCTGGGAGTGTGAGGAGTGCGGACATCAGGAAGCGATCGGCTCGAGAGCACAGCTGAAAGAATTGAGCGGAAACGACGCTGCCCTTACGGTAGAGTTGCACAGACCTTATATCGATGAGATCACCTGCAACTGCCCGAAATGCGGCAAGACGATGCGCCGTGTGCCGGAGGTGATCGATTGCTGGTTTGATTCCGGAGCGATGCCGTTTGCACAGCATCATTATCCGTTTGAGAACAAAGAGCTGTTCGAGGCTCAGTTCCCGGCGCAGTTCATTTCCGAGGCGGTAGACCAGACTCGCGGATGGTTCTATTCCCTTATGGCAGAGTCTACGCTTTTGTTTAACAAAGCGCCGTATGAGAATGTTATTGTACTGGGACATGTTCAGGACGAGAACGGACAGAAGATGAGTAAGTCCAAAGGAAATGCGGTAGATCCGTTCGAAGCGTTGGAGCAGTATGGCGCGGATGCGATCCGCTGGTATTTCTATATCAATTCCGCCCCGTGGCTTCCGAACCGCTTCCACGGCAAGGCGGTACAGGAAGGCCAGCGTAAATTTATGGGTACGCTGTGGAATACTTACGCATTCTTCGTGCTGTATGCGAATATTGATGACTTTGATGCGACAAAATATACTTTGGAATATGACAAACTTCCGGCAATGGATAAATGGTTGTTATCCAAGTTAAATACGCTGATCACGGAAGTGGATACGAATCTTGAAAATTACCGGATTCCCGAGACCGCAAGAGCTTTGGACGATTTCGTGGACGAAATGAGTAACTGGTATGTTCGTCGGTCCAGAGAACGTTTCTGGGCAAAAGGCATGGAGCAGGATAAGATCAATGCTTACATGACACTTTACACAGCCCTTGTGACAGTTGCAAAATGTGCTGCTCCGATGATCCCGTTCATGTCGGAGGATATTTACCGCAATCTGGTCTGCACGAATGATGCATCTGCTCCGGAAAGTGTTCACCTGTGTGATTTTCCGACAGCGAATCCCGCCTTTGTGGATAAGAAGTTGGAAGAGGATATGGATGAGGTGTTAAAGATCGTGGTAATGGGACGTGCCGCACGTAACACCGCCAACATCAAGAACCGTCAGCCGATCGGTACGATGTTTGTCAAAGCCGATCATGAGCTTTCCGAATTTTACAAAGAGATCATCGAAGATGAGTTGAATGTGAAGAAGATCGTCTTTACCGATGATGTCAGGGACTTCACAAGCTACAGCTTCAAGCCGCAGCTTAAGACGGTTGGACCGAAATACGGCAAGCAGTTAGGAAAGATTAAGGCGCATCTGGCAGAACTTGACGGCAATGAAGCAATGGATACCTTAAAGGCAGAAGGCGCATTAAAATTTGAGGCAGACGGCGTGGAAGTTGTTCTTGCCGAAGAAGATCTTCTGATCGAGATGGCACAGAAAGAAGGATATGTATCCGAGGCGGATAATTATGTGACAGTTGTGCTGGATACAAACCTGACACAAGAGCTGATCGAGGAAGGCTTTGTCTTTGAGGTGATCAGTAAGATCCAGACAATGCGTAAGGAAATCAATTTCGAGGTGATGGATCATATCAGGGTCGGCATCAAGGGCAATGACCGCATCGCGGATATTGTGCTTGCCAATCATGAAAAGATCGCAGCAAAGGTTCTGGCTGATGAGATCGCAAAGGACGTTTCACTGGCGAATGAGAAAGAATGGAATATCAATGGAGAAAAGGTATTGATTTCCGTTGAGAAAAACGGATAAATGTGGTAAACTGGTATCATAGTTGCCGGACTTGAAGAATAAATATTCAGCATGATCGTGATATTTATGGAAGCCGGTGGCTATGATACTATTATTATAGGAGCGGTATGGAATATGGAAGAACAGACGAACGATATCGCAGAAACTTCTGAGACGCAGGTTGAGATAAAAGAACGTGAACGATCTTCACCGGAAGCGGCTTTGGATCAGGAGACAGAAGAAGAAAAATCGAGGGGCAGACTTATCTTTGAAGAGATCATGTCCTGGGTGAAGCCTATTGTGGTAGCTATTGCGGTTGCACTTTTTATGGACAGTTATGTGATCGTGAATGCGACCGTTCCCACCGGCTCCATGGAGAATACGATCATGCCGGGGGACAGACTGATGGGAAACCGTCTGGCTTATAAAGGAAAAGAAGAGCCGCAAAGAGGGGACATCGTGATCTTTAAATATCCGGTGGACGAGAGCGAAAATTACATCAAACGCGTGATCGGACTTCCGGGAGAAAGCATACGTATCCTGGAGGGCAGGATTTATATCAATGGATCCAGTGAACCTTTGGATGAGCCCTATTTAAAAGAAGAATGGTTTGTCCAGAATGATGGATTTGCATTTGAAGTGCCCGCGGACTGTTATCTGATGCTGGGGGATAATCGTAACAACTCTCTGGATTCCCGTTACTGGGCAAACGAGGCTGTCAAAGAAGGGCTGACCACAGATGCAGAGGAAGCGCTTTCTTATTGTTATGTATCGAAGGATAAGATCCTGGGCAAGGCTATATTTAAATACTGGCCGAGAGTATCGAAACTGACAGATTAGGATTCCTGTCATCGGGCGTGAGGATCTTAAGAATATGTGAGGCTGTTTGGCAGAATACTGAGTATTGAGATTGGCGAACTATTTGAGTTAAGGAGGAGCAGAATATGCCGAAGAAAACAACGAAGGAGGCGGCTACGCCGCAGGCATCAACAGGATTTGACAAAGAATTGTTTAAAAGAAGTGTCCTGTACAATGTCAGAACCTTATACCGCAGGACGATGGAGGAAGCAACGGATCAGCAGATCTTTCAGGCAGTTTCCTATGCTTTAAAGGATCAGATCATCGAGAACTGGATGGCAACGCAGAGCGAGTACGAAAAGAAAGATCCCAAAACAGTTTACTATCTTTCCATGGAGTTTTTGATGGGGCGTGCACTGGGCAATAACATGATCAACATGTGTGCCTACAATGAGGTAAAAGATGCTCTGTCAGAGCTTGGTGTGGATCTGAATGTGATCGAGGATCAGGAGCCGGATGCAGCACTTGGCAATGGTGGTCTGGGACGTCTCGCAGCCTGTTTTCTGGATTCACTTGCGACGCTTGGCTATGCAGCATATGGCTGTGGTATCCGTTATTGCTATGGTATGTTTAAACAGGAGATCCGCAATGGTTATCAGGTAGAGGTTCCGGATAACTGGTTGGTAGACGGTAATCCGTTCGAGCTTCGCCGTCCGGAATATGCCAAGGAGGTCAAATTCGGCGGATATGTATCGGTTCATCAGGATGAGAACGGACGTAATCTCTTTACACAGGAAGGGTATCAGTCTGTACGCGCTATCCCCTATGATCTTCCGATCGTGGGATACGGCAACGGTATCGTGAATACGCTCCGTATCTGGGATGCACAGCCGATCACCTGTTTCCAGCTGGACTCCTTTGATAAGGGTGATTATCAGAAGTCGGTAGAGCAGGAGAACCTTGCCCGTAATATCGTAGAGGTGCTTTATCCGAATGACAATCACTATGCGGGCAAGGAGCTTCGTTTAAAACAGCAGTATTTCTTTATTTCCGCTTCTGTACAGGAGGCAGTTGCCAAGTATATGAGGAAGCATAAAGATATCCGCAAATTTTATGAGAAGGTTACCTTCCAGCTGAATGATACACATCCGACGGTGGCAATCGCAGAGCTGATGCGTATATTGATGGATGAATATTATTTAGAGTGGGATGAGGCATGGGAAGTGACAACGAAGACCTGTGCTTACACGAATCATACCATTATGTCAGAGGCACTTGAAAAATGGCCGATCGAACTGTTTTCGAGACTGCTTCCGCGTATTTATCAGATCGTGGAGGAGATCAACCGCCGCTTCATTGCGCAGATTGAGACCAGATATCCGGGCAACCATGAAAAGGTACGCAAGATGGCGATCATTTATGACGGACAGGTTAAGATGGCTCATCTGGCAATCTGTGCCGGTTATTCCGTAAACGGCGTGGCAAGACTCCATACCGAGATCTTAAAGAATCAGGAGTTAAGAGACTTCTATGAGATGATGCCGGAGAAATTCAACAATAAGACAAACGGTATCACACAGAGAAGATTCTTATTACATGGCAATCAGCTTCTGGCAGACTGGGTAACTGCCCATGTAGGCGCAGACTGGATCACGGATCTGCCCAAGATCAACAAGCTGAAACTGTACGCGGACGATGCGAAGGCGCAGCAGGAGTTCATGAACATCAAATATCAGAATAAGGTGCGTCTGGCACAGTATATCCTGGAGCATAACGGGATTGAAGTAGATCCCCGTTCTATCTTCGATGTGCAGGTCAAGAGACTGCATGAATACAAGAGACAGCTCTTGAATATTTTACATGTGATGTATCTTTACAACGAATTAAAAGAGCATCCGGAGATGGATTTTTATCCGAGAACCTTTATCTTCGGCGCGAAGGCGGCTGCCGGCTACCGCAATGCGAAACTGACGATCAAGCTGATCAATTCGGTTGCGGATGTTGTGAATAATGATGAGTCCATCGGTGGCAGGATCAAAGTGGTATTTATCGAGAACTACAGAGTATCGAATGCGGAGTGGATCTTTGCTGCGGCAGATGTTTCCGAGCAGATCTCTACCGCTTCCAAGGAAGCTTCCGGTACCGGTAATATGAAGTTTATGTTAAATGGTGCACTGACACTTGGCACGATGGACGGAGCCAATGTGGAAATCGTGGAAGAGGTGGGGGCTGATAATGCCTTTATCTTCGGCCTTTCCTCAGATGAAGTGATCCATTACGAAAACTACGGCGGATATGATCCAATGGAAATCTTTAATAATGATCCGGATATCCGTAAGGTGCTGATGCAGCTGATCAACGGTACGTATTCCCAGGATACGGAGCTGTTTCGGGATCTTTACAACTCTCTGCTCAATACCCAGAGCACTGCAAAGGCGGATACGTACTTCATTCTGAAGGATTTTAAGTCTTATGCAGAAGCGCAGAAGAAAGTGGAAGCTGCTTACAGAGACGAGAAGGGCTGGGCAAGAAGTGCGATCTTGAATGTGGCCTGCTCCGGTAAATTTACTTCTGACCGTACGATCCAGGAATATGTAGATGAGATCTGGCATCTGGATAAAGTCGTACTTCCGAAGAAAAAAACTGTTTCGAAATAAAAGAATATATGCATAAAGGGCAACAGAGTCAAAAAAGTGAAAACTTATTTTGACTCTGTTCTTTTTTTACAGTATAATGGAAAATGGCGGCAATAATATTCCGATCCGGCGGAAGGATGAAGATCCGGGATAAATATGGAATGATAACAAGCGGCGCAAATTAGTGAATGAGGAGGAACAACATGATGAAATTATCCGATACAGGAGCGTACCTGTTAAACGGTAAGGAACTGGTTTACGATGGCAGTGATGCACTTGCTGCCGTAAAGGCCAAAACCGGGAAAGAGACTACAAAGGAAGAAGCGGCAAAGGGTACGATCGCATATGGGATCTTAGAGAAACATAATACTTCCGGTAATATGGAAAATTTAAAGATCAAGTTCGATAAGCTGACAAGTCATGACATCACATTTGTCGGCATTATCCAGACAGCGAGAGCTTCAGGTCTTGAAAAATTTCCGATCCCCTATGTCCTTACCAACTGTCATAATTCTCTCTGCGCAGTGGGTGGCACGATCAACGAGGATGATCATATGTTTGGACTGACCTGTGCCAAGAAATATGGCGGTGTCTATGTACCCCCTCATCAGGCGGTCATTCATCAGTTTGCGAGAGAAATGCTGGCAGGCGGCGGCCGTATGATCTTAGGATCCGATTCTCATACCCGCTATGGAGCACTCGGTACCATGGCTATGGGCGAAGGTGGACCGGAGCTTGTAAAACAGCTTCTGAATCAGACGTATGATATCAAAAAGCCGGGTGTCGTGGCTGTTTATATGACAGGAGCGCCGGAAAAAGGCGTGGGACCGCAGGACGTGGCGCTTGCCATCATCGGTGCGGTATTTGGCAATGGTTATGTAAAGAACAAAGTGATGGAGTTTGTAGGACCCGGCGTCAGCAGTATGTCGGCAGATTTTCGTATCGGTATCGATGTTATGACGACAGAGACAACCTGCCTTTCTTCCATCTGGAGAACCGACGAGGCGATCAAAGAGTTTTATGAGATCCATGAAAGAAGCGACGATTATGCACAGCTCGATCCGGCGGAAATCGCTTATTATGACGGCGTGATCGAGATCGATCTTTCAGGGATCAAGCCGATGATCGCGATGCCGTTCCATCCGAGCAATACCTACACTATCGAGGAATTGAATGCCAATCTCATGGACATTCTGGATGATGTGGAGAAGCGCGCGTTAGTCAGTCTTGACGGTGCTGTGGATTTCACATTGAAAAATAAAGTCAAAGACGGTAAATTCCTGGTCGATCAGGGAATCATTGCAGGCTGCGCGGGCGGCGGTTTCGAAAATATCTGTGCGGCAGCGGATATTTTAAAAGGAAAATATATCGGTTCCGACGGTTTTACCTTAAGCGTATATCCTGCTTCCATGCCCGTTTATATGGAATTGATCAAAAACGGCTGTGCCGCAACGATCTTAGAGACCGGTGCCGTGCTAAAGACTGCATTCTGCGGACCGTGCTTCGGTGCGGGAGATACTCCTGCCAATAACGCATTCTCCATCAGACATTCCACACGTAACTTCCCGAATCGTGAGGGATCGAAGCTGCAAAACGGTCAGATTTCGTCTGTGGCGCTGATGGATGCGCGCTCCATTGCGGCGACAGCAGCGAATAAGGGCGTACTGACACCGGCGACTGATTTTGACGGTGATTTTGGCAAATACAAATATCATTTTGATACAAATATTTATAAGAATCGCGTCTTTGATTCCAAGGGAGTGGCTGATCCGTCTGTTGAAATCCAGTTTGGTCCCAATATCAAGGACTGGCCGAAGATGGTTGCACTGACGGATCATCTGCTTTTGAAAGTAGTTTCCGAGATCCATGATCCTGTGACCACGACCGATGAACTGATCCCATCCGGCGAGACGAGCTCTTATCGTTCAAACCCGCTGGGACTTGCCGAGTTTGCACTTTCCCGTAAGGATCCTGCCTATGTGGGACGCGCGAAAGAAGTGCAGAAGGCGGAAAAAGCCAGAGAAGCTTTGGCGGCAGATCCCGCAAGTACAGTGACACCTTATTCCGAGCTTCCGGAGATCGAGCCTGTCGTAAAGAAACTGAGCGAAACATTCAAAGGGCTGGATCATGAAAATACCGGTATCGGCTCTACGATCTTTGCGGTTAAACCGGGGGACGGGTCTGCGAGAGAGCAGGCTGCAAGCTGCCAGAAGGTACTGGGCGGCTGGGCGAACATCGCCAATGAATATGCGACCAAGAGATACCGCTCGAACCTCATCAACTGGGGCATGCTTCCTTTCCTCATTCCGGAAGGAGAGCTTCCGTTTGCGAACCTGGACTACATTTTCGTACCGGATATCCGCAAGGCGGTAGAAGAAAAATGGACGGATATCAAGGCTTATGCCGTAAAGGATGAGATCAAAGAGTTTACCATGACCCTTGGCGATCTGACAGACGAAGAAAGACAGATCATCTTAAAAGGATGCCTGATCAACTATAATCGTGTGAATTGATCCTGAACAGATGGATACTCCCTGAGTCGTTGCGACTTGGGGAGTTTTTGTATTTGACAAAGTGAGGAAAAACCGCTATACTTAAAACACCGTGCAGCCGGGGCAGTAGCGGCGCCCTGTACCCACAATCCGCTCCAGTGGGGGTGATGACCGGTCGAGGGCTTTTATCTGTATAGCTGCCCTTTGCAAGCGGCGTAGACGTTTCGGGTCTTGCGCAACGGAAATCTGTGAATCGTGTCAGGTTGGGAACAAAGCAGCACTAAGCAGAATCTTTCGTGTGCCGTGAGGGTGCCTGGGCTGAGCTGGCTACAGAGGTAACGTGTATGGATCTGGTTCGACACCGGTCGCACGGTTTTGTGTTATCTGTTGCGAAAAACACTTAAGAAGGACAGGGATTCTGCCGATATATTAATATGGCATATATTTTGAACCTGTTCTGAATCGTTACGATATGATAATGACAGACAACAGCGAAACGCTTTGGCGGATAGATTATGCATTTTGAAATGCCATGCTTTGGGTATATGAGAAACAGGAATTAGCGGACAGGAACGTACTTCATCATTTGGAAATGATAGAGGGGAGGCTTCCATGGTCATATCTGAAAAACTCAGTGAACAACTGGAAACTTTTATGCAGATTGCCACGGATCGCGATCTGGAACTGGAGGATTATAGAGATATCTGCGAGACCTTGCAGATTTCCAAGGTTTACTATGACATGAACCTTGGAGGGAGTGGTGAACGATACCGGAATCAGAGGACGAAGAAGTTAGTGTTCAGCGGCAGCGAGGAAGACGGAAAGATCGTGCTGTATGATAATGGCGATCAGACGGATCTGTGTCTGGTCTACCCTTATTATTATGAAGGGCTTGAATATGTGCATGCCTATATCGAATTTAAAGAAGGGATCACACGTGAGGAGATCGATCCGGATATTTATAAGTTCATGGCCAATATCGTTTATCTGATGACGAGTCGGACGAATATGCGCCGGATGCTTGATTTTGCAGAGATCACGGATCCGCTGAGCGGGATTCCGAACAGTCTGTTCATCAACAAAAAATATGAGCAGGTGAAACAGTTTGTTCCGACGGAAGATATCGCGGTTTTGCGGGTCAATATCCAGAACTTCCGTTTCATCAATGAAGCGGTGGGTGCGGCTGCCGGCGATGAGGTGCTGATCAAATACGCGCACTGGCTGATGCGGTTCGTTACGGAGGATCAGGGCGTGTGCCGCATGGGTGGTGACAATTTTGCACTGTTTGTCCGTACAAAGAATCTGGAAGATGTAATCAGGCAGTTGGAATGTGTTCCCATCAGTCAGCTTAAGAAGGCTCCGAATCAGAGCTTCGAGCTGTCTGCCTGGATCGGGATCTCAAAGGGAATGCCGAATGATGACCGCCCGTTCGGAGCGCGCTTAAACGAGGCGTCTCTTGCGGGGAATATGGGTAAGACACATTTAAAGAAAAATGTGGTGGTATACACCGAGGATCTGTGTTCGACTGCCAACAAAGGCAGGGAGATCATAGAAATGTTCCATCCTGCAATAAGGAACGGAGAGTTTCGCGCGTATTTCCAGCCGAAGGTCAATATGCAGACCGGAGAGCTGGTGGGCTTCGAGGCGCTCTGTCGGTGGATTCATGAGGGCAATTTTATTTACCCGGATCAGTTTATACCGATCTTAGACAAGGAAGGTCTGATCCATGAGCTGGATATGGCGATCTTCCGGTATGTATGCGATACCGTCCGCAAATGGACGCAGATGGGATTGAATGTCCCGCATATTTCCTCGAACTTTTCCCGTAAAAACCTGTTCGTACCGGATATTGAAGAAAAGATCTGCAATACCCTTCAGGAATACGGGATCGACAAGGAGCGGATCGAGATCGAGATCACGGAGAGCGTGCAGGATTCCGAGTACAACCGCCTGATCGATTTTGTGCGCCGGCTAAAAGAATATGGTCTGCATATTTCCATTGATGATTTCGGGACAGGCTATTCCTCACTGGCACTTTTGTATAATATTGATGCGGATATCCTGAAGGTGGATAAGAGCTTTGTGGACGGCCTGCTGGAAAGCCGCAAGTCGGAAGTTCTGGTTGAGACGATCATCAGCACGGCCAGACGCATGGATATGGAGGTAATTGCCGAAGGAGTGGAGACAGCAGAGCAGGGAAAGAAGCTGATGCAGCTTGGATGCGATCTGGCGCAGGGATACTATTACAGCAAGCCGGTTGATTTCGAAACGGCGACTGCGTATCTGAAAAATCCGCCATTTCAGCCGATTCATAAAAAATAGATAAAAGAAAACCGTCAAAACTATAAAAAACCATTGAAAATGCCCGACATATTTTGTATGATAGATATGTCGGGTATCATTTTGCCGAATCAGGGAAAATTCAACTGCTAACAGATATATGCGGCTTATTTGCGGCTGAAGGCGGCAGAAACGTTTATCCGGCACCCAATAAATGATACGGGAGGAAGAGAAGATGACAAACTTAGAACTTCAAAAAACAGCCAATGAAGTTCGTAAAGGTATCGTGACAGCCGTTTATAATGCGAAGGCCGGACATCCGGGCGGATCATTATCCGCTGCAGATATTTTTACATATCTTTACTTTGAAGAGATGAACATTGATCCGAAGGATCCGAAGAAAGCAGACAGAGACCGTTTTGTATTGTCTAAAGGACATACAGCTCCCGGACTTTATTCTGCACTTGCCAACCGCGGTTATTTCCCGGTTGAAGATTTAAAGACATTAAGACACCTGGGTTCTTACTTACAGGGACATCCCTGTATGCAGGAGACTCCCGGCGTGGATATGTCTTCCGGTTCTCTGGGACAGGGTATTTCCGCTGCAGTCGGCATGGCGCTTGCTGCCAAGCTGGATAATAAGGATTTCAGAACGTATACATTGTTAGGCGATGGTGAGATTCAGGAGGGACAGGTATGGGAGGCTGCTATGTTTGCAGGTGCCCGTAAGTTAGACAATCTTGTTGTGATCGTGGATAATAACGGCCTTCAGATCGACGGTAAGATCGAGGATGTATGTTCCCCTTATCCGATCGATAAAAAATTTGAGGCGTTTAATTTCCATGTGATCTGCATTGATGCACATGATTTTGATGCGATCCGCGCAGCATTCAAAGAAGCGAGAGAGACAAAGGGACAGCCTACCGCGATCATCGTTAAGAGCGTAAAGGGAAAAGGCGTTTCTTATATGGAGAATAACGCAGGCTGGCACGGCAAGGCTCCGAACGATGAGGAGTATGCTACGGCAATGGCAGATCTGGATAAGATCGGCGCAGAATTAGAGAAAGCAGGTGAAGCATAATGGCAGATGTTAAGAAGATCGCAACGAGAGAAAGTTATGGTAACGCACTGACTGAGTGTGGCGCAGATTTCCCGAATCTGGTCGTTTTGGATGCTGACCTTGCAGGTGCTACTAAGACAGGTATTTTCAAAAAAGCATATCCGGAGCGTCATATCGATTGCGGTATTGCAGAATGTAATATGACAGGTATCGCGGCAGGTCTTGCTACTTGTGGTAAGATTCCGTTCATCAGCTCCTTCGCAATGTTCGCGGCAGGACGCAACTTTGAGCAGGTGCGCAATTCCATCGGATATCCGCATCTGAATGTGAAGATCGGCGCGACTCATGCCGGCATTACGGTCGGTGAGGATGGAGCGACCCATCAGTGTAACGAGGATGTCGCTCTTATGCGTACGATTCCGGGCATGACTGTCATCGTTCCGAGCGATGATGTTGAAGCAAAAGCAGCCGTTCGTGCAGCGATCGAGTATGAAGGACCGGTTTATTTGAGATTTGGACGTGCTGCGGTTCCGGTGATCAATGACAATGCAGACTATAAGTTTGAAATCGGCAAGGGTGTTACGTTAAAAGAAGGAACGGATGTAACGATCATCGCATCCGGTATCTGCGTGGACAGTGCTCTGGGAGCAGCCGAGAAGCTGGCGGCAGACGGCATCAGTGCGGAAGTGATCAATATCCACACCATCAAACCGTTGGATGAGGAGCTGGTACTTGCTTCTGCGAAGAAGACCGGTAAGGTCGTGACTGTTGAGGAGCATTCCGTGATCGGCGGTCTCGGAAGTGCAGTCTGTGATGTCCTTTCCGAGAAAGCACCGACTCCGGTCTGCAAGATCGGTATGAACGATGTGTACGGTGAGTCGGGTCCGGCAGCCGCTTTGGTGGCAAAATATGGTCTGGACGCAGAAGGCGTTTATACGAAGACAAAAGCGTTTCTGGGTAAATAAGATACAGAGCTAAGAGAAAAGGAAGCATCTTTCCGATCGTATCCGGACGGGATATGACCGGAGGGGTGCTTTTTTACTTTATAGGAAATTCCGATTTCCTATAAGTAAAAACGATCCGCGGGGATACGCACTCGCATGAGGTGAAATTGTTGCCGATGACAACCGTGCCCGGCGTGAGAGTTTCGCGGGAGAAACACTTTGTTCCGGATGGGAAATTTTTAAAATGCATTTTTGTCCCAAATATGTTATGATAAACAAAGTATAGAAAATGAGTATGATTTTAGGGATATAGGAAGAATGAACAATCAGGTACGGAACTTTGAACAGTATCTGAAACGGAACTTAAAATGGGAGGAATGAATATGAAGATTTCAACAAAAGGGCGTTATGCACTCAGAATGATGTTGGATATCGCACAACACAGCGAGGAGAAACCGGTCAGTGTGAAGGAGATCGCAGCCAGGCAGGAAGTGAGTGATAAATATCTGGAGCAGATCATATCCCTGTTAAACGGGGCAGGCTATGTGCGAAGCATCAGGGGACCACAGGGCGGTTATCTGCTTCGCAAAAAACCGGAGGAATATACCGTGGGTATGATTCTGCGGCTTACGGAAGGAACATTGTCTCCGGTGCCGTGTGTGGAGGAGGATGCGATCCCTTGTGACAGGGAAGCAGGCTGTGTTACGGTAAAGCTCTGGCGTAAGCTAAACAATGCAATCTCGGATGTGGTAGACCATGTGACACTGGCGGATCTTCTGGAGTGGGACGAAAACGGCAAAGATCCGGAGAGTCTGTAAGGTGATGAGTGTGGATGTGAAAGAAATTGTGACAGAAAGATGCTGCTATATCTTCGGTGCAGGAGAATATGGGGAATGCGATCTGCCGGATCCTTTGCAGGGATTTGTGATCGCTGCGGACGCAGGACTGGCAGTCCTGCAAAAGAAAGGAATCGTGCCGGATCTTCTGGTGGGAGATTTTGATTCCCTGAAAGATGTATCGCAAAAAGCGCCGGAGGAGTATGCGGGAGATCAAAAAGAGGCAGAGACGGAAAAAGAGGGGATTTCCGGCAGGATAGCCGGTATGCTGCCGCAGGAAAAGATCCTTTGCCACCCGCCGGAAAAAGATGATACGGATATGATGCTGGCGGTGAAGGAAGGCTTAAGAAGGGGATACCGGGAATTTCGGATCTATGGCGGTCTTGGCGGAAGGCTGGATCATACCTTTGCCAATGTTCAGACTCTTGAATATATTGCAAAGCAGGGAGGCAGAGGGTATCTGATCGGTGAGCGGGAAACCCTGACTGTGATCCGAAACGACTGCCTGATCATTCCGGAAGGCGCACAGCCAGACTGCAGGTATGTATCTGTATTTTGCCTGGGTGATGCGGCAGAAGGGGTATCCTTAAGGAATCTGAAGTATCCGCTTGAAAATGCAGTGCTGACAAAGGAATTCCCACTGGGAGTCAGTAATGAATTTACCGGGGAGAAGGCTCAGATTGAGGTTATGCAGGGAAGCCTTCTTGTTATTATGGAGAACCGTACATAGTGAGAACAGCCGCTTTTTCAGAGAGAATGATCCGGTAAAGGGGTGTTTGAGGTTATTGGTGAAATTGACTGTAAATACTCGCTTTTGCAGAAAGAATTTTGACATTTTTACTTCCAATACCTTCATTTTTGTGATATGATAGTGCTATAGCTTTAAGAATCAGCATAATGATTCAGAACAGGGGGTTAGCACTATGCAGGATTACAAAAAGATTGATTATGCGAGAAACAAAGATGTGGTGTTGCGTTATATACCGGGACATTTCATAACGCCGAATTCCCATGTCAATTATTACATGGATCTGGTCGATATGAAATCAAGGCAGCGTGAGGCGAGAGCGACCGGAGAGGAACTGGCTGAGATGTATCTGGCTTCGGATGTCATCGATACGATCCTTTGCTTAAACGGAATGGAAGTCGTTGGTTCCTATTTGGCAAACAAGTTGACGAAAGCGGGTGTTATTTCCGCCAATTCCCATCAGACGATGTATATTACCTCACCGGAGTACAATGCCAGCGGACAGATGATGTTCAGGGAGAACAATCAGCACATGATACGTGGCAAGAAGGTATTGATCCTGATCGATACGGCGACGACCGGTGCGACACTCCAGAGTGCAGTGAGCTCCGTGAATTTTTATAAGGGCGAGATTGTCGGGATCTCCGCGATCTTTTCCGTGGCGACTAAGATCAACAACATTCCGATCAGAGCGCTTTATTCCAATCGCGATCTGCCGGATTATGCAAGCTATGCATCTGAGAGCTGCCCGCTTTGCAGACAGGGCGTAGCGGTAGACGCGATCTGCAACGGTTTTGGTTATTCCACTCTTTGAATGGTATAGGAAGCCACAATTCTTTTGAGCATATTTTAAGTCATTATGATATGGGATTACAGTTTCGGTAAAGACTGTGATCCCATAGATATCTGATCATCTGATAAGATCCGATGGTTTTGTAAGATCTGAATATCCTATCTGTTATAATCGGCGTCAGCTGTCAAAAAGAAATCAATGCGCGAAATCGGCGAAGCGCGGTCGTGGACATGGGTTCATGACTGACAGAGCATGAACAGGAGACGAAAGAGCATGAATGCACAACAGACATTAAAATACTATTTTGGGTATCCCTCCTTTCGGAGCGGTCAGGAGCAGATCGTAGAAACGATCCTTTCCGGACAGGATGCGCTTGCCATTATGCCTACGGGGGCAGGGAAATCCATCTGCTATCAGGTACCGGCTTTGATGCTTTCTGGGATCACATTGGTGATCTCACCATTGATTTCTTTGATGCAGGATCAGGTAAAGGCATTGAACGAGGCTGGGATCCATGCGGCTTATATCAATTCTTCCCTGACGGAAGCACAGGTTTCTTATGCATTGGAGCTTGCGGCGCAGGGACGGTTTAAGATCATTTATGTGGCGCCGGAGCGCTTGGAGAGCAGTCAGTTTTTGTGGTTTGCAAAGCACGCGGATATTTCCATGGTGACGGTGGACGAGGCGCACTGCATTTCCCAGTGGGGACAGGACTTCAGACCGAGCTATGTCAGGATCACACAGTTCGTGGAAGAGCTTGCCAGACGTCCGATCGTCAGTGCCTTCACGGCGACAGCAACACAGGAGGTAAAGGAGGATATTCTCTGTACGCTTAAATTACAGGATCCCAATGTGGTTGTGACCGGGTTTGACCGGGAGAACTTGTATTATCAGGTGGAAACGACCAGACGGAAAGACGACTATGTGTCAGAGTATGTGGCAGAACACGCGGACGAGAGCGGGATCATTTACTGTGCCACGCGCAAAAACGTGGATGCTCTTTTTGAATTGCTGTTTAAAAAGGGAGTCGCGGTGACAAGGTATCACGCCGGTATGAATAACGAGGAGCGCAAAAAAAGTCAGGACGATTTCATTTATGACAGGACTCCGGTCATCGTGGCGACGAACGCTTTTGGCATGGGAATCGACAAGTCCAACGTGCGCTATGTCATTCATTATAATATGCCCCAGAGTATGGAGAATTACTATCAGGAGGCGGGGCGTGCGGGCAGAGACGGTGAGGCTTCACGTTGCATTCTGCTTTTTTCACCACAGGATGTGATGATCGCCAGATTCCTTTTGGAAAAGAAAGATTTCACCGAGGTGGAGGAGGAGAATATCGAGTTAATTCGTCAGAGAGATATCCACAGACTGCAGGTGATGGAGAATTACTGCAGGACGACGGAATGCCTGCGCAATTATATTCTGGCATATTTCGGGGAAAAGACCGGAGTCGCCTGTGATCATTGCGGGAACTGCCACAGGCATTATAAGGAAGTGGATATGACTTTTGAGGCGAAATGGGTGATCAACTGTGTGGCAGAGACAAGAGGAAGATACGGTCTTTCGATTGTATTGGGGACATTAAGCGGAGCGAACCGCGCCAGACTGCGGGAACTGGGAACGATCAGATACAAATCCTACGGGGCATTAAGTGACTGCAATGAAGCCGCGATCCGTATCCTGATCCACCAGATGATACTGGACGGGTATCTGATCCAGACGGAAGGAAAGTACAGTGTTTTGCAGTTGGGAGATATCGCGCCGCTGAAGGCAGAAGATGCGAAGGTCTTTGTGCGGATGCACGAGGAAGCGGAAGAAGATAAGAAAAAGCCTGCCAGATTCAAAAAGAGCACGGATTCCCTTACCGGAGCGGGCTATGCGCTGTTTGAGAAACTGCGGGGGCTGCGGCTTTCCATCGCAAGAGAAGAATCGGTGCCGCCATATATCGTTTTTAACGATAAGACCTTGATCGACATGTGTGTAAAGCTCCCGCGGGATGAGGAAGAACTGTTAAATGTGTCCGGCGTGGGCAGGAATAAATGTGAAAAATACGGACAGAGATTTTTGGAGGGGATCGAGGAGTATCTGGCCGAACATCCGGGATCGCTTCTTAGCATGAACGTGGAAGAAGAAAAGCCCGGACGCAAAGAGTATCCGGATTTTTATACAGGCTATGGAGAAGAGGGCAGGGCAGCCGACGAAGTCTCTTTTTTGGGCAGCCACCGTGATGAGTATGACGAAATGATCTACAGTGCCAGACAGAAAAAGAAAAGTCCGCAAAAGAGCCGTAAGGCGGATTTTTATCTGAAGCCGCAGGATGTAGAGGAGTTTGAGTATGCGGATCTGTATTATATGAGCAGTATCAAAGAGGAACTGGACAGGATCTGCAGCGCGTCGGATGCAAAGAAAGCGGATACGAAGGATATTTGGAGTTTTCTGACAAAAGAAGGGCTGACCAGAATGGAAAAGTCCGGCAGGACTTATGTCAAAGTATCCACGAAAAAGGGCGAAGAACTTGGCATACAGACGATCCACAAGGTGGGAAAGGGCGGAATCGAGTATGACCTGTTAATGTATCCGCCCGGTGTACAAAAAATGATCGTGGAGCATTATGTGAAGGCGTGATATACAACAAAATCCGATTCTTACATATATTGATAAAAAAGATGGAGTTATCCATGCTTGTAGAATATGAGATCAACAATCAGGCGGCGGTGGATTATGCGGCGAAGTGGGCGTATATCCGTAACCCCGCCTTTTATGATTTTTCCGAAATCGGAGGTGATTGTACCAGCTTTGTATCCCAGTGTCTTTATGCGGGAGGAGCCGTGATGAATTACACGCCGGATACCGGCTGGTATTACAGTTCCCCCATGGACAGGGCGCCTGCCTGGTCGGGCGTGGAATTTTTTTACCGGTTTATCACAAATAACCGGAGTGTAGGTCCTTTTGGAGAAGTGGTGCCTGCACAGGAGGCGAAGGTGGGTGATGTGCTCCAGCTTGGAAATGGGGAACGCTTTTATCACAGTCTGCTTGTGGTGGAAAGAAGGGACGGAGAAACCTATATCGCGGCACATTCCTATGATGCGTTTTTTAGACCGCTTTCCAGCTATGAGTATGAGGATGTCCGCTGCCTGCACATTCTCGGGGCGAGAAGATGGGAATGACGGAAAGTATTGTTGGGGGGTTGAGTTTTGGCAAAATAAATCCTATAATGAGGGGGATCAAAAACGTGGATAGAAAAGAGGCGTCATTATGTTAGCACAAATTTTTGCAGGGGTTATTTTTGTGTCGATGTTTGTATTGATCCTGACAGAGATCGTAGAGAGACAAGTGATTTCCTGTGGCTGCGCTGTGCTGACGATCGTATTTGTTTTTGGAATCGGTATGCATAGTCTGACAGCAGTCTGGGAGACACTTAATCTGGGAAGCTTTTTCCGATCGGATTTCTGGTATGTGTCAGGGAGCGAGACAGGCGGCAGCGGAGGAATCAACTGGGAGACCATTACCTTTATCTTTGGGATGATGGTCATGGTGGAAGGCATGGCAAGAGTCGGATTTTTCCGGTGGCTGTGTATGAAGATCGCGAGGCTTGTAAAGTATCGGATCATACCGCTTTTTGTGACCTTTATGCTGTTGTCGACACTTTTGTCGATGTTTATCGACAGTATTACCGTGATCCTGTTCTTATCCGCAGTCACGATCGAGCTGTCACAGCTTTTGCAGTTTGATCCGGTCCCCATGATCCTGTCGGAGATATTTTGCGCCAATCTGGGTGGTTCGGCCACAATGTGTGGCGATCCGCCCAATATCATCATCGGGACATCGCTAGGATATTCCTTTACAGATTTTCTGACTCATACGGGATTCATCGCATTTTTGGCATTCCTTGCGGTGCTTGCCTATTTTTATCTGACATTCCGAAAAGAACTGACAGAGGCGGCTGCGCATCAGGTCACAGACCATTCTGCACTTCCGGATCCGGAATCAACGATCACGGACCGGAAAGGGTTCATGATCAGCAGTCTGATCTTTTTGGGAGTGGTCGTTTTGCTGGTCACCCATTCCATGACCGGACTGACCGTTTCCACCATCGGTGTGGTGGCTGCTGTTGTGACGCTTCTGGCGGCAGGAAGGCATGCGCCGGGGATTTTGAAAAAGGTGGATTATAAGACATTATTCTTTTTTATTGGGCTGTTTGTTGTGATCGGCGGACTGGAACAGACGGGAATCCTTACGGTGATGGCGGATTTTATCGGCAGGATCAGCGGAGGCAGTGCGAAGCTGATGATCGCGATCATTATCTGGCTGTCGGCGATCGCCAGCGCCTTTGTAGATAATATTCCGTTTGCCACGACAATGATACCGATCATTAAAGCACTTTCTGCGACATACGGAGTGGATCTGCCGGTACTCGCATGGACACTTGCCATGGGAACGGATATCGGTGGAAGCGCCACGCCGATCGGGGCATCTGCCAATGTTGTGGGAATCGCGACTGCAGCAAGGGAAGGTCATATCATCAAGTGGGGTACGTATTGTAAGAAAATGGTTCCGGCGACGGTGATCGTCGTTGTGATGTCTATGTTGATCATTTATGCGAGATATTTATAAGGGGGAAAAAACATGGGAAAACAGTTGATCATTTCCGTAGGGCGTGAATTTGGGAGCGGTGGTCACGAGATCGCGGAAAAGCTTGCCAGGATTTATGATATTCCGTTATTGGATCATAATCTTCTGGATGAGATCGCCGAGGAGCGCGGACTGGACGGTGAACGGTTGCGGGAATTCGATGAGAAGCATAAAACGTTTTTCGGGATACGGACAGTACGGGGGTTTAGCAGTGCCCCGGAGGAAAATGTGTCCCTGCTCCAGTTCGATTACCTGCAAAAAAGAGCGGCGAAGGGTGATTCTTTTGTAGTAGTCGGACGGTGCAGTGAAGATGTGCTCAGGGAGTATGACTGTATGATCTCCATGTTTATTCTGGGGGACAAGCAGAACAAAGTGGAGCGCATCATGGAGCTTTTTGATATGGAGGAAAGTATGGCGGAACGGTTTATCTGTGACAAGGATATGAAGCGCCGCCGCTACCATAACAGCTACTGCGAGGGAAAATGGGGCGATTCCAGAAACTATGACATTTCCATTAACAGCAGTAAGCTTGGGATCGAGGGCACAGTTGCCGTGCTGAAGGATTATATTGACAGAAGACGTAATGTATAGAACTATAAAAAATGGACAGGCATTTTGGGAGAAACCGGAATGCCTGTTTTTAATTTGAAAAACATTTTCAAATTACTTGACAGAATCCGGAGAGAAGTGTAGAATAGAGGACACTTCGAATATGAAAATGATTTTCAAATTGAAAGAGATAACGTTTTAAGCGTATGCTTGCCAAAAAGTGTGAAGGAATGGGTGATGAAGGCATATGAGTACAAAGGGGAAATATAAGACAAAACAGCAGGAGGAGCTTTTAGGGTACCTGGAGACCGTTCCGGGAGCGCATATCACGGTCAATGATGTCTGTGCGCATTTTAAGAGTAAGGGCGCTTCCATCGGACAGACGACGGTCTACCGCCATCTGGAGAGGCTGGTAGAGGAAGGCCTTGTGAACAAGTATATCATCGACGGGAATAGTCCGGCGTGTTTTGAATACATTAATAAGAATGAGGAAAAATGCGGCGAGGTGTGCTTCCACTGCAAATGTGAGAAATGCGGCAAGCTGATCCATATGCACTGCGAGGAGTTTCTGGCGATACAGGAACATCTGTGGGGACATCACAGATTTACGCTGGATCCGATGCGGACCGTTTTTTACGGACTGTGCGAAGAATGCGGCAGCCATCAGGAATAAAATCGGGAAAGAAGTCTGAAAACCGGGAGAAGGGAGGACAGGAAAATGGCGGAAAATTTCAAAAAATATGTTGGAGACAGAAAGCGGTTTTTGTCATTTTTTCTGGTTCTGTTTTTCGTTGTTGTAATCCTGCTCTTTGGTTATTTTGAAGCAAAAGAGATCAGGCATGAGTGCTGTGGCGGGAACTGTCCGGTCTGTGCCATACTTTTACAGTATGAGAAATCGCTGCGGCATATGGACAGTGCGGTTGAAGTAATCGCAGTGCTTTTGAGTATCCTGCTGTTGACCGACACAGGAGTGCAGGCAGTTATGCCGGGCTGTGTGCCGGCAGATCTGATTACGTGGAAGGTACGGCTGAATCCCTGAAGCGGACAGGAACGCCGGTAAGCGGAGAAAATCCGCAGATTGGCGCAGATCAAAGGGACAGGAGATTGCAGAAAGGTCAATTCATTTGGGAACTGGCTGAGAAATGAACAGGAGGATTTAAATATGAAGAAAATCGTAGCCATGATGATGGCTCTTACATTGATGGTCGGGAGTCTGACGGGCTGTGGACAGGCGTCCGCGGAAGAAAAGACAGGAGAGAGTGCGCAGTCTGCCGATGATGGGAAACTACAGGTTGTTACGACGATCTTTCCGGAATATGACTGGGTATTAAATATATTAGGGGACGAGGCGGAAAATGCAGAAGTCACGATGCTTTTGGATAACGGTGTCGATCTGCACAGCTTTCAGCCGACCGCACAGGATATTATGAAGATCGCAAGCTGTGACCTTTTTATCTATGTCGGTGGAGAATCTGATGCCTGGGTGGAAGATGCCCTGGCAGAAGCAACGAATCAGAACATGGTTGTCATAAACCTGATGGAAGTGCTTGGTGATCGTGTGAAAGAGGAAGAAGTAAAAGAGGGAATGCAGGCAGAGGAAGAAGAAGGAGAGGAAGAAGAAGGCGAAGAAGAATATGATGAGCATGTCTGGCTGTCCTTAAAAAACGCATCTGCCCTGTGTGAAGTGATCGCTTCTGCCCTTTCGGAAGCAGATGAGGCACATGCCGCAGATTATCAGGCAAATGCACAGGCATATATCGGACAGTTGAACACTTTGGACAGTGAGTATCAGAGCGCGGTGGATGAGGCTGCGGGCAAAACACTTCTGTTTGGCGACCGTTTTCCGTTCCGTTATCTGACAGAGGATTATGGACTGGATTATTATGCGGCATTTGTGGGCTGCTCTGCTGAGACAGAGGCCAGCTTTGAGACCGTCATTTTCCTTGCGGACAAGGTAGACGAACTGGGACTTTCTTCCATCATGACGATCGAGGGCAGTGATGGAAAGATTGCGGAGACGATCCGCAATAATACAGCCGGCAAGGATCAGAAGATTCTGTCATTGAATTCCATGCAGTCTCTGACTTCAAAGGATGTGGCAGACGGATTGACGTATTATTCCATTATGGAACAGAATCTGGAAGTATTAAAGGAAGCATTGCATTGACCATAGATCGGGTCAGATAAAACGGGAGGAAGATAGCATGTCTCTATTGACAGTACGGGATTTAACATTGGGGTATGATTCGCAGGCGATCATAGAACATTTGAATTTTACGGTAAACAGTGGTGATTATCTGTGCATTGTCGGAGAAAACGGTTCCGGTAAATCAACCCTGATGAAGACGTTAGTGCATTTACAGCCGTGTATGGGAGGAGAGATTACGGCCGGGGACGGATTGCGTGCGGACGAGATCGGATATCTTCCCCAGCAGACTCTGGTGCAGCGTGATTTCCCGGCGTCGGTTAAAGAGATTGTGCTTTCCGGCTGTCAGGCGCGCTGTGGTCTCAGACCGTTTTACAATAAGGAAGAGAAAAAATTGGCGCAGGAGAACATGGAGAAGATGGGGATCCTGCAGTTTGCGGATCGCTGTTATCGGGAGCTCTCGGGAGGGCAGCAGCAGAGAGTCCTCTTAGCGAGGGCACTCTGCGCCACAAAAAAGCTGTTGCTTTTGGACGAGCCGGTGGCAGGGCTGGATCCGAAGGTAACGATGGAAATGTATGCGTTAATTAAGCAGTTAAATGAGGAAGGGATCACGATTATCATGGTTTCGCATGATCTTGCAGCAGCGGTTCAGTATGCCAGCCATATCCTGCATATCGGGCGGAAGATCTTTTTCGGTACGAAAGAAGAATATCTTGCCAGTGATGTGGGGAGATTTTTTATTGGTGAAGGTGGTGACGTGAAATGATAGAGACACTTGGTATGTATTTACAATATCCGTTTGTGCGTTACGCACTGATCGTGGGCGTGCTGATCGCCTTATGCTCTTCCCTGTTGGGAGTGACGTTAGTATTGAAACGGTTCTCCTTTATCGGGGACGGGTTATCCCATGTGGCATTCGGCGCCATGGCGATCGCAAGCGTGCTGAATCTGACCAATCAGATGTGGGTGGTCATGCCGGTCACGATCTTAAGTGCAGTGCTGCTTCTTAGGACGGGACAGAACACGAAGATAAAGGGAGATGCGGCAATCGCCATGATCTCTGTGGGAGCCCTGGCGTTTGGGTATCTTTTGATGAATATATTCTCTACTTCGACGAATCTGTCGGGCGATGTATGCAGTACGTTGTTTGGCTCTACCTCCATCCTGACACTGACGATCGGAGAAGTGGTTCTTTGCGTGGCTCTGTCACTGATTGTTGTCGGGATCTTTGTATGGTTTTATAATAAGATTTTTGCCGTTACCTTTGACGAGAACTTTGCGAGATCGGCGGGGACAAAGGTAGACAAGTATAATCTGCTGATCGCGGTGGTAGTGGCGGTGATCATTGTGTTAGCCATGAATCTGGTCGGCTCCCTTTTGATCTCCGCGCTGGTAATCTTTCCGGCATTGTCGGCGATGAGGCTGTTTCACAGCTTTAAGCGGGTAACCATTTGCTCAGCGGTACTTTCGGTGGTAAGTGCATTTTCGGGGATCATTATCTCGATACTGGCGGGGACGCCGGTTGGCTCCACGATTGTTGCAGTGGATGTGGCAGTATTCTTTGTCTGTTTCCTGATCGGGAAGACGATGAAATAATACGAAAAAGACGTAAATAGTACCAAGTAGGAGACTACCATTTGTCGGGAAAAAGTAGAAATGGTTACATTAAATAACAACCGGATTGGACGCCCCCATATGCGGGAAACAGATGGTATTTATACGGATGTATTTGGAAGATACGGAGAATCACACCCGTGACTTTGGATGGGAAAGGAAATAATATGTGTAAAACAAATCGATTGGGAATTGTATTGTGTATCGGTATGCTCAGTCTCGCCACCGGCTGTGGCGGAGGGCAGACAGCTGCTTCTAAGGTTTCAGACCAGACAACCGGAGTGCAGGAGGTTTTGCAGCAGGGAATGGCAGAGGCAGAAACGGAGGGAGCATCACAGAGCAATGCGGATGCTTCGGACGATGAAAAGGAAGATGGGACAGAATCCCTGTCGGCAGCAGATGGGGAAACGTCACAAAATCCGGATTCGGCAGAGGCAGTGGGGGATAGTGAACAGACAGAACTCGGTACGACCGAAGGGATCGATGTCGACCTGACGACGCTTTCTTCTACCATGGTCTACTCGGAGGTCAGCAATATGATGGTCAATCCGGATCAGTATATGGGAAAGACGGTCAAAATGAGTGGTACGATGAGTGTGTATCATGATACAGACAATGGGCAGGACTATTATGCCTGTGTCATCGCAGACGCCACCGCCTGCTGTTCCCAGGGAATCGAATTTGAGACGACAGACAAGCTCTACCCGCCGGAAGGATCGGAAGTGACCGTTACGGGCGTGTTTGACACCTATGAAGAAAACGGCTATCAATACTGTACCCTGCGGGGAGCAGAGCTTATAAAGTAAAAAGCACTGTATTTTGGTGATCATTCATAGTATAATAGTGTTTAATAATGATTCTTTTGTGAAAAAGGAGAAGACGCGTATGGATCACTGGGATAAGATATTATTGTTCAAGAAAGCGATACATGAAGAATTTATCGGCAAGGAAGAAGTCATTGAACATCTGCTGACCTGTCTGTTTGCGGGTGGTCATGTACTTTTGGAGGATGTCCCCGGTATCGGCAAGACAACGTTAGCGAAGGTTTTAGCGGGTGCGGCAGGATTAAGCCTTGGCAGAGTGCAGTTCACACCGGATACACTGCCCAGTGATGTGGTGGGCGTGAATGTTTATGATATGAAGACCGGAGAGTTTCACTGGAAACAGGGGGCGGTGATGAACCAGATCCTTCTTGCGGACGAGATCAACCGGACGCAGCCCAAGACGCAGTCGAGCCTTTTGGAAGTCATGGCGGAGGGGCAGGTGAGCGTTGACGGCAAAAGCTATCCGCTTCCGGCGCCCTTTATGGTGATCGCCACAGAAAATCCGATCGAATATATGGGGACGTATCCTCTGCCGGAGGCGCAGATGGATCGTTTTATGATGAAACTGTCGTTAGGCTACCCGGAGAGAGAGCAGGAGCTTCTGATCGCGCGCCATGCCCTTTTGAAAGAGCAGAAGGAGGCAGAGCTTGTCTGGCAAAACGGTGGTCAGACACCGGGAAACGGAGGGAATACTGTGGGGACAGTTTTTCCGGATCCCGTGATGACGGCAGCGGATCTTTTCGAATGCAAAAAAATGGTGACGCAGGTAAAGGTATCCGAACAGGTTTTGGCATACATCGAAGATATCATCACGGCGACCAGGACGGAGGAGCGCTTCCGGCTTGGCGGAAGTACCAGAGCATATCTGGCGCTGATGAAAGCATCTCAGGCGCGAGCCTTTTTGCAGAAACGGGATTATGTGACGCCGGATGACGTAAAAACCCTGGTAATCCCGGTGCTGGCACACAGAACAATTCTGACCACGGAGGCGAAAAGACAGCGTGCGCGGACGGATAAGGTTTTGCTGGAAGTATTGAGCCGTGTGAGGGTGCCGGTATGAAATGGAAAAGAACGGATACAAGTGAAGAATTCGGTTCACGGGTAAGAAGGATCCTGTGGCTTGTGCTCTGGATCACTTCTGTTATTTGTGTGTCCAATAAAGGAGGAGCTGTCAGCTATGGCTTCTTCTTTTTTGTATCCTCCATACCGGTGGTATCCTATCTGTATCTGTTTGCAGTCCTGTTCAGGCTTCGCATCTCACAGAGCCTGTCAAGCAGAGTGATGACGGCGGGAGAGCCGATGGGGTACTCTCTGATCCTGCGCAATGAAGGGTTTCTGGCGGCAAGCAGTGTCAGAGTGGTATTGTTCTCTGATTTTTCTTATGTGGAAAAGCTTCTGTCCCGGACAAAATTTGAACTGCTCCCCGGAGAAGCATGCCGTTATGAGACAAATATGATCTGTAAATACAGAGGCACCTATATGGTGGGCGTTTCGAAACTGATCCTCACAGATTATCTGGGGACATTTACGCTGACCTATAAACTGCCCAGTCTTTTGGAGGCGATCGTAAATCCACGGATTCCGGCAGCGGATGAGCTGAAATATGACGAGGAATTTTCGGTATGGCAGAAACAGGAGAACCGTCAGCTCTGGGATGAGCCGGATATGTTGGTGCGCGAGTATGAAAGCGGGGACAGTCTTCGGAGGATCCACTGGAATGCAACGGCTGCGACCGGGAAGTTGAAGACGAGGATCTTCACCGGGGAACAGCCGACCGGAGTGGTGCTGTATTTGGATACCAGACGGGAAAGTGAGGAAATGGCAGAGTATCTTCCGATCGAAAACAGACTTTTGGAGCTGGTACTGGCGTTTTCACAGTATTATATGGAAAACCGCCAGCCGGTCACGGTATTTTACGAGCAGGCGGGAGCGTCCGGAATGGGAGAGACGGTGCAAAAGGATGTTACACGGTTTGGAGATTTCGAGGACCTCTATGAGGAATTGAAGGAGATTCATTTTCAAAGGAATCCGGAAAGGGACGGACTGCAGGAATTTGTGACGCAGTGCAGGCGCATGTCCGACCGCAGAAAGGTGATTCTGTTTCTGCAAAAGCTGACAGAGCAGGACGCCGGGATAATCGGCGGGCTGCCGGAGGACGGGACTGAGCTGACGATCTGTCTTCCGTCAGACAGGAAGGAAGATGCAAAACGGCTTTCGGATCTATTGGTAATACCCTTTACGGTGGAAGGGAGGCTGATCGAATGAGTCTGGACTTTTTCAGAAAACGGGCAGGTGACTTTGGCTATTTCTTCTTTTCGGCGCTGCTTTTATTTTTGGCGCTCTACTATACCGTACATGATTACTGGGGGATCTTTGTGCTCAAAGGCTACCATCTTCCGATCGCCGTTTTGGCTGTGGCTTCCGGTGTCTGCTTTCTTTTGGCGAAAACCAGACTCAGAGCGTGGATGGCGGTGCTGACACCGGTGATCGTAATTGTGTTTCAGATGCTTGTGATCCCTTCTTCTGTGGTGGAATTCTGGTCAAGCTATGGCAGATGGGTTGTCGGGAAGGGAACGGAATATCCGCAGTGGACGGCAGGCTATTTTTTGATACAGGTGATCACACTGGCATGGTTATCCGTATTGGCATGGAATGTGCTGCAGCGGTTTACCCTGCTTCTTGGTGCTGCTGCGGCGGGGATCGTGGCGGCTTTTGCTGTCAGTTATTTCAAAGAATACGAAGTCCTTCATGCGGGGGCTGTCTTTGGCATGGGACTTTTCATTTATCTGCTGGTAAGTATCTGGCACAGATGCTTTGCGAGGCAGGCCGTGACCGCGCTGGGGGAGGAAAAACAGGCGCAGGGCAGGGAGCACACAAAGGATCCTCTGGAAAAGAAAAAGGAATGGAAGCGCCATAGAGAGTACATGGTCTTTCTGACGCCGGTATTTGTCGTGTTGCTTTTCTTACTGCTTGTTTTTCCGGATAAGGAGGAGCCTTTTGAATGGAAACTCTTAAAGTCCGTAAAGGAGCGGATCGAGGCGCAGATCACGGCGTGGACGGCCAACCGCGAAAGCGAGCTGGAAGAAGATTTCCAGATGGATATGAACGGACTGCGAGGAGAGATCCGGCTGGATGAAACGGTGTCCGGAAATGACAATGCATATATGGATATTTCCTTTGACAAAAAGCAGAAGGACAATCTGTATCTGACCGGGACGATCTGGCAGGAGTTTGACGGCAGACAATGGTACAACAGTGTGAGTATGGCAGACGAAGATGTGCGCATGGACGCATTGGAGACCATCTATGCGGTGGCGTGTCTGCACAAAAGAACCGGTGATTATCTGTTTCATGCCAAAGCCAATGTGCGTTATGAGCACTTCCACAGCACGATGCAGTTTGCACCGTTAAAGACGTTGGAGATCGAAGAACCGCAGAAGCTGTTCGGGCGCAAGGAAAAGATGCTGGGGTATGGTTCGGAATATGGGGTACGGTATTACCAGTTGAACCTTAACCAGACCGTCTTCAACGAACTGCTGGAGCAGGGATATGAAGAAGATGAGAAGGAATGGGAAAAGCTGGGCTACAGTATGTCCAGAAAGAGTAGGAGGTATTCTTACGAGGAGCTTCTTGCCTATCGGGAACGAATGAAGGAACGCTACGGACAGGCGCCGCAGCTTAGTGAGCAGGTGCAGGGCTGGCTTGACCGGATTTTGATGGAAGAAGAACCAGGGGAAGAAAAAGACAGTGCCGCTGTCCGGGTGGTGTCAGACAGTACGTCTGAAAAACAGACCTCGCAGGAGAACGAAAGCAAAAAGACAACAGAAATGGAAAACGCCAGTGGGAAACTGCAAAAACTTGTCCGGATCGAGCGGGCGCTTTCCGGCTTTACCTACACGAAGTCACCGGAAGCAGTACCGAAAAAGGTCAAAAGTGAAAGCGACTTTTTAGACTATTTTCTGTTGGAAAAGAAGGAAGGGTACTGTACCCATTTTGCGACCGCGTTTGTGCTTTTGGCGCGGTCACAGGGATATCCGGCAAGATTGTGCCAGGGCTTTTGTACCTATGCGCAGAACAATATGCACACGACCGTTTACATGAGCGATGCCCATGCGTGGCCGGAGGTTTATTTTGAAGGAATCGGCTGGATCCCGTTTGAGCCGACGCCGGGATACGGCAGCAGGCGCTATACGCCGTGGGAGTTGGGAGAAGGAAAGACCGGCACCGCTTTGAGTCCGGCAGACTATGAGCGATATCAGATGGCGCAGACAGAGCTTGCACAGGCACAGGAGAAGGAGGAGACGGAGGAAGAAACAGACGGGCAGATGCCGGAGGATCGGGATGAGGTGATCATGGCAGGGCTTTGGCTGGTACTTCGGATCGTGCTGGGAATCCTGTTTTTATTCCTGCTTGTATGGCTTTGCGTCATGGGCTATCTGTACTGGCAGGTGGGACGTGTGAAAAGGATGGAGACAGAAGAACAGTTCGCCTGGCTGTACGAGCGCAACCTACAACTGCTTGCAAGGCTTCAAATGGTGCGCAGGGATTCGGAAACGCTTTCGGAATTTGGGAAACGGCTGGATGCCGAGGGAATGTACGGAACGCTGACGATGAAATACAAAGAGCAGATCATTTATGGCGGTGAGCCTGTCACACCGAAAATGCTGGCAAAGCTTTGTGATGAGAGTGAGCTTTTGGTTGGAAGGATCGGCGAACGGGAAGAAAAAGGATGGTATCTGCATTACCAGAAGAAGATGGAGAAACGTTTAAAACGGATTTTTGAGGAGTAAGTAAAACAGTGCCGGAAACGCTGCTTGTGTTTCCGGCACTGCCTTTCTGATATTCCGTTTTCCCTTAGGCTTCCTGACGGTTTTTCTTTACAAGATTTTCGAAATCCGCGACGGGGATCGGCTTGGAAAAATAGTATCCCTGGAACATGTCACAGCCATATTCCGTGAGATTCTTAAACTGCGTCTCTGTCTCAACGCCTTCGGTGATGACTTCCATGCCAAGCTTGCCGGCAAGGTCGATCACGGCGCGGATGATGATGGCGCCTCTGGCATTGTTTTCACTTTCCCGCAAAAAGCCCATATCGATCTTTAACACGTCTGCCTTGATATCCTTTAACAGACTTAAGGAGGAGGAACCTTTCCCGAAATCGTCGATCTCTACCTTAAAACCGTTTTGCTGCAGCATGGCAATCGTGGCCTTGTTGTTCTGCATCTCGTCCGCGATTGCCGTTTCCGTGATCTCTACATGGAGCATCTTCGGCGGCACATCGTATTTCTGACACAGATAGGTAATGGTATCGGCGACATCCATATAATAAAAATCCCTTGGGGATACATTGACGGAAAGGTAAACATCTTTAAATTCCGTATCCTTCCACCAGTCTAGCTGTTTGACCGCCAGTTCCCAGACATGCCGGTCCAGGGTAGCGATCAGGTCGGACTGCTCTAAAATACCGATAAACTGAAACGGCGGAACCATTTTGCCGTCCGGCAGGATCCAGCGCACCAGACATTCTGCGCCTTCGATGTATCCGGACGGATTTACCTGAGGCTGCAGATAGATCACAAACTGTCCGTTTTCCAGATTGTGTTCAAAGTTACTGATGATACCCTGTTCGTGAAGGGCTGCATGAAGCATGGAGTCGTCAAACCATGCGATGGTCCGGTCATGCTTATTGCGGATGGACTGCAGCGCCATGTAGGAGCGGTCAAACATGATGGAGATCGGTTGATTCGGATTGGTGATCGCGAAGACTCCGAAATGAATGAACAGACGGTACGAGGAGCTGTCCAACAGTTTCTTCAGTTGTACGGTACTGTCAAGCAAATGGTCTTCCCGGTAAATGTCCCGCGGGATACAGATGGCAAAAATGTCATTGGCACTCCGGCCACAGACACCGTCTTTTTCACAAAGTGTAAGCAGGAGTCTGGAAAATTCGATCAGGATCTCGTCGCCTTTATCACGTCCGAACAGACTGTTGATCAGTTTAAAATTGCGGATGTTGGCGGAAATGATCAGGCGCGGTTTGTCCGGATCCGACATAATGAGCTGTCTGGTATGGCGGCAGAAGCCGTCCCAGTTCAAAAGCCCGGTCAGGGTGTCATGTGTCGTGAGATAATCCCTGGTTTCCAGCTCGTCTTTGGGCAGTTCGCCGGCAGAAAGGTTTTTGGCATCTGCTTTTTGAAAATTGATCAGCTCCATATTGCAGGAATAGATCGTGCCGTCGGAAAGCGTCAGCCGGATCGGAACAGACTGGATATCATATTTCTGTCCGTTAAAATATTCGGAACGGCTGCTTTTATGGTGCATATGGCACGCCTTGAAGCTGGTGCAGTCTGCACAGCGGTGGTCGGCATTCCAGACAGCAAAGCATTCCTTTCCAAAAGACAAAAGCCCATCTTTGTCAATATGGATCTCGCGGCATTCCTCGGCGTCCACCAGACGCGCCAGATCAAATAAGGCACTCATATTTTCCAAAGCGGGATTGATCGTCTCCCAGGTATAATCCATGACTTGTTTTGTGTTATTTTCCATAAACGCCACCGTATCTTTCTTAAGATGTAATCGGGTAAAGATTTCTTTCATGTCTTCGTTTTTTATAATAGAAGACTTTGGCTTTATTGTAACATAAGCACGATTCTTCACGATGTTGGTATATTTCACAAAATATCCATCTGATTTATGGACAGAAGCGACAATAAACAATCCATCCACAGAACCCGATATATTAGATAAGCAGTAATTGTTAGCATTCGAAGGTCCGTTTTTCGGACGGTGCAGAATGCTGACAAAAACAAGATTTCTCAAAAGGATTTGAGGAAAATACTTCAAGGATGAAGGGCTTTTTCAAATAAGTATCGTTTTAACCGTGGCGTAGTGGCTGAGGGTTCATTTGTCTGGTTCTTTTATCCTTCGGATTCTTTTCTTTATCCGGCATTTTCCTTATGTTTTTGAAAACGATTCTGAGTTGTGAATGGATTTGCATACGACAATTCGTGATATGCCTTAGGGCTTAGGAAGTATTCTATCGGAGTACGAGTGCGAATGCGGATGGATAATAGTAGAGGAGGTGCAGCCATGGCGGCAGGGATCACAGATGGAGTTACCACGCAAAATGCGTATCAGACCACCTCGGCAGAGTCTGTAAAGGGAACGAAGGAGACGGCGAAAACGAAGGGAGAGTATGGGAAGACCTTTGGAAAGCCGGAGCTTAGCAAAGAGGCGGCAGAGTATTACAAAGAGCTTAAGAAAAAATATTCCAACATGGAATTTGTGCTGGTAGGAAGGGATCAGAAGGAGTTCGCCAAAGCGCAGGCGGGCAGGTTTGCCAATCCGAATAAAATGGTGGTCCTGATCGATGAAGACAAGATCGAACGCATGGCAAAAGATGAGAATTTCCGCAGGCAGTATGAGGGAATCATCGAGAATGCGTCCGCGAAGGTAGGTCAGCTGAAGAATAGTCTGCAGAGCATGGGCGTGGAAGTAAAGGGCTTTGGCATGCAGGTAAACGACGGCGGCACCGGCAGTCTTTTCGCCGTCCTAAAGAAATCCTCCAGTGAGCAGAAGGCGCGCATCGAGCAAAAGCAGGCACAAAAGAAGGAACACAAAAAGGCCGAGGAGAAAAAAGCGGAGAAGAAAAAGGTAAAAGAGCGTATCGAGGCGAGACGGGCAGAGAAGAAAGAAAGCGAAGCGGTCGATGATGAGGATACCATTGTGATCTTGGCAGAGAGCCTGGAACAGCTTTTGCAAAAGATCAGTGATTTCGCACAGAATGAACGGATGAACGCCGTACAGACAGAGCAGGAACAGAGCGTAGGCCAGCATATTGATTTCAGAGGGTGAGCAGCCTGTGGTCAGACAAAAGAGTCTGTATGGAAAGAGGAAATGAAGCCGTGGGCTGGAGGCGTTTGCGAATCGGAATCGGTATGGGAGAAACGCTTTGCGGATTGTGAGAAATAAGGCGGGTGAAAATATGTCAGTGGCAATCAGAATGAATCAGTATCAACCGGAGAACTATCAGGCGGGCAGGGCTTTTGAAGGGAACGAACCAAAAGAAAATCACAAAAGCATTGATGGCAGCAGCCTGAGCAGAATCGGCGATACGAAAAGCCAGGTCGAAGCCAGAAAGGAAAGTGCCAGACAAAAGGCAATGAAGCTGATTGGCGATGCATGGGCAAGAGAGAGCAATCTTGCAAAGGGCATTCAGGATATGGAAGCCGAAAAAACAGCAAGTGTTTCCGAGGAGAGGGCGCTCAGGGACCGGGTTGATGAAATGCGACAGCTTAGGGACGGCTTGCAGGAAAAGTATGGAGTGAGTGCGGATTCCACCGAGCAGAAGGATCTGGAATTATTAGAGAAATACCAGAACAATGTAAACGGTTATGCCTACGATTCCTTCGGTGAGGAGGAGAAGGTGAGACTGCGGGAACTGCAGACGACGCCACTGACGGATTACCAGAAGGATTATCTGTCGTTAAACGGGGCATTGAAAGGGCTTGAAGCGGAAGCAGATTTTGAGCAGAAAAAAAGAGAAGCGCTGACACAGTCGATCCAGATGGGCAAATCCGCGCAGGATAAATCCCAGGAAATGATAAAGGCGCAAAAAGCCGCCGATCAGATTCTGGAAGCTGCCGGTGATGAGATTATGGGGATGCTTGTGAAAGAGGGAACCGATCACGTCGAAGAACAACAGAAGGAGCAGCAGGAAAACGCGGAGGAAGCCAAGGAAGCCAAGGAAGAACGGACAGAACAGATCGAGAAGATCAAGGAAGAACGCAAGGATGAAAAAGAGCTGATCGAGGGAGAAGCCGAGCTTCATAAGTTGCAGGCAGGGGCGGTCACACAGAAGCAGTCTGTCAGCCAGATCGCCAAAGTGCAGAAGGTGATCCAGAAAATGATCGCAGAGAATAACCTGATCAATGAAGACCTAAAGGGGATCAAGATCGACTTGAACTTTTAAAGATAACTATTCACAGTTTCATAAAAATACAGGATTATTCTCTTACGAGCGAGCTCGACAATCCTACTCCTGCATTTTTATGACTGTGAGTAGTAGCGGATTTGAGTAATCAGATTACAATGACAGAGTGCCTTGGGCACATGGGCATTGTGTTGAGATAGAATTCTCCGGCGGGGAGAATAAACGGCCGAAGAAACGCGCCGGTTTGCAGGGCAAGCCGGTGCGTTTCTCTGAAAAAAAGAAAGCAGGTGACAACGATGAAAAACTGTAAATTATTCCAGGGGATCACACAGGAAGAAATTGATAAAATGATGACCTGTGCCAAAGCACGAGTGATCGAGCTGGGGAAAGATGAGTATGTATTCAGACAGGGTGATGTGCCGCAGAACATGTATCTTCTGCTGGAGGGTTCTGTCATGATCGCCAAGGATTATCTGTCCGGCAAGCGCAATGTCCTGTTTCTGGTATATGCGAAGGATGTGCTGGGGGAAATGTTTTTGTTTTCCGACGAGAAGCAGTACTGGTATGATGCCATTACCAATGAGAAGTGCCGTCTGCTGGAGATCCCGTGGAAGTTTTTCTATGGGTTTTGCCACAATGCGTGCGGGAAACATCAGCTCATTGTAAAAAACATGCTGGAAATCCAGTCCGGCAAAAACTTTATGATGACCAAAAAGCTGTACCTTCTTTCCGGAAAGACCTTAAGAGAGCGGATCTCCATGTGGATTCTGGATCAGGCGGGAGCGGGGGATAGGCTGCTTTTGAATATGAACCGGGAAGAACTGGCGGATTATCTGGGGACGACCAGACCGTCACTTTCCAGGGAACTTATGAATATGCAGGAGGATGGTTTGATCGATGTCTCCAGATCGAGGATTCTCATAAACGACCGGGAAGAACTGGAGCAGTATTCCGGATAAAAATAACAATTATTTTTATTTTTTGTAACATATGTTACTGAAAAGTTGATCTGTTTATCCTATGATAAGCATGTAAGGAACAATAACACAACGAAACCGTTACAAGCATACAAAGAAAATTGAGGAGGTATTTATTATGTCACAAAACACAGCACAGGTTGATAATTTAGTATCTTTATTGGATGGATATTCTTCAAAGGGCGGACATCACCTGAATGTCAATGTATTAAACAGGGACACTCTTTTGGATGCCCAGAAAAATCCGGAGAAATATCCGCAGCTTACGATCCGCGTTTCCGGTTATGCGGTAAACTTCATCAAGCTCACACCGGAGCAGCAGGCGGATGTAATTTCCAGAACCTTCCATGAGGCAATTTAATTGATTGCGTGACTCTCAGAGTAAAAATGACTTTATCTGTTTTTCCCTCTCTAAAATGCTTTCAGCCCGTTTCCGCTATATCGATAGCAGGAAACGGGCTTTTGCCTTTGGGCTGCTTTTGGGGAATTTTCCGATTGCCGACGGAGAAATCCATGTTACAATAAACGAAAAGTAAGGAACATTTCAAGCGAGTAGTATCTGAATATCTGTTTATCTAAACAAGATCTGAAATTTCAATGCTTTTACCATTTTTCAATTTCATAAAAGCAGAATCCTATCTATTCGGATTTTGCATACGATGATGCGTTCCGAACGGCATTTGGAGCAGAAAAAGATTACAGATTCGCATCTGGAGATTCTATCGGGAGAGGAAACGAGCGGATATCATATGGAGTGCGAGAGCGGAGCCTATGATGATTCGCTGCTTGTAAAATTATTTGAATACGTCACACAGATTGCAGTGGACTGCGGGGAAGCGAAAGGATTGGTGCAGGCTGTTGCTGCATAAAAAAAGAACAGGAAAGTTCATTTCTTTCAAACAGTGGAAAGAAATGGACTTTTTTTGTTAAAAAAGCTGAAAATAATATTTTTTCGACTGAATAGACGCGAAAATCGACCGAATAGACATAATTGGTTGAAAAAATCGAGAAGGAGTATAAAATTGAATGCAAATACGCGTGCAAAAAAACGCTGAAAAACAATCGTGAATGGCGAAGGACTGATGCCGCTCATGATCAGATGAAGAGCAACCCGTAAACCACAGACATAGGACATGATGTGACACCGAGGAGAGGAGAGTATCCGGAAAAAAGTCAGAGAACGATGAACGACGCGGACACGGAACTCATGACAGTATTCGAAAAATGGTGCCAGAGGACAATGAACGACGGCGGAGCGAATGCGACAGAGGAGAGAATGTTCTCTGCCTGTCCGCACCATTTGTTCGGATACGGAACTCATAATAGGAGGAAAAGTCTATGGGAAAAACAAAAACGACAACCAAAAAACACAGAACCAAAAAGACCATGATGAAACGCATGCTGTCTCTTTTGCTGACGCTTGCGATGGTAGTCACCATGCTGCCGATGGAAAATCTGCGGCTGCAGGCAGCAGTCGTGGTACCGCAGGAGCCGGGCATTATGATCAATGAGTTTCATCTGACAGACAGTAACTGGCAGACAGATCCTGACACCGGCAATATCACGGAAGTTGACCGTGATCCGTCTGTGTACCTGACGTGGACGGCGACAGGGCTTACTGCGCCTGCAAGCGGATCCTGGTATGACGCAGAGCTGTATGTGTCGCCGAATAATCTGTCGCAGGTCAAAAACAGCTTAAAGAATCTGGCAAGTATGAACAACTGGCCGGCAGACAGTCCGAAACGCACACACATCAGCGGGCTTGGCAGCAATTACTGGCAGACGAGCATTTCCAGACGGCAGATACAGACATCCGAAGGAAGCTATACCGGGATGCTGCACGGCAATTTTTTGAATACGTTGAATGAAGCGATCCAGATCGGCGATCGATGTACCTGGCAGCTTGTCATTTATAAACGTACCATGATCGATGAGGATAACGTAGAGTCGGAAGAAATCCTGGCGACTGATATGGCAGAGACGACCGTGGACTGGGCAATGGGACTTCCCTATATGAATGAAAAGCATATGGAGATCGCTTACCAGTGGGAGGGGGATGATGCTTTAACGCCCACATCGCAGGTGAGCTATGAGGCAGAAGCATATGTGTGGCCACAGGACGGGATTCAGGATCCCTATGATTTTTCTTATGGCTGGGTGAATACCCTGCGCTGGTCGGAAGAACCCGACTTTAACGTACTGATGAGTCATGGCGCATGGTCTGACTGTATGCTTGAGAAAAACGGAAACAGTGCGTGGTTTTGCAACGACGGGACATTTGCGGAAGGGGAATCCCTCACTCCGGAGCCGGGAGCAACTTATACCACAGGACTTATCATTCATAAAATAGACCGTTCATCGGGAAGCACCAAGGTGACAGAATACCGCCGGTCTCCCGCAGTGGAATTTACGGTCAGCGAGGGCACGGATCCGGGCAGCGGCATGGGACCGGGCGAGAATGAAAATTCAGGTTCATCTTCCGGAGATACTGCCATTACAACGACCGTCGGAGATACCGTGACCGAATATAAAAACTGCCCTGTCAATCTGACTTTTACCGGCAGTGCAGGAAAGGGCGGCACACTGGCATGGTCTTGTACCACGACAGATCAATACAATACCAGCGGGAAGGATATGGGACTGCCGCTCGGGCTGGAATTTACTTCAAACGGAAGCAGTGCCGCGATCACCGGTACGCCGACTTTGAATACACGTGCGCCGATGGAGGTTACGGTCACGCTGACGGAAACGGCAGGCGGCGTGGAAACCAAAACGACAAAGGTATTTACGTTGAATGTAGAGGTAAAGAAACCCATGATCAAATCCTCGAAGAAGATCGCTGCCCAGACGGGGACTCCTTTCAGTGTCACACTCGAAGGAGTGGCGGGTTATGAGGAGGATACCCTTTCGTGGAAACTGGATTCGGGCAATTCTCTTCCGACGGGTGTGACATTTGATGAGGCGAAGGGAATCCTTTCCGGCACTGTCACGGAGGCAGGCACCTATACATTTGATATTGCTCTGTTAGAAACGACGCCGGCAGATGTGGTGCAAAGCAGTGTGACAGAGACCTTCACCCTTACGGTTGCGACGGCGACTCACTCTGACGCGGCACCGAAGATCACGAAGACCTCTTACAATGCGGGGACACATACCCTTACCGTGGATTTCACGACAGAGGATACCGCATCCGGCTACTTTGAAGTGTATATGATCACGGCGCAAAAACCGGAGTACAACCCTGCTGATACGACGCCGTTTACGATTACCAAGCCCGGTGTAAGTGGGGAATGGTATGTCCTTGCCTGGGATTCCATGGACTACGGTCAGGAGGGCGTGACCTTCAACCGTGCGACCGGAAAGGGCAGACTGGTCACACCACTTCGGCTTTCACAGGGGATTGAAAATTATCCGGCGATCGGTGATGTCGTCTATATCGTGATGCAGACCGAAGGCATACCGGGCGTAGACTCCGCGTACAGCAAAAATGCGTATTTAAAGGTTCCCCTGCCGGATCCGGAGGACATCTATGTCAGTCTGGGGACGCTGCAGGAGGACGAGAGAGAGTTTAATGTCAATATTGACCCGGATAATCCTGTGCTTAAAACATTTACCGGGGGTAAGTGGGCGGTCGCAACCGTGCGGATGACAAAAGATGAGAACATGATCTATCATGTTGCGCCCATGAAAGAGGATCTGTCCAAGGTTGCCAGCGGTACCAGCGGCTATGCTACCTATGCCGAGGATAAATATGGCAGACACAACTGGCAGTGGTGTAACTACAAGGGAGAAGTGCTGAATCCGGACAATCCTTGGATCGGTTATAATTCCGCGTCCATCGATGCAAGCATGGGCACGATTCCGGTATCGGTTTACCAGTTCCCCGGGACGGCTACTACTCCTGAGGAGGAAATGAAGGGCTTTTACAACGGGGAGGATCTGATCATCGGTATCCAGGCGATCTCCAAAGAGAATCCGGAAATCTGCTCGAATCTGGTGACGGTTCGTGTGCCGCTTGAGGAAGAAAGCTTCTATAAGACCTTCCGGCCTTCTTCCTTAGATGATCCGATCGAGCCCGAGGAGCCCGATCCTCCGACACCTCCGACACCGGTAGTCACACAGCCGAGTCTTGGCACGACGGCGAAGACGATCAATACGACATCGATTGCGGATTTTGCGATCAGCAAAAACGATGGCAGCTTTACTTTTGACTCCATCCAATGCGGGGAAGATACATTGGTTAACGGAACAGACTATACGGCGGCAAAGGGCTCTGTCACGATCAAACAGGCGTGGCTTGCGAGTCTTGCGCCCGGCACCTATACCATTACCTTCCATTACACAGGGACGGCAGGGGAAAACAATACGGCGCCCATTGATCCGTCCTTTACCCTGACGATCGTTCAGATGTGTTCACCTGCACTTACCGTCAAAGGAAACGACGGAACAGTTCTTACAGAAGGAACGGATTATGCTGTGATCTGGAGAAAAAACGGCAGGATCACGACGGATCTGAATGTCACGAAGGGAACGACGCTTTCTTACACTGTGACACCGAAGGATACTCTGAAAGTGGGAGGTGTGCAGTATTATAAAGAAGTAACAGGAGAAGTGACCTTAAACGAAGCGGGGCAGCCTGTCAACGTAAAACTTGCCGAACAAGGTACGGTCACCATCCTTCCAAAGACCGGCGGTGAGATGCTATCCGGCAGCTACACCGTGACCTGGTATGATGTAAACAACCGTAAGCTCAGAAGTGAGACGTTTTCCAACAATACAAATGGCGTGACCTCACCCATGGTGGACGCGGGCATGTACGGCCTGAAGTACGAGATCAAAATGAACGGCGCAAACGCCGAGGAGTATAATGATGTCACAAAGACTGCGGTGGAAGTGAAGTTTGCCAATACCACAGTGGATGTGAATATCAACCAGAAGAACAATATTACGTTAAACGTGACCGGAACCAAGCGAAGCGGTGAAGCTGTCACGAAGCAGGACTATACCGTTATCTGGTATACCTCGGACGATGATGGTCAGACTTTTCAGAAGATCGGAAAAGCGGGAGCCGAGCTTAAGAACATTAATTTCGAGCTGGGAACGAAGCTCTACTACGAGATTCTTCCGCTTGACTATTCAGGGAACGGCAAGACCGTCCATAACTGGCTGGAGTTTCATGTGCTTCCGGTCAATGCAGAGCGTTATGTGACCGTCACCGAAAGTAAGCATACGGAAGATGCAGCGCCCCTTGTGCCTGTAAAACAGGTTACGCTGACGGGAACCGTCACGAATATGGAGGGTGTGGGAAACACCAATCTGGAGATCAGTGCGTCCCAGACACCGTGGGATGGCTGCAGTATTCAGCCAAGTACCTGGTGGTATCATAATCAACTGGATCAATACACATTCTCGGTAACAGGGAATCAGTATTCTGCGACTGTTTATGATTTTGACACCAATGTAAAGATCAAAGATAAGTCAGAGAACTTTGATACAGCGTATCGCTTTGTGAAAGGCGGCGATACCATGAAAGCCGAAGATGTGACCATGACATCGGCACTTTTACCGGATTCGATCGGTATCAGGGTAAACCGCATGACGCCGGAATTCGATACAGGATGGCATGATAACGGAAACGGAGAGGAAATATATGGCGGATATGGATTTGTAAGAGAGTATGATGCATCCTCTTACGAGGAGGCTGCCTACTTTACCTTTGAGCTTTTCAATGTGACACAGAATAAGGCGGTTCCGAAGGAAGACTATACGGTGCAGTACAACGGTGCGGTACAGGAAGTACAGTTTCACAGAGAAAAGATCGAAGGAGACGGGGAACATCCAGGAAGCGGCTCCGTGAAAATGGGCGATAAGCTCCGCCTGACCATGACGGTACCGGAGGAGAACCGTGAGAACATTCACGCGGATTTGACAGGACCGTTCACCAGTGAAGTGACTGTCCGTAAATACTGGAACGAGAATGATTACAGGACAGGCACTTACCGTTTTGCATTTGACTATAATGCCTGGGGAAAGATCGGACTGGAAACAGAGTATGATGCTTACTACTGGGAGACATATGGCCTGTATGACGAGGAAGGCAATCTTTCTCTTAGCGGAACAAAGGCGTGCTGGTGGAATGCTGCAAGTATTGAAGCGGCCGCCGGGACTTATACACTTTGCATTTGGCGCAATACCCAGTGGATCAGCACTGCACCGGCGACCCTCGCAGAGTTAAAGAAACTCTTAAAAGAAGGCGAATATCAGGAGCGCACGGTGACGGCGCAGGTCGGAAAAGTCACGATTCCAGGTCCGTCATTGGGCAAGTGTGTCCCGCTTGACAATCGGAGTCTGTTTACGGACGACAGTGGATTTTTGCAGGAAATGACGACGGCAAGCGGCGGTGAGGAGACACAGTTCCGTCTCTCCTATCAGGTAAATGATGCTATCCGTCAGGCGAATCCGAAGGGGCTTTATGCCATCCGGGTAAACCTTTCGTCAAAGACACCTTCCTGTATCCTCAGAAAGCAGGAGGATCATGACTGGATGACAGGAAAGAACGAGAAGTATGACCGCTATATCAATCTTTATGTAGATGGCGAACTGGATACGGACAATACGGTGAGACTTCTTTATTATTCATACAATGGACTCTCGGAGAATCCGAAGGGATTTATTGTCTATACCGACAAGCCGGAGGGGACCATTTTCTTCTCCGTGATTGGAGATATGTATAGTACGAGTACCTTTACCTTTAATGCGGACGGGTGGCTCTGTGGAGAGCAGGATGAATACGGGGGCTGGAAAGAGTCTTACAACAGTAAGCTGCAGGGATCCATCGGCAGTACCGTTTACAACGTAGTACCAAGCTCCAACTGCAGTCTGTATTTTGCTTCCGATTATCTGCGTATGCCGGATAACGGGGCGGAAGAACGAAATGACTACGAGAACGGGATATGGGTATATTCTCTGCCGTATAAGACGGTGAAGCTGTATCTGGATGATGTAGAGATCGCATCCGGGAGAAGTGACAGCAACGGAATGACGATGTTCTCCGTAAAGATGGATGAGAGCCTGAAATTGAAATTCGAGGCAGGCTGGTCTCGTACCGGCAGACATACCCTGTATGCCGAGACGATCGTCAAGGAGGCAGAGGGAGGAAAGCCTGCCGAAACGACGAGATCACAGACCTATGAGCGGGAATGTCTGGCAAAGACGGGAGATATCCGTCCGGCACAGCTTACCGGTCTGAAGATACAGTGCACCGGATCACACGGAACGTTTCCGATCAAGGACATGATGAGATACAAAGGCACTACAAATACAGATCGGCGTAACCCTGATATTATTTACAGTTCCTATACCGTTCAGTCGGGAGCCGGGACAGGCTATAACTTTGTGGCGACGGTGGAGAATGCGGACTGGGTGGACGGCGACCTGACCCTGTGGCTGACAGCGAATACGCTGGAGACCTACCGGATTCCGCTGAAACGTGTGGAAGGTACCAATGAGTATAAGGGCGGTATCGCACAGGACAATCTGATCTTTGGTATGTGGGAAGTGACCATCAGCTCGAAAAAGCCGGAAAAGACAGGAGAGGCGGCAGATGCAGGGACATTGGAGAGTGTCGGAAAGAGTGCGGACGACATCACGCTTTTGGATGTGGTCGATGAAGCGGAGACGATGGTCGTTAATCCTGCGACTGGGGAGGAGATGACCCTTGCAGCATATGACAAATGGTTTGAAGATACTTACTTAAAACATCCGGACGGTACGGAAAAGACTGAGGAAGAACTGACTGCCATGATCAATGAGACCAATGCGGCAGAGCTGGAAAACTGTGAGAATTTCTTTAACAGTATGGCTAAGATCACGGGAACGGAACTTCCCGAAGGTATGGTGTTTGACGGCTCGGATGAGAGCCTTGCGAAAATGCGTACGTATCTGGGGATCAATGTCATCTATCCGCTTGCCATTCAGGAGGAGGATGATGAAGACACAAAGGACATCAAGAGCCAGCTTGCACAGTGGGAGGACTGGGAAGGTACGGTCACGACCATGTTGGACGGCTCGGAGAGACATAAATTCTTAAAGCTCCTGGTCGAGACCAGTCAGAAGGACCAGAAACCGCATAACTACAGTCTGGAGATTACAATCTACACGAAGAATGCCGCCGGAATTCCCGATTTCGCAGTAGTGGATGTCATTGACTGCGGCGTATCCGAGGTCGAGGACGCTTCCATCGTGGATCAGGGCGTGGATCTGTACGAGTATATGTCCGGACTGGCAGAGGAGCTGGAAGAAAATGGTCTGACACCGCAGGAAGGACCGAATGAGGAAAACATCAGTCCGCAGTTTGCACCGCTGTATACGGCGGCGAAGGATCTGGATGCGAAGTTCGGCAATAATGACCATGGCAACTGGAGTGCCAAGGTACAGAGCTTTACCGAGATCGCAGCATTCGAACCGCAGACGATCAGTAAGGTGGAACAGCTCAATAACGCGATGAAACAGAATACGAAGAATATGAACAATGGCAACAATACCAACCTGCAGAATCAGTGGTGGTATCAGAGGGGTGACCAGCTGCGCCAGCAAAACGCGAACAATCAGGATGCCGGAGCCAAGGAGGGCAGTGCTCTGACGATTCTTGCCAGCAATTTAAAGGATATGATCGAGACCGGACAAAAGACGGGGAAACTCAATGACGCCGAGATCAAGGAACTGAAACAGATGCAAAAGAAGGTGAAGGCGATCCAGGATACCCTTTCGGTCAATACTGCCTATACCATCGGCAAGAGCGAGTATGAGGTCGCCAAGGAGATCAAGGACAGCATTGACTTTATGAAAAACGGTGCCAAGGCAGCTTCGGAAGGAGCAAAAGCGCTTGGGGAATATATGAAGGATACCGCGAAGGATGTCGCTGTCGATTATGGAAAGGAATCACTCTATGAGAGCATAAGCAAGGATAATTCCTATTTGTATAAGGCGAATCCGGCTTACTGGGGCTTGAAGGCAGGCGCGAAAATTCATGAATGGCTGACCGGAGAAGAAGGGGTGGCAGATCAAGTGGAAGATGGCTTTGCCGAAGCGGAAGCGGATCTGAAGAAACTCGCCGTGGATCCCGAGCGCCGCATTAAAGAGGTCTTTGACGATCTGAATGCGGAAAAACTGAGACAGGCAGAGGAAGATATAAATAATATCGTCGACACACTCAATAATAAATACGGACTGAACAAGGTGAGAACGCGCCGTACCACCAGCAGAAATACCAACTACGGACGTGCGAAGGCTCACATCGACCCGGAGGGAATCGTTTATGAAGCGGTACTGTCCAATCCGGTGGAGGGAGCCACGGCGACGGTCTATGAAAAGACGACGGCTCATCCCGAGGGAGAAGAATGGGATGCGGCGACGTGCGGACAGGAGAATCCGCAGGTAACAGGCGCAGACGGATGGTATCAGTGGTTCGTGCCGGAGGGCGAATGGCAGGTAAGAGTAACGGCGCCGGAGGGATCCGGATTATCCGACAACACCAGTGCCGATCATAAGAATGCAAACAAAGACGACGGCTCTGCCAAAGGATGGCTTCCGGTCATGCCGGTACAGCTTGGCATCAATATTCCGTTGACCTCGACGGCGTCGCCCGATGTAAAGAAATGTGACATCTATCCGGGCTATGCCAATGTGGAATTTGGTCTTTATATGGATGTGACCGGATTAAACAGCAGTAACATCACTGTGAAGGATGAGCAGGGCAATCTCATACCGTGCACGATCACCCTGCCGGATGAAGACAAAGACCCGCTTGATGAGACAAAGCATTATGCGAAGAACGTGCGTCTGACACCAAAAGACGGCAAGGGCTTTGACAAGGATAAGACCTATCAGATCGCGGTGAAGAAAGGGCTTGACGCCTACAATGAAAAAGCGTTGGAGGCAGATTTCGATTCCGGACTGATCGCAGTAGCAGGTGCGGTGGCAGCGTTTACCGTCTCCTTTGATTCAGACGGCGGTAGCAGGGTCGACGCGCAGACTATTTACGACGGCGACAGCGCAGTCAGACCGGCGGATCCTGCGAAGAAGGGGTATCGCTTTGCCGGCTGGCAGCTTGACGGTGTGGATTATGACTTTAGCAGACCTGTGACAGCGGATATCACGTTAAAGGCGGTATGGAAAGAGAACGGCAGTACGGGAGAGAATCCGGGAGGAAATACCGACAAGCCTTCCGTGACACCTGCGCCGAAGCCGACCGTAGTCACCAAGGCAGCCAACACCCTGACAGTGAAGGCTAAGACTGTAAAAGTCAAATATAAGGCACTGCAGAAGAAAAACCAGAAGATCAAGGTCAAAAAGGCAATGAGCGTTTCCAAAGCACAGGGCAAAGTGACCTACAAGCTGACCGGTGTTTCGAAGTCCAAGTTTAAGAAATACTTCAAGGTCAACGCAAAGACCGGACAAATCACGGTCAGGAAGAAGCTGAAAAAAGGAACCTATAAACTAAAGATCGCCGTCACCGCGGCAGGAAACGGCAGCTACAATGCCCTGACCAAGACCGTGACCGTGAAGGTGAAAGTCAAATAAAGAATGATTTGAGATCTCCGGCACTGCCCTGACGGGTGGCGCCGGAGATTTTACATGGTTTCGCTTCTGACGTTAGGGATCTTTGGACTTTTGGGGAAAAAGAATTGGATAAATGCGGATATCATGCTATAATCTTTTTGTTTATGGAATTTTTTCGCGAAATGGGGAACGATTGATGAAATGTGAACATTGTGGAGCCGAGCTTGGGCTTTTGGATCAGGTCTGTCCTTATTGCGGCAGTACCAATACAGAGGCTGCCCGGCATCGGGAGGAAAAAGAATATTATGAGGAGCGGAGTCGGAAAGCAGCCGGAACGATCAAGGGGTTCCTTGCGGCCAATGTGCCGATGGTATGCAGCGCGATCCTGATGTTTCTGCTGGTGACAGGCATTTTACTGTCCGGTTATCTGGGAGAAAAAGCCTACGAACTGGTCAGTCTGTCAAACCAGAAAAAAGCGGTCAGAAACTATGAGAAAAATATGGAAAAGATCCGGCAATATCTGGAAAAAGGGGACTATATCGGCTGTCTGATGTTTGAAGAAGAAAAGGAATTGAGATTCTGTCTTCCCTATGAAGAATTATGCTGGTTATGGGATCTGAGCGATGAGTATCGGGATGCGGTAAACGCAGTGGAAGAACTGGCGGTCAGGGGAGCGGATGCAGACTGGCTTGGGGCAGAAGATGATATTTCCTACAAAAAGACGGATATTGCAGCCTTCTATCAGGAATATGAGTGGCTCCGCCGGGAACACGGAGAAGATCCCTATCAGAAGCAGATGGACGACATGAAGGCGAAGATGGATGTGATCCTTCGCATTTATCTGGGGCTGGATGACAAGGAACGGGAAGAATACCTGGAAGGCAGTGAAAACAGGCAGGGAGCCTATCTGGAGGAGGTGCTGCTTCATGAATAAAAAAGTGATCTTTCGGATCTCGGTACTTTTGAATGGGATCCTTGCGGTCGTTCTGGTAATATCCATGGCGCATGCGATGAAAGAGATTGATCGGAACAAAGAGAATCATTCCCTGTGGAGAATGGCGAATATTCTGATGGAGGACAAGGTGGAGGAACAGGCCTATGGCTGGCTTGGGGCGCAGACACGTCCTTCACGTTATGGGGCAAAGGAATATCCGAATAACCGGAATTACTACAGGCTGGGAGAATATGCAGACCTTTTGTTTTTCCGGGAAGTCTATCAGGCAGGCGGTGAAAAAGAACAGGCAGCAGACTGCGGGGAACGGATAAACGAGCTGAAAGAGGAGTTGTCCGGACAGAGTGCAGTGCTGGATAAAATAGAACAGAGCGTACAGAAGGCGTTAAAGGAGCAGTAGACAGATGGAAAAAATGATAGAATGTGCATCCTGTGGAGCAAGTTTTGAGGCTTCGCTGGTGAGATGTCCTTATTGCGGGACTTCGGATGCGGAGGCGGCAGAAAAAGAGTATATGGATCAACTCGAAGATGTCAGACAGGAAGTCGAGGAAGATCTCAAAGAGGCAGATAAAGCGGTGTCCGGAAGTATTTCCAAGGTCGTTATTTCCTTCGGAATCGTGGTTGTGGCATTTCTGCTTCTGGTCTTTGTAAAGATTATTTTGTAACGGGCAGACAGAAGGGAAACTAAAAACAGAAAGGATCGGAAAAATGAAATGTACCCATTGCGGTCGGAGGATCGGGATTGAGGATATAAAATGCCCGCACTGCGGCACGGAAAATGAACTGGCCGTGCAGCATGAAAAGAACATGGGGCAGTATGAAACGGAATTTAAACAGACGGAGAAGGAAGCTGCCGATACGGCGGGAAAGTATGAGGGATTGGGAAAAAGGGCTGTGATCCTGGTCGTTCTTTTGATCGGCATCGTGCTTTCGACCATAATCTCCATCTATCACTATGCGCCGGACGAGCTGGAGGAAGATAAGAAGAAAGAACAGGATGCGATCCAAAACTATGCGCAGTATTCCAAAGAAATGGATCGGTATTTAGAGCAGGGGGAATACATGGAATACATGACCTTTGTGTACAGCCATTGTATTTACCGCATGGAGGCGAATGAGACTTATTGGAAATATCATTATTTTAACCGGGTTGCAGAGGAGTATTATGACTGCATGAAAGATATGGAGGAGATCATTCTCTGTCTGAAGACCGGGGATGAAGATTACCCGCTGGATATGAAAATTGACTTTCTGGGCGGGGATATCGGAAGCTTTTTCGAGACATTGGAAAAAATGCAGGAAGAGGAAATGGATGAAACACTGCGCAGCTATTTGCCGGATATGGAAGCCGAGCTTCGTGCTGCGATCCTGACATATCTGAAAATGGATGAAGAACAGTTAAAAGATTTTCTGACATTATCCGATACCGGGAAAGCACTCCGGCTGGAGGAGGTGTTAAAGCATGAGTAAGAAATGGAAGATCTTTCTGGATATCCTGATCGGGATTGCCGGAGTCGCTTTGATCGTCTGCATGGTGATCATGGTGTTCTCTTTCGGGCGTAAAGACCGGAAGAAGGAAGAACAGGTCAAGACCGAACTGAGTATATTCGAACTCCATCTGGAAGAGAAAGCATATGGCGACATTGTGCGTCATAATCATGACAGGAGAGCGGAGGAGCTTACCCATTCGGAACAGTTGGAGCCTGTTTATACAGCGGCAGAATATATACACACTGCTTTCATGGAACGAGTTTACAGGACCAAACAGGATCTCCAAAAAGAAAAGGAATACAGCGAAAAAAGAGAGAAACTGAAAGCCGGGCTCGGTGCATATGAAACTTTGACAAATGAGGTGGATGAGATCATCAGGACGGCTCCGTAACGCAACCGGTAATTGTATCAAAAAAGGATTTGTGCTATAATCAGAAGTATCGGCGGGCATGTCTGTAAAGCAACAGGGAGTTCGGGACCAATGACAGTCATTGCCGGAAGATGGGTCGGAAATACGGATGGAAGTATTTCACAGACAGACTATGAAAAAGACAGGAGGATTTGGGGTATGGAACTGAAAATTTACAAATGTGAACATTGCGGCAACATGGTGATGATGTTAAAGGATCAGGGCGTGCCGCTTATGTGCTGCGGACAGAAGATGACAGAGGTAGTCGCAGGCACATCGGACGGAGCAGTGGAAAAACATGTTCCGGCATTTGAGGTAAAGGGCAATCAGGTTTGCGTCACGGTTGGGTCTGTGGAGCATCCGATGATGGAACAGCATTATATCGAGTGGATCGCAGTGGTGACACAAAACGGCGTACTGCGTAAGGACTTAAAGCCGGCCGATGCGCCGAAGGCATGTTTTTATCTGGGGGACGGTGAAAAATTAGAAGCCGTTTATGCATACTGTAATCTGCATGGCTTATGGAAGAATACACAGGCAGCAGAAACGGAAGCGGGAGAAAAGACCAATCCATATGCAGGCACGCAGACAGAGAAAAATCTGCAGGCAGCATTCGCAGGGGAATCCCAGGCGAGAAATAAATATACTTATTTTGCATCCAAGGCGAAAAAAGAAGGCTATGAGCAGATCGCTGCTTTGTTCTTGAAGACAGCCGACAACGAGAAAGAGCATGCCAAGATGTGGTTTAAGGAGTTAAACGGCATCGGTGCGACGACCGACAATCTGGCGGCAGCAGCGGACGGTGAGAACTTCGAGTGGACCGATATGTATGAGGAGTTTGCAAAGACAGCAGAGGCGGAAGGCTTTGCAGAGCTTGCGGAGAAATTCAGAGGCGTCGGAGCCATCGAGAAGCATCACGAGGAAAGATATCGCGCCCTTCTTCATAATGTAGAGGCTCAGGAAGTATTTAAAAAGAGCGAAGTGAAAGTCTGGGAGTGCCGCAACTGCGGACACATCGTTGTGGGAACCGAAGCACCGGAGGTTTGTCCGGTATGTGCACATCCGCAAAGCTATTTTGAGGTGAGTGCAGAGAATTATTAGAAGGAGAGACATTCCTAAAAGAAACCAAGGATAAACAGCATCAGACTGTTGGGAAATATCGTCGGTTACAGGGAATGGTTGATTCATATAGGCAATCGGAGAAGACTCATGCATGCTGATGATAGATGCGTGAGTCTTTTTACCAAAAGAGGGAAGAAGTGTCCGGGGAAAAACAGTATGCGAAAATGGCGCCAGAGAACGATGAACGATGTCGGAGCGAATGCGACAGAGGAGAGAATGTTCTCTGCCTGTGTGCACCATTTGTTCGGATACGGAACTTAAAACAGGAGAAAGAGATGAAACAAAAACAAAAAATGTCGTTGGGCGCCTTGATCATAGTGGCTGTTCTGGCTTTGGTAAAAGCATTTACGGGTCTGACACCGGAAACAGATACACAGCCGCCGGCGGCACTCATGCAGCAGACAGAGTCCGCAGAGGATCAGCAGGCGCAGGAAGAAGTGCAGGCAGATTTGCAGACGCAGGACATGGAAACGCCGCAAGATACAGGTCAGTCAGAAGTATCAAAACCGTCGGAGAATCCGGATGCGACTGACGAGTCGGGGGCTGTTCAGGAAAACTCAGATACGACAAATGGGGCATGGAATTTACAGGAGAGCTCAGAGACGACAGCAGAGTCGTGGGATTCGCAGGAGAACGCGGAGACAGCAGCAGAGTCGTGGGATTCACAGGAGAACACAGAGACAGGGCAGACGAATCTGACCTTCCGCAATAAAAAGCTGTTGGATCAACATTATAAGAAACATGGCATCGAGATGGGATTTTCTTCTGCGAAGGAATATGAACAGGCGGCAGCAGCCGTGGTGTCCAATCCCGAAGTGCTTCACAAAACAGAAGCGGAAGACGGCGATGATGTTTATTATGTAGAGAGCACAAATGAATTTGTGATCGTTTCCACGGACGGATATATAAGGACTTATTTTTATCCCAGAGGCGGACTTTCCTATTATAACCGGCAATAAGGCAGGTGCTGATATGGTAGGATGTACAGAGAAAGAATGTTGTCATATAAAATTACTGTTTTGGAATTGTGACAGTGAGGAGAAAAAATGCGAGGAAAAAAGTTTTTGGTTCTGTCCTTAGCCGCGGCAATGCTGCTGGGCGGATGTGGTGAGAAGAACGAGGAGCAGACAAAAGTACAGCCGGAGACACCGGACAGTGTAAAGATGCAAGAAGAGGATATCGTCGAGACAGCGGACAGCAAAGAGCCCCCAAAAGAGACGCAAGAAACATCTGAACCGGAAAAACAAGAAATGAATACGGAAGAGACTGACGGGGAGTCTGAAACAGCGGCGGAAACAAAACCGTCTGAACCGGAAAAAGAACTTTGGAACAATGGCGGTTTATTTGTGCAGTACCGGGATCAGGTATATTTCCATGCGCCGGACAAAGAAGGAATGCAGGCAACGGCTTTGTTCGGAGAATATCTGAGCAATGAATCTGGTACCACGATGCTGTATTCTTACGATACGACAAACGGGGAACTTAAAGAGATCTGTCATGATCATGGCTTTGGATCTTTAGTGTTTTCCGAAGGAGAATTATTCCTGGAAGAAATCGAAACCGTGGACGGGGAAGACAAGTCCGTCGTAAAGAGACTGAACCTCAAATCCGGTGAAAGCGTGGAGATGACGGAAGGAAGCCTGCTGGGAGGCGACGGGGAGGGAACCTATGCAGCGGCGCTTTACTATTCGGAAGGGACTCCCGTGTTATGCGTTTATTGCGGGGAACAGAAATGTCTGGAGATGGAAGTGGAGAATTTCATAAACTTTGTCGGGATCACCAAAGAGCACCTCATTTACCAGACGGGAGATTATGATGAACAGGTATTTGAATTAAAAAGCCTGAATCTGGATACCGCGCAGATCATGACACTCGGAGAACTCCCAAAGGGCGAATACGAGCCCTGGGGGATGCCGGATCAGTTTGTCGGCGATGGGACACATTTTTACATGACCTATGGCTTTTATGAGGGAACCGGACATTTCTTTGCAGGCGCATATCTGATCGAGGCAGATGCAGATAAGGAAAATTCCTTAAAAGCGGAAGAAATGAAAAGTGTGGAAACAAACGAAAAATCCCCCGCGATCGCCCTAAAGGACGGCAGGGCGCAGACCGTGGACGGGATTCCCCTTAGTGCCGGGATCCTGCCGGGATCCGAAAAGCTGGGCTACTATGATGAAACCGGTAAGGCAGTTCCCGTGGCAGACGGCTATGCTTATGAACGGTCAGATGAGACCGTGACAGAGACAGAGGCGGCCGAATATGTAAATGGCATGCTCTTTGTCGTAAAGAATGTTTCAGACCACGTCCCGGAGGAAGACATCGGCTGGCGTGAGGCTTATCGCAGAAGGGAAACCACGTTTTTCAAGATTGATCCGGCAAGCGGAGAGGCACAGATCCTTCTTGAAACCCGTACAGCTTCATGACTTTTGTGCCGGTGGTGCTGAAGAATGTGGCCAGACAAAAGGAAAAGCAGGTTCTTCACAAGTCGGAGTGAAACGGAGATGCAGGTATGGAGAACAACGAGTACAGCGATGACGAATTATATCAGAACTATTGTGACGGCGATATGGAGGCGTTTGATGACTTGATCCGTCGATACGATGAAAGTCTCATGTGGTATCTGTACGGGATTTTGCAGGATTATCAGGATGCCGAGGATATGATGGTGGAGGCCTTTGCAAAGCTTTTGGAAAAAAGACCGGTGATCAGGAATGGGAACTTTAAGGCATACCTGTTTAAAACCGCCCGGAATCTGGCTGTCAACTATAGGAAGCATTTCCGGCGGCAGGAGGAATTCAGCCTGGTCGGGATGGAGGAACAATTACCGTCCGGGGAATCTTTGGAGGCAAAAAATGTGATTTCAGAACAAAGAACCATTCTTTACCGGTGCCTTAACCGGATGGAGAAACAGCTTAAGGAGATTCTGTATCTTGTGTATCTGGACGGCTTAAGCTACAGTGAGGTCTCGCAGATAATGAAGGTCAGTAAGAGGCGGGCAGCCTATTTATTGGAGCGTGGCAAAATGCGGATGCGTGAAGAACTGGAAAAGGAAGGCGTAAAGGATTTTTTGGTCTGAAAGAAGAGGAGTTTGGTTATGATCGAGATGATTGACAACCTGATTCAGATGCTGATGGCAGCGGTGGTTTTCTCTGCTGCTTTTTACCGTGCTCTTCGCGCAAAAGGATCCGGAAGGGAGAATGCGTCCGCAGATGCAGAGGGAGTACCGGACGCTCCCTATACTGCCAGCCGTGAGTGGTTTCTTGTCGGGTTGTTTGCCTTTGAGTACTTCATCGGTGATCTGTATGGCGTCCTGCATCTGCTTTTTTATGAGAAGACAGGACATTATGTCAGCATTTCGGATATGTCCTGGTATACGGCGTATCTGTTTATGATCCTGCTGTTAATCTGTGTATCCGAAGGCAGGCCATGGAAGATGGAAAGCCGCCTGCAGCTTTTGATTCCGGCCTTTACAGTTGCGATGGCGGTAATCTTTTATCTGCGAAACGGAGATCTTGTGGGAAATATTGTCAGTGCGGCGATCATGACCATTGCGATCTGGAGAGCTGTGGATGGAGTGATAGAGGAAAAGAAAAAGGAAATCCCGGGTAAAAAGCCGGTTTATGGTATGTGCCTTATCCTGCTTGCGTTGGAGTATGCCCTTTGGATCAGCTCAAGCTTCCTTTGGGCGGGAGATACTCTCAAAAACCCCTATTTCTGGATTGATACGCTGTTTTCACTGAGCCTTGTCGGTCTGCTGTGGGCAGTTGGAAAGGCGGTGAGGACATGATTTATATCGAGAATGTGTACATCTGTCTTGCGGCGCCGGTTCTGATCGCCGTGCTTTGTCTTAGGAATGACAGAAGGAGGAATACGGCGTTTCTGCTTGGCGGGATGACAGCGTGCATCCTTTCATCTTATATTACAACATTCCTTGCCATGGTTCTTGGGGCAGAGGGCGAGTATGCGGCGATTGATATCGCGCCTTTTGTCGAGGAGGCGGTAAAACTCAGCCCGGTGCTTTTTTACATGTTTGCCTTCCGACCGAAAAAAGAAAAGCTTCCGGAAAGCATTCTTATGGTATCGGTCGGCTTTGCCACCTTTGAAAATGTCTGCTATCTGTTAAACAACGGGGTGGAGAATTTCGCGGATCTTTTGATCAGGGGCTTTGGAACGGGAGCCATGCATGTGATCTGCGGCGCACTGGTATCGGTGGGGCTGTTGTGGCTTTGGGAAAACCGGTGGCTGCGCATCGTCGGCACGGTAGGGCTTTTGTCTGTGGCGATCACCTATCATGGCGTATATAACATTCTTGTGAATCAGACAGGTATTCCCCTGGTGATCGGCTGTATGATCCCGGTATTTACAATGGGGATGTTTTGGCTCGTGAGGAGACAGATACAATTTTTTGTGTAGTTTATATGAAAATACAGAAGCTGTTTTTAAGAACAGCCTGCGGTCAGAAAATGTGGCGATTTGCACAATCTGACCGATTTTTTTTGTTACATATTCCTAAAATTAAAAAGTGCTGCATTTTTTGTCGGTATTTTTCCGGTTTCAGTTGTCTATATATGTGAAAGGCATTTTAGGGGATGTTTTCAAACGGAGGTGAGCACGGGATATGAGTACAACAGAGGAAAGAATTGAAAGGATCCATGAGAGGGCAAAGGAACGCAGGCAGGAGAAAAGGCGGAGGCTATTGCAGATCGAGCGCACTGCGGCAGTGGCGTTAAGTGTGGTCCTGGTCTTTATGATCGGATTTTTCGGCAGCCATAGCGCAGGCGGAGCGGCAGGAGTCGTGGTGAACGCCGGATATGCCGGGGCATCAATGCTCACATCTGCCGTCGGAGGATATGTTTTGATCGCCATCATAGCCTTCCTGCTTGGCGTTATTGTGACAGCCCTGATAAAACAGCACAGAGGAGATGATTCTGACTAAATCACTATTTAATACGGAACTAAGAAAACAGAAAAAAATCAGTAAGAAAATATACCATTTGTTTTCTTACGGGACTTAAAAGAGAAAATCATGAAGTTTGTAATTTATCCACTGTCCTGTAAAAAGGAGGATAAGAAGAAAGCTATTAAGGACAGTAATGATCTTGCAAAAAGGATGGACCACTATAATGACAGCGAAGAAACAGTAAGATTCATCATGGCAGGAATCATTGTTTTTTGTGATAAGGTTATAGATGAGGAAACAAGAAAAAATGTAAAGGAGTGGTTGAAGATGACTGGTATAGCAAGATTATTCGAGGAAGAAAAAACTATAGCCGTAAAAGAAGCTGCAGAAGAAAAGGCAGAGACTGGCTATCGCAATTGTATCAGCCGTGGCATGAGTGAGGAGGAAAAAGCATGAAGGATAGCAGCCGGAAACAAAGAGGAACAGAGAATAGGAGGTCGGCCAAAAGAATATCACGAACGATAACGATGGTTTTGATGGTTCTTTTCATGATCGCAATTCAGGCGTTTGGCGCACCGGCAGGTTTGTCGCTTAACGGATCCGGCACCAAAGAGGATCCGTTTCGGATTGAAAATGCTGTGCAGTTGAAGGAATTGGCGGACAGCGTGAATCTCGGCAATTCCTATGCGGATACTTATTTTATGCTTACGGAGGATATTGATCTTTCCGGAATATGCGGGGAGGGAGAAGCCCTTGGCAGTTGGGAGCCCATCGGCAATACCGGAGATATTACTTTCTGCGGTGTATTTGACGGTGCGGATGGAAATGGATTGAGTCATACCATTTCGGGATTGTATATAAAGGAGGGCACGACCTGTTACCGGGGGCTGTTTGGCACTGTGACCGGAACCGTGAAGAATCTTAAGGTGGAAGGCTTTGTGTCCGGTGGCGATTACGTCGGCGGTATCGCAGGCATGAATGCCGGAAACATCGAGAACTGTTCCTTTACGGGGACGGAAGAAAAACAAAGCAGTGTGACCGGAGGAAGTTTTGTCGGCGGTATCGCAGGCTGCAGCGTTGCCGGAAGCAAAGTGACGGACTGCTCTTGTAATGCAAGGGTGGAGGCGGTAGGAACCGGCGTCGGTGGTATCGCAGGCTGGATCAACGGGATACCGGAAGCAAACGGACTGGAAACAGCCATGGAAAATCCCGGAAATCTTGCAAGCGGAAACAGCACTGTTTCCGGCTGTACATTCTCGGGCACCGTAACGTATACGGGGGAGTCAAATGCTGATAGTCTGTACGACAGTGCGAACAAAGAATTTCAGCTTAGTATTCAAAACAGCATGTATGGCGGCATTGCGGGCGCTGTCACGGGCGGACATCTGATAGACTGTAAGAATAATGGTACTGTTACGGGTGATGTATGCACCGGAGGAATCGCCGGACTGATAAGAAGCTCCGAAGCTGCAGGGTGTATAAACACCGGAAGCGTTGAAGGGAAGCTCCTTTCGGGAGGCCTGTCCGGTTATCTGATGGAGGGCACCTTGAAGCAGTGCAGGAACGGTGAGGAGGGTGATTCTACCTGTCAGGTCACGGGAGAAAACCTTACCGGAGGTCTGGCGGGCTGTATGGATGAAAAGAGTATCATGGAAACCTCAAAGGAAGGCGGAGACAGCGTTCTTAATAGAAACTATGGCAAAGTAGTGGCAGTCGGGGAAATGACAGGAGGAATTGCCGGACTTTCGAAAGCATCTATAGAAGGTGTTGATAACAAGGGAGCTGTCTTTGGCGGCGATTATGTCGGCGGCGTTGTGGGATATGCACGGCAGACAGTAATGGACTGTACTCACAGCGGTGACGTGAGCGGAAACCGCTTTGTCGGCGGAAGCGTCGGTCTGGCAAAGGAAACGGTAAAGGACTGTAAAAAAACTGCGGGCGCCATAACGGGAAGTACCTATGTGGGCGGTGTCGCAGGATATGCCGAGGGCGGAATCTTCGCCTGCACAACGGAAAAAGACGGCAAGGTGAGCGGGAAAAACGCGCCCTCTTATATTGGAGGCATTGCAGGATTTGCGCGAAAGGCTGAGGAGTGTGTGAACAAATGCAGCGTCGAGGCTACCGGAGATTATGTGGGCGGTATCGCGGCAGTCATTTCCGGCGTTGTGTCGGGCTGTAAAAACCAGGCGCAGGTGACTGGAAATTCCTATACGGGAGGAATCGCCGGAAAAGTTTCGGAAAGTATCAGTGACTGCAAAAACTCCGGCTCGGTCAGCTATCGGTCCGGAGGGGGCTTAAACAGGGGCGGTATTGTCGGTCTGGCGGACGGCTCTGTGACAGACTGTGAAAATTCGGGCTCCGTATCGGGGACGGGAAATGTAGGAGGAATTGCAGGCAATGCGAAAGGCAGCATTACTGCGTGCAGGAATACGAGACAGGTCGGTGGCGGTTCTTCGTCCGAAAATTACGGAGGTATCGCAGGAATTACCGACCACCCTATTGCAGACTGCATAAACAGTGGGAATGTTTATGGGTATGCTTCCTGTGGCGGTATCGCCGGAAGCTCCTGCAGCATCATCAAAAACAGTAAAAATACAGCAACGGTCAAAGTGACAAGTGGCAATTTCAAATATACAGGCGGCATCGTTGGAAGCCAGACAGGCGGTCAGGTGGAGTTTTGCAATAATGAAGGTTTCGTGCAGGGGACGTATTATGTGGGAGGTATCGCAGGTCTTAGTACAGGAGCACAGATTGTGGGATGTAACAATACAGAAACCGCCGAGGTGGCACTAATCGGTGGAAGTCAGGAGGTTTCCGGCGGTATCGCAGGGCATGTAAACGGAAGCAGTACGGTTGATAGCTGTTCCAATGCAGGCAAGGTGACAGGAGGGACGCATACAGGCGGTATCGCAGGTGTCTGTAACGAGGATTCCCGGATTATAAGATGTACACAGACCGGCAGCGTAGAAGGAAACGGACCGAATACGGGAGGAATAGCAGGCTCTTTGGATGCAGCAGGAGAGGACGATGAGAGCACGATAGATGCCTGTATCAATCAGGGAGAGGTAAAAGGAGCTGATATCAGGACAGGCGGTATTACGGGATGGTGCGCCGGTAAGATTATAAACTGTACCAACAATGCGGATATTGCTTCAAAAAAGAAATTTACCGGAGGAATATCCGGAACGATTGAAAAGACCGGCGGGGCAACAGGCTGTGTGAACAATGGAAAGATATCGTTTATATCCGAGATACACGCGGAACCAAATAAAGACCAGACCGGAGGAATCGTTGGTTATATCAGCGGAGCTGTTATCGGATGCATCAATAACGGAGAGGTGACATGTATAGGCGGGCATAAGCGGACCGGAGGAATTGCCGGAGACTGTAACGGAGGAAAAATCATACGCTGTACCAATACCGCACCGGTTTCCTCGGATGTTAATCATACCGGGGGAATTGCAGGGCTTGTATGTGGAGAGGGAATCATTTCCGACTGCATTAATGAAGAAAGCGCAGTGGTAAAGGGAAGCTATTGTAATTCTTCGGTAAACGTCGGAAACGGTGGTATCGTCGGGATGATAAGCGATGGTAGTACCGTTGAGAATTGCGTCAATAAAGCTCTGGTAACGCGTCATCCGGAGCCGAATACACTGGTTCAGCAAGGAATGTACAGCAGCATTAGTGCGGTTCTGGGAGGAATTGCCGGTGCCGCAGCGCGCGGAACCATAAAAAACTGCACGAATTACGGCAGGGTTGATGGAGCTTATACGGGTGGTATTATCGCTGTGGACGAGGGTACCAGTATCATAAACTGTACCAATAACGGCGAGGTGAATGGCAAAATGGGCTATACAGGCGGTATAGCGGGCAGTGCAAGAAGCTGCAGTGCCAAGATTAAAGTCTACGGCTGTATCAATAACGGCAATGTGACCGCAGTGTCCGAGACTTTTGAAGTCTTAACCGGAGGGATACTGGGTGTGGCATACTGCGAGGTGCATCATTGCATCAACAACGGTGAGATAAACGGCAGCAGCAGTAGTTATACCGGAGGAATTGCGGGACAGCTGCAAAAATCAGATTTGACAGACTGTCTCAATAACGGTAAGGTGAGGGGCTTACAGTACGTTGGCGGCATTGTTGGCAATTTTTATGCGGGAGAAGACGATGAGCATGCGATAAAGCGCTGTGGCAATACCGGAACGATTTACGGGGATATCGAAAACAAGAATGTGTATGATAGTCAGGCAGGCGGGATTCTTGGATGTGCAGATGGCTCGAACCTTACGCTGACCATAAGCGATTGCTATAATGCGGGCGCGGTATACGGTAAAACTACTTCCGGTGGAATCTTCGGGAAATCCGAAGCGAAAACGACAGTCCTTGAACATTGTTACTGTAAGGCTCCCGAAAAAGGAACGGACTGGGACGGCTACGGGATAAACGGCGGAAACGGGGCGACAGTGGGCGCCTTGTATGGAAGCGCTCTGGATATTACAATGGAAAGAAATTACTGGTGGTCTCCCTGCGCGGATTATGCAATCGGGGGCAAAAAGGTTTCAGCCGTTCATATTGGTTCGGATTATGATTATTACCATTATGAATCAAGGTTTGCGGATCAGGATAATTTCAAAAAATGGGATTTTACAAACATTTGGGAAATCAGGAATGGCAGTCCGCATCTTCGTCTGGAGACAGGAAACAATGCTGACGGAGTCCCCGGGAGCACAGAGGATACCGTCAATATCGGCGGCTGGGGAAATGATGCGCAAGACTCCGGCATTGTAAAGATTAGTACGGCAGAAGAACTGATTGCTTTTGGGGAAGCTGTCAATGGAGGAAAAACCTATGAAGGCATAACCGTCCTGCTTTGTGAGGACATAGATTTGTACGGTAAGCTCTTTATTCCGATTGGCTATTGTGACAATGATGACCCTTATAACAGTGCGGCACGTCACCCCTTCTGCGGTACCTTTGACGGTCAGGGGCACAGCATAACGAGACTTGATGTTTCCATTGGAGAGGCTCCCGCCGGACTGTTTGGATGTCTGGGAGATGGAGCACATTTGAAAAACCTGTCCGTAACCGGCAGTGTGACAAGCAAGGCGGCTTTTGTGGGCGGTATTGCCGGTTATTGCGGTGATAACAGCGTGATTGAAAACTGCTCCTTTGTAGGAACGGTACATGGAACCGGTACGTACCTTGACAGTCTGGTGGGCGGTATCGCGGGTGTCCATTATGGGACTGCTGACGGGTGTTTTATCAACTGTTACCATGAGGGCGATGTGACGGCGGATGCCGGATATGCGGGCGGCATCGCAGGAGAAGCAAGGAACCTTTCTTACTGTCTGCATTATAACGGAACCGTAAAGGGCGGTAAGACCAAACAGATGACGGTGCAGGGAGAAAGTGTCTTTTATAACGGTGGTCACAGACCGGCAGGCGGGGTAGTCGGACGCTCGGGACGTCCTGACCTTATCCGTTACTGCTTCTGCGAGGGCGCTTCGGCTGCGGACGGCAAGCTGGTGGGCTATGAAAGCTCGGCACAGGTTGTGAACCATGAAATCAATAAGGCATACTGGGACAGAGAAGCGTTTAAAAAGCAGTCGAGCTTCCAGAACAGGTGGCTGGAAGGCTTTGATTTCAGAAATGTATGGGGAATGGGAGAGATGCACCCCCTGCTACTTGGTCTGAGCAATATGGTAATCCTGGACCCGAACGGTGGCGAGCAGGATGCACAGGTATTTTTGTTTGAGAAGAATGGAATCCTGCCGGAAAACTCTTTTACTAAGAGTGGCTGTATTTTTAACGGCTGGAACACCAGAAAGGACGGTACCGGAAACAGCTATGGGGAAAAAGTTCAGGTAGACAAAGCGATGACGCTCTATGCGCAGTGGAGTCCTGACCCCGATACGGAGTATACGGTTTCCTTCTGCGGGAATGGCGGAACCGGACAAATGGAGGGTATTTCGGCGAAAAACGGTGCAACGGTAGCACTTCCCGAAGGGGATGCAGTACTTTATGACCGTACCGGCTATGATTTTGCCGGATGGAATACAAAGGCAGACGGCAGCGGCACAGGTTATGCGGCAGGAAATGAGTATGTTGTGAACGGTAACGAAACCTTGTATGCACAGTGGGAAGCCAGATCCTTCCATATCAGTTTCTCATGGGAAGGAAAGACGGTCGGACAGGATATTCCGGCAGGAAGTTTTCCGGTGTATAAGGAGGATGCGCCCCAAAAGCCTGACGAGGGAGGAAAATCCTTTGTATTTACGGGCTGGACGCCAAGATTTACCACGGTAAACGAAACGGCTGGATATACGGCGGTATTTTGTGAAAAAGAATTGACACAGTCCCATGCGGTAACGGTAAACGGCGGTACGGCTGTGGCTGGCGGCGGGACAGTGGCAGGAAGCATTATGGCGGACGAAAAGGAGAGTGTCATAATTCAGGCCGATGAACCCGGAATGGGAAGGAGCTTTGACCACTGGGAAAGTGATGACGTGACGGTCGGAAATGTGACTGCTGCCACTACGCGCTTTACCATGCCCGCGCAGGATGTCAGCATTTTAGCAGTTTATAAATATGCGTCCTATGCTGTGACACTGGATGCCGACGGAGGAGAAATCAAAGAGGGGAACCTTTCGAAATATACGTTTGGCACGGGTGCCGTACTTCCTGCAAATGTGAAAAAGGATGGATATATCTTTGAGGGCTGGTATGACGGAGAGACAAAGGTTCTGGAAATCGGTCAGGCTGATATCGGGGAGAAGTCCTTTACGGCTCACTGGAAAAAGGAGGAGCAATATGTAAAGATTAATCCGGGGGATGGATCTCAGGTGGACGTTAATTGCAATGCTAAGCAGACAACAGACAGCTCGATGGATGTTGTGGTTGTGCTTGCCGGAAGTGATTATTATTTCCCGGATGATTATGAGAACCAGATTAATGAGATGACGCGGGAAAGCGGCGTCATGGTGACAAGGACGAGTCCTACGCAGATTACCATATCCGGAGACCCCACGAAGGACGTAATTCTGGACCTTCCGCCTGCCGTAAAGAAGACAAATGAGGTCATGCCGCAGGTGGGCTTTGAGGTAAACAGTGAGAACTCCGGCGTTTTGTCAGGGCTTGAGGATGGTGCGGAATATATGCTGATATTCAGGGACGGAGAAGGAAACGTTTCCGACAGCTATGCACCGAAGTCCTTTCTGGCAGAAGGAGAAACGCAGGCGGTAACAGGAATCACAGCCGGAACACTTTCCATCATCAAAAAGAGTACGGATCCGGCGACAAAGAACAATAGCATCGCCCAGACATTTTCCATCAGCGCAGGCATGATAATGGAAGTGCCCGTGGGAAGTGACTGCAGCTCGAAGCAGGCGGCGGACGGTACCATTTCCGGTGTCAACCCGTCGTTAGAGTATAAGGCAGAGGGGGACAGTGAATGGTCGGCAGTTCCGGCAGATACAGATACCATAAGCGGTCTTGCCCCGGGAACCTATCAGGTAAGGGCGAAGGCGGTTGATACAACCCTGCCTTCTTCGAGTGTGGAAATCGTAATCAGGGCAGCGATAAGCCCTGTGGTGACGATTGCGGGATGGACTTATAAGGAAACACCGAAGGCACCTTCTGTTACCGGAATACCGGACGGAGCGAAAGCGACCTGCTATTATGCGGAAAAAGGAAAAGAGAATTATGATGTGGAAGTGCCTGAAAATGCAGGTGATTACACGGTGAAGGCTGTGGTTGGAATGACAGGCATTTATGCGGGCGCAACAGCTTCGGCAGATTTTACCATTAAAAAGGCGGTTCCCGACTATACGAAACCGGCAGACCAGAAAATCACATGTAATCAGACCCTGAGTGATGTCGCTCTGACAGATGGATTTACCTTTGCGAAGGAAGATCAGGAGCTTGTGTCTGGTAACAATACGGTGAAGCTGATCTATACACCTTCGGATACGGATAATTATGAGGTTGTAAAGGATATTGAGATACTGGTTACGATTGAGGGACATAAACTGACCAAGACGAATGCAAAAGCAGCGACTTGTACGGAGGCAGGCAACAGTGCGTACTGGACATGTTCAGACTGTCACAAATATTTTTACGACGCAGAAGGCAAGAACGAGATCGAGAAAGACGCATGGATCATTGCGGCGACCGGACAGGATCAAAAAGAAAGCGGTGTAATCCCGCAGGCCGGAACATTGCTTGTCGATGATAAGAGACAGTCCGAGTACAAAATAACTTCCGCGGATCCGGCTAAGCCTGCCGTAGTTTATACAGCGAATAAGGACAAGGCACAGACTGCGGTTACGATACCGTCAGTAGTTGTAATCGGCGGCACTGCTTATAAAGTAGAAGCAATCGAAGACAACGCTTTCCGGAATGATACGACTGTGAAACAGGTGATCATCGGAAACAACGTAAAAGAAATTGGCGAAAGAGCCTTCGCGGGCTGCACGAACCTGAAAAATGTGAAACTAAACAGTGCCCTGGAATCCATTGGCGACCAGGCATTTGCAAACTGTAAGGCGGTTACGAAGATCATAATTCCTAAAAATGTCAGAAAGATCGGTAAGTATGTGTTCAAGGGAAATCCGAAGTTAAAGACGGTCATCGTCAAGACGATGAAGCTGACCAAAAAGAGCGTTTCAAAAAAGGCATTTTCGGGAGTTGGAAAGAATGTCGTGATCAAAGTACCGAAGTCCAAAAAGAAAGCCTATGAGAAACTGTTCAGACAGAAAGGGCTTAGCAAAAAGGTTCAGATCAAATAGAGTCTGAATAAGGCAGGGAAAAACAGAGTTCAAAACGGCAGAGAGTGTGCGGACACTTTCTGCCGTTTCTGTAAGTGTGGGGTGCAGAGATTCGTCGTGAGATGTCTTATTACTGATGACGGAAATAGACTTGTAAAGAAACTTAACAAGCGATACAATAAGACGGATATGGCCATTAAAACAGTTTCTGCTCCAAGCGATGAAAAAGTGCAGGAACAATGGGATAAAGCGGGTAAAGGAGAGTTTTTATGAAGTGTATAAGCTGTGGCGGAGAGATCAGTCTTACGGACAGGGTATGTCCTTATTGCGGCAGAGAGCTTACGGAAACAGCTTCCCATCGGTCCGATCTGGAAAAGTACCGAAGGAAAAATGAAAGCATCAAAAGTTTTCTTGGCAGAGTTCTGTCAGAAAATGTCCCAATGGTGGTCAGTTCGGTAATACTGGCGCTTTTGCTGATTGGTATCCTTGTGGCAGGATACATCACGGAGAACGCCTGTCATTTCCGCGAGGACGCCATGCGCAAAGAATCGGTAAAGCATTATGAAGAATATTCCGCTAAGATCCGGAAGTATCTGGATGCGGGAGATTACACCGGATTTGCGGCATTTAAAGAGTACCACAGTATTGCGGAATACGAGGAGCCTTATGAGGATCTGAATTTATTGTGGGAAATCACGAAAGAGTATACTTCGCTGGTTAAAAAGGTGGAGTCGTCGGTTGTTTATGCAGCAGATGCAAAACGGTATCGTCCACAGGGAGATGTCTTAGACTGCTATCTGGCGATCAACGATTTTTATCAGGAGCTTGCGTATCAAAGCGCAGAGATTGAAACAGATCCGTACAAAGACTATATCTATGATATGAAAAAAAAGGCCGATCTGATGTTGGAGATCTATCTGGGGCTTGATGAAAAAGAGCGTGCGGCGTATTTCGCAGGATCCGAGATCGATCAGAAAGCGTATCTGGAGGAGGTGCTGATAGGTGATGAAAAAAGTGATTTTTAGAATTTCAATTGTCGTGAATCTGTTTCTGGCAATCTGCTTTGCCGGGTTGTGCATAAAGGCCGTTGAGGCGCTTCATTTCGAATATATAGAGCAGGAGACGATCCTGCCGGACACCCTGAGAAAGTATCTGGAAAGGGGAAATTATGGCACTGTGGCGGCTCTTTCCCAACCGATCCGCGGCGGGGCAGAGGTTTCGGAAAAAGATGCGGATTATTATAAGCTGGGAGAGTATACGGATCTTCTCTTTTTGAAAGAGATATTTGAAAAATCGGAAAATGCAGATACTGTGCAAGAATGTGAAAACAGGCTCGAAAAGCTGAAACAGGAGCTTTCGGAATATCAGGATCACCTTGACCGGATGGAAAAAAGTGTGGAGAGATCCAGGAAAGCGGGAAGCAGGCAGGAAAAAGAAGATATGGTAGAGGAGCAGAAGAAATGATCTGTAAACAATGTCATCGTGAGATGGGACCGGAAGAATTGAAATGTCCCAATTGCGGAGCGGATAATCCGTTTGCAGTGCAGCATGAGAAAAACATCAAGGGGTTCCAAAAAGAATATGAAGAGACCGAGAAGGAGGTTTTTTCGTTTGCCGGGAAGATGAAAAAACTTGGGAAAAAGGCAGCGATACTGACGTTGCTTTTGGCGGGTATCATCCTTATGAGTATTGTCGCTTCTTTTAATTACGAAGATCCGGATCCCGACCGGAGTGCACGAAAAGACGCGGTGAAGAATGCCGCTTCTTATTCCGGGCAGATTGACACTTATCTCAAAAATGGAGAATATATGGAATGTGTAAGCTTTCTGTATGCGCATGAGATTACCAGATGCGGATCGGATGCGTATCAGAAATACCGATGTATCAGTTACGTTGCCATGGATTATTATGAATGCATGAAGTATATCGAACAGATGGTATTACGTTCCACCGATGAGGATTATTATGACAGTCTCGATACAACAATCAGCAATTTCTGTATGTATCTGGAACGGTTTTATGAAACCCTGGAGAACATGAAAACGCAGGAGAAAGAGGAAGAATATCTGGTTTATATGGAAGATATGGACGAAGAATTAAAGACTGCCATGCGCATTTATTTTAAGATGGATGAGAAGGAGTTTGACCGGTTCCTCGATCTGTCACAGGCAAAAAAAGCGGTAAAGATCAGTGAGGTATTTCGAAATGAAAAATAAGATATGGAATCTGTTTATGAACAGTCTGCTTGTAATGGCAGGCATCGCTTTTGTGATCTGCTTTTTTAATCTGATCTTCTCTTTCGAATATAAGAACCGGGAGACAGAAGATACAGCACAGAGGCATGTCTCTGTATTTGAGTATGAGCTTAAGCACAAGGCTTACCATGAGATATTGGATACATATTACGCCCAAAGACTGAACCATTTTGAGCCGCAAAAAGGGTTCGAGGATATTTACAGAGTGGCGGAATATTCACATGCGGTCTTTATGTCAAGGATCTATGAAGAGGAGAAGAATGAGAACAAGATAAAGCTGAATGACACAAAAAGGGAAGCATTAAAGGAAAAACTTGGAGCGTATACTTATACGGCAGAGGAAGTGGAAGAGGCCGTTTGGAAGGAATAAAGAATGGAGGAATTTTATACTGGCAGAGTGAATTATGGAGCCAACTTCTCATGACCTGTAAATTGCCATAAAATTTCTTGAAAAGATTTTGTTTCTGCCGTATAATAAAAACGCATTGCCGCACAAAAGGCGGTGCGGAACAAATAAATAAGGATACATTTAGATACTTTCAGACAGACATGGAGGACAAATATGGGTGGATTTTTTGGAGTAGCATCAAAAGAAAGCTGTACATTTGATCTGTTTTTCGGGACAGATTACCATTCACATCTGGGTACGAGACGTGCCGGTATGGCAGTGTACGGAAAAGAAAACGGTTTTAACAAAGAGATTCACAGTATTGAAGGAGCACCTTTCCGTACGAAATTTGAGGATGAACTGGACGGACTGGAAGGCAATTACGGTATCGGCTGTATTTCCGATTATGAGGCGCAGCCGATCTTACTGCGTTCCCATCATGGCAGCTTCGCCATCACGACCGTCAGCAAGATCAACAACGTGGAAGAACTGGTCAAAGACATCTTATGCAACTCCACCCATTTCTTTGAAATGAGTAACGGTGAGATCAACTCGACAGAGTTAGTCGCGGCACTCATCAATAAAAAAGACAATCTGATCGAGGGGATCAAATACGCGATGGATGTGATCGACGGTTCCCTTTCCTTAATGATCATGACGCCCAAAGGTATTTATGCTGCAAGGGATAAGATGGGAAGGACTCCTGTGGTTCTGGGCAAAAAAGACGGTGCGCGCTGCGCCTGCTTCGAGAGCTTTTCCTACTTGAACCTCGGTTATCAGGACGACAGGGAATTAGGCCCCGGTGAGATTGTGGTGTTTGACGAAAATACGGTAAAAACTCTGGTGGCACCCGGTACCAAAAAGAAGGTCTGCACTTTCCTCTGGGTATACTACGGATATCCGGCGGCAAGCTACGAAGGCGTGAATGTGGAGAAAATGCGCTACAAATGCGGTGAGCTTTTAGCCAAGAGAGATAATGTGGAGGCGGATGTTGTCGCGGGAGTTCCGGATTCGGGTACCGCGCATGCGGTCGGTTACGCGAATGAGTCCGGCATCCCGTTTTCAAGACCGTTCGTCAAATATACACCGACCTGGCCACGTTCCTTCATGCCGACCATGCAGACAAAACGTGATCTGATCGCGCATATGAAGCTACTTCCGGTGCATGATCTGATCAAGGACAAACGTCTTTTACTGATCGATGATTCTATCGTACGCGGAACACAGCTTCGCGAGACAACAGAGTTCTTATATGAGAGCGGTGCGAAGGAAGTACACATCAGACCGGCGTGTCCTCCGTTGCTGTTCGGCTGTAAATACCTGAACTTCTCACGTTCCAAATCCGAGATGGAATTGATCGCACGCAAGGTGATCAATGAACTTGAAGGAGGAGAAGTGTCGGAAGAGGTTCTTCGTGAGTATGCGGATCCGGATTCCGAGAAGTATGAAAAGATGGTAGAGAAGATCCGCGAGAAATTGAACTTTACATCCTTACGGTTCCACAGACTGGATGATATGTTGGAATCTGTCGGGATCGATCCGGAGTGTCTGTGCACCTATTGCTGGAACGGCGTCGAGTAGAGCAATATCATATTCATAGTAAGTAACGGGAGGTATATCCTCCCGTTTGCTTTTGGGTGATAAGCCCGTCAAGCGCATATCATTGTATGAACATGCATTTGACGGGCAACACAACAATCAAGTAGTGGGGGCTTTCCCTTGTGCGATTGCGTGCCAGCGATAACAGTGTATAACAAATAACTTTCAGGTTAATGAAATAAACAAATGGGCGTTTGTTTTGATGACGCGACAGTAATTTTACTCGAAAGTTAAAAATGATAAAGAAGCATTAAGATATATAAAGTGATACAAAATGGGAAAATCGCGATATGTGTCAAGTAATTAGGCAGAAGACATTGACCCAAAATGGGAAAATAGCCAAATAGATCAAGTAATTAGTCGGAAGGCATTGACCCGAAATGGGAAAATAGCGAAATGGGTCAAGTAATTAGTCAGAAGGCATTGACCCAAAATGGAAAAATAGCGAAATGGGTCAAGTAATTAGTCAGAAGGCATTGACCCGAAATGGGGAAATAGCGAAATGAGTCAAGTAATGAGTCAGAAGGCATTGACCCAAAATGAAAAATAGCGAAATGAGTCAAGCAATTAGTCAGAAGGTATTGACCCAAAATGAAAAAATAGCGAAATGAGTCAAGCAATTAGTCAGAAGGCATTGACCCAAAATGAAAAAATAGCGAAATGAGTCAAGCAATTAGTCAGAAGGCATTGACCCGAAATGGGAAAATAGCGAAATGGGTCAAGTAATTAGTCAGAAGGCATTGACCCGAAATGGAAAAATAGCGAAATGGGTCAAGCAATTAGTCAGAAGGCATTGACCCGAAATGGGAAAATAGCGAAATGAGTCAAGCAATTAGTCAGAAGGCGTTGACCCGAAATGGAAAAATAGCGAAATGGGTCAAGTAATTAGCCAGAAGGCATTGACCCGAAATGGAAAAATAGCGAAATGAGTCAAGCAATTAGTCAGAAGGCATTGACCCGAAATGGAAAAATAGCGAAATGGGTCAAGTAATTAGGCAGAAGACATTGATCCGAAATGGGGAAATAGCGAAATGGGTCAAGTAATGAGTCGGAAGGCATTGACCCGAAATGGGGAAATAGCGAAATGAGTCAAGCAATGAGTCGGAAGGCATTGATCCAAAATGCTCAAAAAGTTAAATGGATCAAATCATTTTGAGTTTGCCAAGTATGTTTGTTGAGCTTTCTGCAATAGGCTCAAATATGTGGGGAAAACAGACTCGCAAATGTTGTGTTTTTGCTCGTATTCTACGATCTAAAGAGTTCAGTCAATTCAAATTTGTAGGAATGATACGATAGAGTGCTATATTTGAAGATAAATACGCGAATCTAATTTTGGCGAGTAACACTTTTTCGAAAAGGGAGTATTTTTTATATAGCTTTTTTATATATTAGGCAGAGTCGCAATTTACTTTGACACCCGTGTGGGATTACGGTAAAATTTAGGAAAAGACGCGTGTGGGCGCTGCCTGTTTTTTTTGCCGGATAATTCTACAAGTGGGGAGGAATGATAAATGACAGAAGCAGAACGTATGGAAAAGGGTATGATCTATGACGCAACCGTAAATGAGATCATGGATATTCAGAATCAGTATCTGGAAGTGATGTATGATTTTAACGCGACACGCCCGTCGCAGATAGAAGAACGTGAGCGACTGATGAAAAAGATGCTTGGAAGCTGTGGCGATCACTGCTATATCGAACCGCCGTTTCATGCGAACTGGGGCGGAAAACATGTTTTTTTCGGGGAAGCGGTTTATGCCAACTTTAACCTTACGATGGTGGATGATGCCAATATTTATGTGGGAGACAAAGTGATGTTTGGCCCCAACGTGGTGATCGCGACTGCCAATCACCCGATCTTACCGGAGCTTAGGGCAAAAGGTCTTCAGTACAATAAAGAAGTCCGCATTGGCAATAATGTATGGATCGGAGCAGGGGCAGTCGTCGTACCGGGAGTTACCATCGGAGACAATGCTGTGATCGGAGCGGGAAGTATCGTGGTAAAAGACGTTCCGGCGAATTGTGTCGCAGTCGGTAATCCCTGCAGGGTGATCCGCGAAGTGAGCGAGCGTGACAGGGTTTATTTTTACCGGGACGAGAAGATTGACTGGGAGAATATGGAACGGTATCTAAAGAACGATAAGTAATTCCGGAAAGGGGTTGAGTATGGCAATGACAGAAAGAGAAAAGAAACATTTGAAGCGGGTTTATAAGATGCTCCCGGAATGTACGGTACTATTAAAGAGCAATGGGGATTTTCCACTGCAGAGTCCCTGTAAACTGGCATTATACGGAAATGGCGCCCGTAATACCCTGCGGGGAGGTACAGGCTCCGGCGAAGTATATTCGAGATTTACCATCAGTGCCGAACAGGGTCTGCGAAAGGCAGGCTTTCAGATCACGACAGCCGGCTGGCTCAATGACTATGATGAGATCGTAAAACAGGCACATCTGGATTTTGTGCAGGAGATCCGGGCAAGGGCCAAAAAGAGACATATGTCCCCGGTCGTGGAAGGGATGGGAGCCGTTATGCCACAGCCGGAATATGAACTCCCGATTGACGGGGCAGGCGATACGGCTGTCTATGTGCTGTCGCGTATCTGCGGCGAGGGAAATGACAGAGAGCCGAAAAAGGGAGACATTCTCCTGTCGGATACGGAAGTGCGGGACATATTAACGATCCATAAGAAATATCCCAAATTTTTGCTGGTGCTGAATGTGGGAGCACCCATTGACCTGACACCGGTGCTTGCTGTGGAAAATATACTGCTCCTGTCGCAGTTAGGTGCCGCTACGGGAAGGATGCTTGCAGACCTGATCCTGGGGAAACGTTACCCTTCCGGGAGGCTGACGGATACCTGGACAGCCTGGAAAGACCAGCCTGAGACGCTGGATTTTGGCGGGAGAGACGATACCCGCTATCTGGAGGGCGTTTATGTGGGATATCGTTATTGCGACAGTCTGCAGACAAAAGTATTGTTTCCGTTCGGATACGGGCTGTCTTATACAGAGTTTGCGGTAGAATGTAAAGAACTGAGAGCAGAAAAGCTGATGCTTAGCGCAAAGGTTTCCGTTAGAAATACTGGAGAATCCCGAGGAAAAGAAGTAGTCCAGTTCTATCTTTCTTATCCGGAAACAGGCAGGGATAAACCGGTAAGAGTACTCGCGGGCTGGGGAAAAACCAAAGAGCTTGCGCCCGGTGAAGAACAGGAGCTTAGCGTCAGAATCAACTTAAAAGATGTTACGATCTATGACACGAAAAAGGCGTCTTATCTGTTAGAGCAGGGAGATCATATCCTGTATATCGGCAAAAACAGCAGAGAAGTACAGCCGGCAGGCATCGTGCGGGTGGAGGAAGAAATTCCGGTAAGGAAGGTCAGAAATCTGTCCGGCAGAACGGACTTTAAGGATTTGTGTCTGACCGGAGAGAGAAAGGATGAGATCGATACGCATAGCCTGTTCACAGTCACGATAAAAGCGGCGGAGTGCGAGGTGCAAAGCATTGATTACAAGCAGGCGGATGAGATCGATAAGAGAGTAAAGAACTTCACGGATGAGGAGCTTTTGTACTTAAATATCGGCGCGTTTGACGAAAGAAGCGGTATCAGGAGTGTGATCGGAAATGCAGGGCGCAGAGTTGCCGGGGCAGCAGGAGAGACAACCTCAAAACTGCGTGATAAAGGTGTGGAGGCTCTCGTTATGGCGGATGGACCTGCAGGACTTAGACTCAGTAAACGCTATTGGAAAGAAGGGGAATATGCCTTCGCGGTCGGAAATTCGCTTTTGGCAGGACTGGAGGAATTCCTGCCGAAGTATCAGTCTTTTCTTATGAAGGTGCTGACAAGACGTCCGAAAAAAGGAGCGAAGATCCGGGAACAGTTTACAACGGCGATCCCGATCGGGACAGCTATTGCACAGAGCTTCAATCTGGAGCTGGCGCAGGCCTGCGGAGATATCGTGGGAAGCGAGATGGAGGAATTCGGCGTACAGCTCTGGCTTGCGCCTGCCCTGAATCTGCACAGGAGTATCCGATGCGGCAGGAACTTTGAATACTATTCGGAGGATCCGCTGATCAGTGGTTACTTTGCGGCAGCACTCACGAAAGGAGTACAGAGCCACAAAGGCTGTGGCGTAACGATCAAACACTATGCGGCCAACAATCAGGAATATAACCGGTTTCAGAATAACAGCATGGTAAGTGAGCGGGCGCTCAGAGAATTATACCTGCGCAGCTTTGAAATCTGTGTAAGGGAAGCGCATCCGATGACGGTCATGACCTCTTATAATCTGTTAAACGGTGTCCATACTTCCGAGAGAAGAGATCTGATCGAGGATGTCCTGCGACGGGAATTCGGCTTTGACGGAGTAGTCATGACGGACTGGATCGTTGAGGAAATGACAGACAAAAGTTCTAAATATCCGGTGGCTGTCGGATCTAAGATCGCATCGGCAGGCAGTGAGCTTGTGATGCCGGGAAGCAGCGGAAACTTCAAAGAGATGCTTGCGGCACTGCGGGAAGGATCTTTAAGCCGCAGACAGCTTGAAGTCAATGCATCAAGAATGCTTCGGCTGATCGATGCCCTAAGAGAAAAGGACAGTGATACGATGGTGAAAATGCAGGAATGTTTGGCAGACTAACAGGAGAGACAAAGCATGATTCATAGGATTGGAGTGATCAGCGATACACACGATCTGCTCCGGCCGGAGGTAAAGGCGGAGCTTGAAAATTGTGAAGCGATCATTCATGGCGGAGATATCAGCAGTCCGAAGATACTGTCCGAGCTGTCAGAGTATGCGCCCGTATATGCGGTCCGCGGCAATAACGACAAAGAGTGGGCAGAACACATACCGCCGGCGGGAAACTGGGAGCTGTTTGAAAAGCACTATTATGTGACACATAAAAAGAAAGATATTCCGGCGGGTATCAAAGCAGATGTGATCATCTTTGGACATACCCACAACTATTTCTGTGAGAAAAAAGGAGATACCCTGTATCTGAATCCGGGAAGCTGCGGGCCGGGCCGGTTTCATCAGCCGATCACGATGGCGGTGCTTACGACTGACGATGAAAGAGAGGGAATAGAAGGCATTTGGGTAGAAAAGATCGGGATAGCGCATAAAAAGGAACAGCCCGAAAAGGGTCTGAGCGGGGTGACGGTGATGTTAGTCAAAAAAGTCTGTGCGGATGTGGATAAAGGCATTCCGGCCGATAAGATCGCGAGCAGGCACAGGCTGGATCCGGAACTTACCCGGCAACTTGTACGGATGTATGTGACACATCCGGGAGTGACACCTGAGCAGATCATGGCAAAGATCGGACTGTAGGGAGAAAGTGCATGGGACCTGAAGAAATTCAGCGTTCTGCACAGCAGTCAGGAAATGATTGTTTGTTCTTTGCTGCGATGGGGAAGAAAGAACAGGATGGAAAACGAAAATACAGTTAAGGCAGGGAAAAAATGAGTGAACTGGATAGACTGATCGATATCATGAAAAAGCTGCGTTCTGAAGAAGGATGTCCGTGGGACCGCGCGCAGACTCATGAGAGCTTAAAGGCGGCATGCATCGAGGAGGCGGCAGAGGTCGTTTGCGGGATCAATATTTATGAGAATACCGGGAATGCGGATAATCTGCAGGAAGAATTGGGAGATCTTCTCTTACAGGTAATCTTTCACAGCGTTCTTGCAGAAGAAGAGGGGCTTTTTCAATTTGAAGATGTGGCAAAAAGAGTCGCAGACAAAATGATCCGAAGGCATCCGCATGTCTTTGGAGAGGACAAATATGCAGACGAAGCTGCAAGAAGCGCCGCATGGGAAAAAAGTAAAAAAGAGGAAAAAGCCGGCAAGGAATGGCAGGAGGAATATCTGAAGGACGCGATGGAGGAATCGGAGAAACTGATTCAGAAAGCGAAGAAACGAAAAGGATTTATCTGAAATAAAAGGCGGATTGTGAAAACCGGTTTTCACAATCCGCGTTGTATGAAAAGTTAACAGCAGTTAAAATACATGCTCATTTAAAGATGCTATCAATGATATTCGTAATCACCGAAGACATATTCATCGTCCGGAACGCAGGAATCGGAAAGGGAGCCGTCTGCTGCAGCAGGACTGCCGACCCACATACAAAGCACCTGTCTGGTATCAAAACGCATCATGATGTCCAGCCCTCCGCTGCCGGCAAGTTTACGGATCGTAGAACTCTTAAAAAGCCTGACGGAGCCGCCGGATTTTAAAGAAGCTGTCGTAATGCCCGAAGCGGCCAGAGACTCGTACAGAAACTCGCCCGGGGCAAAATTGTTGGCATAGTTCAGACTGATGTATCCATTTCGATCAATATGTAAAATGGGGACACCGCTGGCGGGCAATTCACCACCGCTTCCAATTCCGTTAAAATAGCGGGAAGACAACTGCCCGGGAGTGTAATCGCCGGTCAGATATTCATAAGAACAGGATTTGAAAATCTGTTCCAGAGCCTGTCTGTCAGAAGCTGCCCTTGACTTTTCCACGTATTTCATAAGCTGCGGTGCCATAATGCCGATTAAGAGTGCAATGATAGCAACTACAATAACAAACTCCATTAACGTGAATCCGCGATGATCCGATGCTGATCCTTTCTTTTTCATCATATGAATCTCCTTAGTAAAAACGCCTCCCGAGATATCCGTATATTCATAAAGGCCCAAACAGACTGTAAATGCTCCAAATACCGTCTGTATGCGGTTTACAGGCTACTAAAAATGCTATTATCTTTTTATAGTATAGCATAGCAGACTATTTTTGCCAATAGGATAAGCGGTAAAATGTGAACATTTTGTTAATAAAAAGTTACCAAAAAGTGGGAAAAATTTTATGAATATTTACAGAAATGTCATATTATAGAGCCAATACCGGATCGGGATAATGGGCGGCAAAGATAAAAAAAGGAATCAGATGATGAGTATGGAGAAGCAATATAAAAACAGAATACAAAAAAAGCAATATCTGGGTGAAAGAACGCTAACCGGTTTTATCGTGCCGTACGGAACCGAACAGATAGAAGACTGGGCATTTGCCTATTGCAAAAATCTGAAATGGATCGCACTTCCAACGACATTGTGCAGGATTGGAAAGGAAGTCTTTCAAGGTTGCGAAAGCCTGAGAACTGCCTGGTTTTATGGTGAGCCGGAACAGGTGGAAAATTTCCGGCCGGAAGGCTTTTCGGCCAAACAGCAGTTAAGTGGCGAACTGAATGCCGTCGCACTTTGTCATTTTAAGAATCCACAGTTATTTGTCGATGCATATCATTCAGGAGGGCAAAGTGTCCCGCTTGTGTGGGATCTGGAATGCAAGGCGTATCTGGCCATGCCGGACGAGGCCGGCTTTCAGCCGTTTCTGGCCGGCGGTGAAGAAGACTATGAAGGCGGCGAAGAATCGGTAATGCAGTATCGGCACAAAAGGCGATGTCACAAAGCAGAGATTATTTGGAAGAGACTTTTAAAAGAACGGACCGGGAATATTTTGTTCGATGAGGAATGGTATCGGTTTTATCTTCAGAAGCTTAGGAATATTCCGGAGACACTGGAGATTTTGGCACAGGCAGGAGAATGGCAGCGGGAGATGATCGCCATTTCGGAAGAAGCAAAGCTGCTGACAGACGAAAATATTCAACGGCTTTTGAACCTGATCCCGTCCGGAAACGTGGAGTTGCGGGCGATGATCCTGCAAAAGGCGGCGAAGAAAACCACAGGTCTTTGGGAACTGTAACCTTATGATACACAAGAAAGAGGTTTTATGCTACACTATTACATATGCATGAATACATAAGCGGCCGGATCGCTACTATTCAGTCCGCGCCAAACACTGCATTGGGAGTCTGCGGAGAAACTGTATCAAATAGCCAATAGTAACGCCAGATCAAAGGCGGCCGAGGTGAGAATATGAAACCTGTAAATATTTATGCACTTACCCGGATCTGCGACCCGCTTAAATTAGAACGGCTGGAACGGCAGATGTCGAAACGAAACCGGTATCTGAAGATCAAAGAGTGGGAGATCGAGGGACTGCGTGCTTTTTGCGACCAACTGAATCAGGTAATGGAGACGGCACCGGAGCTGGATTTTTACTATTCTTTTGTGATGCCTAAGCTTGGCAAAGAGTTTGATCTGCTGCGGATCAACGACGATCAGGTGATCAATATCGAATTAAAAAGCGGCAATGTGACAGACGATGCCATATTAAAGCAGCTTCTTCAGAACCGGTATTATCTTGCAACATTGGGGAAAAACATGTATTCTTATACCTATGTCAGTGAGAATGACAGACTGGTACGTCTTTCCAACGGAGGGAGACTTATTGAGACCTCGTGGGAGGATTTTTCGAAGATCCTTTCCAGGCAGACAGACTGTTATGATGGGAATATCGAAGAACTGTTCAAAGAAGACAAGTATCTGATTTCCCCGCTGACAGATCCGGGACGTTTCTTGCGGCAGGAATATTTTCTGACCTCCCAGCAGAAGGATATCCGCAGACAGATCCTCAAAAATATCAGACAAGAGCAGGAGAAGCCTTCGGGACATGTGTTGGTGCAGGGATTTACGGGACTTCCCGGCACGGGCAAGACAATCCTTTTGTATGATATTGCGATGCAGCTTTCCATTAGTGAAAGGATCTGCGTTTTTCATTTCGGCTCCCATGCAAAGGAGCTGGAACAACTGGATGAACGCTTGAAACGTGTTGATTTTTATTACTGTGAAAAGACACAGAAGATCGAGACTTCAAAACAGTACGCCGCAATCCTGGTGGATGAGGGACACAGAATCACGCAAACAGCCCTGACAGACATTCTGGCACTGGCGGCAGAGTGGAAAGCTCCCGTTATCTTTTCTTATGATAAGGAGGATGCGATCGCAAAGGAGGAGCGGGAACATACAGGAGCTGACCTGATCGAAGGACTTTCCGGCTATCAGAAGTACAAACTGACAAACCGGATCAGATTAAACAGTGAGCTTTCCTCCTTCATCGGTTGTGTCATGGGTGCAAGGGACAGAGGGCACCGAAAGGAATATCCGTCCGTTTCACTGGTCTATGCCTCTAATGATGAAGAGACATGGAAGCTGCTGCAAAAATTCCGGAAAGAAGAGTATATCTATATCTGGGATAATACCATCCGACAGCCGGCGGAAACGACGGAAACAGCGGGCAGGGAGCCGCAAAACCGGATTGAGACCGCAGAAGCGACCTGTCGGGAATTTGAAAAGGTCGTGATGCTGCTTGACGATACGTTTTATTATGACGGGAATGGCAACCTGCGCACAAAGACCGGAGAGAATGAGAAGACAGAGGAATATAAGGTACGCAGGCTTTTCCACGGACTGAGCAGAGCGAAGAAGAACATTGCACTTGTGATCCGGGAAAATGAACCGGTTTTTGATATGCTGCTGTCGATCCTTCAGCATGAAAAAGAGAAGTAACGATCAAAACGCGGGACAGCCTGCCGCGTTAGAGAGAAAAGAAACAATATGGAGTGACAAAAATGGTTTACTATAAACTGGTATTTGCCGTTATTTTTCTGCCGGCAACCATCCTTTTTTACCAGCTGTTTCCTAAGAAATACCGATGGAGCATGCTGCTTTTGGCCAGCATCGCGTTTTATTCCACTTTCAGTGTAAAACGGATCGTCTTTCCGATGGCAGCGGCAGGGATTGCCTGGCTTGCGGGAATTTTACTGGAGAAGCTGGGAGAACGTCAGACCGCGGCCGTAAAAGCGGTCAGGACAACAGATCCTTCCGGAAATCCCAGAGAAAAAGACGAGATCAAAAAAGAAAAAGGCAAGATCCGGGAAGCCTGTCAGAGAAAGACCAGGATCGTTCTGACCGCGGGAATCCTTGCATTGCTTTCCATCCTGTTATTTATGAAATATACGGATTTCTTTCTGGAAAATATCAATGTGATCTTAAAAGAAACCGGATCCGGGAGGCAGTTTGCCCTGAAGAACTTTCTGCTTCCGTTAGGGATTTCTTTTTACACCTTGCAGGCGATCGGCTATCTGGCAGATGTTTATTGGAAAAAGGTTCCGGCACAGCATAATCCGTTCCGGCTGCTTTTATTCCTGCTGTTTTTTCCGACCATCATAGAAGGTCCCATTACCCCTTATGCCCATATCCGGGAAACCCTCTTTGCGGGAGAAACGGTGGATCCGGATCAGGTTATGAAGGGATATATACGCCTGGGATGGGGCGCGATGAAAAAGCTGGTGATCGCAGACCGGCTCTTTCCGGCGGTAAATGTTATGTATGATATGTCCGGGGATCCGCACGGGGCGCAGGTGGCTGCTGCTGCGATCTGCTTTACGATCATGGAGTACATGGATTTTTCCGGCTGTATCGACATGGCATGTGGTTGCGCGCAGATGTTCGGGATTGGACTCCCGGAAAATTTCAGACAGCCTTTCTTAGCCAAAAACGCATCGGAATTCTGGCGAAGATGGCATATTTCCCTGGGCGTCTGGTTTAAGACCTATATTTTTTATCCGGTCTCCATGAGCGGACTCGCCAGAAAATGGGGGAAGTTTGCGAAAGGAAGGTACAGTGCCCATCTGACCAAAATGGTGATTTCAGCGATGGCATTATTACCGGTGTGGCTTTGCAACGGACTCTGGCACGGACCTAAATGGACCTATATTTTTTATGGCGTTTTTTACTTTGTCGTGATCATGGCAGAGCTGATTTTAGAACCGTTTGGCGATAAGCTGTTGGCGCGTATGAAACTGACAAAAGAAAACCGCTTTGTGAGTGCTGTCCGGATTTTGAAGACCTGGATCATCATCTTTGCCGGAGAGCTGTTTTTCCGTGCAGATTATCTGAAAGACGGCTTTCAGATGTTTGGAGCCATGTTTCGGGATTTTTCACTGGTCAGACTTTTTACCGAAGATCTTCCTTCCTGGGGACTCGACGGCTTGGACTGGCTGATCGTGGGCGTGGCTTTTGCGGTCGTGATCCTTGTGAATCTTATGCGGGAAAAGGGGAAAGATATCCTGGAGGAGCTGTTAAACCTGCCGCTTATCCTGCGTTTTGCGCTTGTGCTGACGCTTGCTTTGACGATCTTGATCTTCGGTCTTTACGGACCGGGATATGAGGAGGTGGACATGATCTATGCTGGATTCTGAGAAACGAAAAAGATGGCTGGAGTTTGTGGTCTTTCCGCTGCTTTTGCTGCCGGTTTTGATCTTCTTTTCCGAAATGATGAACCCGATTCCCAAGGGACGGCCGGACTTAGTTAGTGAGAGAGACGCTTATGTAGCGGCAGCGCTGACGCAGCCGGCAGATTCCATCGGGGTCGCGGTTCTTGGAGACAGTGAAGCGCTTGTATTGCTTTCACCGAAAATGCTCTGGGAAGAAGCCGGAATTTCTTCTTATATTGTTGCGCAGTCCGGACAGACTCCTAGTGAGGCCTATCATGCATTAAGAGATCTTGTAAAGACGCAGAGTCCGAAGCTCGTCATTCTGGAAACAGATCTTCTTGTAAATGATACGAATGAGCGGAGAGAACTGATCGGCATGTTCAATACGGCCGCTTATGATGTTTTCCCGGTATTGCGCTATCATGGGAAATGGAAAGAAATGCTTGGATTAAAAGAACCGGAAAAGATCGAGCATTACAGAGGGTTTGCGCTTCGGACAGATGTGGTTCCCTATACGGGCGGAGAGTATATGCAGCCCACGGAGAAAAAAACGAAGATCCTCCGGTCTTCTTTGATGTACCTGAAACGGATCCGACAAATCTGCGAGGAGAAAGGGAGCGAACTGCTTCTGGTCAGCGCGCCTGCGCCTATGAATTTTAACTATGCAAAGCATAACGCGATCCGGGATTATGCAGATCGGAATGGTCTGACATATCTTGACCTCAATGAAAAAACGGAGGAATTAGGAATCGACTGGAACAAGGATATGCTCGATGGCGGCGATCATGTAAACGTAAACGGGACTGAGAAGATCACACGCTATCTGATGGAGTATCTGAAATAACAAAATAGCAATGACTCACAACGCCGCTAGGTGTTTTAAAGAGGAAACGAAAATGAAAAACGTATTGGAATATATGGAAGAAGCAGCCGGACGCCTGCCGGATAAGACGGCGGTGATCGATGACAAGGAAAGCTGTACCTACAGAAAGCTGCAGGAAATCTCCCAAACGATCGGTCTGTGCCTGGCAGACTATGTTTTGAAAGAACAGCCCGTGGCTGTCTTTATGAAAAAAAGTGTCCTGACACTGGAAGTGTTTTTCGGGATCGTATATGCGGGCGGATTCTATTCGCTGTTAGATCCCGGCTTCCCGACAGAGCGGACGAAAAAACAGCTGGAGGTGCTTAGGCCGCAGGTAGTGGTAACGACACCGGAATATCGGGAGAAACTTGCCGAAGTAGGATATGCAGGGACGATCCTGATCGCCGGGGAGCTGCAAGAGAAAAATCCGGAGGATTTCTCAAAAGAGGCAAAAGAAAGACTCGCAGAGATTCGGAAGATGCAAAGACCGGAGGCACCTTTGTACTGCAATTTTACCTCCGGTTCCACGGGCACACCGAAGGGCGTCTTAGTGGGACAGGATTCTGTCATCACGTTTATCGATCATTTTACAAAACTGTTTGGGATCACAGAGCAGGACGTGATCGGCAATCAGGCTCCGTTTGATTTTGATGTGTCGGTGAAAGATATTTACAGCTGCATGAAGACGGGAGCGACCATGGTCATTATCCCGACCGCATATTTCCGCTTCCCGAACAATGTCATGGACATGATGGAAGAACATAAGGTCACGACCTTGATCTGGGCGGTATCCGCACTGGTATTGATCAACAGGCTTCATGAATTTATGTATAAAGTCCCGGCGCATATCAACAAAGTGCTTTTCAGCGGGGAGGAGATGCCCGCAAAACATCTGGCGGACTGGATGAGACAGTATCCCAAAGCGCAGTTCGTGAACCTTTACGGACCGACCGAGATCACCTGTAACTGTACATACTACAGGATCCCACAGCTTGTACAGGAAGGACAGAAGCTGCCGATCGGAGAGCCTTACCCCGGCAAGCAGATCACTCTGTGGGACGAGGATGGAAACGTGATCGGACCGGAAAAAGAAGAAGTGACCGGAGAGCTGTGCGTAAGCGGAGATGGACTTGCACTTGGCTACTACCATAACGATGCCGCGACGCAGGCCGCTTTTGTGCAAAGAAAAATGCCGGACGGCACATTCAAACGGATCTATAAGACCGGCGATCTGGCGTACCGAAAAGACGGACGGTTATATTTCGCCGGAAGGAAAGACTTCCAGATCAAACATAACGGACACCGGATTGAGCTGGAAGAAATTGAGCGTGCGATGAACGCTTTGCCGCAGGTAGCGCAGGCCTGTTGTATTTATGATACAGAGCGTTACCGTATCGTTGCCTATTATACCGGGACAGAGGATAAAAAAGGCATCGTGGAAGGACTTAGGGGCAGACTGCCGGAGTATATGCTTCCCAATGCATACCGTTTTCTGGAAGAATTACCGCTTACCAAAAACGGAAAGATTGACAGAAACCAACTGAGAAAACAATAGAAACCGTATCGGGAAATCAGTGCCGGAGTGCAATAAAACGACGCGCATGCGTTCTGCCGGTGGGTACTGATTGTAAAATAGGAGTAAATGGAAGAATGACAGACAGGGAAAAGGAGCTTCAAAAGATCATACAGAAATATCAGACACCGTTTTATCTGTATGATATTACCGGGCTGAAAGAACGGATACAACTGATCAGACAAATGCTTCCGGACATCGGCGTCTGCTTTGCGATGAAAGCGGCACCGATGCTGGCTGGCAGCCTGGCGGAAACAGCCGACCGGCTTGAGGTCTGCTCACCGGGGGAATATGAGATCTGCCGCAGGGCAGGGATCGAACCGGGCAAAGTCCTGGTATCCGGTGTCAATAAGACCATGGAAAGCATCCGTTCTGTTCTGAATAACGGTGGTGCGAACAATTCCTTTACCATAGAGTCACCTGCGCATTTCAAGATTCTTGAAACGTGTGCGAAAGAGGCCGGAGTAAGAGCTGACTGTTATATCCGCCTGTCTTCCGGCAATCAGTTCGGGGTAGACCGGGAGACGTTTGAAATCCTGTGCCGGAAGGTGATGGAGTCAGAGCATCTTACCTTCCTTGGGATCCACTATTTTTCGGGTACACAGAAAAATGAGAAAAGGATCGAAACGGAATTGCAGGAGCTTTCAGAGTATGGGAAACACTTAGAAACACTTACGGGCAGAAAAACGCAGCTTGAGTACGGTCCGGGATTATCGGTTCATTATTTCAGGGAAAAAGAGGAAGAAAAAGAAGGGCAGACGCAGGCAGATGCCTTGTTTGAGGGAGTCTGTCAGGAGACTTCTGAGGCCAAAAAGAAGCTGGAAATACTTGCCGGTATCGTAGCCCGCACCGGTCTGACGGAAGCTTACGCGAAGGTAACGTTTGAATACGGAAGATTTATTGCGGCCAACAGCGGTTTCTATTTTACAAAGATAGTTGACAGCAAGACGACAAATGGGGTAAATTATACTATACTGGACGGAGGACTCCATCAGATCTCCTATTACGGAAGCATGGCGGGGATGAAAGTACCGTACATCGGGGTGCTGCCAAAACAGGAGCGGAGTCAGGCTGCGTTAAAGGAATATGTGTTGGCAGGATCGTTGTGTTCCGTCAATGATATTCTGGTTCGAAAAGCAGTCCTGCCGGAATTGCAAACAGGTGATGTTCTGGGCTTCGGACTGGCCGGAGCCTATGCTTCTACCGAAGGCTTATCCTTATTTTTAAGCCGTGACCTTCCCGCAGTCGTGATAAAAGATGAACAGGGAAATACGAGCCTTTTGCGGGATCACATGGAAACGAACGGATTCAACGACGGCATCCGGCAATAAATGCAGCAGCCTGAGAGAGAGGATACGGCATAAAGGACGAGAACGAAAACAATCAGGAAAAGGAGAAACGCTATGGAAAGACTGATCGAGATTTTGGAAGACATTATACCGGGAGAGGATATTGAGAACTGCACCACGCTTGTGGATGACAATATACTGGATTCTTTTGCCATCATTTCACTGGTGACGGCATTGGAGGACGAATTCGGAATCATGATCTCCCCGGCAGAGCTGGTACCGGAGAACTTCAATTCGGCGAATGCCTTATGGGAAATGATTGAGCGTTTAATGGAGGCATAGATATCATATATATAGTTCGAAGAAACAGAACTGCTGCGATGACGCACACATTCAAAGCATCCCTTTTGGGGTGCTTTTATTGTGCCCAAAATCAGGAAACAGAGACAAGAATCTTAGTAGAAGAAAAGAGGAAAAAGTTTATGATAACCATTTATGGAAAATATGCGAATGCCGTAGTCTATACGGTGGAAAATGAAATGTATGCATTAGAGGAGCATGCAAGAAAACAGCTTCAGATGATCTGTGATCATCCGAGTGCACAGGGAAGCCGAATCCGCGTGATGCCGGATGTTCATCCGGGAAAGGTCGGGACGATCGGACTCACCATGACAGTGGGAGATTCGATCCTTCCCAGCTTGGTCGGTGTGGATATCGGCTGCGGCATGACGATGGTGAGAATCAAAGCCGGAAAGATCCAGTTCGGACAGTTAGACACTGTGATCCGGGAGAATGTACCTGTGGGGCCGGGGGTGCGGACAAAAGAGCACAAATATGCCGAATATATCGACCTGTCGCAGCTTCGCTGTTATAAAAACATCAACCTGCGGAAAGCTAACCTAAGCATGGGAAGTCTTGGCGGCGGCAACCATTTTATTGAAGTGGATATGGACGAAGAAGGAAACACCTATCTGATCGTACATTCCGGAAGCAGACATCTGGGCGTGGAAGTGACGGAACACTATTTAAGGACCGGACAGAAGCAAATGCAGATGAAAAAACAAGGATATGCTTCCTATGAGATGACCTGTCTGACAGAGGAACTTAAGGAGGACTATCTGCATGACCTTGCGATTATAGAGGAATATGCCGCTCTCAACAGAGAGGCGATCATCGAATCCATCACCCGCGGTATGAAATGGAAGATCGAGGAGAGCCTCGGCTGCATTCACAACTATGTGGATTTTTCCGGTAAAGATGCCGAAACGGGCGAGGCGGAACCAATCCTCAGAAAAGGCGCGATCAGTGCAAAAGAAGGCGAAAAAGTGATCATTCCGATCAATATGAGAGATGGCGTGATCCTCGGGACAGGTCTTGGTAATCCCGACTGGAATGCATCGGCGCCCCATGGTGCCGGAATGATCTGCAAACGGACCGAAGTCGCAGAGCATCATACGGTTTCTGAATTTAAGAAAGCCATGCAGGGAATCTACTCCATCTGTATCAACAAAGAGACTCTGGACGAGAGTCCGTTTGCTTACCGGAATGTGCAGGATATCGCTGCGGCAATCAAAGATACTGTAAAGATCGACCGGATCATCAGACCGGTGTATAATTATAAAGCGGGAGGGAATGATAGCCTTTCGGAATTGAAGTGCATTTAGACCATAAATAGCGGGATTCGCCCGTAATGAACATTGAAAAGTAAATA